>CACWLP010000020.1 GCA_902761755.1 uncultured Eubacteriales bacterium | reverse complement strand
CGTGCCGTCGTAGGCTTTGCTGGCCGATCCGGTGGTGACGGTGAGGGGCGCGGGGCTGACTGTCAGGGTGCCCGCCGCTGTGCTCACGTTGGAGAAATTAGCCGTCACGTCGCTGCCGTCCTTCAGGATCGCATAGGACGATACGGTATTATCGCTGCTGCCGGCGTCCGTCTGGGTGCCGGTGGCGGCGGCGGTGCAGGTATAACCCGCGGGGAGACCCGCCGCGGTCACGCTGCTGTCGGTGAGGGGAGATCCGTCGTAGGTCTTGCTGGCGGAGGCCGCGGTGAAGGTGACGGGCTTCCGTTACGGTATAGTTGCCCGCCTTGGCGGTGCCCCAGGAAAGGGTGTACGTATTATTGGACGTGCCCACGTCCGTCTGGCTGCCGGTGGCGGTGGCTGTGGCGGTTTCGCCGCCCACCAGGCCGGTGATTCCGGCGGGGGCGGTGAGGGCCGTGCCGTCATAGGCTTTGCTGGCCGACCCGGTGGTGACGGTGAGGGCGGCGGGGCTGACTGTCAGGGTGCCCAGGCTGTCCGTTACGGCATAGTTGCTCTCCTTGGCGGTGCCCCAGGCGAGGGTGTAGGTATTGTCGGAGGCGCCCACCTCCGTCTGGCTGCCGGTGGCGGTGACGGTGGCGGTTTCGCCGCCCACCAGGCCGGTGACGGAAGCCTCTTCGCAACTCAGCGGCGTGCCGTCATAGGCTTTGCTGGCCGACCCGGTGGTGACGGTGAGGGCGGCGGGGTAGACCGTCAGGGTGCCCAGGTCCTCCACCACGGTATAGTTATTTTTGTTGGCGTCGCCCCATTTGATTTCATAGCCGTTTTTGCTGGTGCCCACGTCGGTCTGGCTGCCGATGGCGGTCACGGTGATGGTGGGGTCCAGGGGGATGGAGATGAACTTCGCTTCCTGGGGTCCCAGGGCGCGGCCGTCGTAATTGGTGACGGAGGAGTCGACGTGGATCTGCACATCGGTAAAGTCCAGGATCAGGCTGTCCGCGCCGGCGGCGCTGACGTTCAGGCCGTCCCGGGACACAAGCTCCGCGGCATTCGCGCTTTCCAGGGCCGTTTTCCGTTTTTCGATGTCGGCCTTGGTCCATCCCGTCTGTTCGCAGGCCTGTGCCAGCAGATCCGGATTGTCCAGATACAGCTTTACCAGGTCCAGGGGAAGGTCTGCGGCGGCAATGGCGGTTTTTTCAAACCGGATGGTTTCTCCGGTGCTGTTCAGATAGATGGTCAGCTTTTCGCCGGCGCTCACCGGGATATCCTGGGTGGCGCCGGTGAGGGGGCTTTTGCCGTGGACGATCACGGTGCCGCAGATGCCGTAGAGGGTTTGTTCGTTGACGTTGGGGGAAACCAGGAAGGAGCTGTTTTTCCAGGGGGCGTCGTTCTTCTCATAGCCGGGCACCCGGTGCAGCTTTGCTTCCTTCGCCGTCAGCGGCGTGCCGTCATAGGTTTTTCCGGCGCTGTCGGTCCACACGGTGAGCTGGGCTTTTTCCACGGTGAGGGTGCCGTTCACGGTTTCGATATTCGTAAAATGATCCGTTACGTTCTCGTTATTTGCGTTATAGATCGCATAGCTTTTGATGACGTTGCCGCTGCTGCCGGCGTCGGTCTGCTCACCGGCGACGGCGACAGAGCAGAAAAGCCCCACGGGAAGGCCGTCCACCAGCACGTCGGGCCGGGAAAGGGGCTTGCCGTCGTACATTTTCGTGGCGCTCTGGGCTACCAGCGTGACCTTGGAGGGCCAGCGCCAGTCGCCGGAGGCGGCATAATCGAAGCCGGCGGTTCCCGCACCCAGGAGGCTTTCGCCGGCGCCGTTCGCAAGATCATCCAGGGTCAGCCCGGTTTCTTCCGTCACGCGCTGAAGCGCAGCCGGATTGTCCCGCAGATAATCCACAAAGCAGTCCGGCACGGTCATTTCCGAGATTTGCTGCACTCCCGGCTGGGAATCCGCCGTGCCGTCCCCGTCACGGTCCGCAATGATGACCGCGGTGCCGGCGGCAGCACGGAACGTGTTCCGGTTGCCCTGGCTGTCCACGTATTCCACATGACCGACGCCGGCCATCATCCACAGCATAACGATCTGGCCGTGGCCGTCGCTCTGCCGGCCTTTCTCCGCCCCGGGATTCTGTACATCCGGGGTGGGCTGCAGCACGGACAGGCCCACGATGGTACCGCGGATGCCTACGGTCATGGTGGAGGTCTGGATGTCTACGGCCTCGTTTTCATCCAGCTTTTTTTCCACGTCCAGCAGCAGCGTGCCTTCCTTGAGGGACAGAAGGATGTGGCCTTCCTGCTGGATGAATTCCACGCTGCTCAGCTCGTCCACGGTGACGATCTTGCTTTCGTCCAGGCCCACGGAGGCCAGGCTGCTTTCGCCGGTCATCATGGTTTCGCCGCTGGAGAAGCGCACGTTTTCCATCACGAACCGGGGGCTGCCCTCGGCGTCCAGGATCTGCACGTCGCCCGTGTACTGCAGCAGGCGCATGGTCTGGGCGGCGTATTCTTCCGTTTCGGCTGCGGCGCCGCACAGAAGCACGGCGATCAGCAGGACCGCAGCGGCGGAAAGAAAGATTTTTTTCCGGAGCGGAATGTTCATAAATGGCTCCCTTCTTTTCCAGCGCGTCAAGGCGCTGCACAGGCGAAATCCGGCCGGGAAAACGCATCGGCCGGGAACGTGCCCGGAAGAAAAACGGCGGGCGGATCCGCTGCTTTTGCAAAGGATGCCGGGGCTTGCCCATCCATCCCCATTTTCCCAGAATATTATAACCGATTTCCCGCTTAGCGTCAACGCCGATATCGCCGGGAGGACGCCCGGAATACGCGGAAAAACGGCAGAAACGGGGCTGGCATTCATTGATACGTGACGCAGGGGAACGATGGCAATTTTCCGGCAAAGAAAACCCGCTTCGCGCCCCGGAAAACAGTTTCGGGATCACGAAGCGGGTGAACGATGCGTCAGCTTTTTCCTGAAGGGAGCTGCTTACTTGAAATAATACCCGTCGTCCGGCACTTTGCCGCCCACGGACTGGGGATTGGCGGCGAAAAGGATGTCGTAGAGGGGCGCGGCCTGGGCCTGCATGTCCTCGCCGGAAATGAACACCAGCGTGCAGGAGGGCAGGGCCTTTTCCGCCACCGCCGCAGCGGGAATGATCTCCAGTTCGGCGATTTCCTGGGCGGCTTCGTGCACGTTTTCGTTGGCGAAGGCGATGGAGGCCTCCAGATCCTGCATGAACTGCGCCACGGCCTCGGGATTGCTTTCCAGGAATTCCCGGCGCACGATCACCACGCTCATGGAGAGCTGGGCGTCCTCCAGGCCGTTCTGCCGGGCGGCGTCGCCGAACAGCTCGGTCACGTCCAGGGCCTTGCGGTAGCTGCTGTCCTTAATGAGCAGGTTGGTCACCATGGGCTCGGGCAGCAGCACCACGTCCGCCTGGCCCGCCAGCGCCCGGGCCACCACCTCCGCGTGCTCGGAGAAGTATTCCACCTTCGCGTCCACCCCGTTGGTTTCCAGGATGTAGTTCATCACGTATTCCGGCGTGGCGCCCTGGCCGGCGGCGGCGACAGTCCTGCCCGCCAGGTCGGAAACGGACTGGATGCTTTCGCCCTTTTCCAGCACATAGAGCATGCCCCGGGTGATGAGGGAGAGGGCCTTGACGCCGCCCTCGGTCTTGTTATAGAGCACCGCGCCGGCGTTGATGGGCACGGCGGCGATGTCCGCCTGGCCGGAAATGATCAGGGCGTTGACGTTGGCGGGCTGGGATTCGATGAGGAATTCGTATGCGCCCTCGTTCTGCTTCATCATGTGGGCCACGGCCATGCCGGTGGGGCCCTTCAGCGCGGCCACCCGGACGGGGCGGGCCGGGGTGGTATCGGCGGTGCATGCCACCGCCGTCAGGGACAGGACCAGCGCCAGGACGGCGATGGTTTTGATGATCTTTTTCATGGTTCGATTCCTTCTTTCTTTCAATGTTTTGTCATTGCGCTTTTCACCTGCACGCCGGGGATGTTGCCCAGCTTTCCGGTGAACGCGCCCACCTGCGTATCGCTCCCCCGGAGCAGAAGGCCGATCACCGCCATGCCCCGCTCGTGATCCGGCACGCCGATGCGCCCGGTGACGATTTCCTGGTATTGGGAGATCACCTGGTTTACTTTGGAAGCCTGGGCCAGATCCTCGATCACGATGCCCAGGAACCCGATGCGGTCCTCCGCCGGCATAGTTTTCCCTCCTTTGATGGAAAAAACGCACGGCGACAAGCGCCATGCGTCCTGAAACGAATCTGTCCTGCCTCCTTTCGCTCTTGGGCCCGGACGCATCCCTGCCCGCAAGGGAAACTGATTTTCCGCGCCGTCCGCTGGCCGTCATGAGAGATTCACTCGGGTTTGCGTCATGCGCTGATCAGATTATACCCGGTTTTTCGGAAAAATGCAAGATGGGGTCAATCGGCCGTTTCCGGAATGCCCGTGATCCAGGCGGCGGCCAGCATGTCCTCGTCGTTTTCCATGCTGTCGATATAGCCCAGCTGGTACATGCAGCCGTTCCACGCGATGATGGGGCTCAAGTCCGCCAGATCGTCGTACAGGGGATGATCGGTGATGGCCATGCACATGGCGGCGTAGATGTCGTCCGGAATGCCGGAAACGGCGTAGAAACTCAGCAGGCCGCCCAGGAAAGCCATGGGCGGGGTATCGGAAAAATCGATTACCATGATCTGGGAGATCCGGGCGTCCTCCTCCGGGCCGTCCAGATACAGCACCACCATGGTGGCCCCGCCGAACAGCCCCGGCTGCATGTAATCCCCGTCCTCCAGCGCCTCCCCGGCATACAGCGTCAGGGGGAACGCGCCGTCGTAGGCGGATTGGTTCATTTTCTCCCAGCGGCTGAGGAATTCCCCGGCGGTCATGAAGGATTCGGCGATGGGGGAGGGCGAATCCCCCTCCCCCATGGCGGGAATGCTGTTTTCCTGAGGCGCGGGCTGGCGGGCGGTGAGGATCACCGTTTTGTAGTAAAGATCCGTGTGCTCCGGGTTCATGACGGCGTACTGCGCCTGATAGCGGCCGGTCGGGAGGATGTTCCCTTCTATGGGATCGGCGATGAACTGCGAAAGCTTCTCCCGGGCCGTGCCGCCCTCCGCGGCCTCGGCGCAGCAGGCGGCGAAGGCCAGGAAGGCGTTCGGGTCCGCGTCGTAGGTCCCGTAGACGCGCAGGCCGTTGACGAAGGCGGTATCACTGTCCGAGGACAGAGTCAGCACCGCGAAGATCAGCCCGTCGTTCACGGTCACCGCCCGCCGCCAGGCCCCGTCGGAATAGAAGGCCAGGCTGATCCAAAGATCCTGCGCATCCACGGCGACGTTATAGGCGTGATCCGTAAACAGAACGTCAAGATCGCGGGCGAACTGATAAAGGGTGGCGGGGCCGCCGTCGTCCTGCCTGTCCTCCGAAAGGGCTGCGGCCTGCTGAATATCAAGACCGGTATCCGCGCTGTCGGGGGTTTCCTCCGCCAAACGGATGGACCGGATGAAGGCCCGGCCGGTTTCGGTATCCGAGGCCTTGAAATACCAGACGCCGTTTTCGCTTATGCAGATCATGCCCACCCAGGACTGTGCGAAGGGCTCCCCGTATCCCAGGTTTCCCGTTCCGGTAAAGGTAAACTGCCACAGGGTGTCCGCGCTGCCGGAAAGCGTCCCTTCATTTGCTTTTTCTCCGCCCAGGCCCTGCATTTCCCGGTCCGCCAGATACTGCAAAGAGGGCTTTACCTCCTCCTCCGATGCGCCGATGGAAACCCTCACGGGGATGTAATCGGCGATGACCAGGGTGAAATCCTCGGGAAAGCACAGGGCCGTGACGCTGTTTTCCTTTTCAGAGACAGAAGGCGCGCAGGGGAAGGTGACGGACAAGCCGAAGTAATTGACTGTTTCGGGCTGCCGCGCGGCGAAGGCGGCCTTCTGCTCCTCCGTGGCGGGGGCCAGGCGGGAGAGGGCCTCCTTCCCGTGCCCGCACTGCTCCGCGCACAGGCATACTGCCCGGGTGCCGTCCAGGATGCAGGAGGCACTATATTCCTCGCCGGGGGTGTCGGGGTAGGTGTAATTGAATTTCAGGTATAGATAATCCTCCTCGAAGGCGGCCTGAGAATCGGTGATTTTTCCGCCCATGAATTCGATCATGAACGACGCGTAGCTGAACATGGCCTGCAGGGCGTTTTCTTCATAGCTGTCCTCGGGGTATTCCTCCTGGTTGGCGGCGATCCAGGGGCTGATATCCGCGGTGCGCAGCTGGTATTCGGCCCCGTCTTCGTAGCAGTTGCCCAGGAGCTGGAAGCTGTCCGTCCACTGCCCCGGGTAATCCGCGTCGCGGATGAGGACGGGGGCGCCGGGCAGGGCGAAATATACGCTGCCGATGAGGCCTTGGAACACCTCCATGGGGTCGAAATCCAGCGGGTTCACCTCCGCCGCCTGCGTGGGCAGGCAGACGGAAAGCAGAAGCAGCGCGGCCAGGAAACATGCGGCGATCTTTTTCATTTGTGCTCTCTCCTCCCGGATGGTCCGCGGTGAAACAGAGGGTATATCTGGATTATACCAGCCCGGGAAGCGCTTGTCCATCGGGGATGGTGTGTTTTTACATTTGCAGCAAAAAACCGCCCGGCAGGACGCCCGGGCGGCAAGGGATGAACGAACAGATTATACCAGCGTGGCGAAATAATCCTCCGGGGTCTCGGCCCGGCGGATCAATCTGAAATCGCCGTCCTTGGTATAGAGCACCTCGGCGCTGCGGAGGCGGCCGTTGTACTGATAGCCCATGGAAAAGCCGTGGGCGCCGGTATCGTGGATCACCACAAGATCCCCGATCTGGATTTCCGGCAGCATCCGGTCGATGGCGAATTTATCGTTGTTTTCGCACAGGCAGCCGGTGACGTCGTACATGTGATCCGCGGGGGCGTTCCTTTTGCCGCAGACGTGGATGTGGTGGTACGCGCCGTACATGGCCGGGCGCATCAGGTTGGCGGCGCAGGCGTCCACGCCGATATAATCCTTGTAGATCTTCTTTTCGTGCACCGCATGGGTGACCAGCCAGCCGTGAGGGCCGGTCATATAGCGGCCCAATTCCGCCTTGATGCCCACGCGGCCCTTTGCGGGATCGCCGAACACCCGGGCGTACTCCTGCCGGACGCCTTCGCCTACCTGCAGGATATCCGTTTCCGTTTCCTCCGGGCGGTAGGGGATGCCGATGCCGCCGGAGAGGTTGATGAAGGCGAGCTGCAGCCCCGTTTCCTTTTCCATTTCCGCCCCCAGATCGAACAGGATGCCCGCCAGGCGGGGGTAGTAGGAATTGTCCATGGTGCTGCTGGCCAGGAAAGCGTGCAGGCCGAATTTCTTCGCCCCCAGAGCCTTGAGCCGGGGCAGGCCCTCCCGCATCTGCTCCTTGGTCCAGCCGTATTTGGATTCGCCGGGCTCGCCCATGATGGCGTTGCCCAATGTGAAGCTCCCGCCGGGGTTATAGCGCACGCACACCGTTTCCGGGATGCCGCCGTTGGCGGAAAGCAGATCGATATCGCTCAGGTCGTCCAGATTCACGATGGCGTTCAGCCGCCTCGCGTGGGCCAGCTCCTCCGGAGGCATGGCGTTGGCGCTGAACATGATGTCCTCCCCGGAAAAGCCCGCCATTTCCGCCAGGAGCAATTCGCATTCGCTGGAGCAGTCCAGCCCGCAGTGCACCTGATGGTATAATTTCAGCACCGCCGGGTTGGGCAGGGCCTTCACGGCGAAATATTCCTGAAAATGCGGGGCCCAGGAAAAGGCCGCGTTCAGCTTCTTCGCGGTATCCAGGATGCCCTGCTCGTCATACAGATGAAAGGGCGTGGGAAAGCGGCGGGCGGCCTCTTCAAACACTTCGTCCGGCAAACGGAAATTCGGCATACACGAATCCATCCTTACTTCCGCGCTTTTGCCGCTGCTGCGGCAGTGCGGTCTGGTCCATTATATGAAAAGCCAAAGGCCGGTGCAAGCGGGCCGTGCGGAAAGGACAAATTAAAAACAGCATCGGAGGCGGGACGCGCCGGTTTTCTTGACAATTCCCCGCCGCCGCATTATCATGAAAACGGGAAAAAGGGGGAAAGAAAATGCTTTTGATCGGGATCACGCCCGACTGGGACCGGGAAAAGGGCAAAGTGACCGTGAACCGGGATTACATGGACGCGGTGAGCCGGGCGGGGGCCGTGCCGGTGCTGCTGCCGCTGACGGGGGACGTGTTCGCCTGGGAGGAGATCGTATCCCGGGTGGACGGGCTGCTGTTCTCCGGCGGCGGGGATATCGACCCGCGGATGTACGGGGAAGAAAAGCTGCCCTGCTGCGGCGAAGTGTCGCCGGAGCGGGACTGGATGGAAATGGACCTGCTGCGCCTGGCCCTGGACCGGGACGTGCCGGTGCTGGCCGTCTGCCGGGGGCTGCAGGTGATGAACTGCGCCCTGGGCGGCACGCTGTACCAGGACATCGCGGCGCAGTGCGCGGGGATGGTGCGCCATCCCCGGGAGGATGTGCCCCGGGAGGCGGCCCATGACGTGCTGCTCCCGGAGGGGCGGCTGCTGCGCCGCGTTCTGGGGGTGGAGGCCCTTGCGGTCAACAGCCGCCATCACCAGGGGATCAAGGCGCTGGGACAGGGGCTTTTGCCCTGCGCCATCGCCCCGGACGGGCTGATCGAGGGGATCGAAATGCCGGGAAAGCGCTTCGCCCTGGGGGTGCAGTGGCACCCGGAGAGCATGTGCGAAAAGCACCCGGAGCAGCAGGCAATCTTCAATGCGTTTACGGAGGCGTGCAACGAATGACGGAAATCGCGCTGGTGGCCGATCTGCACGGCAATCTCCCCGCCACGGAGGCGGTGGACGCCGACCTGCGCGCCCGGGGGATCGGGCGGATCTGGTGCCTGGGGGACGTGGTGGGGAAGGGTCCTTCCTCCGCCGAAACCTTCGATTGGGCGGTCAGCCGGTGCGAATTTATTCTGCAGGGGAACTGGGACGAGGGGATCGGGAAAAAGCTGTTCCCCAAGGACGAATTCTATTACCGGCAGCTGGGAGAAAAGCGGCTGCGGATGCTGACGGAATTTCCCCTGGAATACGTCTGCCGCATTTCCGGGCGGAAAATGCGCCTGTTCCACGGCCGGCCCACCATGCCCCAGCCCTATTCCGTGCACGACGAATACGACCTGCTTTCCCCGTATTTTGCGCCGGATTACGACGCGGTGGGCTATGCCGACGTACACCGCCAGGGCATGCGGGTGCTGGGAAAGGGGATCCTGTTCAATACCGGCAGCGTGGGCAACGGCCTGGGCGTGGCCATGGCCCAGTACGCCATCCTGCGGGGCGACGTGGACGGGGAGGAAAAAACGCCCCTGGATATCGCCCTCATCACCGTGCCCTACGACCGCGAGCGGGCCGTCCGGGATGCGGAGGAGGCCGGGAAAAAGGGGCTGCATAACTGGGAAGCGTTTATCCAGGAGATCCGGACCGGGGTGTACGCCCGGAATAACGGCACCGTGAGGAAAAACCTGTGAGCATTTTGTTCGGCCCCGCGGGCAATTCCGATTCCTTTTATGCCCAGGGATATAAAGCCAGCTGGCAGGCCCCGGCGTGGCTGCATGCCATGGGGCTGAACGCCTATGAATATTCCTTCGGCCGGGGCGTGCAGCTCCGGGAGGATACGGCGGATAAGATCGCGGAGGAAGCCCGGAAATACGGCGTCACGGTGAGCGCCCACGCGCCGTACTTCATCAACCTGGCCAATCCCGATCCGGCAAAGCGGGAAAACTCCTTCCGGGATATCCTGGAGAGCGCGCGGCTGGTGAAGCGCCTGGGGGGCGACCGGGCAGTGGTGCACGTGGGCGCGGTGATGAAAATGGAGCGCCAGGAAGCGCTGCGCAACTGCCGCGCGGGGATCCGGGAGGCGTATGCCCGGCTGGAGGACGCTGGGCTGGGCGAAATCCATCTCTGCCCCGAAACCATGGGCCGGCCAAGCCAGATCGGGAACTTAGCGGAGACGCTGGAATTCTGCCTGACGGACGAAAGGCTGATCCCCTGCGTGGATTTTGCCCACCTCCACGCCCTGAGCGGCGGGGGCCTGAAGGAAACGGAGGATTTCGCCAAGGTGCTGGACGCTGTGGAAGGCGCTCTGGGCCTTGAAAGGGCCAGGGACATGCACGTGCATTTTTCCACCATTGAGTTTACGGAAAAGGGCGAAAAGCGGCACCGCACCTTCGCGGAGGCGCAGTACGGCCCGCGGTTTGAGCTTCTGGCGCCGCTGCTGAAGGCGCGGGGCTATCGGGCGCGGATCATCTGCGAATGCCACGGCACCATGGCGGAGGACGCCCGGGCCATGAAGGACATATACGAAGCGCTGTGATCCCGGCGGATCAAAAGAAGCCTTCCGCAAGCTGCGGAAGGCCTTTTTTGTCCGTTTGATGCGCGGAAAAGGATCAGAAATCCAAGGAGGCATCGGTCAATTGCAGAGCGCCGTGGGGGATGAAGCCGCGGACGGTTTTTCCTTCCGCCGCGGTTTCCACGTAATCCCAGATCTGGCCGTTCTGATTGGTCATGGAAGTGAGGAAGATCACGGAATCGCCCTGACGGAGGGTGCGGATGGCGGTGTTGGACATGAGCGGATCGTCCGTCAGCGTCACGGCGCTGAGCACGGCGGCGGTTTCTCGGTCAAACTGCAGCATGGTGCTGCAGTCCACGCGGCCCGTGATGCTGGAGGGATGAACGTAGCCCACGCGGATGGAGTGGTTGTTGGTTTCATAGAAAACCAGCAGCCAGCCGCTTTCCCAGCCCGCGGCGTATACCGCGCCGTTGGTGCTCACGGCGGCCTTGCCGTTGGCCCCGCGCCAGGCGTCAAAGCTGGGGGCGGAATAGACCGGCAGGGTCTGATCCGCTTTCAGATTGACAAAGGAGAAGCCGGACAGCATCAGCCCCGAAAGGGGAGGCGTATAATCGGAGTAGCATTTTTTCCCCGGGGTATGCCATTTTTCGCCCGCGGCGTCCATTTGCTCGATCACTTTTTTGATGGTGTTGTAATTGTCCCATTCCAGATTGGAAACCTTGGGATAAACCTGGTGCTGATTATCCGGGTTCGCGTTGGGGGTATACCAGGGCTGGGAACGGAACCACATGTCGTATTTGCCGCCCGGGGAGAACACATAGCCGTGCCGGGCGAAAATTTCATTGAAAATATAGCTGAGGGATTCCCGGTCCCACTCCCAGAGCTCTTCCTCGGTGAGGCGGCGGGTGTTGCTGTCCGGGATCAGGTACATCTGATCCGCCAGCGCGGGGAAGGCACAGGTGAACAGGAGAGAAAGCAAAACCAGCACGGCCACGGTTTTTTTCATGCGACAGACCTCCTTTTTGTATTCCGGCTCTTTCGGCGTTTCCAACCATTGCTGTTTTCAGGAAAATTATACATGACTTTGCCGCCCCGGTCAATGCCCGGGCATTGAAAAAGGGCCGCCGGAGCGGCCCTCAGGGATTTGGAAAAACCTTTGCGGCGCGATCAGTACATCCCGCCCATGCCGGGGTTGCCGGCGGGGGCAGCGGGTTCGGGCGCGGGAATGTCGGTCACCAGGGATTCTGTGGTCAGCACCATGGCGGCCACGGAGGCGGCGTTCTGCAGGGCAGAGCGGGTCACCTTGGTGGGGTCGATGATGCCGCGGTCGATCATGTCCACGTATTCGCCCTTCAGCGCGTCGTAACCGTAACCGGTCTTTTCGCTGCGGCGGATGTTCTCGATGATCACGGCGCCGTCGATGCCGGCGTTCAGGCTGATCTGGCGGATGGGCTCTTCCATGGCGCGAAGCACGATCTCCACGCCGGTCTTGGCATCGCCCGTGTTCTTTTCCACCAGGGGCTTCACCTTGGCGATGGCGTTCAGCAGTGCGATGCCGCCGCCGGGCACGATGCCCTCTTCCACAGCCGCGCGGGTGGCGGCCAGGGCGTCTTCGATGCGCATCTTGCGCTCTTTCATTTCGATCTCGGTCGCGGCGCCCACCTGGATGACGGCCACGCCGCCGGCCAGCTTCGCCAGCCGCTCCTGCAGCTTCTCCCGGTCGTAATCGCTGGTGGTTTCGGCGATCTGGGCCTTGATCTGGTTCACGCGGTTCTTGATTTCTTCCTTGTCGCCCGCGCCGTCGATGATGGTGGTGTTTTCCTTGTCCACCTTCACCTGATGGGCCTGGCCCAGCATGTCGATGGTGGCTTCCTTGAGCTCCAGCCCCAGCTCGGTGCTGATGACCTGGCCGCCGGTGAGGATGGCGATATCCCGCAGCATTTCCTTGCGGCGGTCGCCGAAGCCGGGGGCTTTGACGGCCACGCAGGTGAAGGTGCCGCGCAGCTTGTTCACCACCAGGGTGGCCAGGGCTTCGCCCTCCACGTCCTCGGCGATGATGAGCAGCTTCTTGCCCTGCTGCACCACCTGCTCCAGCACCGGCAGGATCTCCTGGATGTTGCTGATCTTCTTATCGGTGATCAGGATGTAGGGGCTGTCCAGCTCGGCCACCATCTTGTCGGTGTCGGTGACCATGTAAGCGGAGGCGTAGCCCCGGTCGAACTGCATGCCTTCCACGGTGGTCAGCTCGGTGCGCATGGTCTTGCTTTCTTCAACGGTGATGACGCCGTCCTTGCCCACCTTCTCCATGGCGTCGGAGATCAGCTGGCCGATGGTTTCGTCCCCGGCGGAAATGGAAGCCACCTGGGCGATGGCCTGCTTGCCGCTGATGGGACGGGAAATTTCCTTCAGGCCTTCCACGGCGGCGTCGGCGGCGTCTTCGATGCCCTTCTTGAGCACCATGGGATTGGCGCCGGCGGCCAGGTTTTTCAGGCCCTCGCGGACGATGGCCTGGGCCAGCAGGGTGGCGGTGGTGGTGCCGTCGCCGGCCACGTCGTTGGTCTTGGTGGCCACTTCCTTGATCAGCTGGGCGCCCATGTTTTCAAAGGGGTCTTCCAGCTCGATTTCCTTGGCAATGGTGACGCCGTCGTTGGTGATGAGGGGCGCGCCGTATTTCTTATCCAATACCACGTTGCGGCCCTTGGGCCCCAGGGTGATCTTCACGGTGTTCGCCAGGGCGTTGATGCCGTTTTCCAGGGCGCGGCGGGCGTCCTCGCCGTATTTCAGCTGCTTTGCCATTTTATTTCCACTCCTTCTGATTTGATGCTGCGGGGCTTATTCGACTACCGCGAGGATATCGCCCATCTTGACGATGATCACTTCTTCGCCGTCGATCTTCACTTCCGTGCCGGCGTATTTGCTGTAAATGACCTTCTGGCCGACGCTGACGCACATGGTGGTGGTTTTGCCGTCTACCATGCCGCCGGGGCCCACGGCCAGCACTTCCGCCATCTGGGGCTTTTCCTTGGCGGCAGAGGTCAGGATGATGCCGCTCTTGGTGGTTTCTTCCGCTTCCACGTTTTTGATGACCACGCGGTCAAACAAAGGCTTGATGTTCATAAGGCTCCTCCTCGTTCTTGGATTGCTTTTCCGGGGACTGTTAGCACTCTTGACAAGCGAGTGCTAAATCATCCTTGCATAGTGTACTTCATAAACGCCCGGGGCGCAACTGGCGAATGCGCCGAATTCATGGAATAATCCGGAATATCGGAAAATATCTTGAAATATCGGCGGATAATGCCATGTTTTCTTGAAATATCTTTGAAAAACGCATGATTTCATTTTCGATATTCAATTCCGGGCCGCGATGTGCTATAATGATCGGCAAAAGAACGGGGAGGAGGGAGAAGCCGTGTTTTCCGCGCTGCTGCTGGCCTGGTATGACCAAAACGGACGGAAGCTGCCCTTTCGGGGCACGGCTGACCCTTACCGCGTCTGGGTGAGCGAAATCATGCTGCAGCAGACCCGCACGGAAACCGTGGGGGCGTATTATACGCGCTTCCTTGCCCGGTTCCCGGATGTGTTCGCCCTGGCGGAGGCGGAGGAAGAGGACGTGCTCAAGTGCTGGGAAGGGCTGGGCTATTATTCCCGGGCCCGGAACCTGCACCGGGCGGCGAAAATCATCGTATCCCGGCACGGCGGCGTTTTCCCCGCCGACGAAGCGGCCCTCCGGGCGCTGCCCGGGGTCGGGGCGTACACGGCGGCGGCGGTAGCCTCCATCGCCTTCGGCCTCCCCTGTCCCGCGGTGGACGGGAATCTGACCCGGGTGTTTTCCCGGTTCCACGGCGTCCGGGAGGACGTGGGCATCCCTTCTGTGCGGAAGAAACTGGCGGCGCTGGCGGCGGAGGATATGCCCCCCGTGCGGTGCGGGGATTTCAACCAGGCGCTGATGGATCTGGGCGCCACGGTGTGCACTCCCGGCACGCCGGACTGCGACCGCTGCCCCCTCAGGCTGCTGTGCGACGCCTGCCGGGCCGGGGACGCGGACGCGCTGCCCGTGAAGGCGGCGGCGGACCCGCCCCGGGAGATCGGCGTGACAGTGGCGCTGATTACCTATCAAGATACGGTCTGGATGCGGCAGCGGACGGAGACGCTGCTCCAGGGCCTGTGGGTGTATCACCTGACGGAAAACGCGGGGAACATGATGGATGCGGAGAAGGCCATGGGGGCCCTGGGCATCCGGGCCGTTCCCCGGGGAAAGATGGGGGAGGCCCGGCACGTATTCACCCACCGGATCTGGAACATGACGGTATATCATTATGAAGCGGAAAGCGCGGCCTGCCGGGAAGGGCGGTTCGTGACCCTTTCCGAAATGAACGCGCTGCCCGTTCCCACCGCCATGCGGGCGGCGAAAAAATGGGCGGCGGAGCTGCTGGAGGGAAAACGGAATGAACGTTGAATGGCTTAACGGGGAATTCAGCGTGTGCCGGATCCGGGACGCCGGGGACGCGGATCTGTCTGTCCCGTTTACGTTCTTCGCCGTTACGGATACGGAAAAATCCCTGGTGTGCCCCACGGAGGCGTGCCCGGCAAACGCCCTGAAGCGGGAGGACGGCTGGCGGTGCTTCCGCCTGCCCGGGCCGCTGGATTTTTCTTTGGTGGGCGTTCTGGCAAAAATCACGGGATGCCTGCGCGATGCGGGCATCCCGGTGTTTGCGGTATCGACCTATGATACGGATTACGTGCTGGTGCGGTCCGCGGACGCGGAGAGGGCAGCCGCCTCGCTGTCGGCGCTTTCCTGAACGTTCCCGGCCAGATCCCGGAGGGTGACGGAGGAAAAATAATCCTGCACCAGGGCGTTCAGGTTCCGCCACAGGGGCAGCGTGGGGCAATCCTGCTGCCGGGGGCAGGGAAGCGCGCCCTTTTCCAGGCAGGCCACCGCCGCCAGCTCCCCTTCCGTCAGGCGCAGGATGTCCGCCACGGTATATTCCTCGGGCCTCCGGCTCAGGCGGTAGCCGCCGCCCTTGCCCCGGACGCCGGTGAGCATCTTGCCCGACACCAGGCCCTTCAATACGCTTTCCAGGTATTTTTCGGAAATGCCCTGACGCTGGGCGATCTCCTTGAGCGGCAGGTAGCCGTCCCCCTGGTTCTTCGCCAGGTCCACCATCACCCGCAGGGCGTAGCGCCCTTTGGTGGAAACCATGATCATCCTCCCGCCTCCTCTTCCCGAATTCAACCTATTATACCACGGGGTTGATGGGATTTTCAACGCCGCGGGCAAAATACAATGAAAATACGGCGCGGGGGATTGACAGGCGGCGGCGGGCGGCATATAATGCCATTAACCTATTTGAAAGGTGGGTAATTTGGATGAACAGGCGCATGTTTTTCCAAACGGGACGATGTCGGGGCGCGGAAGCGCGGCGGAGTCACAAATAAAAAAGAATTAAAAAATGGAGGATGAAAACATGAGCCGTATTTATACGTCCGCGGATCAGCTGATCGGGAATACCCCGCTGCTGGAGATCACGAATATCGAAAAAGAACTGGGGCTGCAGGCGAAGGTGCTGGTGAAGCTGGAATACCTGAATCCCGCCGGGTCCGTCAAGGACAGGATCGCCAAAGCCATGATCGACGACGCGGAGGAAAAGGGCCTTCTGAAGCCCGGCGCCGTGATCATCGAGCCCACCTCCGGCAACACCGGCATCGGCCTGGCTTCTGTGGCGGCGGCCCGGGGCTACCGCATGATCCTGACCATGCCGGAAACCATGAGCGTGGAGCGCCGCCAGCTGGCGAAGGCCTACGGCGCGGAGATCGTGCTCACCGAAGGCGCCAAGGGCATGAAGGGCGCCATCGCCAAGGCGGAGGAGCTGGCCAAGGAGATCCCGGGCAGCTTCATCCCCGGCCAGTTCGTCAATCCCGCTAACCCGGCCATCCATTACGCCACCACCGGCCCGGAAATCTGGGCGGATACCGACGGGCAGGTGGATATCTTCGTGGCGGGCGTGGGCACCGGCGGCACTGTGACGGGCACCGGGAAATACCTGAAGGAAAAAAAGCCCGCGGTGAAGGTGGTGGCGGTGGAGCCCACGGCGTCGCCCGTGCTCAGCGGCGGCGCGCCCGGCCCCCACAAGATCCAGGGCATCGGCGCGGGCTTCGTGCCGCAGGTGCTGGATACCTCCGTGTACGATGAGATCATCCCCGTGGATCATGAGGACGCGTTCGCCGTCGGTCGGCTGATCGGCAAAAAAGAGGGCGTGCTGGTGGGCATTTCCGCCGGCGCCGCGGCCTGGGCCGCCATCGAGCTGGCCAAGCGCCCCGAGAATCAGGGCAAGACCATCGTGGCCCTGCTGCCCGACACCGGCGATCGGTATCTGTCCACCCCGCTGTTTGCGGATTAACAGGAACAGAAGCAAAGAAAAGAGGATGTTGCATAAAGTCAATCTGCAACATCCTCTTTGTTTACAGGGATATTGGTTTTCATATTATGATCCGCAGGTTTTTTGTCTGTGACGCGTATCAGGAAAGCCCGATACCGTCTGATTGCTGAATTACTTTCTTTCCAGGACCAGAACAGATTTATCGGGCACCTCGATAAAGGACGGATCGTCTACCTTATGGTATGCACCGTCTTCCTCATTGTATATGAATGCGCCTTCCCCCTTCGGCGCGGCCACCTGGGTCAGGGTCAGGGTCTTGCCTTCCAGTTTGCCGCTTAATCTGACGCTGCTGAAGAACACGTCACCGTCTTTCACTTCATAGGCGCCGGCTTCGCTGGTGTGCTTTCCGTCCTGGGCTTCCCATTCCCAGGTGATTTTTCCGCCTCTGAGAATCAGGACAGCGCTGGTATCCGGTTTCAGAATGAATCCGTCTAACGATAGGAAGTCTTTCGAATGGACGGACTTATCAGACACAGTCCATGTTCCTTCGATGTCTGCGGTTGTCAGTTTCTTTTCCCCGCTGTTCTGGCCGCCACAGGAGGCCAGCAGCAGCAGCGCCACCAGCAGCATAGCGACAATTGCCACTTTATTCTTCATTTTCATATCCCTTCCTTTCATCAGTTTAAAGTATTATAGCATCCATGAGAAGAAGTGTCAAGTTACTCTTTGCCGGCCCGTTATTGGTTCAATAACTTGAAAGTTGGGAACTCAAGGCTCACAGTTTCTGGAGCCTTTGCCATTATATCATTGCGGGGCAAAACCCGCCACCGCGAATTGTCCAAATAGCGGGACGATTCATGGGAAAATCTCATGTATAATGGTATCGTGAAAAAATGCAGAGAGCCATCCGGGCAGCCGGACGGCTCAGGCTGTGTAACAGCCCCATTTTTATTGGAGGGCGTTTTCCTGGGAGGAAGCGGCGGGACGGGGGGAGAGGGGCGCGTCCTGCAGGGCGGTGAGGCGGCTGATGGAAACCTCGTAGGCCGTGCGGTTCAGCACCGTGCCGTCGGGCAGCTGCTTTTGGTATTCCCGGCTCTGGAACCGGCCCTGGATTTCCAGCCGGTCCCCCACGGCCAGGCCGGAGGCGTACCGGGCGGTGCGGCCCCAGGCGATGCAGGGGATGTAATCGCTCTTTCCGAAGGCGCGGTTCACCGCCAGCATCAGGTCCGCGATTTCCCGGCCGAAGGGCGTGGTGCGGAAGGAGGGCGGCTTGCAGATGGCGCCGGTCAGACGGATGACGTTGGGGTTTTCGGCGCTGTCGGGGGGAAGCAGATGCTGGGCGAAGGCGGTGAGCAAAAGCCTTCCGCTGCCGGCCACCACCTTGTTGTAGGATCTAAGCTGCCCCACCACGCACAGCCGCGTGCCCGCCGCCACCTGGCTGTTCATCAGCCGTTCGCTGACGGTGACGGGCAAAAGGTCTGACGCTCCGGACAGGCGGGGCACCTTCAGGTCCATGCGGTAAAATCTTTCGCCCAGCACCTCGTGGTCCAGCACGGGGTCCGTGTCGATCACGCCGCAGAGAGTGAGTTGGTTGTTTTCGGTATCCATGCTATGCTTACACCTCCGGTACTGTCGTAGGCGCGGGGCGCTGGCGGCCCTGCGCGTCGATGGTGGTATTTCCGGGCAGCAGGAGCTGGGATACGGGCACCGGGGTGAGCCCCTGCTCCCGATAGCTTTTGAGGATGGCGGGCAGCGCATCCAGGATATATTTGGCATCGTTGTGAAACAGCACGATGTCGCCGCTTTTTACATTGCGGGTAGCCCGGCGAATCAGGTCCTCCGCGCCGCGGTTTTTCCAGTCCAGGGAATCCACGCTCCACTGGATCACCTCGTAGCCCGCGCCCCGGGCGGTCAGCACCACGTCGTTGCTGTAATCCCCGTAGGGCGCCCGGAACAGCGTGGGCCGCGCGCCGGTGAGAGCTTCGATGTGGTCCGCCACGGTGGTGAGCTCCTGCAGGATCTTCCCCCGGCTCAGCCGGCTCATCTGGGGATGGGTGGTGGAGTGGCTGCCGATCTCATGGCCCTGGGCGGCGAGCTCCTTCACCAGTCCGGGATACCTTTGCACCCAGGTGTCCACCAGGAAAAAGGTGGCCTTCACGCCGTTTTCCCGGAGGATCTCCAGCAGCCTTTCGGTATTGTCCCCGCCCCAGGCGGCGTCGAAGCTGACGGCGATCAGATTGTCCCCGCGCTCCACGGAATAGATGGGCAGCTCGCGCTTCCGGGCGGCCACCTCCGCGGTGCGGCCGTTCAGGGCGTAGATCCCGGTGACGCCGCACAGCAGCGCCAGGATCCACAGCCCGCCCGCGGCCAGGAAGCGCTTTGCCTTTCCCTGCGTTTTCATTTTCTTTTTCCCCCTTCCCGCTCTACGGTATGCGTTTGCATGCCCGGATAGAAGGGCGGCAGGGGGGCGGACAGGGAAGGGCGCCGTTTATATGTTTACGAAAAAAAGCCGCCCCTTATGACAGGGGCGACAAAACAACCCGGAAAACGACAGTCTTTTCGCAAAACGCCGTTATTTATGATATTTTTCGCCGGCGTTGATTTTGCAGGCGCGGTAGATCTGCTCCAGCAGCAGCACCCGGGCCAGCTGGTGGGGAAAGGTCATTTTGGACAGGGACATTTTTTCGTCCGCCCTTTGGAGCACCGCGGGGGAAAGGCCCAGGGAGCCGCCGATCACGAACGCCGTGCGCTGCCCGGTCAGGCCGCACTGGGCCAGGCGCTGGGCGAAGCGCTCGCTTTCGTACTGCGGGCCGTCCACGCAAAGGGCGATCACGTGATCGCCGGGCTTCAGGCGGCTGAGGATCGCTTCCCCTTCCCGGGCGATGATCCGCTGCCGGTCCGCGTCGGAGGCGCCCGCGGGCTCCGGGAGATCCGGCAGCTCCACGATTTCCATTTTTCCGAAGCGGGACAGGCGCTTCAGGTATTCCGCGGCGGCGTCGGCCCAGTATTTTTCCCGCAGCCGCCCTACGCACACGATGGCCCCGTTCATGCCGTCACCAGGGGGATCACGGCGGAAAGGTCCGGCAGCACGTGATCGCAATACGGGGCCAGCTCGGGGGTGAAGGGGATCAGGTCCGGGATCATGCACACCGTCATGCCCGCGGCCCGGCCGGCTTTTACGCCGTTCACGGAGTCCTCCAGCACCAGGCAGTTTTCCGGGGCGGCGCCCAGGAGGCCGGCAGCCTTGAGGAAAATGTCCGGCGCGGGCTTGGACCGGGTTTCGCCGTTGGCGGATACCAGGGCGGCAAAATCATCCGCGATCCCCTGCTTTTCCAGGTAGAGCCGGATGGTTTCCGGATAGCTGGAGGAGGCCACGGCGCAGGGGATGCCCCGCTCCCGGAGCGCTCTGAGCAGCTCCCGGGCGCCCTTTTTCAGCTGGATCTTTCCTTCCCGGGCCAGGGCGTGCATATATTCCGTGAAATCGGCGAACAGCCTGTCCGTGTCCAGCCCGGGATAATACTGATGATAGAAGTCGCTGGCGGCTTTGGCGTTGATCCCGATGGTCCTGCGCACGTGCTCCAGAGGGATCTCGTATCCCTGGAGCCGGCCGCACACCTGGATGCCCGTGAGCCCCGGGGCCTCGCTGTCGGTGAGCAGGCCGTCCATATCGAAAATGACTGCTTCGATCATTCGTCCACCACCGTAAAGCCGAACAGGAAATCGTGCAGCACGGCGCGGTTCCCCAAATAGTCGATTTCCTTGGTGGCCATGCCGGCATAGCCGCTTTCCCAGTATTTCGTGCCGTCGGCGGGCATGCGGATGTGCTGCACCGGAGCGCCCCGCAGGGCCATGGCCAGCGTCAGCGCTTCCTCAAAATCCCGGGTGGTCATGTTGGTGTAGACGGTGTTGGAAAGGATCACGTCCAGCAATGCGGCGGCCCGGTCCCAGGTCACGTCCTTGAGGCTGTCCGCCAGGGCGGTGAGCACCATCCGGTCCCGGTAGGTGCGGCCGTAATCCTGGTTGTCGCTGTGGGTGGTGCCGTCGGCGTGGAGGTACGCCTTGGTTTCGATCTTGCGGATGCGCATGTAGATCACCGCGGCGTAGCCGGTCATGTGGTACACCCCGCCCCGGGAGCCTTCCTGCAGGGAAGGGACGGTGGCGGACGCGCCGATGGGGTAGAGGAACAGCTTCCGCGCTTCCCGGTTGGTGATCTCCACGTCCACGCCGCCCACGGCGTCGATGATGTTCTGCACCTGCCGGAAATCCATAACGATGAATTTTTCGATGTTCAGATCGAAGTGGCTGTTGATGGTGTCCACCAGGGCCTGGAAAGCCTCGGCGTCGCTTTTCTTGTTCACCCAGGCCCAGCCGCCGGTCTGGGTGGTGGGATTGGCGTAAAGGAAATTGTTGATGCGGCCGTATTCGCCGTCCGGCCGCTGGATGAGCATATCCCGGATGAAGCTGGTGAGCTTCACGGAGCCGTCGTTTTCATTGACGGTCACCAGGATCAGCCCGTCGGTGTTGGTGTCGTAGGTTTCGTCCCAGATATCCTTGACCCACTGGTTCCGCAGGGTATAATCCCATTTGTCCAGGCAGATCAGCAGATAATGGTGGATGCCGGGAGGCGTGGGGGTGCGGTCCTCCGGGGCGAGGACGGGGATGGGCTGGGGGCCCTCCTGGGATGCCAGGGCGGAGGGCAGGGCGGAAAGCAGGCAGACCAGGGCCAGCAGCAGGGCGACGGGCTTTTTCACGGCGTTTCCTCCTCCTCCGGATACCTTTCCAGCTTTACGCCGGTTTCCCCGAAAATCTCCAGGGTGAAGGGATCGGGATATCCCTGTTCGTACACCACCCGGCGGATGCCGGCGTTGACGATCATTTTGGCGCAGATGGAGCAGGGCTGGTGGGTGCAGTACAGCGTGGCGCCGTCGATGCTGATGCCCAGCTTCGCGGCCTGCAGGATGGCGTTCTGCTCGGCGTGGGCGGCGTAGCACACCTCCGCCCGGGTGCCGCTTTCGATGCCCAGCTTCCGCCGCAGGCATTCGCCCTTTTCCCGGCAGGTCTTCATCCCCGCGGGGGCGCCGTTGTAGCCGGTGGTCATGATGCGCTTGTCCTTGACGATGACGGCACCGATGGCCCGCCCCGGAGCGAAGCAGCTGGTCCAGGTGGATACCGTCCGGGCCAGATCCATAAACCGCTGATCCCACTTGTCCATTTTATTTTTCCTCCTTGGTTTGCCGGTACAGCGGAAGGAATTTCCGCAGCAGCGTTTCTTCGTTTTTGCAGGCCAGGGCCGCCTTTTCCATGTACTCCCTTTCGTCGCCGTCCCGGGTGTCCGAGATCAGGCGGCAGGCGGCGTAGGGCACGCCCATCTCATAGCAGCACTGGGCGATGGCCCCGCCCTCCATATCGCAGGCGGCGGCGCCGAAGGCTTCCGCGATGCGCCGCTTGTTTTCCGTGCCGGTGATGAACTGATCCCCGGTGGCGACGGCGCCTTCCTCCCAGCGCAGATCCGCCTCCTGCGCGGCCCGGCGCAGCAGGGCGGAAAGGGCCGGATCGCAGGGGATGTGCACGATGTTGGGGCCGGAGATCATGCCCGGCGGGTCACCCAGGGGAGAGGTGTCGATATCGTGCTGCACGGCGGAGGAAGCGATTACCGCGTCCCCGATCCCCAGGGAGGGGCGCAGCGCCCCGGCTACGCCGATGTTCAGCAGCGCGTCCACGGGATGCCGCAGGATCAGGGCCTGGGCGCACAGGGCGGCGTGGACCTTGCCGATGCCGCACTGGGCCAGGCACACCTGCGTTTCCCAGAGCGTGCCCACCGTGCAGCGGGTGAAGCCGATTTTTTCCTCCCGGGTGTCCGTCATGGCGGCGCGCAGGGTGTCCACCTCTTTGTCCATGGCGCCGATGATGCCGAGCAAGGGTCATTCCTTCTTTCGTTCAGGTTTTGGGTCGATCCGGTCGTAATACCGCAGCAGGTTTTCCCCTGCGATCCCCCGGAGCAGATCCCCCGTGACGCCCCGTTTTTCCAGCGCCCGGAGCAGGGCGGGAAAATCCTGGGGCCCGGCAAGGCCCCGGGGCTTTTTTTCGATGCCGTCGAAGTCCGATCCGAAGCCCACGCGCCCTTCGCCGCCCAGATCCAGCATGTGCAGCACGTGGCGGCACACGGTGTCCAGCCCGGCCCGGCCGCGGGCGTCCAGGAACAGGGGATAAAAATTCACGCCCACGTAGCCCCCGGCGGAAAACAGGGCTTTGAGCTGATCGTCGGTCAGGTTCCGGGGGTGGGGGCAGAGCGCGGCGCAGCAGGAATGGGACGCGATCGGCGCGATCCCCATGTCCGTCAGGTCCCGGAATCCGCGCCGGTTCAGGTGGCTCACGTCCGGGGCAATGCCCAGGCGCAGCATTTCTTTTACTGCCTCCCGGCCGAAGGGGGTCAGGGGCGCGTCCTGGTCCCGGACGGCGGGGGTGCCCAGGGCGTTTTCATAATTCCAGCACAGCGCCGCCATCCGCACGCCTTTTTTCCGCCAGAGAGAGAGCAGCGAAGGGTCTTCCCCCAACAGATCGCAGCCCTCCACCGAAAGCAGGAAGGCGCATTCCCCCTCCCGGGCGTCCCGGTAATCCCCGATGCGCTTCCAGCCGGATGCTTCCAGCGCCTCCGCCTGGGCGAACATCCCGGCGAACGCCCGGGCGATATCGGGAAGCGCCGGGCTGCCGCCCACGTACAGCGCCAACGTCTGCACGCTGACGCCGCCCCGCGCCGCCTTTTCCTTCGTCACGTCGCAGGGACGCTCCGGGTGCATGGCGCGGACGTAGAGGGTGTCCGCATGGGTGTCGCAAAGGATCAAGGAAGCACCTCCGCACAGAAATCCGTTTCTCATTATAGCATATCCGCCGCCCGGGGACAACGCCCGAGGAAGGAAAAACTCCGGCTGGCCGCCGCTGTCATTATTTGGTATCCATCCCCGCCATGGGGATGGCGTTTCCGGGCGCAAAAACGCCGCGCTTTGTGCAATTTATTCATATTGATGCAGAAAACAGGCCATATTTCGTCAAAAATCAATCTGGTATTTTTCCGGATCCTATGGTATAATAATCCCAGATTGGTTATTGTCCGTCTTGCAGCGCCCTTTCCGGGGCAGTTCTGAATAAGGATCGGATACGATGAAAGATCGTTTTTCTTGTATTAACCAATACCCTGAAAGGAGGCTTTTATGGCGCAGTCAAGCAAACTGAGGATCATTCCGCTGGGAGGCGTGGATGAGATCGGAAAGAACCTGACGGTTCTGGAATATGAAGACGATATCCTGGTGGTGGACGTGGGGAGCATCTTCCCCAACGAGGATATGCTGGGCATCGACCTGGTGATCCCGGACGTGACGTACCTGGTGGACAACAAGGACCGGGTGCGGGGTTACGTGTTCACCCACGGGCATGAGGACCATATCGGCGCCACGCCCTACGTGCTGCAGCAGGTGCCCGCCCCCATCTGGGGCACCCGGCTGACCTTGGCGCTGATCGACCTGAAGCTCCGGGAGCACCGGGTGAACGGCATCCAGATGAACCCCGTGATGCCCCGGGACGAAGTGAAGATCGGGAAATTCACGGTGAAATTCGTGAAGGTGAGCCATTCCATCCCCGGCGCCTGCGCCCTGATCATTTCCTGCCCCGCCGGGGTGGTGGTGCATTCCGGGGACTTCAAGATCGACTTTACTCCCGTGGACGGGGAAGTGACCGATCTGAGCGCCCTGGCCGCCGCCGGGGACGCGGGGGTGATGGCCCTGCTGTGCGAAAGCACCAACATCGAGCGCCCGGGCTATACCATGAGCGAGCGCAAGATCGGCGACACTTTCATCAACCAGTTCCGCAACGCCCAAGGCCGGGTGATCGTGGCCATGTTCGCCAGCAATATCAACCGGCTGCAGCAGGTGATCGACAGCGCCATCCGCTTCGGCCGCAAGGTGTGCTTCGTTGGCCGCAGCATGATTTCCGTCAGCCGGGTGGCCATGCAGCTGGGCGAATTGGTGATCCCCGAAGGATACCTGCTGGAAATGGACGATCTGGATTCCTACCGGGACGACGAGCTGCTGATCCTCACCACCGGCAGCCAGGGCGAGCCCATGAGCGGCCTGACCCGCATGGCTTATTCCGAGCACCGCAAGCTGCAGATCAAGCCCAGCGACAAGGTGATCATTTCCGCCACGCCCATCCCCGGCAATGAAAAATTCGTTTCCCGGGTGATCAATCAGCTATACCGCTGCGGCGCCGAGGTGATTTACGAGGCCATGGCGGAGGTGCACGTATCCGGCCACGCCTGCCAGGAGGAGATCAAGCTGATGCACGCCCTGGTGCGGCCCCAGTATTTCATCCCCGTCCACGGGGAATACCGCATGCTCTGGCAGCACGCGGAATTGGCGGAGGCCATGGGCATGGACCGGAAGAACATCGTGCTCCCCTCCGCGGGCCAGGTGATCGAAATGAACCGGGAAAGCCTGTCCCTGGGCGAAACGGTGCCCACCGGCGAAGTGCTGGTGGACGGCCTGGGCATCGGGGACGTGGGCAACGTGGTGCTGCGGGACCGCAGGCATCTGAGCCAGGACGGCCTGATCATCGTGGCGATGGCCTTCGACCGCACCAACGGCGTGCTGGTTTCCGGCCCCGACGTGATCAGCCGCGGCTTCGTTTACGTCCGGGAGAACGAGGACATCATCGAATCCACCCGGGAGGTGGTGCGCTCCATCATCGCCAGCTACGGCCGCATCGAGGGCAGCGACTGGCCCAGCATCAAAAACCGCATCAAGGACGAGCTGCACCATTACATTTATGAAAAGATCAAGCGCAACCCCATGATCCTGCCCATCATCGTGGACCTGGGATAAAAAAGAAACAAAAGGCCAAAGAACAAGCCCTTCGGACGGATCCGTCCGAAGGGCTGCGTTTTTGCTTTTTCCGTTTGTCAGTAAGCGATGGCCACGATGATGCCGCCGCAGTTGTCGGTGGATACGATGGTTTCCCGGGCGTTGGCGGCGGTGGTCGCCGTCACGTCGCCGGTGGGGTTCGTGTCCTCCGTCCAGGTGATCTCATACTTGAGGACGCCGTCCTGGTATACCGCGATGTGGGGATGACGGGCCAGATACTCGATGTATTCTTCCATGCAGAAATCCATGATGTGCATCACCGCGGCGTTGGCCTTGCCCACGTAGCGGTAGATGCTCAGCTGCTTGTGTTCCCCGGTCTTCCAGCCCTTATCGGTGACCGTGGCATTGGGATAGCCCTGCACCGGGAAACGGAAAATGATGCCGTATTCCCAGCTGTGCTCCAGCAGCCAGTCGGACTGTTCCATGTCCTTGAACTTTTTGTTCATGAACTCCTTGTCGTCTTTTTTATACCGGTCCACCCGGAAAGACAGGCCGCTCTGGTATTCGCTGGTGCCGGGGTAGTTCACCGTCTGGCTGACCTTGTCCCGCAGGGCGTCGCCGCTGAGCTTTTCGGCGTAATGGGCGGCTTCCTTATCGTAATAGCCTTGCTGAGTCTCGTTGGTGCGGTAGCCCTCGTCGATCAGGTAGCCGTCCAGCCCGGCGTCGTTGGCGGCTTTGAGCATTTCTTCCAGGGCGGTGACGGCGGCGGGGAACAGCTTGACGCTGGAATTCTTCACCGGGATGCCGTTCTTGGAGGTATGCACGGAAATCAGGTCAGCTTCCGGGAAATCCGCGGGCTGGGAATACCAGTGATTGAGCAGCAGCATGCCGCCCTTGACCAGGTCTTTCCGGGTCACGGAGAGGGTCCGGGTATTGCTGATGGGGAAAGAACTCAGATCCAGCACTTCCCAGCCTTCGCCCTTGGGAGCGGGGCGCTGGGGCGTTTCCACTTTTTTCTCCTGGCTCTTCGCCCTTTCTTCCGCTTTGGCTTTCGCGTAATCCTCTCTCAGCTGGTCGTTGATCCTGTTGGCTTCCGTCTCCGCCTGGGCCTGGCGCTCGTTGTAATCCTTGTCCGCCCATTGCTTCAAAAGATAGCAGCCAACCGTCACCAGCAGCAGCAGGACCAGGATAATCGCCAATGTGACATAGGCGCTTTTCCCGCGTTGGTCATTCCTGCGAACCTTGGCCATTTTCTTATCCCCTTCCATGGCGCTTTTCTCGCCATCGTTGATAGTTCTTTGTGGAAAATGACAATTCTCCTGCTTACTTATATCAAAAATATTACGAAATGTCAATATATTTTTGATATATATCGAAAAGAACGGGAGAAAATGTTACAGATTTTATGTCATTTTTCATCGAACCCGGCCATTACGGCGGCCAGCGTCTCGCCGATGGGCCGGGAGATGAGCAGATCGGCCCGGCGGTCCATGGGGGTGGGAGAGCGGTTGATGATCACCAGGGGGCCGGAATAGCCCTGCACGAAGCCCGCGGCGGGGTACACCGCCAGGGAGGTGCCGCCGATGATGAGCAGGTCCGCCCGGGCGATGCAGTCCAGGGCGTCCTCGATGGCCTCGGCGGGGAGCTGCTCGCCGTAAAGCACCACGTCGGGCTTGATCGTTCCGCCGCAGGGGCATTTGGGAACGCCGGAGGAGGAGAGGATCTCCTGCAGGGAGAAAGCGCGGCCGCAGCGGGTGCAGTGATTGCGCAGCACCGAGCCGTGGAGCTCCACCACGTGCTTGCTGCCGGCGGCCTGGTGCAATCCGTCGATATTCTGGGTGATCACCGCGGAAAGGACGCCCCGGCCTTCCAGCTCCGCCAGGGCCAGATGGGCGGCGTTGGGCTTCGCGTCGGGGAAGAGCATCTTCTGCCGGTAAAAATCATAGAATTCTTCCGTCCGGGAAAGAAAGAAATCGTGGCTCAGGATGGTTTCCGGGGGATAGCGCCACTGCTGGTGGTACAGCCCGTCCGTGCTGCGGAAATCCGGGATGCCGCTTTCCGTGGATACGCCGGCGCCGCCGAAGAAAACCGCGCGGCGGGAGCCTGCCAGCAGGTCCCTGAGCTTGAGGATGGTTTCGTCGCCCATGTTCGCGCCTCCTTTTGCACACCTTTTTTTGTGCATATTATGGCGCGGAGCGGGCGTCTTGTCAATAGACGATGGCGAAAACCGGCCGCCTTGCTCCCAGCGGATACAACATATGCACGAAGGAATACGGAAAAATTTGTGAGGTTTTTGGAATGGTAAAACGGAGAAAAAGACGGTATAATATCCGCAGACAGGGGCGTGGGCGTCCGGCTCCGCCCGAACACGCATGAAATGAAGGAGGATTCAGTCTATGTCCAGCGTATCTCTGAAGCACATCTACAAGGTGTATCCCGGCGGCGTCACCGCTGTGAGCGATTTCAACCTGGATATCGAGGACAAGGAATTTATCGTGCTGGTCGGCCCTTCCGGCTGCGGCAAATCCACCACGCTGCGCATGGTGGCCGGCCTGGAAGAAATCTCCGACGGCGAGCTCTATATCGGCGACAAGCTGGTCAACGACGTGGCGCCCAAGGACCGCGATATCGCCATGGTGTTCCAGAACTACGCCCTGTATCCTCATATGACGGTGTATGACAACATGGCGTTCGGCCTGAAGCTGCGCAAGACCCCCAAGGAAGAGATCAAGAAGCGCGTGGAAGAAGCCGCCCGCATCCTGGACATCGCCCACCTGCTCAACCGTAAGCCGAAGGCCCTGTCCGGCGGCCAGCGCCAGCGCGTCGCCCTGGGCCGCGCCATCGTGCGTGAGCCCAAGGTCTTCCTGATGGACGAGCCGCTGTCCAACCTGGACGCCAAGCTGCGCGTGCAGATGCGCACCGAGATCACCAAGCTGCATCAGCGCCTGCAGACCACCTTCATCTACGTTACCCACGATCAGACCGAGGCCATGACCATGGGCTCCCGCATCGTGATCATGAAGGACGGCTTCATCCAGCAGGTGGATACGCCCCAGAACAACTACGATTATCCCAACAACAAGTTCGTGGCCGGCTTCATCGGCTCTCCCCAGATGAACTTCTTCGACGTGACGCTGAAGAACGAAGGCGGCAGGATCGTGGCTGTGTTCGGCAACAATACCATCGAAGTGCCCAAGGAAAAGGTTGACAAGCTGAAGGACGAAAGCTACATCGGCAAGGAAGTCACCATGGGCATCCGTCCCGAAGACATCGACGACGATCCCGAATTCGTGGCCGCCCATCCCAACGCCACCATGAAGGTGCACGTGGAAGTGACCGAGCTGATGGGCTCTGAAACCTATCTGTACTTCAACACCGACGGCAAGGACGACAACATCATCGCCCGCGTCGATCCCCGCACCAAGACCCGCGCGGACGACGACGTGCTGGTGGCCATGGATACCAGCCGGCTGCACTTCTTCGACAAGGACACCGAAGAAACCATCCTGTCCCGGTAATCCCCGGGTTCCAAAACGCCGGAGCGATTCGCTCCGGCGTTTTTTGCGCGGCGGAAACCGAAAAAAACGCGCCCCTGCCGCGTCAGTACAGATGAAAGGAGGCGACGGACGGATGCAGGAAGCAGGCAGCGCTGCGGACGGGAAAAAGGAGCGGCTGGCGGAACTGGCGGAAGCCTGGCAGGATACGCTGCTGAAATTATGCTATGTGTATCTCCGGGATCGGGAAGCCGCCCGGGACGCGGTGCAGGAAACATTTCTGAAAGCATACTGGGCGATGGACCGGTTCCGGGGCGAATGCAGCGAGAAAACCTGGCTGATCCGCATTGCCGTGAACGTATGCCGCAGCATGCGCCGCAGCGCCTGGTTCCGCCGGGTGGACCGGCGGATAACACCGGAGGAGATGCCGCTGGCGGCGGAGGTTCGGGACGACGAGGCGGTGGATCTGATGGCCGCGGTGCTGGCGCTGCCCAAGCGGTACCGGGAAGCGGTGACGCTGTATTACTGGCAGGATATGACGGTGCAGGAGATCGCCGCGGCGCTGGGCGTGGCCCAGTCCACGGTGTCCGTGCGATTGCGGCAGGCGCGGGAAAAACTGCGCGCCGCATTGGAAGGGGGAGAGGAAAATGAATGAGCGGAAAGAACGCGCCCTGATCTGCCGGGCGTTCGACGTGGGGCTGTCCGGCCTGAAGGGAGATCCGTTTCTTGCCCGGCGGGTGCTGGCCGAAGCGGAGAAAGCCGCCCCCGCCCGAAGGAAAAAGCGGCTTCCCGCCATGCTGATCGCCGCGCTGGTTCTGACCGCCGTTACGGCCTATGCCGTCGGCCGGGGGCTGCTGTCTCCCCGGGTGGACGCGAAAAGGCTGGCGAATCAGGCGCTGGAGGAAAAATACGGCCTGACGGCTGCCATGCTGGGGTTTTTCAGCCAGGATTCTCAAGGGAACGACGGCCGGCATTGGCGCGTCACCTATGACCGGGGGGACGAGCTGGGAGAAAAGCTGGGGTCTTATCTGGTGCGGGTGACGGATGGGCAGGTGGAAAACGTTTCGTGGACGCTGGAGGGAAAGGACACAACCGGCGGCTTCGACGCGGAGGCCTGGGGCGCGGAGCAGCTGGGAGAGATGGTGAAGATCACCGCCGCGACCCATGATATGAACCGGTTCTATCAAAAAATCCGCGGAGAGAACGTGGATCTGTACGGCGGTATGGATGAGGCGGACGCTCCGGCGGCGGAAACTGAGGAATGGATGCAAGAAACCGACGCGGAAATCCAGGCCCAGGCGGATCAGCTCATGAAAGGGCTGCAGGAGGCGGGAAAGGCCAGCGAAGAAAGGTCCGCGTTCACCCGGGAGGAGCTGGTCGGGCTGGGACGCCAGGGCGTGATCGACGCCTACGGCCTGAACGGGGAGCAGCAGGCGCGATTGCAGTTTGAGGATACCGTGTTTTTCCCGGCGTATTTCAGCGCCGGTCACCCGGACGGCCACCCCGTTTTTCACATGACCTTCCAATCACTGGCCGAGGACGGCTGGCAGGAGGGCGACGGGATCTACACCGTGGAGGTCAACGCCCTGGACGGCACGGTGGAATATTTGGATTACGATACCACCCTGGACGGGAACGGATAAAAAGCGCGTCAGAGCCTTTCTGCGGCCCTGAACCCATAACAGAAAGGAGCTCCCGGGCGGATTGCCGCCCGGGAGCCAGGGTGTCGACAAAGTCGACACCCTGCCATCGAAAGCCAGCTAAAGCAGTCTTTCGATTGACCGCTCCTCGGACCGGCAAAGCCGGTCCTGCGGATTTAAAATCGAAGGACTGCGGCCCTTCGATGCATCCCAGGGGTATTTTGTCGACAGTCTGACTCCCGGGCGGATTGCCGCCCGGGAGCGATTGTTGTATAGAAGCAGGTTTTCCGCATCCGCGGCCATCGGGGTCATCTGCCGAATATCCGTTTGACCGCAAGGCGGAACCGCGTCCAGCGGGAGGCCCGGCTCCGCAGGGCGCGGTACGCATCTGCGAAGGGCGCGGGGTCGGCGGGATGGCGGCCGTAAAGCTGGGCGGCGTAGCTGTCCGCCAGGGGCGTGATCTCAGGCAGGCTCTTTGCCCGGAGGGGGATATCCGCCCGGGCGGCGAATGCGTGCAGCGTTTCGGCGGGCCCGCGGCGCAGCCGACGGGCGGCCAGCAGGGCGCCGATGGCCCCGAAGAGGATCGCCGCCGCCTTTTCCGGGTGCTTCCCGGCGCGGCGGAGGGGCTCGGTGAAATACAGGCGCAGCGCCAGCAGCGCGGCGAAAAGCAGGATCAAAAGGATCCACCAGGGGAAGGGCGGCTGCTTTCCGGGCGTGTCCGGGTCCTTCCGATCCGGCTCCGGCGCGGGGGTTTCCCCGGGGGCGGGCGGCTCCGGCGTGGGCGTAGGCGCGTCCGGGCTGTCGCTGTCCGGCGGGGCGGAGGGCGGCGGTTCCGGGGTGGGGGTCTCCTGGGGCGCGGAGGGCGGCGGCGTGGGGCTGGGCGCCGGGGAGGGCGACGGGGACGGCGGCGGAGAGGGCTGATGATCCGGCGCGTCCTCGCCGCTGTCGCTGCCCGGGCGGTTGTCGCCCCGGGGCGTGGCGTCGATATCCAGCCAGCCGAAGCCGTTCAGGTAAATCTCCGTCCAGGCGTGGGCGTTTTCTCCCGTCACCACCGCTTTCCCGCTTTCGTCCGGCACGGCCAGGTAGCCCGTCACGTACCGGGCGGGGATGCCGGAAATGCGGCACAGCAGCGTCATGGCGGTGGCGAAATAGGTGCAGTAGCCTTCCTTCTCCCCGATGAGGAACCACGCGGCGAAATCCACTCCCTCCGGCGGGGTGGCCACGTTCAGATTATAGCGGTAATTCGTCTGCAGATAGCGCTGGATAGCCAGGGCCTTTTCATAGGGCGTCTGGGCGTTTTCGGTGGCTTTGGCGGCGATATCGTAGATTTCCTGCTGGATGTGGCGGGGGATTTCCAGGTACTGCCCGGCGATCTGATCGTAATGGGGGTCGTTCCTGTCCGCGCAGGCTGCGATCGCGGCGCTTGTTTCGGGCTGGCCCGGGGCAAAGGGCAGATAAGTGAGGGAGTAGCGGTCCTCCAGGGCCAGGTTGCGGGTGATGAAGCGCTCGGAGGCCAGGTTGTAATACAGCACCATCCGGTCGCTTTCCATCTGCATGCTCAGCGTGCGGCAGGGGGTGAACAGGGTGGTGGTGGCGTCCCCCAGCATCCGGACGGACAGGGTGGCCGCCTGGGGCAGATCGCCGGCCAGGGGCCGCACCAGATCGAACAGTTCGTCCCGCTGGGCGGTAAACCGGGGGGAGGCATACAGGAAGCGCCGGGACGCCAGGGTATCGTACCAGTTGAGGCCGGAGTAATCGTCATACGCCCGGCCCCGCAGCAACACGGTGCGGTCCCCCGTCACTTCCATTACTTCCCGGTGGGAGGGCTGGGCCTTGCCGCCCAGGCGGTTATCCAGGGGCTGGTAGCCCTCGGTGGTCAGGGAAAAGGTGCTGCGGAATTCGTTGAACAGCAGATAATCCTCCACGAACTGGCGCAGGTCGGTGGCGGCCTTTTCCAGGGGCTGCACGGTCCGGGGCGCGGGAGGCAGCAGCAGGAACGCGCCGCCCGCCAGGGCGCAGGCTGCGATCACCACAACGGGACGCTTGCCTTCGTTGCCCGCCAGCAGCAAAAGCAGCCCCGCCGCGGCGGGCAGCACATAGAGCAGCAGCTGCGCCCGGGCGCCCAGCACAAAGGAGAGCACGGTCACCGCGACGACGGAGAACAGGGCCAGGGGCAGCGTCCGGTCCCAGGCCAGGGAGGAAGCCAGCAGGGAGAACAGCAGGCACATCGCCCAGCGCAGCTGGGACGCATAGGGCGCGGCGGCTTCCGGCACCGTGGAGAAGGACAGGGACGCCGCCTTGACCCCCTGGATCACGGGGTACAGCGGGCCGCCGTCCAGCGCCAGCCAGACCAAAGGCGCGGCGAACGCCGCCACGCCGATGAGCCATTTGAAGCGGAAGCGCAGCGAGAAAAAAACATGAAGAATCAGGCAAAAAAGGGCGCACCAGGCCACGGACGGCCAGACGGCCTGCTGGGGGAAGAGGGCCTTGTAAAAGAGCAGGCTCATCCCCAAGGCCAGCAGCAAAGCCGTCAGATAAACCGTGACGGATTCTTTCCAATCCCATTCACGCGGGCGTGACATAGCAGACCTCCACCAGATGATGCTGCAGCCGGGATACGTAGGGCTGGCAGGCGGGATCGTCCGGGGTATAGGTGACCAGATACAGCCGGGCGCTGGGGCCCATGCGGCGGATGTGGCTGACCCCCTCCACGATCTGGGCGTCCAGGCGGGTGGTGATGATGACCGCGGCGCCGGTGCGCCGCATCCGGCGCAGTTCCAGGTTCAGCACCCGGGAAAAATCCTCCCCGCCGCCGAAGGGCTGGGCCGCCAGCATTTCCTGCAGCAGCGTCAGGCCCTCGGCCTGGTCGGAGGCGAATTCGTTGGCCCGGGCGCCGTAAATGGGCAGCCGGACGGGACTGCCGTCCGCCATCTGCATCCGGGCCACGGCCACCGCGGTTTCGCACAGGGCGTCCCTCAGGCTTTCCTTGCCTTCGGGCACCCCTTCGCCGCCCCGGGGGGTATCGCAGTCCAGGAGGATCAGGGTGTCCGGCGGGGCGGGAGTCTCGAACCGGCGCACCAGCAGCTCCCGTTTCCGGGAGCTCAGCTTCCAGTGGATGCGCTTCATGGCGTCGCCGGGGCGGTAGGCGCGCACGTCCTCCGGCGCGTTGTAATCCTCCTGGGTGCGGCCCAGGGCGGCGCTGCCGTCGTCCCCCAGGGTGAAGCGCGGCTTTTCGATATCAAAAGGCCGGGGCAGCACGGAAAGCACCGCGTCCCCGGAGGCCGGCGTTTTTTTCATGCGGAACAGGCCGAACAGATCCTGCACCCAAAGGACGCGCATCCCGGCGTCAAAGCAGCCCACGTGCCGGGCGCTCAGGCTCACCCGGCGGCTGACCGGCTTGAAGGGCGCGGCGGAAAACTCGCATTCCTCCGTTTGATTTCCCCACAGGTATTCCCCCCGCAGGGCCGCTACCGGCAGCGGACAGGCATGATAAACCTGGGCGGTCAGCATGGCGCTGCCGCCCCGGGGAACGGAGGACGCGCTTAAAAACTGGCGGCATTCGGCGGTGCGCCGGGCCCACAGGCAGCTGACCAGCCCGTAAAGCAGCAGCAGCAGAAGCAGCAGCGCGATATACAGATACAGCAGATTGCCCAGCGACAGCGCGCACACCGCGCTGGTCGCCAGGGCGGCGAGGGCCGCCGCGCCCCGGCCTGTCATGACCGGCCGGTGGGCACCGGCACGGTTTCGATCAGCTGGGACAAAACCTGCTGGGCCGATACGCCCTTCATCCGGGCTTCCGGGGTGAGGATCAGCCGGTGGGACAGCACCGGCAGGGCCATGCGGCGGATATCGTCGGGCAGCACGTAATCCCGCCCGGACAGCAGGGCGCAGGCCTGGGCCGCCCGCAGCAGCGCGATGGAGCCCCGGGGGGACGCGCCCAGCTGCAGCGCGGCGTGATCCCGGGTCTGGGCCGTGATGGTGGCCACGTAGCTGCGGGCTTCCCGGCTGGCGTACACCGTGCCCAGCTGCTCCTGCATGGCGATGATCTCCTGGGCGCCGCACACGGGCTGGAGGGACTGGATAGGCGTGGTCTGGCCGGAGTAACGCTCCAGCACGTCGATTTCCTCCTCCACCGTGGGATAGCCCACGGAAATGCGCAGGAAAAACCGGTCCATCTGCGCTTCGGGCAGGGGATAGGTGCCCACGAAATCCACCGGGTTCTGGGTGGCCAGCACCATGAAGGGCCGGGGCAGCGTATGGGTGACGCCGTCCACGGTCACCTGGCCCTCCTCCATCACTTCCAGCAGGGAAGACTGGGTCTTGGGGGAGGTGCGGTTGATCTCATCCGCCAGCACGATCTGGCTCATCACCGCGCCGGGCTTGAATTCCATTTCCCCGGTCTGGATGTTCACCATGGTGAAGCCCGTCACGTCCGAGGGCGTCACGTCCGGGGTGAACTGGATGCGCTTGAAGGAGCACTGCAGGGATTTGGCCAGGGCGGCGGCCATGGTGGTCTTGCCCACTCCCGGCACGTCCTCGATCAGCACGTGGCCCCGGCAGATCAGGGCGATGAGCATGAGCTCGATGGCCTCGTCCTTGCCGACGATCACTTGCCGGATATTCTGCTGCAGGGCATAAACCAGCGGCCTGGGCTGGGCGGGGGTGGACTGCATAAGGCGTACGCTCCTTTCATGGAACAGAAAAATCTTTTTCTCGGGCCGGAAGGCTTGTCCCGGCCACAGAACAGTATAACAAAATCTGTGTCGGATTGCAACAAGAACCGACACAGAAACGTAAAAGTTTTGAAATACTTTGCGGGCCCGGCGTCAGTAATTGACGGCGTTGATTTCAAAATAGAGCTGGGGATACCGGCACACGGGGCAGGGGGAAGGGGCATCCATGCCGGTGTGCAGATGGCCGCAGAACCGGCAGCGCCACACGGGCACGTCCCCTTCCCGCCGGGCGAATACGGTGCCGGTAAGCAGCCGGTCCAGCAGGGTCTGGAACCGCTGCTCGTGGGAGGCCTCCACGGCCCCCACGCCCTCGAACTGGCGCTGCAGCGCGGCGTCCCCGGCTTCGCCTGCCTCCCGGGCGCATTCGGGATACTGCTCCGTCCATTCGGTATGCTCCCCCTGAATGGCGGCGCGGAGGCATTTTTCGGTATCGCCCGGCTGAGTGCCGTCGGGAAGCCGGCCCAGGGCGGTGAGCCACAGCCGGGCGTGGGCCTGCTCGTTCTTGGCGGTTTCCTCGAAGATGTCCGCGATCTGCTGATAGCCTTCCTTCCGCGCCGCCTGGGCGTAGAAGGTATATTTCATGTACGCGGCGCACTCCGCCGCGAAAGCGTCCCAGAGCCGGTTTTCCGCTGCTGGCATGGGCGTACCCCCCCTTCTGGCTGATGGGATCAGTATGCCCGGCGGGGAAGGCGCTTATACGGTCAGCCTTTTGCGATTTTTTCCGCAGCGGACAGCAGGGCGTCCACGTCGGCTTCCGTATTGAAGGGCCCCAGGCTGGACCGGACCGCGCCGGTCTGGGTGGTGCCCAGCCAGGCGTGAACGGAGGGAGCGCAGTGCAGCCCGCCCCGGACGGCGATGCCGCTTCTGTCCAGTTCGTCCGCCACGCGGCCGCTGTCCAGATCCCGGATGTTGAAGCTGAGCACTCCGGCGTGGGGCACGCTTTCGTCCCCGCCCAGCACCGCGACGCCGGGGATGTTTTGAAGCCCCTCCCACAGCCGGCGGCGCAGCGCCTGCTCGTAATCCGCCATGGCCGTGCGGTGGCGCAGCACGAATTTGATCCCCTGGCACAGCCCCGCGATGCCCGGCAGGTTCGCCGTGCCGCTTTCCAGCCGGTCGGGGAGCATATCGGGCTGGCGCATGCTTTCGGAGGCCGATCCCGTGCCGCCTTCCCGGAAGGGGCGGGGCAGCATGCCCCTTCCCAGGCACAGCAGCCCCGTGCCCATGGGCCCCAGCAGCCCCTTGTGCCCCGGCATGGCGATCATGTCCGCCCCGACGGCGGAAAGGTCCTCGGTGCCGGCGGTCTGGGCGGCGTCCAGCAGCAGGGGAACGCCCCGGCTGCGGCAGACGTCGGCGATGGCCCGGGCCGGCTGGAGGATGCCGGTGACGTTGCTGGCGTGGCTGAGGACCATCAGGGCCGTTTTCGGGCCAATGGCGGAGAGCACCGTATCGGGGGACAGCAGCCCGTCCTGCTCCGGGGGCAGGATGCGCACCGTGATCTTTCCCGCGTCGTGATAGCCCATCAGGGGACGCATTACCGCGTTGTGCTCCGCGTGGGAGACCAGCACCTCGTCCCCCTCGTGGAGGGTGCCCCGGATGGCGGTGTTCAGGGCGTCGGTGCAGTTGAGGCAGAAAATCACCTGCTCCGGGGCGGAAACGCCCGCCAGATGCGCCGCCAATTCCCGGCAGTTTTCCAGAATGCGCCCGCCGGCCAGGGCGAAGCGGTGGCCCGCCCGGCCCGGGTTGCCGCCGATTTTTTCCATCACGCCGCTGACTGCCCGGATCACCTCCGGGGGTTTGGGCCAGGTGGTGGCCGCGTTGTCCAGATAGATCATGGGCTGCTCCTCCTTCGTCGGCGCGGAAAGGCACCCGCGGCCGTTCCCGCTCATACACTGTATGAGGAGGAGGGGAAAAGCATGACCAGCCATGAAACATTCGGCATCGCCGCCTTCCGCAGCCGCCAGCAGGTGATGCGCTTCGACGCGGCGCTGCGCCGGGCGGGCATCGACAGCCAGGTGGTTTCCACCCCCCGGGACGTGAGCGTCGGTTGCGGGCTGTCCGTCCGGTTCGACCTGCGGGACGCCCAGGCGGTGCTGGACGCGTATCAGCGCAGCCGCCCCGGGAACCTGATCGGCTTCTACCGGGTGGACCGCAGCGGATGGGAAAGACCGGTTGTATCCAGATTATAAAAAAGGGGGGCTGTTGCACAGCCCCTTCGATCAAATGGATCCTCCATTGCTCTCGCAGGGCATGCTCTGCTTCGCAAAAATGCTCCTCGCAGCGCACAGGTCGCTGCTGCGGATTCCGCTTGGAGGGGCTGCGGCCCCTCCAAACCACCCCGGGATTCTTTGATTTCCTGGTATTCACTGTTGCTCATTCGTCTATGAGAACCAATATCCCTGTAAACAAAGAGGATATTGCAGATTGGCTTTACGCAACATCCTCTTTCTGCGTACCGGTTTTTTCAGCGCCGCTCCAGCACGGATTGCACTGCGCTCAGATGCTCCAGCAGATCGGCGCGGGTATCCAGGGTGGAAATGGTGGATCGCTGGGCCAGGGCCTCAAACTCGTCCAGATCCTTATCCAGCGCCTCGAACTGCTCCGCGGGCACCAGCCGGCCGCCCTCCCCGGACAGGGCGATGCTGATCTGATTGAGCTGCTCCATGTAATACACCTGCTGGCGCACCCGGGCAAGCTGCGCCGCGGTGGAGGACGTGGTGGAGCCGTTGAGGCGGCTCACCTCGTCCACCGCGGTGGCGGCGGCGCTGATCGCCCGCTGATGGAACTGGAGCTGGGCGTTCCGGCGGTAAACGGAATTCCGGATGACCACGTACGTCAGCACGGCCACCGCGATGAACAGCGCGATGCAAACGAGGATCAGTACGTTGCGCTGCAGTTTCAAATCGCCCCGCTGCATGGACACCCGGGGCCTGGTTTTCCCGTACATCATGGTTTCTTCGCCTTCTTTCGCCAGAAAAGTGGGGAAATAGCGCTGGAATCACCCGCGTTTTCTTTTTCCGGTGGGTGAGTAAAACTTATTATACCACAAATCAGCCCGTTCGTAAAGCACAATCCGTCTTACCGGATCCGTCTTTACAAAATGTTTACGCAAAACGGGCCAAGGTGTGATATAATAGGATCACGCCGTGCGGCGAGGAAAACGGGAGGTTTGCCATGATTGCGTTTCAGGCGGTATCCAAGCGCTACGGAGCGCACCGGGCCCTGCGGGAGGTTTCTTTTTCGGTGCCCCGGGGGCAGGCGGTGGGGCTGCTGGGCCAGAATGGGGCGGGAAAATCCACCGCCATGAACATCCTGTGCGGATGCCTGGCGCCCTCCGCCGGCAGCGTGACCGTGGGGGGATACGACGTGACGATGGCGCCCCGGCAGGCCAAGCGGCTCATCGGGTATCTGCCGGAGCAGGCGCCCATGTACGATGAAATGACGGTGCGGGAATACCTGAAATTCGCCTGCCGGCTCCGGCAGGTGGAAAAGCGCGGCATGGATGCGCATTTGAAAGAGGTCATGGAAAAAACGGGGCTTGCGGACGTGGCCGGCCGGAAGATCGGCAATCTGTCCAAGGGCTACCGGCAGCGGGTGGGCGTGGCCCAGGCCCTGTGCGGCACGCCGGACGCCCTGATCCTGGACGAGCCCACTTCCGGGCTGGACCCCAGGCAGAGCAGCGAAATGCGGGCGCTGATCCGCGCCCTGGCCGGGGAGCACACGATCCTGTTTTCCTCCCACATTCTCAGCGAAGTGCAGCAGATCTGCGACCGGGTGATCATCCTGCATCAGGGCCGGGTGGTGTGCGACCGGGACCTAAGGGAAAGCGCCGGAGAGAAAAAGCCCCTGCGGGCGCTGATCGCCTGCGGGGAACAGGCGCTGCTGCCGGCGCTGCGGAGCCTGAAAAGCGTGAAGGCCGCCGAAACGGAGCGCGGAAGCGAGCCGGGGCTGACCCAGGTGGTTCTCACGCCCGCGGCGGAGGGCGAACCGGAAAGGGAGCTGTTCGCGCTGCTTTCCCGGAACGGCTGGCCGCTGCTGCGGCTGACCCCGGTGGAGGACAGCCTGGAGGAGATCTTCCTCCGGGTCACGGAAAGGGAACAAGACTGAGGGAAAGGGGGCGCGGATATGGGCGCCGTGTACCGGCGGGAAATGCAGAGTTATTTTTTCACCCCCGCCGCTTATGTGTTCCTGGGCGTGTTCCTGACGCTGGGCGGGATTTTTTTCGGCGTGGGCAATCTGGCCGCCCGGAGCGGGAATCTGCTGATGCTGCTGGCGCAGCTGAGCTACCTGTGGGTGCTGCTGACCCCGGTGCTCACCATGCGCCTCATCGCCGGTGAAAGGCGCAGCGGCACGGACCGGATGCTTTACGCTTCGCCCTGCACCCTGACGGGAATGGTGCTGGGGAAATACCTGGCGGCCTGCACGGTGATCCTGCTGACGGTGGCGCTGACGGGGGTATACCCCCTGCTGGTGGCGGTGTACGGAAAACTGTACTTCGGGGAAACGGCGGCGGCGTACCTGGGGCTGCTGCTGCAGGGCTGCGCTTTCGCGGCCATGGATCTGCTCCTTTCCTGCTTCGCCCGCAGCCAGATGACCGCGGCGCTGGTGGGAGTGGGGGTGAACCTGGTGATGTGGCTGGCGGACGTGCTGGCCGACGCGTCGGCGGGGCTCGTCCGTTCCGCGCTGAATTTCCTGAGCCTGTACCGGCGCTTCGCGCCCTTCGTGCGGGGGCAGCTGAGCCTGTCCAGCCTGCTGTATTACGTGCTGTTCATTTTCATTATGCTGTTTCTGAGCGTCAGGGTGCTGGACGCCCGGCGGTGGAGCGAGGCGCAGTCATGAGCGGAAAAAAGTGGGCGGAACGCCTGAAAAACAACAGAAAACTGCGCTGCGGCGGCTTTTCCGTGCTGCTGACGGCCGCGGCGGTGATCCTGGTGCTCCTGATCGCCGCGCTGGCGGACGTGCTGGAAAAGCGCTATGCCCTCCAGGCGGACCTGTCCTTCAATGCCGCCACCACCCAGGGGGAAGTAACGGACGCGGTGCTTTCCCAGCTGGACAAGGACGTGCGCATCTATGCCCTGACCCCCGCGGCGGGGGGCGATAAAACGCTGCTTTCCCTGCTGGACCGCTATGCCGCCGCCACGCCCCACGTCGTCTGGACGGAGGAAAGCCTGGTGCGCTCCCCGGCCTTCGCCACGGCCTACCGGGATTCGGCGGGGGAAAGGCAGGTGACGGAGGAATGCGTGATCGTCCACTGCGATGAGACGGGCCGCACCCGGATCCTCAACGAGGACGACTATTACGTGTATTCCTACGATGTGGAGGCGGGCGCTTTCAGCGCGGCGGGCTATACCTATGAAAAAAGCCTGACGGAAGCGGTGCTTTACGTATCCCGGGACGAGCTGCCCTGCGTGCAGATCCTCTTCGGCCACGGCGAGGTGACGGAGGAGGACGCGGCGCCGCTCAGGGAAACCCTGGCCGCCGGCGGCTTTGAAAGCCGCACGGTGAACCTGAACGCCGGGGACGCGCTGGACCCGGAGGGGGTGCTCATGATCCTCTCGCCCCGGTTTGATCTCACCGAAGAGGACCTGGAAAAGATTTCTGCGTTTTCGGATCAGGGCGGGGATCTGTTCATCGTGAGCCAGTATTCCGATCCCCTGGATATGGAAAACTATAACGCGCTGCTCCGGTCCTGGGGCGTTTCCTGCCGCCCCGGGCTGGCGATTGCCAAGGAAAGCGCCCGGGACAGCTATTACAACGGGCTGCCCGTGTATCTGCTGCCGTACATGCAGGATACCCAGATGACCCGGCCTCTGCTGGAGGCGGGAAAAGATATCCTGCTGCTGGGCGGCGCGAGGGCCTTCCGCCCGGAATCTCCCTCGCCCGGGAACGTGAGCCTGTTCCCCGTGCTGCTCACCGGTGACGCTTTTATCCGCAATTACCAGGACGGCGCCAGCCTGTCCGAGCAGCAGCCCGGGGACGAGGAAGGCGTGTTCCCCCTGGCGCTGTGGGCCGACCGGATCGAGGACAGCGGCAAGGTGAGCCACCTGTTCATCATCGGCAACCTGACGGTATTCACCGACGAATGGGTGAAAAACAACACCGACGCTTCGGCCTTTCTGCTCCAGGCGGTGCGCACGCTGCAGGGCGGGGAAACGCTGAACCTGAATATCCTGCCCAAAAACGCATTGCGGGAGGGGCTGACAGTGAAGAGCCTCACGGCGCCCGTGATCGTGATCGCGCTGCTGCCGCTGCTGGTGATCCTTGCGGCGGCGCTGGTGCTGTGGCCCAGAAGGAACCTGTGATATGGAAAAAGCGCCCCGGAAAAAAGAAAAGCGCCCGATGAAAAAACGGACGGTGCTGCTGCTGTTCCTGGCGGCGGCCCTCGCCGCGGGGATCGCGGCGGTTTTGCTGCGCCCGGAAACCCAGCTGCCGCCTCCGCCGGAGCAGCCCGCCCAGGTGAATCTGCTGGACCGGCCCGCCGCGGAGATCCGGGAAATCGAGTGCCGGCCCCGGGAGGGCGCGGGCTTCCGCCTGGTCCGGGCGGGGGAAAGCCTGATCCCGGAGGGCATGGAAACCATAGCGCTGGAGGAAGGACTGATCGAAGAGATCGAAATGATGGCCGCGGAGGTGACGGCGGCGCAGACCGTATGGGACGGGGAGGGAAGCGCGGCGCTTGCGGATTTCGGCCTTGCGGCCCCGGCGCTGCGCCTCACCGTCCGGTATGCGGACGGGGAGGAAAAAACCGTGCTGTTCGGGGATCTGAGCCCCGAGGAAACGCCCCAGCGCTACGCCATGGCGGAGGGGAAAAATACGGTGTACACCGTGCTGGAGGCGGAATGCGAGCCCTTCTTCCGGGAACGGGATTACTTCCGGGCCTTCGATCAGCCCCGGCTGGACCCTTCCCTGCTGGACCGGATCCGCGTGGAAGGGGACGCCGTGCTGGACGCGCGCTACACCCCCAGCGGCTGGATCCTGGAAAAGCCGTACCGATATCCCGCGGATCTTGCGCGGATGGACGCGCTGCTGAAAAAAATCGGCGACATGGCCTTCGATATGTGCCTGGGGAGCGCGGAAGAAACCGATCTGTCCCTGTATGGGCTGGATGCGCCCGCCCTGACCGTGACGCTGACCCAGGCGCCCACGGTGATCACCGGCGAAGCCGCCACGGGGGAACAGGTGACGCTGGACGTGCCGGAGAAGGAGTATACCCTGCTGGTGGGAGACGATACCGGGGAAAGCGGCGTGTACGTGCTGTGGAAAGGCCGGGTGTTCCGGGCCAGCAATTTCCTGCTGGGCTTCTGGAAGGAGATGAACGCCGACGGGCTGCTGCTGCTCAGGCCGGTGAATTTTCCCGCCAACGATCTGCAGCGCGTTTCCTTTGCATCGGGAGAGGTGCGGAAGGCCTACCGGGTGGCGCTGGTGGAGAGCGTGACGGAAAACAATCAGATCGCCGTGGACGAATACGGCCGCACCCTCTACGAATGCGAAGTGACCCGGGATCCGGAGGGCGAAATCGTGGATCAGGAGGCGTTCCTCACCTGGTATCTGAAGCTGCAGTCCATCGGGAGCGAGGGCCGGCTGCCGGAAGGGTATCAGCCCCAGGGTGATCCGGAGGCGGTGATCGTGCTCCGGAGCAATTCGGTCAGCCGGGAAATCGCCCTGTACTCCTATGACAGCCTGCACGACGCCCTCTGCGTGGACGGCACGGCGCTGTTCTATACAAGCCGCAGCTGGCTCGGGCAGGCGCAGGAAGCGCCGTAACCTCAGGGAATATACCCGAACGAAACGGCGGCCACGGCCCAGCCGGTGTTGTCCAGCCCCGCGCTGACGCTGCCCTCCGCCGGCACGGAAACGGTGAGCGTTCCGTCCGCGGGGAAACAGTATACGGCGGCCCAGGGCGCGCCGCCGTGCAGCAGGGTGATTTTCCCTTCCCGGTGGAGCAGGGAAAGATAGTCTTCCAGCCCCAGGCCCAGGAGGTGCATGGCGGCGGCGTGGATGCGCCCGGTGTAGAGCAGGTGGATGTTTTCGCAGTTCCCTTCCTCGCTCCTTCCGGGGGCATAGCGGCGGATGAAGCCGTAGCGCCACATATTTTCGGCCAGCCATTCCCCGGTTTCGCTGCGCAGCAGGGGGTCGGCCCGGCTCATGTCCAGCGGGCCCAGCAGCCGGATATCCAGGGAAAGCCCCGTGCGGTGATCGCTTTCGGCGGGGCCGGGGGCGGCCGTCACGGCGCTGTCCAGGGCTTCGCTGACGGGCAGGATGCCGGTGTAGCGCCGCAGGGCGTCCCGGCGGCGGTCTTCCATCTGGGCGGCGGAAAGCGCGCCCTCGGTGATCCGCACGTCCCGGCTGAAGGGATGATCAAATTCCATGGCGCACAGGGCGTAGATCACCTCCTCCCGGAGCGCCGCGGTTTCCTCGGCGTTGAGATACGTGCCCACCATGGCGGTGACGGTGCGGGTGCTGGGGGCGGGAAAGGCGCCGTCCAGGGGATGCAGCGGGCTGATCAGCGCCGCTTCGCCCAGGGCCAGGCCTTTTCCCCGCAGCAGCGTTCTCTTTCCCGCGGCGTCCGGCGCGCCTTGGCGCACCTCCCATTCCTCCGTGCGGGCGAGCACAGGGGAGCTTTTCTTTGCGGCGGTCAGGGTGAATATTGCTCCCGCGCCCAGCAGCAGAAGCGCGCCCAGCGCGCACAGCGCGAAAAGCCGGGGACGGGGACGGAATAGAACGGATCTGGTCTGCATGGATTCATCGCCTCCTGGATGGCATCAGTTTTTCCGTTTGTTTGAAAATTTATGCTTTTCAAGCGGAAAAAAATAGCATATAATAAGCATGTGAGCAACGCATAAGCGTTTCGAGGAGGAATACGGCATGAGCATCACCATGAAGCCCTTCGGCATCGACCAGATCGGCCGTCCAATGACGCTGTATACCCTGACGAATCAAAACGGCGCGTCCGTTTCCGTGCTGGATTTCGGGGCGCATCTGGTGTCCGTCCGGGTGCCGGACCGGGAAGGAAAGCTGGCCGACGTGTGCCTGGGCTTTGACACCCTGGAGGAATACGATCAGAAGCCCGGCTTTCTGGGCGCCATCGTGGGGCGCTACGGCAACCGCATCGGCGGCAGCCGCTTTTCCCTGAACGGGCAGGAATACACCCTGTTTCCCAACGACGGGAAAAACAGCCTTCACGGCGGCCGCGAGGGCTTTGACAAGAAATGGTGGAAGGGGCAGATCCTGGAGGCCGAGGGCGAGGACGCCCTGGTGCTCACCTACGTGGCCCACGACGGCGAGGAAGGATACCCCGGAAAGCTGCGGGTGCAGGTGACCTACGCCTGGGACGATCAAAACGCCCTGACCATCCGGTATCTTGCCCAGTCCGACAAGGACACCGTGGTGAACCTGACCAACCACGCTTACTGGAACCTGGCGGGGGCCGGGGTGGGGAACATCCTGGGCCATACGCTGCAGATCAACGCCGACTGCGTCACCGACGTGGACGACGAATTGATCCCCAACGGGAAATACGCAGACGTGGCCGGCACACCCCTGGACCTGCGCACGCCCACCCGCATCGGCGACGGCATCGCCCGGATGGGGGAATGCCACCTGATGGAGAACGTGGCGGGCTACGATATCAACTACGTGCTCCGGGGCGAGGGCATGAAGGAAGCCGCCGTGCTCTATGACGCGGGCAGTGGCCGGGAAATGCGGGTGCTGACGGAGGAGCCGGGCATCCAGTTCTACAGCGCCCAGACCATGGATCAGACCGGCAAGGGCGGCGCGCATTACGGCAATTTTGCCGGGGCCGCGCTGGAGACCCAGCATTACCCCGACAGCCCCAACCATCCGGAATTCCCCTCCACCGTCCTCAAAGCGGGGGATGTGTACAGGACCGCGACTGTATACACCTTCTCTGTCCGTTGAAATGAAAGACGGAGTCGGATCCTGACGGGTCCGGCTTTTTCTATAAAAAATCTTTCCGGGCGGCATAAAGCGCCGGGAAAGGCCATATATAGTACAGACGGGGCAAAGGGGGCGTTTGTTTCGCTTTGCGCGAAAAAGAAAGAAAATTGTAACCAGTGTAAAACACGCGGTTTTTGCCCCGGCAGCTATTGGAATCCATGGCGGGATATGGTATACTGATCATCAAGCAGGCAGGCCCTGCGCATCCCCGAAAGGAAGCGAACAAATTATGAAAAAGCTGATCAGGATCGTTTTCGTGCTGGCGCTGCTGGCGGCGCTGACGCTGCCGCTGACCGCGGCCCTGGCGGAAGATACCACCATGTATGTGCGCACCGGCAACACCGGGCGGCTGCACCTGCGCACCCAGCCCAGCGTGCAGGCTGCTTCCCTGGGGCTGTACGCCAACGGCACGCCCATTACGGTGCACAGCACCCAGAACGGCTGGGCCACTGTGACGGTGGGCGGGCAGAACGGCTTTATGCTCCTGAGCTGCCTTACCGCCGTTCCTCCCGTGGGGCCCGTTCCCACGGCCGTGCCCTGGACGGTGGTGACCCCCGTGCCCACGGAGGATACCACCCTGTACGTCCGGACGGGCAATACGGGCAAGCTGCACCTGCGGGAGCAGCCCACCACTGCCTCCCGGTCCCTGGGGCTGTTCCCCAACGGCACCGCGGTGCAGGTGACGGCCCGGGTGGGCAATTTCGCCTTCGTCCGGGTGGGCGGACTGCAGGGCTATATGATGCTGCAGTTCCTTTCCGGCAGTTCCCCGGCGCCGGCGCCCGTGCCCGGGCAGCCCACCCCTCCGCCCTTTGATCCTGCCAGGGCCACCACGCTGTACGTCTGGACCGGCAATTCCGGCAAGCTGCATCTGCGGGAAGCGACCAGCACCTCGTCCCGGTCCCTGGGGCTGTTCCCCAACGGCACCGCGGTGCAGGCCATCCCCCTGGGCAACGGCTGGGCCCAGGTGCAGGTGGGCGGGCTGCAGGGCTATATGATGATGGGCTTCCTGTCCACGGTCAACGGCGGCCCGGCCCCCGTGCCCTCCCCTGTGCCCGTGCCGTCCCCCACGCCCGAACCGGGCGCCAGCCCCGCGCCCGCGCCTGTGGCGGTGACCATGTATGTGGCCACCGGCAATTCGGGCAAGCTGCACCTGCGGGAGAACGTCAGCATGTCCTCCGCTTCCCTGGGCCTGTATCCCAACGGCACCGCCGTTTCCGTATGGAACACGGTGGGCAACTGGTGCCAGGTGACGGTGGCGGGACAGAACGGCTATATGATGCGCCAGTTCCTCACCACCACGCCTCCCGGCGTCGTGGTGACGCCCACGCCGGCCCCCGGCACCACTCCCGCGCCGACCCCCGTGCCCGGCACCGCCACCGTGACCCAGCCCAACAATTCCTTCGTGAACCTCCGCTCCCGCCCCCACAGCGAGGAGGACAACGTCATCGCCCAGATCCCCAGCGGCACGGTGGTGGAGCTGCTGGAAAGGGGCGATACCTGGTGCCGCATCCGGGTGAACGGCCAGGAGGGATGGATGATTTCCTGGTATCTGCGATAAAAACAAATCTTTTTCGGATGAAACGGCACGCTGCAGGCCCCGGGGTTTTTGCCCCGGGGTTTTTTGCCGGAAAAAGGGGAAAAAACGAAAAAGGGATATTGACACGGAGCCGTATCTGTGGTTTAATGTTTTCTGCTGAAAAGTTTAGTTTTTCTAAACCGACGGCTGAGGAAAATGTTTAGTTTATCTAAACATTTTTTGCGGAAAGGGGGGACGCGGGTGAAAATCGGCGAAAAGCTCAAGCAGCTGCGGCTGCAGCGGCAGCTGACCCAGGAAGAGGTGGCGGACCGGTGCGAGCTGAGCAAGGGGTTCATTTCCCAGGTGGAAAGGGACCTGGCCTCGCCCTCCATCGCCACGCTGACGGACATGCTGGAATGCCTGGGCAGCAATCTCAAGGAATTCTTTTCCGAGACGGGGGACGAAAAATACGTCTTTTCCCGGAACGATATGTTCGTCAAGGAAGACGGGGAAACCCTCCGGGGCAGCATCACCTGGCTGGTGCCCAGCGCCCAGAAGAACGATATGGAGCCCATCCTGGTGGAGCTGGGGGAAGGCGGCCGCACCCAGGAGCTGCCGCCCCACGAGGGCGAGGAATTCGGCTACGTGCTGGGGGGTACCCTGACGCTGCACGTGGACGGAAAGATGCTGCGGGTCCGGGCGGGGGAGAGCTTTTCCCTGCATCCCGGCGCGGTGCATTGGGTGGAAAACACGGGGAAGCGCAAGGCCCAGCTGCTCTGGGTGTCCACGCCGCCCACATTCTGATCAAGGGGGATCCGCACGATGGAAGATAAGCGCCTCATCACCCTGGAGGATATTTCAAAAGCCTACGACGGCGTCACGGTGCTCAACCATATCAACCTCTACATCCGCCAGAAGGAATTCGTCACCCTGCTGGGCCCCTCCGGCTGCGGGAAGACCACCACGCTGCGCATCATCGGCGGCTTTGAAAGGGCCGACAGCGGCCGGGTGATCTTCGACGGCCAGGATATTTCCGAAATCCCGCCCTACAGGCGCCGGGTGAACACGGTGTTCCAGAAGTACGCCCTGTTTCCCCACCTGAACGTGAAGGACAACATCGCCTTCGGGCTCAAGATCAAAAAAATGTCGGCGGCGGAGATCCAGAAAAAAGTGGATTACATGCTGGACCTGGTGAACCTCTCCGGCTTCGGCAAGCGCAGCGTGGAATCCCTCTCCGGCGGGCAGCAGCAGCGCATCGCCATCGCCAGGGCCCTGGTGAACGAGCCCGAGGTGCTGCTGCTGGACGAGCCCCTGGGCGCGCTGGACCTGAAGCTGCGCAAGGAAATGCAGCTGGAGCTCAAATCCATGCAGCAGCGCCTGGGCATCACCTTCCTCTACGTCACCCACGATCAGGAGGAAGCCCTCACCATGAGCGACACCATCGTGGTGATGCAGGGGGGCAACATCCTGCAGATCGGCACGCCCAAATCCATTTACGACGAGCCCAGCAACGCCTTCGTGGCCAACTTCATCGGGGAAAGCAACATCTTTTCCGGCACCATGGTGCGGGACGAAATGGTGCATTTCTGCGGCGCGGACTTCCCCTGCGTGGACTCCGGCTTCGGGGAGGACAAGCCTGTGGACGTGGTGATCCGGCCTGAGGACGTGCTGCTGGTGGGCGAGGACGTGGGCCAGGTGACGGGCGTGATCAAGTCCGTGCTCTTCAAGGGCGTGCATTACGAAATGATGATCGACGCGGGCCACTCCATCTGGAAGGTCCATTCCACCACCATGCAGCCGGAAGGCAGCCGGGTGGGCCTGTCGGTGGTGCCCTTCAACATCCACATCATGCACCCCATGCAGGAAGAGAACAAGCAGCCGCAGGAGGAAGACGCGCAATGACCGATTTTCAGGTGCCCGTTTGGGGCTACTGGGTGATGGGCGCGGGCCTGGCGGCGTTCCTGACGCTGGTGGGCATGTACGTGAAGAAGAACCGCGGGTTCAAGCGCCCGCTGTTCGCATCGCCCTACGTGCTGTGGCTGGCGCTTTTCACGGTGATCCCCTGCCTGCTGGTGGCGTATTTCTCCTTCACCGATCCGGCGGGGAATTTCACCCTGGATAATTTCAAGAATTTCTGGGACAGCAATTACAACGCCCGCAAGGCCATAGACCCGAAGGAGCTGGAAAGCTACCTGGCCATGGGGCTTTCGCTGGAGGACCTGGGCCTGGCCCGGAACGCCATCAACATCGACACCCTGGTGTTCTCCCTGTGGATGGCCTTCCTGTGCACCGCCATCTGCCTGCTGCTGGGCTATCCCGCGGCGCATATCATGGCCGACCGGGAATTCAAGCTGGGGCCCACCCTGGTGATCCTTTTCATCGTGCCCATGTGGATGAATTTCCTGCTGCGCACCATCGCCATGATGAGCCTGCTGGAGGACAACGGCCTGATCAATAACGTGCTGGAAATGATGGGCGTGGGCAGGCAGAAGCTGCTGAACAACCTGGCGGCGGTGCAGCTGGGCATGGTGTACAATTTCCTGCCCTTCATGGTGTTCCCCATTTACAACGTGCTCAACAAAATGGATTACAAGCTGTCCGAAGCCGCCATGGACCTGGGGTGCGACAAATGGCACACCTTCTATAAGGTCACGCTGCCCCTGTCGGTGCCCGGGGTGGTCAGCGGCATCACGATGGTGTTCATGCCCGCCGTCACCACCTTCTATATCTCCCGGCTGCTGGGCGGCGGCAAGGTGCAGCTGTTCGGCGATCTGATCGAAGCGAAATTCCTTTCCACCAGCCTGAACGAATGGAATGTGGGCAGCGCCCTGAGCCTGATCATGATGATCCTGATCCTGGCGTCCCTGGGGCTTCTGCGCAAGGCGGATCCCGAAGGGGAAGGGGGCGGCATCGTATGAAAACGCTCAAGCGCATTTATCTGGGCCTGATCCTTCTGTTCCTCTACATCCCCATCGTGGTGCTGATCATCCAGTCCTTCAACGCGGGGGAGAGCCGCGCCAAATGGGAAGGCTTTTCCCTCATCTGGTACGGCAAGCTCTTTGACGATCCCAACATCATGAACGCCCTGTGGATCACAGTGAGCATCGCCGTGCTGGCGGCCCTGTTCTCCACCGTGCTGGGCACATTGGCGGCCATCGGCATCCACGCCATGCGCAAGCGGCCCCAGGCCCTGATGCTGACGCTGAACAACATCCCCATGACCATGCCGGATATCGTCACCGGCATCAGCCTGATGCTCCTGTTCATCTTCACCCAGGTGGAGCGCGGATACGTGACCATGCTGCTGGCCCACATCACCTTCGACGTGCCCTACGTGATCCTGTCGGTGATGCCCAAACTGCAGCAGATGAACAAGAACAGCTACGAAGCGGCGCTGGACTTGGGGGCGACGCCCATGTACGCCCTGTTCCACGTGATCCTGCCCGAGGTGATGCCGGGGGTGATCACCGGCGCCATGCTGGCCTTCACCCTCTCCCTGGACGATTTCACCATCAGCTATTTCACCACTTCGCCCCTGGTGCAGAACCTGTCCACCCTCATTTACTCGCAGGCCCGCAAGGGCATCAAGCCCACCATGAACGCCCTGTCGGCGCTCATGTTCGTGGTTCTGCTGGTATTGCTGCTGCTGGTCAACAAGCGGACCGACAGCCAGGAAAAATAATCATTTTTTGAATGGAGGACGCGACCCATGAAAAAGAAAGGCCTGATCATCGCTCTGGTTGCCCTGATTGCCGTTGCCGCCATCCTGATTTTTGTGCTGCCCAAGAAGGGCGCCGAAACGCCTGCGACCAGCACGGAGCAGGTCCCGGCCACCGGCAAGGTGGTGAACGTGTACAACTGGTACGACTACATGGACGAAGAGGTGTTCGATCTTTTCGAGCAGGAAACCGGCATCCACGTGAACAGGATGTACTTCACCACCAACGAGGACATGATGGTGCAGGTGCGGGTCAGCCCCGGCGCCTATGACCTGGTGTTCCCCTCCGATTACTGCGTGGAACGCATGATCAGGGAAAACATGCTGGCGGAGATCAATTTCGATAACGTGCCCAATTTCTCCAACATCAGCAAGGACCTGGTGAACCCGGATTACGACCCCGAGAACAAATACAGCGTGCCCTTCATGTGGGGCACCGTGGGCATCCTGTACAATACCAAGCTGGTGAGCGATCCGGTGGATTCCTGGGGCATCCTGTGGAATGAAAAGTATGCCGACAATATTTTCATGCTGGATTCCATCCGCGACACCATGGGCGTGACCCTCAAATACCTGGGCTATTCCATGAACACCCGGGAAGTGCCCGAACTGAAGGCCGCCACGGATAAGCTGATCGAGCAGAAGCCCATGGTAAAGGCCTATTACGTGGATGAAACCAAGGACAAGATGGTGGCGGGCGAAGCGGCCCTGGCCGTGGTGTACTCCGGCGACGCCCTTTACGCCATGGAAAAGAACGAGGATCTGGCCTACGCGGTGCCCAAGGAAGGCAGCAACGTGTGGATCGATCCCATGGTGATCCCCGCCACGGCGAAGAACAAGGAAAACGCCGAAAAGCTGATCAACTTCCTGTGCCGCCCGGACATCGCCAAGAAGAACTGCGAATACATCTGGTATTCCTCCCCCAACGCCGCGGCCATCGAGCTGATGGGCGAGGACTATACCGAGAACACCACCATCAATCCCTCGCCGGACGTGATCCAGCGCTGCGAATTCTTCCACGATATCCCCGACGATAAGCTGACGATCTACAATTCGTTCTGGGGCCAGGTAAAAAATGCGAAGTAAGAAATGGCTGATCCTCTGCGCGGGGCTGATGTGCATGCTGCTCATCAGCCTCTGCGCGTCTGCCTGCGCGGAGGAATACCGCACCCTGAAGGTGGGCACAGAGGGCCAGGACGTGAAGCAGTTCAAGACCGCCATGTACTGGCTGGGGTACTTCAAGGACAAGAACGTGTCCGACCAGTACAATTCCCTGACGGCGGAACGGGTGAAGCTGCTGCAGAAGAACAACGGCCTGGAAGAAACCGGCGAGGCCGACGCGGAATTGCAGGCGCTGGTGTATTCGGGGAAATGCGTGCCCGGCACCATGGGCCCCACGCCCTCCCCGGTGCCGCCGCCCACTCCCGTGCCCACCCCCGCGCCCACGCCCATCCCCATGCCCCCCCAGACGGAGGAGGGCTTTCTGGCGGACGCGGCGGAGGGCGAGGAATTCATTTTCGCGGATGCCGAGGCGGGAAAATGGGTCTACGCCTCCGCCTCCCTGTATATCGAAATCACCCGGTATACGGATCAATGGACGCCCCTGGTGTGGTACGAGGCGGACATTCATTGCAGCCCGGAATCGCCGCTGGTTTCCTATACCCAGCCCAACGGCAAACGGCCGGCCGGCACCAAGCTGATCGACCCGCTGCTTTTCGCCCGGCAGAACAGGATCGTGCTGGCCCTGTCCGACGATCATTACGGCCACCGGATCAACGAGAAGGTGGACGGCTCCGCCGGCATCATCATCCGGGAGGGCCAGGTGATCGCCACGGACGATAAAACGCCCTTCAGCGTGTGCAGCCTGGACGTGCTGGCGGTGTTCGGCGACGGCAGCATGAAGACCTTTTCCCGAAAATCCCACACCGCCCAGGAATACCTGGATATGGGCGTTGTTTCCACCTATTCCTTCGGCCCCATCCTGGTGCAGGACGGGGCGCTGTCGGAAGCGGTATTGAAGGACAAAAACCATTACCATGAGCCGCGGATCGCCCTGGGCATGATCGAGCCGTATCATTATTTCGTGCTCTGTGTGGAAGGGCGGCAGGAGCGGTCCAAGGGCGCGGAGATCCGGTGGCTGGCGGAGCGCATGCTGGAAAGGGGCGTGCAGGAAGCGCTGAACCTGGACGGCGGCGGCACGGCCATCCTGGTGTTCATGGGCGAAAGGGTCAACCGCCGGGGCAACTTCTCCACCCGCGTGGTGGGCAGCATGACGGGCTTCGGCGTATCCGAGCAGGTGCCGGAGCCGGCGAAATAGGGCTTTCCCGAAAATTTGGCGGATCCGGCTGACCGGGCAGGATCCCGAAGCATAAAAAAGCCGAAGGACAAGTGAGAAAAAGAGCAGGCTCATTTCCGCTTTGTCCTTCGGTTTTTTGCTTTATACTTCCTCTACGCCGGCCCTTTTCTCAGCCGGGGGATCAGGCGGTTCAGCTTCAGGTCGTTCCAGTCGATCACTTCGATGTCCAGTTCCGCCGCCCGGCGGCGCATCTGGGGCCGGCCCTTTGCTTCCGGGGCGGAGGTGACGATCACCGCCCGGGAGCCCTTGCCCCCGAACCGGTCCCGCAGGATCGCCAGCTCGTTGAGGGCTTCGGTTTTGATTTCGGCGGTCTTGCAGCTGATGAACACCGGCTGCACGCCCCGGACGGCCATCACGTCGATTTCATTGGTGACGGCGTTGCGCTTTTTCGCGTCGGCGTTCCACTGCACCACCGCGCTGAGGATCACGTCGTCAAAGCAGCCCGCCGCCAGGCACGCCCGGTATACCTGCAATTCCAGCACCGAGCCCATGTCCCGCAGCCAGAAGCGGGTCATGGCGTCCGGAAAGCGGAAGGAAACCTCCTCCCCGTCCAGGGAAAGATCCAGGATCAGCCCGGCGTCCGCAAAATCCCGCAGCAGGGATTCGTCCGCCGTAACGACGCCGTTTTCCCCCCGGCCCGTGCGCTTGCCCCGGGCGGCCAGGCTGTCGGCGGCGGATAGGCGCTGGATGTAGCCGATCTGGCGGTTCCAGACCCGGCGGTGGGCGGCGTAGATCCGGAACAGGGTGCCGATCTCCGCCAGGCGGCGGGGCAGTTCCTGATTGTCCTCCCGGCCCGGCAGCAGCGTGCCACCCGCCATCAGGAAGCAGCTTTCCGCGTCCAGCCGCACGGTGCAGGGCAGGTTCCGGGCGAAGGGGGCGTTTTTGATTTCAAAGAAGGCGTTCTTCCGCCGGCTGTAGGTGAACACCGGGGTTTCGCCCGAAATGGCCCCCGCGGCGAACAGCGCCGCATCGCCGCCGCCGGAAATGTCGATGGCGCAGTCCTCCCGGCTGTCCAGCACGCGGCGCAGCGTTTTTTCCACCTTCACCGCGTCCAGCAGGCTTGCGGAAACGAAGGACAGGCGGACCTGGCAGCCCCGGCGGGCGAAGTACGTTTCCAGCGCCCGGCGGAAGGCGTGGTTCCCGGCGATCTCCGGCGGGCACACCAGCACCGTTTCCTCCGGACGGAACATTTCCGTGGCCAGCACGTTTTCGATGGGCCGCTCGTCATAGAGCTCAATCAGGGTTTTCATTGGCTTTCTCCCAGCAGCAGCCAGGCCGCGGACCGGGGCGCCAGGCGCAGCCGGCCTCCTTCCGCGGCGGGCGCTTCGCCCAGCTGATACAGCGTTTTGCGCACATTCCCCGTCAGGGGGCAGAAGCGCGCTTCATCGGCGGGGTTCAGGGCTACGAGCACGCGCTCGCCCTCCGCAGTTCGTTCATAGGAAAGGGGCGTGCCCGGCGCGCCGTCCGAAACAAAGCGGATCTCCCCCCGGCTCTGCAGCGCGGGATGGGTTTTGCGCACCGCGATCTGCCGCCGGATCTCGCTGCGGAGGGAGGCGGGATCGCCGCACTGGGCGGCGGCGGTAGGCCGGTCCGGGGACGGGTCCTGGGGGATATACAGCTTTTCCTTCGGCGCGGAGGAAAAGCCGGCGTTTTCGCTTTCGTCCCACTGCATGGGGGAACGGCTGCCCGTGCGGCCGTAGCCGCCTTCCACGGAAACCAGGCCTTCCACGTACCGCATGCCGATCTCGTCCCCATAGTAAATGAAGGGCGCGCCGGGCATGCTGAGCAGGAAAGCGAAGGCGATTTTCAGGCTGTCCCCCTGGATGAAGCGGGCCAGCCGGTCCATATCGTGATTGCCGGAGGGGATGCAGATCAGGCCCTTCTTTTCCGTTTTTTCATAGCTGGCCCAGTACTTCTCCACGAATACCGACGCGTCGCCTTTGCCGGCAAAGAAGGGGGAGGCGCACCGGAACAGATCGTTGTAATGGGTGGGGCCCCAGGGCAGAAGGAAATCCATGTGGAAGCCGCCCTGCAGGCTCTTGTCCGGCTCGCCCCATTCGGATACCAGGGCGGCGTCGGGGTATTCCCGGTCCAGGAACGCCCGGAAATCCCGCCACAGGGCGACGGTGCCCTTGCCCTCCGGGTCGCCCTTCACCAGGGAGCCCGCCATATCCACCCGGAAGCCGTCGCAGCCCAGATCCAGCCAGAAGCGCATCACGTCCCGCATGGCTTCCCGGGTCGCCAGAGGCCCCGGGCCATCCATGGGCTGCTGCCAGGGCTTTTCCGGGTGCAGGAAGCCGTAATTCAGGGCGGGCTGATGGGTGAAGAAATTCACCGCGCAGCTGCCGTCCCGGGGGCTGATGCCCCGCAGGGAAGCGCAGCCCGCGGGCTCCTCCCAGATGCAGTCGGTCCAGATATAGCGGTCGGTGTATTCGTTCTTCTCCGCCTGCATGGAGGCCTTGAACCAGGGATGCTCCCAGGAGGTGTGGCCGGGCACCAGATCCAACAGAACCCGCAGCCCCCGGCGGTGCGCCTCCTCAAACAGCCTTTTCGCGTCCCCGTTGGTGCCGTAGCGCGGGGCGATCTGCAGATAATCCGATACGTCGTAGCCCGCGTCCAGGAAGGGGGAAGCAAAGCAGGGATTCAGCCACAGGGCGGTGCAGCCCAGGTCCTTGACGTAGTCCAGGCGGCGGATGATCCCCTGCAGATCCCCGACGCCGTCCCCGTCCGTATCCTGGAAGGATTGGGGATAGATCTCGTAAAACACGGCGGTTTCAAGCCATTGGGGCATGCGCGGCACGATGGGCGCCTCCTTTCATGTTTATCGGGTCAGATTTCTGACCCATTTGAATTTTTTCAGCCGGACCATCACCCAGGGGATCTTGCCCACCTCGTCCAGGCAGGTGCAGGCGTACACCGCCAGCACGGGCCATTGGAACGCGAAGGCCCCCAGCAGCGCCAGGGGAATGGCGACGCCCCACATGCACACCGCCAGGGAATACATGTCGAACACCGTATCGCCTCCGCCGTCCAGCACGCCGTTGATGGTGACGGTGTTGACGCAGCGGCCGATCATGTACACCGCCAGGATGAGCATCATGCCGGTCAAATGCTCCTGGGCGTCCTCCGTCAGCTTCACCAGATGGGTGATCAGGGGCGTCAGGGCCAGCACCGCGGCGGTGGAGCAAAAGCCGATGACAAAGGATACGTTGGTGAGCTTCAGGCCGTAGGCCTTGCCCTTTTCCAGGTTGCCCGCCCCCAGCTCGTTGCCCACCATGATCCTGGCGGCGTTGCCGATGCCGTCGCAGACGCAGCAGATCAGATCCCGGACCACGGCGGCCACGGCGCCGGCGGCAGCGGCGTCCTTGCCCATATGGCCCATGATGGCGGTGTACGAAGTGAAGCCCACGCCCCAGAACAGCGCCCCGCCCATCAGCGGCAGGCATTGGCGCAGGAAATCCTTTTCCAGCTGCCTGCGCCTTGCGAACAGCCGCCGAAAGATCGGCCGGAGATAGCCGGGGATTTCCGATACGATCAGGCACAGCGACAGCTCGATCCCACGGGCCAGGGTGGTGGCCGCGGCCGCGCCCCGGGCGTTCATGGGGTCCACCACCCCGGGCACGCCGAAGATCAGCAGGGCGTTGAATACGATGTTGAGCCCCACGGCGGCGGAGGAGATCCAGGCGCTGGGCGCCGCCCGGTCCGTCACCTTCATGGCGATCAGGTAGCATTGGGAGATCCCGGTCAGCAGGTAGGACCAGCCGGCCACCCGCAGGTATTCCGCGCCGATCAGGATGATGGGCTCATCGTGGGAGAAAATGCGCATCAGCGCTTCGGGGATCAGTTCGCACCCCGCGAAAAACAGCAGCGAAACCGCGCCGGCAAACCGCAGCATGATGTGCAGCAGGTCCTCCACGGCTTTCTGATCTTTCTTGCCCCAGTACTGCGCCCCCAGGATGCCCCCCGCCCCTACCACGGCGCTGAGGAACATGTTCTGGATGAACTGGATCTGGGTGGCCAGGGACACCGCCGCCATTTCAACCTGGTCCACGCTGCCCAGCATCAGCGCGTCCGCGGCGGCGACGGAGGCCAGCATCAGGCTCTGGAAAGCGAAGGGCAGCGTCAGATGCCGCAGCCGGCCGTAGAATGCCTTGCGATCGACGGTCATTTTTTTCTCCGGTGCCGATTATTCGGTGATTTCGATGGGATGGCCCTCAAAGCCCGCCACGCAGCTTTCGTAATAGCCGTCGCCGGTGACCCGGGGGCCGGAGAGAACGGGATAACCCGCCTGGCGCAGCCGTTCCGTCAGGGCGTCCACCTGCGCCCGGCTGCCGGCGCTGAAGGCCAGATGGGCATAGCCCGTGCGCAGCGCGCCGGGATCGGAGGCCCTGAGGCTCGGGCGGGTCATGATCTCCAGGCGCGCGCCGCCGTCAAAGGAGAGGAAGTACGAACGGAAATCGGTGGTTTTGTTGTGATACCCCGCGTTCGCCTTTCCGCCGAAGAAGCGGACGAAGAAATCCCGTGCGCCCTCCGGGTCGAAAACGTACAGGGCGGCATGCTCGATTCTCACGGTTCGCTCCTTATTCCGCCAGGGTGCCCATGGGATCCCAGGGCTCCAGGACGATGGGCTCCTGCTCGGCGAAGGCGGCCAGATCGCAAAGGTATTCCTTTTCCACCGCCGCCTGGAACACATACTGGTCGAACCAGCTGTCCGAGCAGATGTAGTATCCCTTGTCCCCGTGGGCGTCGCCCCAGCTGTTTTCGATCTTCCAGCGGGTGGGCCGGCCCTCGTCCAGGTTCACCCCGGTGATCACCATGGCGTGGTTCATGGCGGCAAAGCCGTAATCCAGGCTGTCTTCTTTGGAAATCTCCAGGTCCAGCCCGGTGAGCAGCGGCGCGTTGAAGCTCCCGTCGTCCCAGATGCCCGCTTCCCGGTCGCCGAACTTGCCCACGTCGCTGCCGAACCAGACCACCTTGCCCGCTTGCAGCTGGCGGATCACGCACTGCTTGAATTCGTCCATGGTCAGGTTCAGGTGCTTTACAGGGCGGCCGCCCACCACGTTGCCCAGGAATTTCACGGTATAGGTTTTGTGGTATGGCTTGTCCCGGGTGGGGGCGTTGATGATGCTGACGGTGTCGTTCAGCAGGCCGCCCACGTATTTTTCGGTGAAGGCCCGGGGCGTCATGCCCTTTTCGATGTGATAAACGCCGTCCTTGTCGGTATATTCGAAATCAAAAGCCCGGGGCGGCTCGGCGTAGCAGGAGCAGAGGAAGCCGTAGATATCCCCCAGCATCCTTTCCTTCTCCCCGCGGATCTCCTCCGGGGAGGCGTTCCGGGCAACGAGGGCCCGCAGCTTCACCGCGCAGGCCTTCAGGCTGCGGTTCAGCAGGTGGTTCATATTCCGGGTGTTGGCGGACTGGTAGGTTTCCCCGAACACGTCCTTGGGCACCACGCCGTATTTGCTTACGATGTTGGCGAACATATCCCACTGGCCGCCGTCGTGCACCCCGGTCTGCAGCAGGAAGGAGACCGTGCGGTCGTCGGTGGGCAGGGAGGCGGTTTCCACCATGGCCTCCAGGAAATAATTGGCGCGCTCGAATTTGTCCCAGAAGGCCATGTAGCTCTGGGACAGCTCAAAATTCTTGAGGTTCAGCGTTTTGGCGATGCGCTCGCGCAGCACGTTCAGCGCGGCGAAGAGCCAGCAGCGGCCGCTGTGTTCCTGATTGGTGACGGGCAGCGTTTCGATCTCCAGGGAGAATTTGCGCCTGCGGTTCAGCTGGGGCACGGGGGAATAGCAGGCGTCCATCACGTCCTGCTTGCTCAGGGCCAGGGTGGCGATGCGCCGGGCGTCGGACGTGCGGTAAGCGTGGGACCAGGCGTCCAGGCTTGCCTGGGTGATCGGCGTTTTATTCATAAGAACGGCTTCCTTTCTTTTGTGAATGGTTTCCCGTACCATTATACATGATTCCGCAGGCGGGGACAAGCGCTTTTCCGGCGTTCCGTCCGGGAGCACGCATGAATGGGAAAAAGCGTGAACAGCGTTCCCGGGAAGCCTTGCTTTCGGGGACAAGCGAAAGATCTTGCGAAAAGCCTTCCCCTGGAGGGGAAGGTGGGCCGCGAAGCGGCTCGGATGAGGTGGCCACCTCATCAGTCACCTTCGGTGACAGCTTCCCCTCAAGGGGAAGCCTTTCTGTTGTTTCTTCTATATCTCTGATATTACATGATATATCTCTATTTATGATATATCTCTATATACATGATATATTTCTGATATTACATGACATGATATATTTCTGATATTACATGATTCCGCAGGCGGGGACAAGCGCTTTTCCGGCGTTCCGTCCGTCTTACGTTGCGCGTTTTTTCCGGGTGTGATACAATACGGAAAAAGGAGGTTGCCGCCGTGCGCCGTTTTTTGTGCCTGGTGCTCGCCCTGGCGCTGCTGGGGCTGCCGTTCTGCTCCCGGGGGGAGGAGGACAGCTTTGTGGTGGTGGAGGATGACAGCGTCCTGCGCCCCGATCCCCGTCGCCAGGCCCGGGCGCTGATGCGGCTGATGACGGAGGAGGAAAAGGTCTGCCAGCTGTTTCTGGTGACGCCGGAAATGCTGACGGGGGAAAAGTACACCCTCGCGCTGCCGGAGGGCAACGTTTTTTCCCGGTATCCCGTGGGGGGCGTGGCGCTCTACGGGCAGAACATTGCCTCGGAAACGCAGCTGGCGGCCCTGACCGCTTCCCTGCAGGCCCAGGCCCGGGCGGCGGGGATGCAGCCCCTGTTCATCGGCGTGCACGAAGCAGGGGGCAGCCTGTCCCGGGTGGCCAACAAGCTGGGCCGGCCTTATGCGCCGGGGCCGGAGGAACTACCCGGAGATGCGGAAGAAGCCCGGAGCGCGGGGGCGTACATCGGCGGCTACCTTGCGCCCCTGGGGATCAATCTGGATCTCGCCGTGCCGCTGGATATGCAGATCGCGGCGGAGAGCGACGTATCGGGCCGCACCTTCGGCGCGGACCCCGCCCGGGTATCCCTCCTGGCCGGGGGCTTTGCGGAGGGGCTGCGGGCAGAGGGTGTGATCCCCTGCTTCGGGCACTTCCCCAACGACGGCAGCCTGGGCAAGAAGAATTATTACGGCACGGCGGTGAACCGCCGCAGCCTGGAGGATATGCGGCGGACGGAATTTTTGCCTTATGCGGATCTGATCGACGCGGGAGCGGAAATGATCATGATGAGCCACGGTGTCGCCCGGAGCCTGGGGGACGATGTGCCCGCCTCCCTGTCCCCCCGGATGATCGGCATCCTCCGGCAGGAAATGGGCTATGACGGCGTGGTGATCACCGAATCCCTGCGCATGCCCTGCATCGTCAGCTTTTATAAACCCGGGGAAGCCGCGGTCCTGGCGCTGCAGGCGGGGGCGGACCTGGTTTTCCTGCCCGCGGATCTGCCCGCCGCCGTCCAGGCGGTTTTCCGCGCCCTGGATACGGGGAGCCTTACCTGGGACCGGATCGATCAAAGCGTGGAAAGGGTGCTGGCCCTCAAGATCAGCGCCGGGGTGATCCGCTGATACGCCGGCGGGATCCGGGTTAAATGGAAAGAATTGCTTGCAATTATGTAACAGTTATGTTACAATTAATCCAGCCCATGAAGCGAAAGCGCGTGCGCTGAAAAAAACGGTACGCTGAAAACGGAATCAGGATGAAGACCGGAAGGGTTTTTATCTTTACGGGGCGACCCGCCGGAAATCGCTTTCAGGCCCGGGCGCGTCTTTCAGGCCATCGGGGGGAATCGAATGAAAAGGGAGCTGCTGAGGCTGCTGCTGGAAAAGCTGCCTGCGGCGCAGGTGCTGGAATACCTGGACGAAACGTCATTTGATGAAATGGCGGTTGTTGACGTGCAGGCGGACCGGTACAGCAACATGGCGCGCACGGAGGGCCGGTTCAGGATCACGCCGTCCGAGGGCGCCTACAGCACGCTGTTTGAATATACCTATGAAAAAATGGTGCACCCGGACGACCGGGAGACCTACCGCCGCCTGATGGCCCCGGAAAACCTGGCCGCGCAGCTGGAAAACGCCGAAATGCCCGGCGTGATCTGGATGGAGATCCGCCTGGAAACGGTGGACGGCGCCTGGTGCGCCGCCCGAAGCGTGGTGGTGGGCGGCCCGCGCTTCGGCATGAATCGGGGCACGGCGCGGTGTTATGTGTACGATGCCTCCCAGGACGGGGTCATCCCCCTGGAAACGCTGCCCACAGGCAAAACGAACCTGCAGCGGGACGAGCTGACCGGCCTGCTCCGGGAGCGGGACTTTTTCGTCCTGGGGGAGCAGAAGCGGAGGCAGGAAAAGAAAAACTGGTGCCTGATCGCCATTGACATTGACCATTTCAAGCTGTTTACCGACTGGCACGGCCGGGAAAACGGCCTGTTTGTGCTGCGCAGGTTCGGCGAGATCCTGCTCAGAACGTCTCGGGAAACGGACGGTCTGGCGGGGTATCGCGGGCAGGATGATTTCTGCCTCATGACGCCCTATGACCGTCCCCGGATCGATGCACTGTATCAGGAACTCAAGGACGTGGTGGTGGCCGTCAGCAAGACGGTGGGCTTTACGCCCCTGTTCGGCATCAGCCTGATGGACGACGATGCGGAGCCCATCGGCTCGGTGTTCAACCATGCGGCCATGACCGCGGAGGAGATCAAGGGCAACGTGCACGCCCGCATCCGCGTGTACGACGGCACGCTGCGACGGAAAACCATGGAGGAATACCACCTGCTGGTGGATTTCCAGCACGCCCTGGAAAACGGCGAGATTTCCTTCTGGCTGCAGCCGCAGTGCCGGGTATCCAGCCGGAAGATCGTGGGGGCGGAGTCCTTGGCCCGGTGGCGCCGGTCGGACGGGCGGTGGGTGCCGCCGGCGGTGTTCGTGCCCATTCTGGAGCGCCACGGCATCGTGACGAATCTGGATAAATTCATCTGGGAATCGGTGTGCAAATGGCTGCGGGATTTCATCGACCGGGGCGGAAAGCCCGTGCCCATCTCCGTGAACGTGTCGCCCATCGACCTGTTCGTCATCGACGTGCCCGAGTTCCTCCTGTCCCTGCTGCACAAGTACGGCCTGGACGCCGGGCTGCTGAAGATCGAAATCACAGAATCCGCCTACGTGGAAGATACGGAAACCGTGCGGAGCACGGTGAAGCGCCTGCGGGAAATGGGCTTCCTGGTGCTGATGGACGATTTCGGCAGCGGATACTCCTCCCTGAACATGCTCAGCTCCCTGAACGTGGACGTGATCAAGCTGGACGCCCAGTTCCTTCGCCTGGGCCAGCAGGAGGAGCGCAAGGGCATCAGCATCCTGGAATCGGTCATCAACATGGCCAAGACCCTCTCCACCCCTGTGATCGTGGAGGGCGTGGAAAGCCAGGAGCAGGTGGTGTTCCTGTCCGATCTGGGCTGCCGGTACATGCAGGGCTATTTCTTCCATCGGCCCGTGGCCCCCGGGGAATTCGAGGCGCTGATCGCGGACGAATCCAGGATCGATCTGCACGGCTTCCAGGTGAAGGCCAATCAGGAGCTGCACGTGCGGGAATTCCTGGATGAAAACGTGTTCAGCGACGCCATGCTCAACAACATCCTGGGCCCCGTGGCCTTCTATGTGTGGAAGGACGATCAGGTGGATATCGTCCGCTACAATCAGCAGTTTTATCTGATGGTGGGGATCGAGCTGGACATGCTGAACCAGCGGATCCACGGCATGCAGGATTACGTATACCCCGAGGACCGGGAGCGGTTCTTCCTGATGATGAAGGCCGCCGCCAGGGATCGGATGAACGGCGCGGGGGGCATCTTCCGCATTTACAAGCCCAACGGCGTCATCGTCTGGATCCAGGTGCATCTGTATTATATCGGGGAAGACGTCCGGGGGGTGCGGTTTTACGGCTCCTCCCAGGACGTGACGGAATTGCAGTACCTGAATACCGATATTCCCGGCGGCTATTTCCGCTGCAGCCAGGAGGACGGCTTTGAATTCCAGTACATCAGCCGCAATTTCCTGACCATGACGGGCTTTACCGCCCGGGAGATACGCGCCCGGTTCCAGAATCGGCTGATCAACATGATCCATCCCGAGGACCGCAGCCGCGTGCTTCACGACGCCCAGGCGCTGGTGGACGGCACGCAGAAGCGGGTGCGCCCCTACCGGCTGATCACAAAGGAGGGGGAATACCTGTACGTGGCGGAGCAGAGCCAGCTCACCGATCTGTACGGCCCGACCTGCTGGCAGTGCGTGGTGGTGGACGTGACGGAGGTCATGATGCTGCGCAACCAGATGCGCATTCTGGCCCGCTTCTCTTCGGATACCATCGTGTTCACCCGGCACAGCCGGGAAGGGCTGCGGCTGGAGCTGGTGGTGCACGGGCTGGAGGAGCGCTGCGGCCTGCCCTGGGACGAATTTGACCGCGCTCTCAACGACGGCACCATCTACCAGTGGGTGGAGGACGGGAACACGCTGAGCCACGATCAGATCGGCGCCTATTTCGCCGATCACACGGCCGCCTACGAGCGGGAATTTACGGTGCATCTGCCCAACGGCCGCCACATCCGCCTGCACCTGAAGACGGACCGGGTGACGGACGAAAGCCTGGGTGTGGAATACATCACGGTGCTGCGGGAAGTGTGACGCCCGCGGCAAACAAGGGGCTGTTGCACAGCCCCTTCGATCAAATGGATCCTCCATTTGATCGACATAAAACGCCTTTTCCTCTCGTCCCTGCGGGACTCCCGGTTGCTCCCGCAGGGCATGCTCTGCTTTAGCAAAAATGCTCCTCGCAGCGCACGCTTCGCTGCTGCGGATTATACTTGGAGGGGCTGCGGCCCCTCCAAATCACCCCGGGGTTCTTCGGTTTCCCGGTATTCACTGCTGCTCATTCTTTTATGAGAACCAATATCCCTGCAAACAAAGAGGATGTTGCAGATCGGCTTTATGCAACATCCTCTGTTTATGTTTTTGGGTCAGAGGACTCCCGTGTGCTCCAGCAGGATGCGGATGCCCAGCAGGATCAGGATCACGCCGCCCAGGATCTGGGCTTTCTTTTCGTATTTGTCGCCGAAGTGGCTGCCGATCTTCACCCCGGCCATGGACAGGCCGCAGGTGATGATTCCGATGAGCACCACGGCCAGGAAAATGCCGCCCCACACCTCCAGGAATGCGAAGGTGACGCCGATGGCCAGGGCGTCGATGCTGGTGGCTACGGCCAGGGGCAGCATGGCGGAAAAGGACAGCGCCGCGTCCGGAACGTCCTGATCCTTTGAAAACACCGCTTCCCTGATCATGTTCCCGCCGATCAGCAGCAGCAGCACGAAGGCCACCCAATGATCGTAGGCGGAGATCAGCTCCTTGAACTGGGCGCCCAGGAAATACCCGATCAGGGGCATCAGCGCCTGGAACAGCCCGAACCAGACGCCCACCGTCAGCGCGTGGCGCACCGTGATCTTTTTCAGCGCCAGTCCCTTGCAGATCGACACCGCGAAGGCGTCCATGGACAGCCCCACCGCAATGGCGATCAATTCGAACAAATTCATAGAAATCCTTCCCTGCAAAAAAAGGCCCGCGGTGCGGCGGACGCGCCGGCAGGCCTTTTCATCTTGTTTTTCCCGGTCAGGCCAGGATCTCGCCGTCGTTTTCCACGGAGACTTCTTCCACCTGGCGGATGGCCCAGCGGGCCACGGTCATTTCGGTGGGCTGGGCGTTCTTCTGCCCGATGGCCAGGGTGATGCGATCCTCGCGGATGGATACGATGGTGCCGAAAATGCCGCCGATGGTGGTCACCAGATCACCGGGCTTCAGATTATTCAGCATTTCCTTGACCTTCTTATCCTTCTTGCGCTGGGGCCGGATCAGCATGAAATAGAAGATCAGGACCATCAGCACCAGAGGCAGCACCATCCCTAACAGAGAAGCGTAAGGGCTGCCCTCCGTATAGGTCTGCGTGGTGGTTCCCTGCGCCTGAGCGACGCCGAACAGCAAATTCATCAGCATACTCGTGAATACCGCCTTTCAAGGATTGTACCCAAACATTATATAATGAAATTCCGTTTGTGTAAAGCCCAAAGTTTTTTCTGCGCCTGCGCGCCGTTCTTGCGCGGGGCGGGGGGATGTGGTATAATCTGCCTGCGCCCGCAGGCGAAAAATCCACCGGGAAAGAGGAAGCATCATGGCAGACGCCATTTTCACCCTGGATCACGTATCCTTTGCCTATGACGAGGACGCTCCCCTGGCCGTCCGGGACGTGACGCTGTCCGTTCCCTTCGGCGAATTTCACGCGGTGCTGGGCCGGAACGGCAGCGGAAAATCCACCATGGCCAAATTGATGAACGGCCTGTATACCCCTACGGAGGGCACGGTCACCGTCTGCGGCATGGACACCCGGGACGAAAAGAACACCTGGGAAATCCGCCGCCGGGCGGGGATGGTGTTTCAGAATCCGGACAATCAGCTGGTGGCCACCGTGGTCCGGGAGGACGTGGCCTTCGGGCTGGAGAACATCGGCGTGCCCACGGAGGAAATGCCCGGGCGGATCGAACGGGCGCTGGTGGACGTGGGCATGATGGAATACGCGGAGAGGGCGCCCCATCTCCTGTCCGGCGGGCAGAAGCAGCGGGTGGCCATCGCCGGCGTGCTGGCCATGGAGCCGGAGGCCATTATTTTTGACGAATCCACCGCCATGCTGGATCCCCGGGGCCGGCGGGAGGTGCTGAACGCCGTGAAGCGGCTGAACCGGGATAAGGGGATCACGGTGATCTGGATCACCCATTTTATGGAAGAGGCCGTGGAGGCGGACCGGGTGCACGTGATGCACGACGGGCAGATCGTTATGAGCGGCATGCCCCGGGAAGTGTTTACGCAGGAGGAAAAACTGCGGGAATACCGCCTGGACGCGCCGGTGACGGCCCGGCTGGCCCGGCGGCTGCGGAAGGCGGGGATGCCCCTGCCCGAAGGCATCCTGACCCCGGAAGAAATGGCGGAGGAGGTGGCGAAGCTGTGCTGATCCGATTGGATCATGTGACGCATACCTATCAGCCCGGCAGCCCCTTCCAGGCCACCGCCATCCGGGATGTGACGCTGGAGATCCGCCCCGGGGAATTCCTGGCGCTGATCGGGCATACCGGCTGCGGAAAATCCACCCTGGCCCAGCACATCAACGGCCTGCTCAAGCCCACGGAGGGCCGGGTGCTCCTGGACGGGAAGGACATTCACGAAAAGGGCTTCAGCAAAAAGGAGCTGCGCCGGGCGGTGGGATTGGTGTTCCAGTATCCGGAGCACCAGTTGTTTGAGGAAACGGTATTCAAGGACGTGGCTTTCGGCCCCAGGAACCTGGGGCTTGCGGAAAATGAAATCAAGGAACGGGTGGAGGAGGCCCTGGAACGGGTGGGCCTGACGGATCCCGGCATCGCGGAAAAATCGCCGTTTGAGCTGTCCGGCGGGCAGATGCGCCGGGCGGCCATGGCGGGGGTGCTCGCCATGCGGCCGGAGGTGCTGGTGCTGGACGAGCCTGCCGCGGGGCTGGACCCCCAGAGCCGGGAGGACATGCTGCAGCTGATTTCCCATCTGCACAGCCAGGGCACCACGGTGGTGATGATCTCCCATTCCATGGACGACGTGGCCCGGTTCGCCGACCGGGCGGTGGTGATGGAAAAGGGCGCCATTGCCATGGAAGGCGCGCCGGAGGAAATTTTCCGCCACGGCGAGCGCCTGGAAAGCATGGGGCTGGACGTGCCCTCCGTGTGCCGGATCGGGATGCTGCTGCGCGGAAAGGGCGTGGCCTGCCCGGAGGAAATGTTCCGGGAGGATCAGGCATACGACGCGCTGCTGGCCCTGTGGAAGGGAGGGAAAGCCCATGGCGTTCAATAACATCACCCTGGGCCAGTACTACCCCGTGGACAGCGAAGTGCACAAGATGGACCCCCGGGTCAAGATCGTGCTGCTGATCGCGGCCATCGTGGCCGTATTCCTGGCGCAGAACCTGATGGCCCTGGTGCCGGTGATGGTGTTCCTGGCGCTGGCGGCGCGGCTTTCCCGGGTGCCGGTGAAGCTGATGATCAAGGGCTTGAAGCCCCTGCGCTTCATCCTGATATTGACGTTCGTGATGAACCTGTTTTTCCTGCCCGGGGAAACGCCCCTTCTGGATCTGGGCTTCGCGGTGATCAAGCGGGAATCGGTGATCACGGCGGTGCGGTATTCCCTGCGGCTGGTGCTGCTGGTGCTGTTTTCCAGCCTGCTGACGCTGACCACCGCGCCCATCGCCCTCACCGACGGGCTGGAAAGGCTGCTTTCGCCCCTCAAGGTGATCCGTTTCCCCGCCCATGAGATGGCCATGATGATGACCATCGCCCTGCGCTTCATCCCCACGCTGCTGGAGGAGGCCGACAAGATCATGAAGGCCCAGACCGCCCGGGGGGCGGACTTTGAATCCGGCAATCTGTTCAAGCGGGCCAAGGCGATGGTGCCGCTGCTGGTGCCCCTGTTCGTCAGCGCCTTCCGCCGGGCGGGAGACCTGGCCATGGCCATGGAGGCCCGGTGCTATCACGGCGGCGAGGGGCGCACCCGGCTGCGGGTGCTCAAGTGTGAAGAAAGGGATTACTGGGCCTGCCTGTGGGTGGCCGTGCTGATCCTGGGCGTGGCGCTGGTGAACCGGCTTTTTTGACTGGATTGCGGGGCGGGCTGCCTGAAAGGGCGGGCCCGCCTTTTTTGCTGTACTTTTTTGGCGGAGTGTTGTATAATCGAAGGCGATCATCCAAGGGAGGAATATATCACCCATGAAAACGGAAGATTTTTTGAAGGAAGTGACGGCCGTTCCCGGCGTGACGGGCAATGAACGCGCCGCGGCGGAGTACATCGCCGGGGCGTTCGCGCCCTATGCGGATGAAGTGGAGATCACGCCGCTGAACTGCGTGGTCGCCCACAAAAAGGGAAGCGGCCCCAAGGTGATGATCTGCGCCCACCTGGACGAAATCGGCATGATGGTGAGCAAGATCGAGAAGGACGGCTCCCTCCGGCTGCAGAGCGTGGGCGGCGTGGACCCCCGGGTGCTGCCCGGCATGCGGGTGCGGGTGTACGCGAAGGAGGGCGTCCTGCCGGGCGTCGTGGGGGCGACGCCGCCGCATCTGCTGAAAGAAGCGGACCGGAAGAACAACTATACCTGGGAAACCCTGTTCGTGGACATGGGCATGGACGCGGAGCAGGTGCGGGGCAAGGTGCGCGTGGGGGACACGGTGTGCTTTGAATACCGCTGGGTGGAGATGAAAAACGGCCGGGTGGCCGCCAAAACGGTGGACGACCGGGGCTGCGTGGCCATCATGCTGGACGCGGCCCGGCGGCTCAAGGACATGAAGCACACCGCGGATCTGTATTTCGTGGCCACCTGCCAGGAGGAGATCGGCAGCTACGGCGCGACGGTGGCCGGCTTCGCCGTGGCGCCGGATCTGGGCGTGGCCTTCGACGTATGCCACGCGGACACCCCCGGCGCGCCCCGGAATTCCACCAGCAAAATCACCTCGCTGGTCACCAGCAAGGGGCCGTTCCTCAATCCGTTCCTGGTGAAGAAGCTGGAGGAAACGGCCAGGGAAAACGGCATCGAGCTGCAGATCGAGGTGACCCCGCGCTATACGTCCACCGACGCGGACGATCTGTCCGTCACCCGGGCGGGGGTGCCCACGGTGCTTTTGTCCCTGCCGATCAAATACATGCACACCAACGTGGAAACCTTCGATATGCACGCCCTCAAGGAAGGCGCGCGGCTGCTGGCCCATTACCTGGCGCAGATCGACGAAAGCTGGGAGGGTGAATTATGGACCTGAAAACCCTGTGTGAACTCAACGGCGCTTCCGGCCGGGAAGGCGCGGTGCGCAAGACCGTGATGGAAGCGGCCAGGCCCCTGTGCGACAGCGTCCGGATCGACCGGATGGGCAATGTGATCGCCTTCAAAAAGGGCAGGACGGGCAAGCGGCACATCCTGTTCAGCGCCCATATGGACGAGGTGGGCTTCATCATCCTGGACGCCACCGACGACGGGCTGCTCATTTTCCGGCCCGTGGGGGGCGTCGATCCCCGGGTGACGGTGAGCAAATACGTGACGGTGGGGGACAAGAACGTAAAGGGCGTCATCGGCGCCCTGGCCATCCACCTGCAGAGCCCCGAGGACCGCAAGCGCGTATTGGACTATGAAAATCTCTACATCGACATCGGGGCCAAAACGAAGGAGGAAGCGCTTGCGGACTGCCCGCCGGGCAGCTACGCGTACTTTGATACCGGCTATCAGGAATTCGGCGACGGCTGCGTGGTCTCCAAAGCCCTGGACGACCGGGTGGGCTGCTGGAACCTGCTCAGGCTCCTGGAAAACGAATACGACGCGGACGTGACCTGCGCCTTCGTCACCCAGGAGGAAGTGGGATTGCGGGGCGCCACGGGCGCGGCCTTTGAGACGCAGGCCGATACGGTGATCGTGCTGGAGGGCACCACCGCCGGGGACATGGGCGACGCGGACAAAACCCGCACCGTATGCGAGCCGGGGAAGGGCGTCGCCGTTTCCTTCATGGACCGGGCGTCCATCGCCAACGGGGAATTATACCGGGAGCTGATGGACCTGGCAGAGAAAAAGGGCGTTGCCCATCAGGTGAAGCGCGGGGCCACCGGCGGCAACGACGCCGGGGCGTATCAGCGCAGCCGGGAAGGGGTACGGACCTGCGTGCTGTCTGTGCCCTGCCGCTACATTCACGGGCCCAGCTCCGTGGCGAAGCTCAGCGATATCGAAGCCCAGCTTGCTTTGGCGCGGGCGTACGCGGAAAACGCGTGAAACGACAGGAGGAAAAGAGATATGTTATTGGATACGTTGAAAACAGTGCTTTGCGTGTACGGCCCCTCGGGCCAGGAGACCCGGGTGGCGGACGTGCTCACGGCCATGCTCCGGGAGCACGTGGACAGCATCCGCACCGATGTGATGGGCAACCTGATCGTGGAAAAGAAAGGCCGGGAAAACGGGAAAACCATCATGTTCTCCGCCCACATGGACCATATCGGCTTGGTGGTGACGGACATCGAGGACGAAGGGTATCTGAGGGTCACGCCCGTCGGCGGCGTGTCGTTGGACAGCATGCGCTGCCGCCATGTGGTGTTCGGCAGCGGCGTCCACGGCGTGGCCGTGTGCCAGCCCACCAAAGGCGAGACCGCCGGGATGCAGCACCTGTTCGTGGACATCGGGGCGAAGGACAAGGCAGAAGCGTTGACCATGGTGAACCTGGGGGACGCCTGCGTGTTCGCGCCGGAGATCATCCCCCTGGGCGAGCACCGCATCGCCGCCCCCGCCATGGACGACCGCTGCGCCTGCGCGCTGCTGGCGGAACTGATAATGCAGATCGGGACGCCCCGGAACAATATCGCCGCCGTGTTCTCCGTTCAGGAGGAGGTGGGCACCCGGGGCGCCGCCGCCGCCGCTTTCCGGATCGCGCCGGATCTGGGCGTGGGCATCGACGTCACCGCCTGGGGGGACACCCCGGAGGTGAAGCTGCCCGCGGTAAAGCTGGGGGAGGGCGCGGCCGTTAAATTCATGGACCGGTCCATGATCGCCACCCCCTGCGTCCGGGACGCCCTGATCGCCGCGGCGGAAAAGGCGGGCGTGCCGTATCAGCGCGAGATCCTGCCCTTCGGCGGCACCGACGGGGCGGCCATCCAGCATTCCCGGGGCGGCGTGCCGGCGGGGACGCTGTCCATCCCCTGCCGCTACGTCCATTCCGCCTGCGAGGTCATCGACATGCGGGATATGGACGGGGCGCTTGAAATCCTCAAGGAATTCGTGAACGGGGATTTCGGCGCGTGACGGAAAAGGAAGCGCTGCGCCTTCGCGCCCGAAAGATCGCGGAGGGCATGACCGCCCGGGAGCGGGCGGAAAACAGCGCGGCCATCCGGGACCGGGTGCTGGCGCTGGAAGCATACCGGCAGGCCCGCACGGTGTTTTTGTTTGTCAGCATGCCCTTGGAGCCGGATACGGCCGCCCTCATCAGCCGGGCGCTGGCGGATGGAAAGCGCGTCTGCGTGCCCCGGTGTGAAAAACCGCCCCAGATGGAGGCGGCGGCGATCCGCAGCCGGGCGGAACTCCTCCCCGGCCGCCTGGGCATCCCCGCCCCGGGGCCGGAGGCGGAAGCCGTGCCGCCGGAGGAGATCGACCTGGCGCTGATCCCCTGCGTGGCGGCGGGACGGGATGGGAGCCGCCTGGGCCACGGCGGCGGGTATTACGACGCGTTTCTGCCGGAGACGCGGGCGAAAAAAATCTGCCTGTGCTTTGAAAAACTGCTGACCGACGGCATTCCCATGGACGAAACGGACGTGGAGATGGACGCGGTCATTACAGAAACGGAAATTTATACGAAATAAAAGAAGCGGCAGCGAGGGAGAAGCCTTCTCCCGGCTGCCGTTTTTCTTATGCCGCCGTTCAGTCCGCGCTGCCCTTCCCGGCGTACAGGCTGTACAGGGAATAATAGATGCCGCCCTTTTTCATCAACTCTTCGTGGGTGCCCATTTCCTCGATGCCCTTTTCCGTCAGCACCCAGATCACGTCGGCATTGCGGATGGTGGTGAGCCGGTGGGCGATGGTGAAGGTGGTGCGGCCCTTGGCCAGCTCCTCCAGGGATTTCTGCACCAGCAGCTCGCTTTCGTTGTCCAGGGAGCTGGTGGCCTCGTCCAGGATCAGGATGGGCGGGTTCTTCAGGAACACCCGGGCGATGGACAGCCGCTGCTTCTGCCCGCCGGAGAGCTTCACGCCCCGCTCACCGATGTAGGTATCGTAGCCGTTGGGCAGCTTCGATACGAATTCGTGGGCCCCGGCGCGTTTGGCGGCCAGGACGATCTCTTCGTCGGTAGCGCCGGGCTTGCCGTAGGAAATATTCTCCCGCACGGTGCCGGAGAAGAGGTACACCTCCTGCTGCACCATGCCGATGGCGTTGCGGAGGGAATGCAGGGTGATCCCCTGGATGTCCCGGCCGTCGATGGTGATGCGGCCGGAGGTCACGTCGTAAAACCGGGGGATCAGGTTGCACAGGGTGGTTTTCCCCGCGCCGCTGGGACCCACCAGCGCCACGTTCTGGCCCGGCAGGATGCGCATGTCCACCTGGGAGAGCACCTCGTGGGCGGGGTCGTCGGAATAATGGAAGCCCACCTTTTCAAAGCACACCTCGCCCCGGACCTCCCCGATGTCCTTCGCGCCGGGATTGTCCCTGATCTCCACCGGGGCGTCCATGACCTCGCAGAAGCGCTCGATGCCCGTCATGCCGCGCTCGAACTGCTCGGAGAAATCCACGATGCGGCGGATGGAGGTGAGGAGGGTGGAAATATAGAGCAGGTACGCCGTGTATTCCCCCACGCCGATCCTGCCGTCCTTGAGGAACAGCGCGCCCATCACCACCACCGTGATGTACATCAGCCCGTCGAACAGCCGGGTCACCGTGTTGAACCCGGCCATGTAGCGGTATTGCTTCTTCTTGAAACCGAAAAACTTTCTGTTCCCCTCGCCGAATTTTTCGATCTCCAGGTCCTCGTTGGCGAAGGAGCGCACCACCCGCACGCCCAGCAGGCTGTCCTCCACCTGGGCGTTGATCTCGCCCACCTGGTGCCGCGCGTCCTTGAAGGCGGCGCGCATCTTGCGGCGGAAATAGCGGGTGCCCACCAGCATGAAGGGCAGCAGCACGAAGATCATCAGCGTCAGCTGCGCGTTCATGCCGCACAGGATGATGAAGGACGCCGTGATCTTGACGGAGGAGATCAGGATCTCCTCCGGGCAGTGATGGGCGAATTCGGTGACATCGAACAGGTCCGAGGTGATGCGGGCCATGATCTGGCCCACCTTGGTTTCGTTGTAATAGGAGAAGGACAGCTGCTGCAGGTGGTTGAACAGGTCCGTGCGCATGTCCGTTTCCAGCTTGGCGCCGGTGATGTGGCCCCAGTACTGCATGAAATGGTTGGCCGCGGTGTCGATGATCCTAAGGAGCAGATACAGCGCCCCCAGCTTCAGCACCCAATCGGCGGTGATGGCAGTGTAATCCTTTACCGCCTGATTGGTGATGGCGCGGACGATCAGGGGGAAAATGATCTCGCATCCCGTGGTCAGCAGCGCGCAGCACAGATCGAAGGCGATCTCTTTTTTGTATTTTCCGTAATAAGGCAGAAAGCGCCGGAGCAGATCCCGGAGCTTCATTCTGGTCTGGGCCATGGTTTACCTCTTTTCGTCAGTCCCCGTAATCTCCGTTGCCGGGCAGCAGCCGGATCTGCAGCCGGGGGTTTTCCGCGGCGGAATCGAAAAATACGCTGAGGAAACCGCCCCAGTTCTCGATCTGCCGGGCGGCCGCGGCGCAGTCCTCGATCACCAGCTGGGTATCGTTCAGGTCGGTGAGGCAGTCGTGCAGGGCGTCCAGGTTCTTCCCGTAGTATTCCGGGAAATCCAGCGCGGCGGCAAGGGCCCCGTGGGCCTGGGCAGCGGAGAGCCACCGGGCGGCGGAAAGCTGTACTCTTTTCATTGGAACGTGATCTCCTCAAAGGTGTTATAGTGATCTTCGGTGTAGAAAATCAGCCCGTCGTTGCTGTAGATGATGCGCTTGCCGTTGCGCCGGCCGCCGTTTTCCAGGGGGTCGTAATCGATATCGCATTCGTAGTATTTCCGGCCCCGGGCCGTGGGCAGCTGGCCTTCATAGTTGCCGAAGTAATCGCCGCCGATGCTCATTTCCGGGGCCACCTTCCACAGGTTGCCCCAGCTGTTCACCCAGCCCAGCTCCGTGGCTTCCTTCTTGGTGATGTAATTGGGGGGCAGCTCGCCGAACAGATGGAGGTACGCGGCCACGTGGTCCTTGTCGGAATAATCCTCGTACTGAACGACGAAGGGTTCCTCCGTGGGCGCGGGGGACGGCGCGGGGGCCGCCGTGGGCCTGCCCGGCGCGGCGGTGGGCTTCTTTTCCGCGGGGGACGGCGCGGGGGACGGGGAGGCGGCGGGCAGCTCGGAAAGGAGGAACAGATAGGTTTCCTCGTCGATCTTCCCGTCCGGCGTCAGGCCGAAATCCTTCTGGAAGGCAATGACGGCCTCCTCAAAGGCGCGGCTGAAATTGCCGTCCGTGCGGCCGCCGTAATAGCCCAGGGATTTGAGGGCTTCCTGGGCTTTGCGCACCTCCGCCCCGGAGCCGCCTTTTTTCAGGGTCTGGAAGGGCTTTTGCTCCGCCTGGGCATTGGCGGCGGGGGACAGGGGCGCGCCCAGGAACCGGGGCGCCGCCTCCCGCACCGCAAAAATGAGCGCCAGCGCTGCCAGCACCAGCAGCAGCCGCTTCAGCCAGGGATTCTTTTTCATTTCTCGTCCTCCTCAAGCCGCCACAGGCGGCGTTCGCCGTACACGTCCGAAATCAGGATGGCGGGGGTGCCCCGCAGCTGAGGCAGCTGCAGCAGGGAGGGCAGCGCCGGGGTCTGCTTGCGCCGGGCGGCGTTGGCCTGGGCGTAGAAAACGCCGTCCCGGAGGAACCCCACGGACCATTGATCCACCGCGTCCAGGCCCTGTACGGCGCCCGTTTCCGGGGCGTAATCCAGCAGCCGTACGTCGTGATAGGCGATGCCGGGGATGATCTGGGCGCTGAGGAAGGCGGGGGTTTCCAGCGTGGGCGCCGATACGGTCATGGCGGTGTCCAGCAATCGCTTGCGGGCGACGGCGAGGGACAGCGGGCACAGATCGGACGCCAGGAACCGCCGTCCCTCCAGGGCCGCGGTCACCGCCGTGGTGCCGCTGCCGGAAAACAGATCCGCAGCCAGGTCCCCCGGGCGGGAGGCGCAGCGGATGATGCGGCTGAGCAGCGCCTGGGGCTTCTGGGTGTCGTAGCCGGTGCGCTGGGGATCCTTCTGCTGCAGGTGGCTCACGTCCGCCCACACGTCGCCGGGATACACCGGATCGTCGTCGTAATAGGTATAGGTCTTGCCGCCGGACTGGATGGTGCGGTAGGTGCGCCCGTCCTCGTCCACGCATTTGCGCATGTGGTTCTGCCGGTTTTCGCTGCGGGGCAGGGGCACGGAAGTGATATCGAAATACTGGCGGCGGGATTTGCGGTAAAAGAGGATCACGTCGTGCTTGCGGGAAAAGCGCTTCATGCTGCGGCCGCCGGACTGGTAGGCCCAGATGATCTCGTTGACGAAATTGCTTTCGCCGAAGATCCCGTCGCACAGGAGGCGGGCGTGGGCGGCGGCGCGGCTGTCCAGATGCAGGAACATGGAGCCGTCCTCCCGGAGCAGCGCCCTGGCGTTCTCCACCGCGTCCCGGAGCATGGCCAGGTAAGCCTCCCGGCTTTCGTACTTATCCCGGTAGGCGGGCAGCGCCAGGGCGTCCTTGCCGGTTTCCCAGCCCGCTTCGCCCACCCGCATGTGCAGATAAAAATCCTCGCCCGTCATAAAGGGCGGGTCCATGTACACGCAGGCGGCCTGGCCGTGCCAGGGCGAAAAATCCCCCCGGGCGTCCCGGACCAGGATCTCGCCGCTTTTTCCGTCCCCGTGGATCTCCCGGCAGCACACCGTTTGTACCCAGCGCATGACGTATCTCCTTTCTTTTACCACTGCGTGAGCAGCGCGTTGAACGCGTGCTGCGCGTCCAGATACCGCGCGTGCTCCGGGCAGGCGTAGAGGATCTCTCCTGCTTCCCGGACCGCCTGAACGAACGCCGGGTCCATGCCCCGCAGCCCGAAGCGCATCAGCGGGCACACCGCCCAAGCCCTTTGATCCGGCACGGGGCCGTCCCGGGTAGGCAGCAGCGGGAACAGCCGGCAGGCCAGGGGCCGCGCATCCCGGCTGCAATCCCCTTGGCAGATCAGCAGCTTCGCCCCGGGGAGCACCTGGTCGTTCCGTTCGATGCGGAAGCCTTCGGGCAGAGGATCGTACAGCGCGTCCTCCCCGGGGAAGAGCAGCATGCCCCCCTGGCCGTCCTCGTCGCTCTGGCAGCAGGCCGCGCCGCAGGAACGCCCGCAGTCCTTTTTCAGGGGCGTTTTTCCGGCCAGCAGGGCCCGGGCGGCGACGACGGCTTCCAGCGGCTCCATGGCAATCCCTCCGCATACGGATAAACATTGAATCCTTCAGCAATTATTCTACCATGAAACCAAAGGATTGACAAGGCAAACGGGAACGATTAAGATGGGGGCGAGGAGGAATTTTCTATGCGTTTTGAGCTGCCGCAGCCCGTCGCCCGGGCGCTGGAGATGCTGGAGGAAGCGGGGTTCGCTTCTTATGCGGTGGGCGGCTGCGTGCGGGATTGGGTGCTGGGCGCGGCGCCCCACGATTACGACATCTGCACCGCGGCTTCCCCGGCGGATATGCAGCGGGTATTCCGGGCGGAAAGAACCGTCGAAACCGGCGTGCAGCACGGCACGCTGACGGTGATTCTATCCGGCATGCCCCTGGAGATCACCACTTTCCGGGTGGACGGCGCGTATTCCGACGGCCGCCACCCCGATTCCGTGCGCTTTACCGACCGGGTCGAGGAGGATCTTTCCCGCCGGGATTTCACCGTCAACGCCATGGCGTATTCCCCTCTTCGGGGCATCGTGGATCCCTTCGGGGGTCAAGAGGACTGCCGACGGGGCATCATCCGGTGCGTGGGCGAGGCGGAAGCGCGCTTTTCGGAGGACGGGCTGCGCATCCTGCGGGCGCTGCGCTTTTCCGCGCGGCTGGGGTTTCCCATCGAGGAAAAGACGGCCCGGGCCGTCCGGGTTCGCCGGGATCAGCTCAAAGCGATCAGCCGGGAGCGCATCGCCGCGGAAATGGGCGGGCTGCTGCTGGGGAAGGATGCCGGGCAGGTGCTGGCGGGCTATCCGGAGGTGATCGCCGCGGCGGTCCCGGGCCTGACGGAGCTGACGCAGGGCCCGGCCTGGACCCGCGCCTGCTGCCGGGTGGACGCGTCGCCCGGGGAGGAAGCGGCGCGCTGGGCGGCGCTGCTCATGGACCTGGGCAGGGACGCGGCCCGGGCTGCCATGAAGGAGCTGAAACTGTCCAACAGCCTGCAAGAGCGCACGGCGGCGCTGGTTGCGAACGCCCCCGTCCGGGTGACGCCCGGGAACGCATGGGAAATGCTGGCGCGGGTGGGCTCGGAGTGCCTGGAAAGCCTGATCGCCCTGCAACGGGCGGACAGGATCGCCGCCGGGGAGGACCCGGACGCCGCCGGGCGGGACGCCGCGCTGGCGGAGGAAAGGCGGCGGGAACTGCTCCGGGAGCACGCCTGCCATTCCCTGCGGGACCTGGCGGTGAACGGACGGGATCTTTCCGCCCTGGGGCTCAGGGGCCCTGGGATCGGACAAATGCTGGACCGGCTGCTTTTGCAGGTGGTGCGCGGGGAAACGCCCAACGAACGGGACGCGCTGCTCGCCCGGGCCCGGGAGCTTTTGAACGCATGAAGGCGCCGCCCGCCGCATATCCATAGAAAAAACGGCGGGAGGCGTAAAGCATGACGCAGTATACGGCGCGCAGACGGAAAAAAAGCGCGGACAAAGGAAGGACGGCCCTGGCCCGGGGGGTCCTGACGGCGGTGGCGGTGACGGCGGCGGCGGTTTGCCTGTTTGCGGTGGTCATCGCCCTCACCGATATGGAGGATCGCTTCGTGCGCATCGTCAATCAGCTGATCAAAGCCGGGGCCGTGGCGGCGGGCGCCTGCGCGGCGGTGCCCCGGGGAGAGAGCGCGGGGCCCCGCCGGGGGATCGGCGTGGGCCTGGCGTACATGGGCCTGGGCGTGCTGCTGTACGCGCTGCTGTCCGGCCAGCGGTTCGAGCCGTTGGCCTACGCCCTGGATCTGGGAATGGGCGCGGCGGCGGGCGGCCTGACCGGCATGCTGCGCGCCGGGATGGAGCCCAAAGCGAAATCCGCATGACGCGAGCCTGAAACAAGGGGCTGTTGCACAGCCCCTTCGATCAAATGGATCCTCCATTTGATCGACAGAAACGCCTTTTCCTCTCGTCCCTGCGGGACTCCAAATGCTCCTCGCAGCGCACAGGTCGCTGCTGCGGATTACACTTGGAGGGGCTGCGGCCCCTCCAAACCACCCCGGGGTTCTTCGATTTCCCGGTATTCGCTGTTGCTCATTTTTTTATGAGAACCAATATCCCTGTAAACAAAGAGGAAGTTGCAGATTGGCTTTACGCAACATCCCCTTTTTTCGTGCGGACGGCCGGAAAAAAGCGGATCTGTAAATTCCTGCAAAAAAATTTAAATATTTTTTTCACACCGGCAGGAAAAACAGGATATACGGCGAAGCCTATTATATTCGCTCGTATTGTGGGGTGGTGTTCCGGTGCCGTGTAAGATCGCGCGGTACGCCGGGTATTGCGCCGGAGTGCGCAAGGCCGTGGAGGAAGCCCACGCCGCGGCGGGGGAAGCCCGGGAGAAAGGGCTCAGGTGTTATTCCCTGGGCGCGGTGATCCATAATCCCGAGGCGGTGGAGGCGCTGCGCCGGGAAGGCGTGATCCCCATCGACCGGCTGGAGGACGCGGAAAGCGGCGCCATGATCCTTCTGCGGAGCCACGGGGTGGCCCCGGAGGTGGAAACAAAGTGCCGCGAAAGGGGCCTGATCGTCCGGGACTGCACCTGCGCGTCGGTCCGGGCGCTGCACCGGATCGTCCGGGAAAGCGGCGAAAAGGGCGTGCCGGTGATCCTGGTGGGAGAGCCGGAGCATCCCGAGGTGCAGGGCACGGCGGGCTGGTGCCCCGGGGAGTGCCACATCGTGGGCACGGAGGAAGAGGCCGCGGCGCTGCCGCCCATGGAGGAGGCCCTGGCCGTATCCCAGACCACGTTTTCCATGGAAGCCTGGGAGCGCATCACGCAGATCCTGCGGGAAAAGATCCCGCGCCTCAGCGTCCGGTGCACCATCTGCCCCGCCACCCGCAACCGCCAGACGGAGGCCCGGGAGCTGGCCCGGGAAATGGACGCCATGGTGGTGGTGGGCGGAAAAAACAGCGCCAACACCCGCAAGCTGTATGAGATCTGCCGGGCGATCTGCCCGCGGACGATTCTGGTGGAACGTGCGGAGGAAATTCCGCCGCACTTTGCAAATATCCACAAACATCACATAGGAATAGCCGCCGGCGCATCCACACCGGATTGGTCATTTAAGGAGGTTGTCACACGCATGAACGACATGGAACACATCGACCAGGAACCCCAGGAACCCGTCACCAATGCCCCCGCTGAGCAGGAAGCTCCCGCCGCCCCGGAAACCCCGGAAGTGCAGGAAGCCCCCGCCGCTGCGGAGCCCCAGGAAGCCGGCGACAGCCAGGCCCTGACCATGGAGGACATTGAAAAGACCGTGGTTCGCATCCGCCCGGGCCAGACCGTCACCGGCACCGTGGTGCAGATCTCCGATGACGAAGTGTGCGTCAACATCGGCTACAAGTCCGATGGGCTGATCAAGCGCTCCGACATGGTGGAAAAGGACGTGAAGCTCGGTGACGAAATCGAGGTCGAGGTCGTCAAGGTCAACGACGGCGAAGGCAACGTCCTGCTTTCCCAGCGCAACATCGTCAACCGCAAGGTGTGGGATGCGCTGATGGAAAAGTATGAGAACAACGAATATGTGGACGCCGTGGGCAAGGAAGCCGTCAAGGGCGGCCTGCTGGCTCAGGTGGAGGGCGGCATCCGCGCCTTCGTGCCCGCGTCCCAGCTGGCGCCCCGCTACGTGGAAAAGATCGATCAGTTCGTGGGCCAGAACATGAAGCTGAAGATCATCGACGTGGATAAGCAGAAGAAGCGCATCGTGGCCAGCCGCAAGCAGGTCATCGCCGAAGAATCCGCCGCCAAGAAGGCCGCCGCGTGGGATCGCCTGGAAGAAGGCGCCGTGGTGAAGGGCATCGTGCGCCGGTTCGCCGATTTCGGCGCGTTTGTGGACCTGGGCGGCGTGGACGGCCTGATCCATATCACCGATATGGCCTGGAGCCGCGTGGGCCATCCCAGCGACGTGCTGAGCATCAACCAGGAAGTGGAAGTGAAGATCCTGTCCCTGGATCGGGAGCGGGAACGCATCCAGCTGGGTTACAAGCAGCTGCAGCCCAAGCCCTGGGACAACATCGAAGAAAAGTACCCCGTCGGCACCGTGCTGGAGCGCAATGTGGTGCGCATCCGTCCCTTCGGCGCGTTCATCGAGCTGGAGCCCGGCGTGGACGGCCTGGTGCATATTTCCCAGTGCGCCCCCACCCGGATCGAGAAGGTGGAAGACGTGCTGCAGGTGGGCCAGCCCGTGCTGGTGAAGGTGCTGGCGGTGGATCCCGAGGCCAAGCGCATCAGCCTGAGCATCAAGGAAGCCATGGCCGCTGCCGGCGCCTATGCGGAAGCCCCCGCTGAGGAAGCTCCCGTTGAGGAAGCGCCTGTGGAAGAGGCTGCTCCCGCCGAGGAAGCGCCTGCCGACGCCGAATAAGAAAAATGGTTTACGCCTGCTGCGCCCATCCGGCGCGGCAGGCTTTTTTCAGGGAATCGCTTTTCGGAGGATCAAAGAATGAAATACCGCTGGCTGCTCGTCTTTGCGCTCACGGCCCTGCTGCTTTCCGTTCCCGCTTACGGGGAGGAGGCGCAGGAAATCACCGCGCAGTGCACCTTTACCATCAGCCCCAGGGCCTTCAAGGTGGAGCGCATGACCGACCGGGACTGGGCCACGCCCAATATTACCGAACCGGCGCGGAACCCGTGGGTGGAGGTGGAGTCGCCTACGCCCATGTACGGCGTGTACGTCTGCTTCGGCACCAAGCTGTATCCCTGGGAGATCCAGGCCAGGCACGGCGGGCAATGGGTGACGGTGTATGAAAGCCCGGGGGCGTACGCCCATGAATACGCGCCCCTGCCGGATGGGGAAAAGACCATCCGCATCAAGCCCCAGGTGGAGAAGTCCATCATTTTCAACATCACCGAGTTTTTCGCCTTCGGGGAAGGGGAGGTGCCCGGCTGGGTGCAGCAATGGCAGCCCGCCCCGGAGAAGGCGGACCTGCTGGTGCTCACCGGCCATCCCGACGATGAGATCCTCTTTTTCGGCGGCACCATCCCATACTACGCCGGGGAAAGGCAGATGCAGGTGGTGGTGGCGTACCTGACCTGCGGCACCAATTCCAAATCCACGGAAATGCGCCGCAGCGAGCTGCTCAACGGCCTGTGGGAAATGGGCGTCAGGACCTACCCGGTGTTCGGCGGGTTCTGGGACAAGTATTCCAGGCAGCTGAGCACCGCCTACGCCGAATGGGGCAAAGCCAATATCGACCGATGGGTGGTGACGCTGCTGCGCCGGTATAAGCCGGAGGTGGTGGTGAGCCACGACGTGGACGGCGAATACGGCCACGGCGCCCATCGCGTCTGCGCCGATTCCCTGCTCAACTGCATCACCCGGGCGGCGGACAGCGCGGTTTTCCCCGAAAGCGCGGAGGAATACGGCGTCTGGCAGGCGAAGAAGCTGTATCTGCATCTGTACAGGGACAATCCCATCGAAATGGATTGGGATAAGCCCATGGATTACTTCGGCGGGAAAACGGGCTATGAGATGGCGGAAATCGCCTACGGCATGCACGTATCCCAGCACGAATCCGGGCAGAAGAACGCGGACACCGGCAAGTTCGAGTATTTCAAGGTGGAGCCCCGGGAAAGCAAGTACAGCTGCTACCGCTTCGGCCTGGCGTACTCCGCCGTGGGCGAGGACGTAAACCAGAACGATTTCTTTGAAAACGTGCCGGGATACTGACGCGCTGTCAAAAAGCCGGGGATCAGGCTTTCCCGGCTGCAGCATATCTGCCGATCATGGGCAAGGAGGAAGAAAAAATGAAAAAACTGCTGGCCGGATTGCTGGCGCTGTGCCTGTGCTGGATGTGCGTATCGGCGCTGGGCGAGGAAGCGGCGAAAGCGGAAGACGCACCGCAGAACGAACAGGAGGACGGCGTGAAGCTCTCGGACGACGCCTCGGATTTCGTGCTGCTGACGGATGCGGTGCCGGATGCGATCCTGGAGATCCGCTACTATTCCACATACAATTTCGTGGGCGACAGGATCGACGGCTATGAGCAGCCCGTGGCGCTGCTGACCCGGGAAGCGGCGGAGGCCCTGAAGGCCGTCAGCGACGACGTGATCGCCCAGGGGTACCGGCTGAAGATCTTCGATGCGTACCGGCCCCAGAAGGCGGTGTCCCATTTCATGCGCTGGGCCCTGGATTTTGAGGACGTGCGCATGAAGCCGTATTTCTATCCGGAATTGGAGAAGGACGTGCTGTTCCCCCTGGGCTACATTGCCGAGCATTCCGGCCACAGCCGGGGCAGCACGGTGGACCTGACGCTGTTTGACATGACCGCGGAAAAGGAAGTGGACATGGGCGGCACCTTCGATTATTTCGGGGAGCTGAGCCATCCGGATTATCAGGGGATCACGGAGGAACAGTACCGGAACCGCATGATCCTGCGGGAAGCCATGATCCGCCACGGCTTTAAGCCGCTGGCGGAGGAATGGTGGCATTTTACCCTGGAAAACGAGCCTTATGCCGACACGTACTTTACCTTCCCGGTGAGCGTGGATTCCGTAAAGGCGAATTGAGCGCAAACAGGAAAAAACCGGCTCCGTCCGTGCCGCATGCAGGACGGAGCCGTTTTTTTGCTGTGCAGATTCTTTCTTTGCGCCGCCGGGAGAAAGCAGAAAAGCGTTATTCGCTCATGCCCCGGAAGCCCTTGCCGATGATCTCGCTGGAGGAGGTGATGGTGATGAAGGAATGAGGGTCGGTGGAGCGGACGAACATCTGCAGCCGGATGGCCTGGGAACGGTTCACCACGGTCATGAGGATGGTATGGGGCCTGTGGGAAAAGGCGCCCTTGCCTTCGGTGACGGTGGCGCTGTGGTGCAGGCGGTTCATGATGTAGTCGCAGATGGGATCGGGGTCGTCGGTGATGATCTGGAACACCTTGTAGGTGCGCAGGTTATCCATCACCTCGTCCACCAGGATGGATTTGATGAACAGCCCGAAGAGGGAGAACAGCCCCGTTTCCATCCCGAATACGAAGCACGCGCTCACGGCCACCGCCAGGTCGGCCAGCACCAGGGCCAGGCCGATGTTCATATGGGAAAACTTCTTCATCAGCATGGCGATGATGTCCGTGCCCCCGGAGGAGGCGCTGACGTGGAACAGGATGGCGGAGCCCACCGCCGGGATCCCCACGGCGAACATCAATTCCAGCAGCGGCTGGCCGGTCATGGGCGCGTCCAAAGGGAGGATCTTTTCAAAAAGGAGCGTCAGCAGGGAGAACACCAGGCTGGAGTACGCCGTGCGCAGGCCGAAATCCCGGCCCAGGAACAGCAGCGCCACCGCCAGCAGCGCCGCGTTGAGGATCAGGTTCAGCATGGCGGTGGAAATGCCGGTCAGGTAGGGGGCCAGCAGGATGGAAATGCCGCTGACGCCGCCGGTGGTGAAATGATTGGGGAATTTGAAGAAATACACGCCCACGGCCATGAGCAGCGTGCCCAGGTTCAGCAGGCCGATTTCCTTCCACCAGGCCGCGGAAAAGCGCTTTGCCTGGGCAGCGGGGTCCGTTTTCTGCATCATGCGCCCCACCCCTTTTCCAGCAGCCACCGGCACATTTCAGCGCCCCACTGGGCGGCCGGCGCGCACATGGAGGCCAGGCCCATGCCGTGGCCGCCCGCGGGATACACATGCATTTCAAAGGGCACCTGATGATCCGCCAGGGCCCGGGCCAGGAGCAGGCTGTTCTGCACCGGCACGGTCCCGTCCTCCGCCGTGTGCCAGAGAAAGGCCGGGGGCGTATCGGCGGCGACGTTCTCCTCGGCGGAGAAGAAATGCAGCCATTCTTCCTTTTCCCATTCCTCTCTCAGCAGCCCCTGGCGGGAGCTCAGGTGGGTGAAGGGCTCCCGGAAGGTGACCACGGAATAGCAGGGAATGAAGGCGTCCGGGCGGCAGGAAAAGCGCTCCACCGGGTCGGGATCCTCCGGCTTTCCGCCGTCAAAATGGGTGGCGGCGGAGCAGCACAGGTGCCCTCCCGCGGAAAAGCCCAGGATGGCCACCTTTTCATACCCCAGGGACCGCACCAGCCGGATCGCGCGCCGGGCGTCGCAAAGCGGCGCTAAGGGGTGGCAGGGGTGCACCCGGTAATCCAGCACATAGGCGCTGATGCCCTGGCTGTTGAGCAGCACCGCGATGGGCACGCCTTCATGGTCCGCCTTCATATAATATCCGCCGCCGGGCACCACCACCACGGCCCCCCGGGCGTTCTCCGCCGGGAAGGGGCGCAGGGAGGGCGGGGCCTGATCGGGGCTGTCGGCGGCATAGGGGGCCTCGCCCTGCCAGAGGGGGATGGGCGGCAGCTGCGCAAGCCAGGGAAAGGGATTTTTTTCGTCTGCCATGGCCGGATCGTTCTCCTTTGGTGACGTTTTGATTTTTTCCATCCTTACTTTACACCCATTCGCCGGTTTGCGCAACAGGAAAACCACCGGGGCTGACAATTCAAGCGAAAAACTGTATATTTGGGAAGCGCCCTCTTTTCCCGGCGGGCCGGGTGTGCTATACTGATCCCGTTCCCAAGAAAACGAAAGCGAGGAAGAAGCAATGAACGGCGTGAACATGAACAGCAATACGGCTAAAAAAGCGTTCAAGCCCTCCAAGGGCCTGATCCTGGCGGGCGTGCTGATCGTGCTGGCGATCATCCTGTTCTCCCTGTGTACCGTGCAGGTGCCCACCGGAAACACCGCCATCATCACCACCTTCGGCAAGGTGGAGGATTACACCCTGGAGGCCGGCTTCCACTTCAAGAGCCCCTTCCAGGAGATCATTCTCATGGACAACCGGGAGCAGAAGACCCCCTTCTCCACCCAGGCCTTCTCCAGCGACATTCAGCAGGTGGACATCATCGGCTCCATCAACTACGCCATCGACAAGACCACCGCCATGACCCTGTTCAAGGAAGTGGGCACGGATTATTTCAACAAGCTGGTGTATCCCCGGATGCTGGAAAGCACCAAGGCCGTCTTTTCCAAGTACACCGCGGAAAACCTGGTCAGCGCCCGGGAGCAGCTGTCTGTCCAGATCCGGAATAACCTGGTGAGCGAAATGAAGCACTACGGGATCAACATCATTTCCGTCTCCATCGAGAACCTGGATTTCACCGACGCCTTCACCGACGCGGTAGAAGCCAAGCAGGTGGCCGCCCAGCGGAAGCTGCAGGCCGAGATCGAGCAGGAGCAGAAGACCATGGAAACCCAGCAGCAGGCCGAGCGCCAGAAGATCGACGCCGAGGCGAAGGCCAACGTGGTGAAGATCGACGCGGACGCCGCGGCCTACTCCATCCGCACCAAGGCGGAAGCCGAGGCCGATGCCAACCGGCAGATCGCCCAGTCCCTGACCCCCGAGCTGATCAATTTCACCCAGGTGAACACCTGGAACGGCCAGCTGCCCACCTACGTCAGCGGCGGCGCGGCGGAGGCGCTGCCGGTGCTGAGCCTGAACGAGACTCAGCCCCAGGAAACCACAGTTAAATAAAAGCCAACGGCCGGGAGCGAAAGCTCCCGGCCACAGACTGTCGACAAAATACCCCTGGGATGCATCGAAGGGCCGCAGTCCTTCGATTTTAAATCCGCAGGACCGGCTTTGCCGGTCCGAGGAGCGGTCATA
>CACWLP010000019.1 GCA_902761755.1 uncultured Eubacteriales bacterium | reverse complement strand
TTCGAGCGTCTCTACTGGAACTGATTCATTCTTGCCGAGATTGGCCATGGCGTTTGTTGTGATATTGGCAGCCTCTCTGAGCTGCGTCTTCGTCATGTTTCTATCAATCAAAATATGCCAGAGTTTATTGTATGAGCGGGACATGGATCCTCCTCCTGCTTACGTTCTGTTACAGCGACAAGAACATCATATCATGTTGTCAATGTTTTATCAAGATCATATTGAGAAAATCAACCGGAAACACATGTGCTTGGGAACAGCGTAAGTTATCCGAAGTGTTCTCCAGCTACACTGATCCGGTTGATATTCCACATGAAGGATATGAGCGACTTGGTATTCGCAGCCATGCCAAAGGAACATTTCACAGCTATGTGCCAGCGGGTCACGAATTACAGACCGCACAGATGCACAGAGTGGCTGCAAACAAGTTCATCGTAAACATTACTTTCGGATGGGAGCACGCTGTAGCTGTAACTGACGAAAATGACGCTGGAAAGCTGGTTTCCCACCGTTTTCCGCAGTTTTCACTGTCCGATGAATTAGATCCGCAATTCCTGAAATTCATCATTTTGGACGAGAGGTTTAGGCATCATTTATGGCTTGCCTCACCAGGCGGTGCAGGTCGTAACAGAGTGCTTAATCTCAATCAGATGTTGCAATATGAAATCCAGATTCCTTGTGTGGCAGAACAACGCAAAATTGCAGGTGCCTTGATCAATATCGACACCCTTATCACCCTTCATCAGTGTAAGCCAAAATCACGAAAAGGAGGCTCTCATGTCCTATACTCTTACCAAGTATGAAAAAGAAACCGTACTGCTCTACAACCAGAGTCGCGACCCCATCACCATCAGCACCTACGATCCTGGGCTGCGCAGGCGTCTGCGGGAATACGCTGCCCGGTACTGTTGGAAGAATAATTGACAGTTAGACGCACGACGCAGCACTGTGCCGGACAGGAGGAAACAACAATGGGAAGAAGCGGTGAATGGCTATTTTGCCCAAAATGTCATAAAAGAACGCGGGCTAAGGTGTATGAAAACACTGTAATGGTTCATTTTCCGCTCTATTGTCATTGGTGTAAAACAGAATTTATCATCGTCTATGTAGCAGGAAAAGTAACTGTAGAGAGAGAAACAGATCGTAATGAATAAGATTAAAGAACAAGCCTGTGTCTTATCTAAACTGAGATACAGGCTCGCAACATATTCATCATGATTTCGCTTGCTGATTTCGCAAACCGCAGAGGATGGATTGATCTACATCCATTAATACCTTCGCTTCGTATTCTGTGCAATCGCTCAAAAGCTGCTGTAAATGGAAAGCGGTGGGGGCGTTGCATATTTGGTCATGGTGAAATATCTCTCGAGCATCCAGCTTGAGAGTTTGGATCAGTTTATATATTACTTCAAAAGTTGGGTTTCCTTTATGGTTTTCTATGCTATTGATGGTCTTGTAATCCACACCAATCATTTCTGCCAGCTTTTCCTGTGAAATCTTCATCTGTTTTCTTGCCCGCCTGACAGCATCACCCAATATAACAAAGGATTCATCCATTATATTTCACCCCTATGTAGTTTATATTACATAACTGAAACTATGAATGGATCTCGAAGGATGGGGGTATGTAATATATTCCATAAATTGCGAACGAAAATAACGCCTCGATGGTATGACCATTTTCAGCACAAACATTAGGTCAACGCATTTATCAATGTGCAATATATTCCATAGGTTCAGTTTACTCTTATGTAATTATTTCCATATTTCCACGCGCTCCTCCGATTTCACTTTTGCGACTACAGAAGTGTTCGGAGGAGTTTTCTTTATGGAGAAAAAGAAGATTACAGAGAAAAAGAAGATGTCATGGGCCAAAACTTGGCCTGGTTTGGTCATACCACAAAGGAATCCTTTGCAGTACAATGACGATGGTAACGCAAGGGGGGATGCAAGTTGATGGATCGGAGCGTGTTCAGCCAAAGGCTGAAACAGCTGCGTTCATTGCAAGGCATCTCCCAGTATGCCTTGGCTGACGCTTTGGGTGTCAGCCGTACCAGCTTAAAAAACTGGGAATTGGCAGTAGCCACCCCACCCTTGGATGTACTGGTCGATATGGCCATGTATTTCCGCGTCACATCTGATTATCTGCTGGGCTTGGATGAACGCAGAAGCATCCAAATCAGTTTTCTTTCAGACCGTTATGTAGATGTGCTTACTAATCTTGTACGGGTTATGGAAGAAGAAAAAAAGCCAATAGGCAGATAAGAAAAAGAAGCCGTAGTTTCAGCGACTACGCTTATGAACCTTGACAACGGAATAGCCGGTTTACAGGTACGTTGATCTATAAGGCGAGCGAAATATGCGGCGGCGCGAAGATGGCAGCAGCCAGAGCGATCCACGCAGCGCATAGATCCTGCGAAGCGAAGCAGGCCCGCCAAGACCTTTATGGACGATCATGATACTTCCTCACGGCCATCCACCAGACTTGAGATGGAGCTCTGGGATGCACGACAGCTTCGGTCAGCATCGGCATCCTGGGGCTATGATGCGGTGAGCAAACCGCAGCCTGTAAACCGCCCGGCTTCCTCTTTCGAGGAAACCCGCCGGGGGCATGGGATAAATACGGAAAAAAACAAAACTAATTACACACCGGTATCAGGGGGTACAAGGCACCATTGGTGCCGGTGCTTGTCAGGAAGGAGGACATTCTGATGAGTGACAACGCTTATTTCAAACAATATAACGTCAGGCTGAAGGACTTTCCTGACATCCTGAACGTAGATCAATTGTGCGAGGTGCTTGGCATCAGCACAAAAACGGGTTACAAGCTCTTGAGCAATGGCACGATTGCTGCGCTGAAGGTGGGACGGATGTACAGAATCCCGAAGGTTCATGTTCTAACCTACCTGCGTATTCTGAACACCGCATCAAAAGTCTAATCGACAGCCTTGCGCCAGGTTCGATTATCGTGTAAGCTATCACTGCCAATCAGCAGAGGTGGCTGCTACACCGAAAGGAGGACATTGATTATGGTAGCAGGCCATTTGCAGGAAAAAAGCGGACAGTTCTATGCTGTCCTCAGTTACAAGGACACGAAAGGCAAGCGAAGGACAAAATGGGTTCCAACAGGCTTGATGGTGCGCGGGAACAAAAAGCGTGCCGAAGCCATGCTGAGTGAGATTCGCCGCAAGTTTGTTCCTCCCGAACAAGAGGATGACGATGAGATTCCATTGGATGTGAATATTTCCTTTGTTCACTACCTTGACAGGTGGCTCAAAATTGCGAAAACGACGATTAAGCCGGCAACGTATACTTCTTACAGCCAGATGATTCGGTCTCCCATCCGGCCTTACTTCGAGGAAAAAGGACTTACCCTGATCGGCGTTCAGGCAAGTGACATCCAGGAGTTCTATTTGCAGCAGCTGGATCGCGTATCAGCCAATACCGTGATACACTATCACGCTCTCCTTCACAAAGCGCTCAAATATGCTGTGAAGACAGATCTGATTCCGGTGAATCCGGTTGATAAGGTGGATCGCCCCAAGAAGAACGCATTTACGCCATCCTTCTATGACAAGGAAGAGATTAACAAGCTCTTCGATCTGGTGGATGGAACGGAACTGGAGCTGCCGGTGAAGCTGGCTGCCTTTTACGGGCTCCGAAGAAGCGAGTGCATCGGGCTGCGTTGGAGCGCGATTGACTTCAACAATAACACGCTTACCGTCAACCATACCGTCACGACCGTGGAAGTGGATGGAAAAGAGGTGGAGTTGGCTTCTGACACCGCGAAAACAAAATCCAGCTTGCGGACGCTGCCGCTGGTGCCGGTTTTCAAGGAGCTGCTTTTGAAAAAGCAGGCAGAGCAGAAAGAATTTCGCCGCCTTTGTGGAAAAGCGTACTGCACCGACTACCTGGATTACATCTGTGTTGATCAGCTTGGGAAACGGACAAGCCCGGATTACATCACGGAATATTTTCCGAAATTCCTGAAGAAAAACGGGCTGCGCGTCATCAGATTCCACGATTTGAGACATAGCTGCGCGTCGATGCTGCTGGCCAACGGCGTTCCCATGAAACAGATTCAGGACTGGATGGGGCACAGTGACTTCTCCACAACGGCTAACATCTACGCCCACCTGGATTACCAGTCGAAGGTCACTTCGGCGGAAGCAATGCTGGCTGGTCTGGGGCTGAAAGCAACGGGAATTGAGCCTCTTTCGGAGTAACCGGAATGTCCAGAGGTACCAGGAGAGAAAAAATCAAGAGCGCTTTTTTCTCTCCTGCGAATCAATGAAGTGCTGCGAAGCCTTATCACGCAAGGGTTTGCAGGGGATGCGTTTTCTCTCCAAAATTCAGAGAGGCATCAAAATGGTGAAATAATTTGGAGAGCAAAAAACGCTCATAACACCGAGAAAATCCTTATGTCTCAAGGACCCTCGTAGGATTGAGGACATGACCAAAAATCATCCCCTCAATTTGGAACCTCGTCGATTTCTGATGGCTCCTAACATGCGAAAACCCGCCTGAAACCTACGCTTCAGACGGGTCAATGGCGGAGCGGGTGGGATTCGAACCCACGGACGGTTGCCCGTCACCTGATTTCGAGTCAGGGCCGTTGTGACCACTTCGATACCGCTCCAAAGATTTTTCCACCCTGATTTTCACCCTGTAAATTGGAGAGAAAACCAGGAGAGAAAGCAAGAGGTTCTAACCTTTTCAAGGCCCTGGAAGCCTTGAAAAATAAGGATTTCCGCCAGGGGGTGTTCCAAATCGCCGGGACGATTTCGAGTCAGGGCCGTTGTGACCACTTCGATACACCTCCACGGACAGGGACGGAACCAGTATAGCCAAGGCGGGGAAAAAAGTCAAGCCCCGGAAAACGGGACGGGATCAGCACGCAAAACGAAACTGGAATCGCAGGAAAAAAGCCGCCGTGCCGGGGAGAGGCGCGGCGGCTTCGCAGTGTTTGGGAGGGGTCAGGGCAGCTTTTCCACCTTCTCGGGCAGCCCGTCCGGGCCGAATGCCACCCGGAAGGAGGGCTGGCCTTCCTGCAGGGCGGTGAAGGTGACGGTGCGGCCGTCCGTTTCAGCGCGGTACAGGCTTTCGTCCAGCAATCCCAGGTCCGGCTCGTCGGCTTCCATATCGGCGAAGGCCTTGCAGATCTCCACGTTGGCCGCCCATTCGGGGCCGGACGCCTGCAGGAACGCGGGGGCGTAATCCCGGCGCAGGGTGTACATTTCCACGGGATCGTCGAAAACGTAATTATCCGGCTTGTAGGCGGTTTTGCTGAGGATCTCGCCCGTGTCGCCGTCCAATTCGTACAGCCAGTCCTCCGCGGCGCCGGACAGGCGGATCTTCCATACGGGTTTTCCGTCCATGCCCAAGAGCGTGGCCCGGGTGGCCTCGCTGACAGGCCATTCGTTGGCCTTCGCCGCGATGTCCACCGCCTGGTCCCGGGTGAGCTTCGCCGCAGTCAGGGGCAGGTATACCGTTTGTTTGAGCAGGACGCTTTGCCATTCGGTGGGCTCCAGCGCCTGCAGGGCTTCGGAAAACGCCACCCAGATATCCTGATCCCAGCCGCCGTAGCCGTACACGTCCTGCCAGCGGCGGTAGAGGCTGTCGCCGTCGGCCTCCATGGGCTCCGCGTCTCCCGGGAGGACGGAGCGGTCCGCGCCGTTTACGGTGGCCATGCAGGAGCCGTAGCGCAGGTCCTTGGTGCGGAAGCGGACGGACCAGTTATCGCGCATTTCGTTGTAGTGGATGAGCAGGTCAAAGCAGGCCGGGTCTTCAAAGGGGATCGAATCGTCCCCGAGGGCTTTGCGCAGGGCGTCCGCGGCCAGCGCGACGGCTTCTTTCTGGGTGAGCATGCCCTCCGTCACCTGTTTCAGCACGGCGTCCGGCACGTACAGGCTCCAGTTCAGCGCGGTATCGGCGGGGCCGGCGTACAGGATTTCGCCGGTTTGCGCGTCGATCTCCCGGGTGGTCCATTCGCCCCAGCCGCCGTCTGCTTTGGGCTGGAAGCTGATTTTCCAGACGTGCCGTTCGCCCTCTGCCAGCAGCACCTTTTCCACATTCCCGGTCTCCTCGCATCCGGCGTCCCGCCTGGCGATTTCCAGGGCCTGGTCAAACGGAAGATCGTCCTCCGCGGGCAGGGGATAGGCGCTTTGCAGGAAGGCGTCGTATTTGCGGCTCCAGCCGCTTTCCCGGTTGGCGCCCGGCAGGTATTCCCCGAAAATGTGCCAAGCCTCCTGGCTCCAGCTGCTCTGGGTGCCGGTGCGGGCGCGGTAGGTTTCGCTGACGGCCGATACCAGTTCCGGGGCGGTATAGGGGCCTTCCGTCAGGGCGTCGGCGACGTCGTCGTCCAGATAGGTGCCGTCGCGGTCCAGGTAGACGGAGTATCGCCGCAGCGTCAGCACATTGGGGATGAAATCGAAGGTATAGGAAGCGCCGGTCATGTTTCCGTCGTCGTCGTATTCGGGCGTAAACCATTCGTTGCGGCGGTAGAGGGCGGGATCATCGATGGCCGCGGCTTCGGGGTATTTTTCCTTAATGAGCCGCGCTGCCGTTTCCCGGGCCTCCGGGATGGGCATATCGCCCTCTCCGGGCAGGGGATAGGGGTCCTGCTCCTCCGGGGGATAGCCGCTCATCTGGGAGAAGATCTCCTGATACCAGTGCTTTTCCTCGATGGTCCATTCCGGGAACAGGCCGCCGAAGGCCGCCCGGCAGATCTCCATGACGGCCTCGTCCTCCCAGTACCCTTCGCCGTTGCGCAGGGCCTGCATGATGCCGGTGGTTTCATCCAGGGTGATGCCGTTTTCATTGGCGGCGCGGATCAGGGCGGCCACCTGGTCCGGGGTGTAGGTGTCGATCACCAGGGCGTCGGTGTCGTTTTCCTTCGCCAGGGGAACGGCGGTCTGCTCCACTACCTCCTGGGCGGAGAGCAGCGCCGCGGCGATGGCGCCCGTGACGGTGAGCAGGGCCAGCGCCAGGATCAGCGCCAGGCTCAGGGAAAATTTATAGGCTTTTTTCATTTGCTTTCCTCCTGTGGCGTAGCCGAAGATTTCTTCACGCCGCTGGGGAGAGGGCGCGGCGAAGGCGAATTGAGCGTCCAGCGCGCGCGCGACCTGTTCGCGGATCATCCGGTCATTCATCTGCGTCACCTCCCCGCAGGCTTTCTTTCAGCAGCTCCCGGGCTTTCTTCAGCCGCCGGTGCACCGTGGTTTGGGGAACGGCCAATGCCCGGGCTGTTTCCTGGATGGTGAGGCCCTGGTAATAGTAAAGCAGCACGGGCTCCTTCAGCCTGTCCGGCAGCCGCATCACATCCAGGGCCAGCGCCCGGTCCTCCCTGTCGTCGGCGGGGATTTCCGGCAGCCGGTCCAGGCTGGCGTGCCCGTCTACGTGGCGCTGCCAGGCTGAGCGCCGGTAATCCCGGCAGGTGTTGACGGCGATGCGCATGAGCCACGCCTTGTCGTTCTGAATGTTTTTGCGTTCATAGGAATCCATGTGCTTCCAGGCCTTGAGAAAGGTGTCCTGGCAGGCGTCCTCGGCCAGGGCCCGGTCCCGCAGGGACGCCCAGCAGACCTTGGTGATCGCTTCGGCGTACTGCGCGATCCACTGCCGCAGCCTTTCTTCCCGGACCATGCTGGGTACCGCAGCACGTTCCATGGCAGCCTCACCTCCTTCACCTGTATACACGATGGGCAAGGGATCTTTTTTCCATTTCTATTGTAACATGAGGAAAAAATCCCGAAAAGACGGCAGATACGGCAAAAATTTATGTAAATCCCGCAACCGGCAGGAAATGAACAGGGAAAGGCGAAATAGAAAAAACGGAAGAAACTGCGTACCACTTTGGAAGGAGCGGCGCCGTGAAAACACAGTGGAACGAGGGCTGGCAGTTTTGTCTGCTGCCCCTGGAAAGCACCTATACGGATTTTGCCCGGGCGGAGAAGCGGAGCGTAACGCTGCCCCACGACTGGCTGATCGGCAATACGGAGGACCTGTACGCCTCCGGGGACGGATGGTACGGGGCCGTTCTGCATGCGGACCAGAAGATGCTGGACGGCGCGGTGTATCTGGATTTTGACGGCGTGTACATGGACGCGGACGTGCTGGTCCGCGGCCGGGTGATCTGCACCCACCGCTACGGCTACACCGCGTTCCTGGTGAACCTGACGGGCCTTCTGCAGCCCGGAGACAACGAAATCGCCGTGCATGTGCGGCATCAAAGCCCCAATTCCCGCTGGTATTCCGGCGCGGGGATCTTCCGGGACGTGCAGCTGTGGACGCTGCCCCGGCGGCATCTGCTGCCCTTCGGTTTTTCGGTGAACACCGCCCGGGAGGGGGACGGCTGGACGCTGTCCGTAGGCGCGGAAATGAGCGAAGCGGGGGAGGCGCCCTGCGTTTCGCTGCTGGATACGGACGGCGCGGCGATCGCGGAGGGGAAAATGGATGCGGACGGCGCGGCGGCGGAAATCCGGCTGCACGCTGCCGGCGTAACGCCCTGGAGTATTGCAAACCCCGCGCTGTACCGGCTGCGGATCACCCTGGGAGCCCAGACGGAAGAAATGGACGTGGGCTTCCGGGAAACGCGGTTCGACCCGGAGAAGGGCTTTTTCCTCAACGGGGAAAATATCAAGCTCCACGGCGTGTGCCTGCACCACGATCTGGGCGCCCTGGGCGCGGCGTTTTATGAGAAGGCAGCGGAAAGGCAGCTCCGGGTGATGCGGGAAATGGGGGTCAACGCCGTTCGCACGGCCCACAACCCCCCGGCCCGGCGGCTGCTGGATCTGTGCGACCGGATGGGCCTTTTGGTGATGGACGAGCTGTACGACATGTGGGAACTGCCCAAGACCCCTTACGACAACGCCCGGTTCTTTCCGGAAACCTACAGGCAGTCCGTGGCCGAATGGGTGCGGCGGGACCGGTGCCATCCCTGCGTGATCCTCTGGTCCATCGGCAACGAGATCTATGATATGCAGGCCTCCGACCGGGGGCAGATGTGGACGCGGCGGCTCACGGACGAGGTGCGCCGGCACGACGCCGTCCACGCCCCCGTCACCTTCGGCAGCAATTACATGCCCTGGGAAGGGGCGCAGAAATGCGCCGGGATCGTGAAGCTCCCGGGGTATAACTATGCGGAAAAGCTCTATGCCGCCCATCACGCCGCCCATCCGGACTGGGTGATCTTCGGCAGCGAAACCGGCTCCATCCTGGCCAGCCGGGGGGTCTATCATTTCCCCATGGCGGCGGATATTTTGTCCGACGAGGACCTGCAGTGCTCGGCGCTGCTCAATTCCAATACCTCCTGGGGCGCCCGGGATATCCGGCCGCTTTTGACCGACGATCTGAATACCCCCTATACCCTGGGCCAGTTCATCTGGGCGGGCATCGACTACCTGGGCGAGCCCACGCCCTACCACACCCGGAACTGCTATTTCGGCCAGACGGACACCGCTTGCTTCCCCAAGGACAGCTATTTCTTCTATCAGGCCATGTGGACGGACCGGCCCATGATCCATATCGGCGTCAGCTGGGACTGGAACCGGGGGCAGATGATCGACGTGCCGGTGATGACCAACGCGGCCCGGGCCGAGCTGTTTTTGAACGGGCGGTCCCTGGGCGTTCGGAAAGTGGACCGGCGGGACGCGGAAAAATGCCTGCCGGTGTGGCGGGTGCCCTTTGAAAAGGGCGTCCTGGCCGCCCGGGGCTACGATGAAAACGGAAGGCAGCTGTGCCAGGCTGTCCGGCAGACCCCCGGGGAGCCGGTGAAGCTGGCCCTCAGCCCGGAAAAAACGGATTTTGCCGGCGGCTGCGGGGAGATCGCCTTCCTCACCGTGACCGCCCTGGACGAACAGGGCCGCGAGGTGGAAAACGCGGTGAACCGGGTGCATGTGACGGTGGAGGGCCCGGGCGTGCTGCTGGGGCTGGATAACGGCGACAGCGCGGACCGGGACGGCTACAGGCAGACCAGCCGCCGCCTGTTCTCCGGCAGGCTGCTGATCCTGGCGGGGGTGCAGGCGGGGCCGGGAGAGATCCGGGTGCGGGCCGAAAGCCGGGGATTGCAGGCGGCGGAAGCGGTGCTCACGGTGGGAGCGGGCGAACGGACGCGGCCCGGCTTTCCGGCGCTGTGCGGGGAGTATCGCGGGGAAGACGCCATCCTGCCCCGCAGGATCGACCTGGAGGCTTTGGCGGATACCCGCCTGACCCCGGCGCATCCGTCGGTGCGCGTGCGGCTGCGTTTGCTGCCGCCGGAGGCGGACGGGCAGGAAATCGCCCTGCGGATCGTCAACGCCGAGGGGGTGGATATGCCCTGCGCCCGGATCGAAAGGGACGGGGACATCGCGGCGGTGACGGCGGTGGGGGACGGGAAAATGTACCTGCGCGCCTCCGTGAACAGCGGCTATCCCCATCCCCGGGTGCTGTCCGCGCTGGAGATTGCGGCGGAGGGCTTCGGCCCCGTGGGGCTGGACCCTTACGGCTTCATTGCCGGGGCCCTTGCGGACATCCGGCAGGGAGAGATCGGCGCGGGAAACGAGCGGGGGATCTCCTTCGCCCGGGAAGGGCGCAGCATGGCGGGCTTTTCCAACGTGGATTTCGGGCCGGCGGGCTCGGATGAAATCACGCTGCCCATCTTCGCCCTGAACGGAGAAAAATACGTGCTGGGGCTGTGGGACGGCGTGCCGGGGGACGGCGGGGAAAAAATCTGCGATCTGCCCTATCAGAAGCCCAGCATCTGGAACACCTATCAGAGTGAAACCTACCGCCTGCCCCGGGCGCTGCGGGGGACGCATACGCTGTGCTTCACCCTGGACCGGAAAGTGCATCTGAAGGGCTTTTCCTTCACCCGCCAGTCCCGGGCCCAAAGGTGGAACGCCGCGGGAGAGGCGGATCAGGTCTATGGCGACAGCTTCCGGCGGGAAGGGAACGCCGTGCTGGATATTGGCAACAACGTGACGCTGGTTTTCGAGCAGATGGCGTTTGAAACGGCGGGAACGCGGACGCTGCGCATCGAAGGCCGCACGCCCCTTTCGGAAACCCCGGTGCACGTGAAGATCACCGGAGCGGACGGGGAAACCAGGACGTCCATGTGCCTGTTCGCGGGCACGGACCGGGGCGTGCAGGCCTTCCCGGTGGAGGTGCCGGCGGGGACGTGCCGGGTGGACTTCGTATTCCTGCCGGGGACGCAATTTGATTTTTACGGCTTTTCCATGGAGGAAGCGTAATGGCCTTTGAATGGAAGGAAGCGCTGCCCGGCGTCTTTCACATCCGGGACGGCATGGGCGTGTGCATGACGCTGCTTCGGGGGGAGAAGCGCGCCCTGCTGGTGGATACGGGATACGGCGCGGAGGACGTGGCCGCGTTCGTGCGCACGCTGACGGACCTGCCCCTCACCGTGGTGCTGACCCACGGCCACCACGACCACGCCCTGGGCAGCCGGTGGTTCGGGGAAGTGCATCTGCTGCCGGAGGATTTTCCGGTGTACGAAACCTACACCGCTCCTTTCTGGCGGCGGGACGTATGGGCCGGGGCGGCGGCGAAGGGATTCACGGGGGAAGCGGCCTTCCTCAGCGATCCCATGCCCGTTCCCACGGCCCTGGCGCCGGGGGACATTGCTCTGGGCGGCCTCACCGCCCGGATCGTTCCCTGCCCGGGGCATACGCCGGGCTCGGCGGCGGTGTACGTGCCGGAAAGGCGGCTGCTGCTCACCGGGGACAACTGGAACCCCTGCACCTGGCTGTTTTTCCCGGAGGCGCTCAGCGCCCAGGGATACCGGCGGAACGTGATGAAACTGCTGGAATTGCCCTTTGATTGGGCCTTGTGCGCGCATCAGTTCGGTCTGTTCGATCGCGGCATGCCGGAAAAATTCTGGCGGGGGCTCACGGACGAAGCGCTGGATACGGCGGAGCCTTCGGACGCGGGAAAGCGGGTGGACCGCCCCACCGTCCAGGCGGCGCTCCCGGAGGGGCAGATCTTCGTATTCGATGTGGAAAAATACCGGAAAGAGAGGGCTTGACATGGAGAAGCGGATCATCGTACGGCCGGGGGACCGGGCCGAATTCCGGAACCTGACGGATTACTGCGTGGGCACGGGCCGGCTGGATCTGGCGCTGCATAAGGAATATCAGGATCAGCTGCGCGCCGTGCAGGAGGAGTGCCATTTCCGCTTCATCCGCGGCCACGGCCTTTTTTCCGATCAGATGGGCATTTACCAGGAGTTCACGCCGCCCGCGTTCATCGGCGGGGAAAGCCGGCAGTGGTATTGCTTTACCTACCTGGACCGGGTGATGGACGCTTACCTGGAGAACGGTCTTAGGCCGTTCCTGGAATTGGGCTTCATGCCGGAAAAGCTGGCGGGCAGCGAACAAACGCTGTTTTACTGGAAGGCCCATACCGTGCCGCCTAAGGAAATGGAAAAATGGACCGCGTTGGTGCAGGCGACGCTGCGCCATCTGATGGAAAGGTACGGCAGGGAAGAGGTGGAAGGCTGGCCCTGCGAGATCTGGAACGAGCCGAACCTGCCCGGCTTCTGGGAGAACGCGGACAAGCCCGGATACCTGGCGCTTTACCGCGCCACGGCCACGGCGGTGAAGGAAGTGCTGCCCCGGATGCGGGTGGGCGGCCCGGCCATCTGCGGCGGCGCGGGCAGCCAGGATTGGATCCGGGATTTCCTCGCCTTCTGCCGGACGGAAGGGCTGCCGGTGGATTTCGTCACCCGCCACGCCTACATGGGCCAGACCCCGGAGCATAAGGGTCGCTACCTGTACCACCGGATGAACGACACCCAGGTGCTGATCGACGAAATGCAGGAAAGCCGGGATATCATCGATTCCTTCCCGGAATACCGGGGCATCCCCCTGTACATTACCGAATTCAACACCAGCTACAATCCCTTCTGCCCCATTCACGATACCAATCTGAACGCCGCCGTCTGCGCGTCGCTCCTCGCCCGGCTGGGGGACGTGGCGGACGGCTACAGCTACTGGACATTCGGGGACGTGTTCGAGGAGCAGGGCATCCCCACCCGGCCTTTCCACGGGGGCTTCGGCATGATGGCCAACGGCCTGATCCCCAAGCCGACGCTGTGGACGTTTGCCTTTTTCGCCAATCTCCGGGGCGAATGTGTGTACCGGGACGAGGGCGCCGTGATCGTCCGCCGGCAGGACGGCGGGTACGAGGCGGTGCTGTGGAACCGGGAGGAGGAAGCGGAGCGGGAGATCACCCTGCCTTTTTCCGGCGATGCCGCGGCGATCCTGGAAACGGTGGATGAGGAAACCTGCAATCCTCTGCGCTGCTGGCACCGCATGGGCGAACCGGCGCACCTGACCGCGGAGCAGACGCGCATCCTGCGCGCCGCGGGGCAGCCGCTGCTCACCTCCCTGCCGGCGGAAAAAACGGAAGCGGAGGTCCGGGTCAAGATCACATTGAAAAAGAACGCGGTGGCGCGGCTGCGGGTGCTGCCCGCCCCGAAGCAGGAAGATCCGGGATACGATTACGGCTATTACTGCCAGGAATGAGGGGAGAAAGGAACAATGTGGCAAGAGAGAAAGACGTGGCTGACGCGGCTGCCCCTGCCCGTGCCGGAAACACTGAAAACGCCCCTGGAAGCGGCGGAATTTGAGATCGGCCAGGCGGGCGTACGGGCGGCCTTTACGGTGGAAAAGGACGGTGGAGAAAGCTATGAGATCCTGCCCGTGGACGGCGGATACCGCATCACGGGCGGCGAAACGGGCATCCTCTTCGGCGCCTACGCCCTGATCCGCGGCCTGACCACGGGCTGTGTGCCCGCGGGGCGGCAGAAGCCTTTTTATCCCCTGCGGATGCTGAACGGCTGGGACAATATGGACGGCACCGTGGAACGCGGCTACGCCGGGCGCAGCATGTGGTTTGAGGGGGGCCGGTTTGATTACGAGCCAGCCCGGGTTCGCCAGTTGGGGCGGATGCTGGCCAGCTGCGGGGTCAACGTGCTGTGCGTCAACAACGTGAACGTGCATCAGCCCGCCCAGCACCTGACCGATACCCTGCTTCCCGATCTGGCGCGGTTTGCCGCCCTGCTCCGGCCTTTCGGCGTGCGGCTCATGATCTGCATTGATTTTTCCCTGCCTATGCAGGAGGGCCTGCCCACCGCCGATCCGCTGGATGAGCAGGTGCAGGCCTGGTGGAAGGAGAGGGCGAAGAAAATCTGGGCCGCGGTGCCGGATCTGGCGGGCTTCCTGGTGAAGGCGGACAGCGAGCACCGTCCCGGCCCCAACACCTACGGCCGCACCCACGCCGAGGGCGCCAACATGCTGGCCCGGGCCGTCGCGCCCTTCGGAGGGGTGCTCATCTGGCGGGCATTCGTGTACAACTGCATGCAGGACTGGCGGGACACCAAGACCGACCGGCCCCGGGCGGCTTACGATCTGTACAAGCCCCTGGACGGGCAGTTTGACGGGAACGTGATCGTTCAGGTGAAATACGGCCCCTTCGATTTTCAGGTGCGGGAGCCGGTATCCCCCCTGCTGCTGGGCATGGAAAAAACGAATCTGGCCCTGGAACTGCAGCTGGCCCAGGAATATACCGGCCACCAGATCGATTTGTTCGCCATGCCGCCCCTGTGGCGGGAGATCTTCGACGGCATGGGCAAGGAACGGGCGAAGGCCGTCGCCGCGGTGAGCAATCTGGGCCGGGACGAAAACTGGACGGGCCATCCCTTCGCCGCGCTGAACCTGTACGCTTTCGGCCGTTTCGGCTGGGAGCCGGATATCGCGCCGGAAACCGTGATCCGGGAATGGGTGCGCCTGAGCTATGATTTGGCCCCGGCCCAGGAGGACGCGCTGACGGAGCTGCTGCTCTCCAGCCGGGACGCCTACGAGCAGTATACCGCCAATCTGGGCCTGTGCTGGATGGTGCGCCCAGAATCACATTACGGGCCCAGCCCCTACGGGTATGAATTTGACCGCTGGGGCACCTATAACCGGGCGGACCGCAACGGTGTGGGCATCGACCGCACCGACGCGGGCACGGGCTATGTTTCCCAATATCCGGAAGCGCTGAAGAAACTGTATGAAAACCCCGAAACCTGCCCGGACAAGCTGCTGCTGTTCTTCCACCGCCTGCCCTACGATTTCCGCATGAAGGACGGGCGCACCCTGATCCAGCGGCTGTACGACGATCATTTCCAGGGCTGCGCCCGGGCCGAGAGCATGAAGGGCGTGCTGGAAAGCCTGCCCCTGCCCGACGCGGACAAGCGGGAGATCCTGGAGCGCATCGACGGACAGATCAAAAACGCCCGGGAATGGCGCGACATCACGAACACCTTCTTCCACCGTCTCAGCGGCGCTGCCGACGAAAAAGGACGGAAGATTTACGAATGACGGAAACGGGGAGAGAATAAAAGGCGGGGGGAACCTGCTCTTTGTGGCCAAAGAACGGTTTCCCCCTGTACCCCCTTCCAAGAAAGCGGCTGGAAAGAAAGGTGATTGATCTCCCAATTAATAATTTCTTTTCGGGTTTTTGGTTTGCCCCAGCAAATAATCAATGCTGGTTTCATAGATATTTGCCAAATCGATCAGGATACGGGTGGGAATATCGTTCTCGCCCGTTTCGTATTTGGAATAGCCCGTTTGAGACATATTTAGCATTTTCGCTACTGTGATTTGTTTCCAGTCATGATCTTCCCGTAAGTCCCGAATGCGCTGATACGTCAATGTAATCACCTCGGGACTATTATGTTTTAACCTGATTTAGAGTATTGACATATAACCTGAAACAGGTTATAATTGTACAACAAGAAATATGATACAAAATAAAAAAGGGGGGAATTGATAAAAATAGGAAAAACATATAGCAATTATATACAATCAGCAGATAATTAAGATAAAAAACAAAAAAGGAGGCACTTGATAATGAAACGTGTTGTTGTCCTCATCTCAGCTATTCTGCTTCTCTTCACCTCTATTCAATGTTTAACAGAAGGTGTCGTTATTCTATCTGCACCTAAAACCTCTGATGAAACTAATTCAGTCAGCTTAGATGATATAAAACCTGGTGATAAGATAGAATTGAAAAACGCCATTTTGCTATTTGGAGATTTTTCTATAGAAGATAAAATAAAAATATATGGACGTGGCGGAGTTGATTCTGGATTAGAAATGGACTATGCAGTTTTTTACATGGACGCTACTAATCTTGACAAATCCCCTGTAAGCTTTTTGAAAGATGTTGAAGTTTCTGTATGGTACAATGATGAATATCAATTTGGTGGGTGGGCAGGCCAATTCGACCTAGATCATCCTTACAGTGATCAATTACGTGATGACAAGAATGAGCAGTTTGAAATAGCACCACTTTATGTTGGACACTTTGGTTTTGTCTGCCCCTTACCAAACTTTGCAGTGCACAGCGATGCTCCTTTGCGTATGGTAATCAAATTGTTCGGTGAGGAGATTACATATCATATTAGGAAGTGACATAATGCTGAAATAACGCATTATTTTAACAGCAACAAAAGATCCCGCTCGCCTAACAGCGAGTGGGATTGTACTTTATATACTGTTCTCAATACGGCTTTCTCGGAAGGGGGCGCGGGGGAGGCCACTCTTTGGCCTGCAAAGAGTGGCCTCCCCCGCAAATTTATATAACTCTCATTACGCCCAGGGATTCTCGGTGGGATAGGGCAGGGTCTTGGGCTGGTTGTAGCCGATGTCCTTGACGCCCAGGAACTTGAACACTTCGAACAGGGCCTTGCCGTGATGGCCGAAAGCCACGGCGCCGTGATGCGGATAGCGCTTCTGGATCAGCACGTGGCGGTAGAAGCGGCCCATTTCCTTGATGGCGAACACGCCGATGCCGCCGAAGGAGGTGGTGGCCACAGGCAGCACTTCGCCCTCGGCGATGTAGGCGCGCAGGTCGCCGTTGCTGTCGCACTGGAGGCGGTAGAAGGTGATTTCGCCGGGGGCGATATCGCCTTCCAGGGTGCCGCGGGTGAAGTCCGGATCAGAACCGGCGGGCTCCAGCAGACGATGCTGGATCAGCTGATATTTCACCGCGCGGTCCGCGCACATCTTGCAGCTGGGGGTGTTGCCGCAATGGAAGCCCATGAAGGTGTCGGTGAGGGCGTAATCGAACTTGCCCTTGATCTGGCTTTCCCACATGGAGGCGGGCACGGAGTTGTTGATGTCCAGGATGGTGACGGCGTCCTGGCTGATGCAGGAGCCGATGTATTCGGAGAGCGCGCCGTAGATATCCACCTCGCAGGAAACCGGGATGCCCCGGGAGGCCAGGCGGCTGTTCACATAGCAGGGCTCAAAGCCGAACTGTTCCGGGAACGCGGGCCAGCACTTGTCGGCGAAGGCCACGTATTTCCGGGCGCCCTTGTGGGCTTCCGCCCAATCCAGCAGCGTCAATTCGAACTGGGCCATCCGCTCCAGCATGTCGGGGAAGTACTTGCCTTCGCCCATTTCCGCGGCCATATCCTTGCACACGTCGGGGATGCGCTTGTCGCCGGCGTGGGCCTTGTAGGACACCAGCAGGTCCAGCTCGCTGTTTTCTTCGATCTCGATGCCCAGCTCGTACAGGCCCTTGATGGGGGCGTTGCAGGCGAAGAAATCCTGGGGACGGGGCCCGAAGGTGATGATCTTGAGGTTCTTCAAGCCGATGACGGCCCGGGCCACGGGCACGAAATCACCGATCATTTTGGCGATGTCTTCCGCGGTGCCCACGGGGTATTCGGGAATGTAGCCCTGCAGGTGCCGCATGCCCAGATTGTAGGAGCAGTTCAGCATGCCGCAGTAGGCGTCGCCGCGGCCGTTGATCAGGTCGCCGTCGCCTTCGGCAGCCGCCACGAACATGCAGGGACCGTCAAAGTTCTTGGCGATGAGGGTTTCGGGGGTCTCGGGGCCGAAGTTGCCCAGGAACACCACCAGCGCGTTGCACTCGGCGGCCTTCACGTCCGCCACGGCCTTGAGCATGTCCAGTTCGTTTTCCACGGTGACGGGGCATTCATACATTTCGCCCTTGTAGGCCTTTTTGATGGCTTCCCGGCGGGCGATGGACAGCCCGATGGGGAAACAGTCGCGGGATACGGCGATGATACCGAGCTTGACCTGGGGAATGTTCTGCATAGTCTTTCTCCTCCCTTAATCTGTTCCTTGGTTGCTTTTATTGACGAAAAGGCACATCGTTCCGGATGTCGATGTTCACGCCTTTGAGTCCCACATACGCGCCGTCCTTGGCCTCGGAGGATTCCGGATGGGCCAGCAGCCACTTATTCCGGGCCCACAGGGATTGATCCAGCACGTTTTTGCCCGTGCCGGGGCGGTAATCGGTATTGGTATTCAGGGGCAGCCCCACCAGCACCCGGAAGCCCTTGTCTGCTTCATTGTGGCAGGGGGCGTAGTGCAGCGTGGTGGCGTACACCTCCACCAGCACGCCCTTGGGCACGAAGAACGCCTTCACCTTCGCGGTGTCCAGCACGTCGTCCACGATATCGTCCATTTTCGCCAGCAGGAGGATGAAATCCTGCGTGCCCAGGTTGAATTCGCTGTCCCGGTGGTATTCCAGGCAGTTCAGCTTCGTATTATGGCCGTTGCAGCAGCCCAGCTGGAAGGGCATGCCGCCGAAAAGGGCTTCGCCCAGGGCTTCCGCCCCTTCCGCGGCGTGAAGGGTATCCACCTTGGGGAAATACACCACGCCTTCGGGGCAGGGAGTGGTCTCCTCCAGGGCCTTGAGCACGCCCTCCACGGCGTAGCCCTCCACGATGCGGCCGTAGGGAGCGAAGGATTTGTCGGTGACGGGGATGATCTGCATATGGTTTTCTCCTTTCCCTTTTGCGTTCGGTTTATGAGAGCTTCGCCAGCGTGTGGAAGGATTCCTTCAGCGCGGGGTACAGCTTCTGGTACAGATCGAAGTACGGCTCGTAGGCCGCGTGGCGCTCTTTATCGGGCAGTAGCTGATCCGATTCCTTGAGGATCTCGTCGCAGGCGGAGGGCACGTCCTTGTACACGCCCGCGCCCACGCCCGCCAGGATGGCGGCGCCCAGGGCGGGGCCCTCGGTGTTCTGTAGGATGGAAACGGGCATATCGTACATATCCGCCATCATCTGCCGCCAGAAGGGGGATTTGGCGCCGCCGCCGCAGGCCAGCATGGCCTCCGGGGCCACGTGCATGCCGCGCAGCACGTTCAGGTTATGCCACTGGGAGTACATCACGCCCTCCATCACGCTGCGGACGATGTCCTGCCGGGTGTGCATGGCGGAAAGCCCGATGAACGCGCCCCGGGATTCCGGATCCAGGATGGGGCTGCGCTCGCCCATGAGGTAGGGCAGGTAGATCAGCCGGTTGGCGCCGATGGGGCTCTTGTCGGCCTCCTGGTTCATCAGCACGTAGGAATCGGTGCCCATATCCCGGGCCACCTGGATCTCCGCCTGGAAGAAGGTATCCCGGCACCATTTGAGGCTCAGGCCCGCGGCAAGGCCCACGCCCATGACCACGTAGCCGCCCGGCACCGCGGCGCAGAAGGTGTGCACCCGGCCGGCGGGGTCGATCTGGACGGTGTCGGAATGGGCGAAGATGACGCCGGAGGTGCCGATGGTGGTGAAAGCCTTGCCTTCCCGCACCACGCCGGTGCCGATGGCGGCGGCCATGTTGTCCCCCGCGCCGGCGGCCACGGGCATCCCGGCCTTGAGGCCGGTGAGCCGCGCCGCTTCCTCGGTGATATGGCCCGCCACGTCGCAGCTTTCCACCAGCGGGGGCAGCATGTTCATGTCAATGCCGGTTTTTTCGCAGATTTCCCGGCTCCAGCAGCGGTTGGGCACGTCCAGCAGGTTGGTGCCGGAGGCGTCGCTCATTTCCATGAAGTATTCGCCGGTGAGCTTGAGCCGCACGTAATCCTTGGGCAGCTGGATGTGCCGGGCCTTGGCCCAGATCTCCGGCTGATGGCGGCGCACCCAAAGCACCTTGCCGGCGGTGAAGCCCGTGAGGGCGGGGTTGGCGGCGATCTGGATCAGATGCTCCCGGCCGCCCACCAGGCGGGTGAATTCGTCGCATTCTTCGATGGTGCGGTTATCGCACCAGATGATGGACCGGCCCAGGGCTTCGCCCCGGTCGTCCGTGAGCACCAGGCCGTGCATCTGGCCGGACAGGGAGAGGCCGGCGATGTCCCCGGCGTCCACGCCGCTTTTTTCGATCACCGTGCGGATGGTGGTCACCGCGGCCTGCCACCAATCCTCCGGCTCCTGCTCCGCCCAGCCGTTTTTGGGCTGATACAGCGGGTATTCCACGGAGGCGGAGGCGACGGAATTGCCCCGCAGGTCGAACAGGACCGTTTTGGTGCCGGAGGTGCCAAGATCTACGCCAAGCAGGTATTTCATAGCGATATCTCCTTCTTGGATTTGTGGGGTATGCGTACTTGCATTTATTGTAGCTGAAAACGCCAAAAAATGCAAGGAAATGGGGGAACAATTTCCGCAATTTTTCCACAATTATTGCCGCAAAACGTGCGGGATCCGGTTTTTCTTGACGCGGGCGGGGAAAGTACGGTAAAATTTCTTCAGCAAGAGATGGGGAGGAAAGGGAGATGCCGGCTTTTGATAGGATGTCCCTGGAAACGCTGACGCGCCGGGAGGGCTTTGCCTGCGAATGCGGGAAGCGCCACGTCTGCGCGCTGGATTATCTGAAAATCGGCCCGGGCGCTTTGTCCGCCGCGCCGGACATGGTGCGCGCCCTTCGGTGCGAAAAGCCCTTCCTGGTGTGCGACGGGAATACCTGGGAGGCCGCCGGGCAGCGGGTGAGCGCGCTGCTCAAGGAGGCCGGGATCGGGCATCAGGCGTATATCATCCCCTGCGCGGGGCAGAAGATCGCCCCGGCGGAATGGGAGGTGGGCAGCGCGCTGATGCACTTCGATCCCGCCTGCGATCTGATCCTGGGGGTGGGCAGCGGGGTGGTCAACGATATCTGCAAGGTGCTGGCCAACGCGCTGAGCAAAAAGAACGCCGTCATCGGCACCGCCCCGTCCATGGATGGCTACGCCTCCAACGCCTCCGCCATGGAGATCAATCATGTGAAAATGACCCTGTTCAGCCGCGCTCCCCAGGGAATACTGCTGGATACGGACGTGCTGGCCCGGGCGCCCATGCGGATGCTGCAGGCCGGGCTGGGGGACATGGCGGCCAAATACATCGCCCTGTGCGAATGGCGCATGAGCCATCTGGTGACGGGGGAGTACTACTGCGAAGATGTGGCGAGGCTGATGCGCACCGCGCTGAAAAAGGTGATGGACGCGGCGGAGGGGGTGCCGGGCCGGGACCCCAAGGCGGTCCAGGCCATCGCCGAGGGGCTGGTGATCAGCGGCATCGCCATGGCCTACGCGGAGATTTCCCGCCCCGCCTCCGGCCTGGAGCACTATTTTTCCCACATGTGGGAAATGATGGCGCTGGAAAGGGGGCTGCCCTACGATCTCCACGGCATCCAGGTAGGCATCGGCACGGTGCTGACGCTGAAACTGTATGAAAAATTACGCACCGTCATGCCGGATCGGGCGCAGGCGGACCGCTATTGGCGGGAAATGACCGAAGAAAAATGGCAGTCGCAGATCCGCCGCATCTTCGGCAAAACCGCGCCGGAGATCATCGCGATGGAAAGGACTGCCCGGAAAAACGATCCGGCTGCCCATGCGGAGAGGCTGGACAGGATCATCGCGAACTGGGACGGGATCCAGCGGGCCATCCGGGAGGAGCTGCCGGACTATCGGGCGCTGCGGGGGCTGATGGAGGGGGCGGGCATGCCCGTGAAGCCCTCCCAGATCGGCGTTTCCCTGGAGGATACGGTAAACGCCTTCGTCGGCGCCCGGGACGCGCGGGACAAGTATATGTCCTGCTCCCTGCTGTGGGATCTGGGGCTCACGGACGAGTTTGCCGCATACCTGCGGGACGTGGCGGAAACATAAAAGGGGCTGTTGCACAGCCCCATCGATCAAATGGATCCTCCATTTGATCGACAGAAACTACCTGTAAACAAAGAGGATATTGCAGATTGGCTTCTGCAACATCCCCGGAGGCGCTGCCAAAACGGCGCCTCGTTTTTTACTGTTTTTTCGGAAACGCCCGCTTCCAGAGGGGGCGCACGGTGAGGATGATACCCAGGCAGCAAAGGCCGATGCCCAGGTAGCATACGTCCATGTGCATCCAGGCGAGGAAGGCAATCTTTTCGTCCAGCGCGAATTCCAGGGCGATCACCACGCCCAGCAGCAGGAGCACCGACGCCCAGACCGCGGCGATGCGGCCGCGCTTTCTCTCCGCCCGCGGCAGGCGGATGCAGCAGATCAGCATCACCGCGCCGATGGCGACGGCGCTGAGCAGCTGGCTGACCTTCACGAACCCCCAGGTGAGCACGGCGTCCTTGCGCATGCTCTCCATCAGGATCTGGCAGGCGGCGTACAGCAGCACCGCCAGGGCGGCGTGCCCGCCTTCGGCCCGGCGCTTCATCAGCAGCACGATCAGAGCGATGATCAGCGCGGCCAGGGCCTCCCAGAAGAAAACGGCGAAATACCATTCGCTGCCCTTGGGCTGGCAGGCCAGGGGGAAACGGAACAGAGGGGAGGGATCGGCCCAGGCGAAGGAGCTGGGAAGGCGGGTGGAGGGGTCCAATTCCAGAAGGATGGGATCGCCGAACCATTCGGAAATGCTCATGCCGTAGCCCAGCCGCACCAGGCTTTCGGCCATCCGGCAGCAGCACACTGCGATCATTCCCGGCCCCGCCGCGCCGTCCAGCACGCGGCTGACGGGCGTGCGGGTGATCCGGGCGGAGAGGCATGCAGCCAGCAGCACGCCCAGCAGCGCGCCGTAGAGCACATACCCGCCCAGATCGAACCGGAAGAAATACGCCAGCCCCTTTTCCCGGAAATAATTGAGCCGCGCCAGGAAATACCCCAGCCGGGCGAAGAACACCCCCAGGGGCACGCACAGCACCGCGAACCAGCTGACGGCTTCATTGGACAGATCATGCTTTTTCCGCGTGAACTGCATCAGCCCCAGCGCCAGCAGCGCGGCGGCCGCCGTGCACAGACCGTAAAGATGGAAAGGCCCTGCCATGGCGTCACTCCTCCGAAACCGCGGAAGCGAAATAGATCAGATCGGAAATATGCCGGCTGCCGGGGGTGCGGTGCACGGGCTTGCCCCGCAGCATCAGGTGGGCGCTGCCGCCGCCGTCCAGGTTATAGGCCAGCTTGCAGTCGGGGAACAGGAGCAGGATAAGCTTGGTCAGCTCCTTGAGGTTCATGCCGTTCATGCCGCTGCCGTCCACCACGCCGCCGTCGACTTCCACGATGGCGTATTTGAGGGTATCCAGCTGGCAGATGGCGATGCGCTGGGTGGGCAGGTGGCCTTCCACCTGGTCCTTTTCAAATTTATTCAGCGCCAGCTCCTGGGCCTCGCCGTTCCGCACCAGCACCGGGCCGAAGCAGAACGCGTTCACGATCTGCCGCCCGTCGTTTTCGATCTCCTGCCGCTTGGCGGCCATGTCCTCGCTGGTGGCCTTTTGCACGGCTTCAAAATCGCCGTTATTGTCGATGATCAGCACGTCCCGGTTCCCGTCCAGGGCGTCCCGGTAAAACACGCCCTGGCGCACCACGAACCCCACGTTGTAGGAAAACTTGATGAAATCGCTGTTGCACGCCACCACGGCGTTGACCCGCTGGGCCATTTCCCAGGGACGCTCCAGGGTCACGTCGTCGTAGCTTTCGTTGCTCAAGGTGGTGCGCAGCTGGGACGGATCGGCAATGTCGATCACCACCCAGCGGCACATCACCTGGGATTCGCTGGATGGGGGCTTGCGCTTTTCGGAATCCATCACGATATGGATGGATTCATCCTGATACTCCGTATCGGACAGCCAGCCGCTTTCCCGGGGCGGCACGCCGTGCACCTTGAGATCCATGCCCAGGGGCGTGACCTCCGCCACGGCGGGGGAAGAGAGGAACAGGGCCATGGCCAGCAGCATCAGCACGGCCAGGCACCAGCGCAGGATATTGCCTTTCATCGGAGGAACGCACCTTTCTTTGGCAAAATGATCTCCGGGCGCGAGCCCGGCATGCGAACAAAAAAAGTATACCATAAGATGCACGCGCGAAACAAGCTGTTTTTGAAAAAAGGCGGCGGCGTGCCGGGCGAAAACGCCGTTCACGCCAAACAAAAAGGGCGGTCTTCGCCGCCCGGTGGTTTTCCGCATTGCCTGGAACGAAATGCCGATCAAGCCGACAGATCCCCGACGAAATCCTGAGCATCAGACGGCGTTATTGCTCCGGGCCGGAGGGCGCAACATCCTCAAAGGGTTCGTACTGGCCGTCTTTTGCGAATATCCGCTGGATGGTATAAAAGTGGGGATGCTCTCGCCAGCCGCCTTCCACGGAGGAAGAAACCGAGTCGATATAGGTATCCGGCAGAGCTTGACTCAGCTGGGCCAGCATGGTTTCGTCCAGTTTATGTTCGGGATTGTAATCGTTGCTGTTGTAAATCCACAGCCGCCTGAGGTTGGTCAGCCCCAGCAGCGGGTGCAAGTCCGGAATGCGGTTATAGCAGATGTTCAGATCGACAAGGCTGTTCAAGCCGGCCAGGGCGGAAACATCCTCCACATGATTGTAAAACAGCTCCAGGTACTGCAGTTCTTTCAGCTCTGCCAAAGGGGTAATGTCCGTGAATTGATTGTCTACCAGGATCAATACTTTTAAATGGGGAAGGTCTTTGAGGAAGGAAAGATCCTTCACCGCGTTATGGCCAATGTCCAGCGCCTGAAGGTTTTTGCAGTATTTCAGGATGGAAAAATCCTCCTCCGTATGCCGCTCGGAATTGGAGCCGTGGCGGGTGGAAAAGGCGGTGGCATCGGTGCGCACCACATGATAGTTGAAGGTCATGGTCCAGCCGAATTCAATATTGGGAAAATTCGTCGCATACTGGGTGATGCGCCGCCGGATCAGGGTGGTATGAAACATATTCACTTTTTTCAGGTTGGGCAGAGACTCCAGAAAACGGAAAAACTTCTGATCCTCGCCAACCTCCACAACCACTCCGCCCAGGTCGATCTCCTCCGCGTCCACCGGTACGGTCAGCCCCTTGAACCGCACCGTGGCTGTTTCCGCCGGGGCGAAGGAAGCCAGGGACATGAGAAACAGTGCAAACAGAAGAAATAAATACTTCTTCATCTTCAGCGCCTCCCGTCAAGCGTTTCCTCGAAAATTATAAAAGCTGCGGTGCGAAAAGTCAACCGCCCCAAAGCTCTGCTGAAAGCTGAAGCGCTGAAAAGGCGGCGGGCGTGGATCCTGAATCATGCAAGGATGAGAGCATGAAGGACGCGGGGGATCGGAATATGAGAAACATGGCGAAGGGGCCTCTTTTTGTGGAAAAACTGCAGAAAGCGGGGAAAAATGCGCGTTGAAAAAGCAAAAACGCATTGTGTAAAAAACCAGCTGAACGAATAACCGTGCGGCGCGATCAGACAGCACCTATGCGTATATCAGGGCCGGGGAGGATCCGGCCATCCTGAAAGTTGATTCCCACGATACCCCGGAAACCGACGCGGAGCTGACCTTCGCCATCCCCTACGGCAGCGCGTATCTGTTCGCCGGGGAAACGGAGCAAGCGATCAGGTAAACAACGAAAATGAAAAAGCAGGCCGGACGGGCCTGCTTTTTGTTTGCGCTTATCCACGGCTTTTTTGGCGGGCAGGGGTCGAAGCGTTCCGGAACGCTTGGATCACCATTTTTCGTCCACCACGATGAAGCTGGATTCCGCATCCCGGATCCAGCGGGAAATATAGTTGATGGCCCTCTCCGGCCGGGTGGCGATCTCTTTGCCGCTGAAGCTGACGGCCAGCCCGTTCATCACGAACACCACCACGGTTTCGCTTTCCGGCTCCCAGAACAAATCGGCCAGCAAGCCTTCCCAGCGCCCCTGATGGCCGTACCACGTCCGCCCGCCGATCTCCACGCGGCATACCCCCAGCCCGTAGGGGCTGGATGCGGAAACGGTGCTGCCGGGCACCTGGCGCTGGTCGCGGCGCATCAGCCGCACGGAGCCGGGGGTCAGCAGCCGCACCCCGTCCACGCTGCCGTCCCCGGCCAGGGCGACGCCGATTTTTTCCAGCCCGGAAAGGCTGATATACAGCCCGCCCACCGACGCGCGGTAGTGGCCGGCGGGGTCGCAGGCGCCGTCGTATTCCGCGGCGTCCGTTTCGATGTACCGCTCCGCCGACTGGTACACCAGCCCTTGGGGGGTATAGGTGTTGGCCAGGAAATCGGGATCCGGCAGGAGATGGGCGGCGAAGGAGGCGTTGATCCCCAGGGGAGCAAACACGTGCGCTGCCATGTAATCGTTGAAATTTTGGCCGGACGCCCGTTCGATCTCGCTGCAGAGGATGCCGCCGTTCAGGTTGGCGTAGGCATAGCGCGTGCCGGGGGCGTCGTCGGAAAAGAAGGTGCTGTCGGTTTCGTCGATCCGGTCCCACCGCAATGCGCCCGCGTAGGGGGCGGAGGGCAGGAAGGAAGTGGTGTGGCTGAGGGCCTGGCGCAGCGTCACGTCCCTGTCCGGCCACCGGGGATTGCGGATGGGCAGGCCCTCCGCGCTGCACAGCGGCGCGTCCAGATCCAGCTTTCCTTCCTCCGCCAGCTGCATCACGCCCACTGCGGCGATCATTTTCGTGACGGACGCTACCTTGAATACGGCGTCCTCCGTCACCGGATGGCGGCCCGTTTTGTCCCGGCCGCCCCAGAAAAAGGAATAGATCCTTTCGCCCCGCTGGCTCACCAGCACCGCGCCGCCCACCACCTGGGCCCGGTCGAACATGCCGGCAAAGTAGCGGTCCGCCGGGGCGGTGTCCTCCGCCGTCAGGGCCAGGGCCTGTACGCCCTGAAAAAGAAGGATCAGGGCTGCAAGCGCCGCCGCGATGCGCCTCTTCATCCTTCCAGCCGCTCCAGGCATTGGTACAGCTGCTCCAGCTCGTCCTCGCTGTAATACTGCAGGATGATCCTGCCCTTTTTCCGGCTGCCCTTGAGCTGGGTGCGCAGCCCGAAAGTCCGCTGCAGGCGGGTTTCCATGTCCTTAAGCTCCAGGGGCAATGGCTTGGGGGCGGGCTTTGCGGGGGCTTCCGGCGCGGCGGCCAGCCTTTCCAGGGCGCGGACGCTCAGGCTTTCCCGAACGGCGCGCTCCGCAAGCAGCAGCAGCTTTTTTTCATCCTGTATGCCCGCCAGCACCCGGGCGTGGCCCGCGGACAGCTTCCCCGCCAGCACGTCCTTGCGCACGGGCAGCGGCAGCGTCAGCAGCCGCAGCAGGTTCGCCACCGCCGGGCGGGATTTGCCCAGCCGCTGGGCAGCCTGCTCCTGGGTGTAGCCGCACTCGTCCATGAGCTGACGGATGGCGGCGGCTTCCTCCAGGGGGTTCAGGTCTTCCCGCTGGATGTTTTCGATCAGGGCGGCGGCCATCTGCTCCTGTTCGGTCATATCCCGTACGATGCAGGGCACCTCCGCAAGCCCCGCCAGATGCGCGGCCCGGAACCGGCGCTCCCCGGCCACGATGCGGTAGCGCCCGCCCATGCGCACGGCCAGCAGCGGCTGCAATACCCCCGCTTCCCGGATGGAATCCGCCAGGGCGCGCAGGGATTCATCGTCAAAGCCGCGGCGGGGCTGGCCGGGATTGGGGTCCAGCTCCGTGAGGGGGATCAGGCTGATATTGTTTTCCGATTCGGTGCTGTCGGGCAGCAGGGCGTCCAGCCCCCGGCCCAGGCCGGTCTTTTTCATTGGTATTCACCTCGGCGTCAGCGATTGTTGGCGATGACCTCGGCGGCCAGGGCGCGGTAAGCCTCCGCCCCGGTGCTGCGGCTGTCGTACAGATGGATGGGCAATCCGTGGCTGGGGGCTTCGCCCAGGCGCACGTTGCGCGGCACGGTGGTTTTGAACACCTGGCGCTTGAAATGCTTCTTCACTTCCGCCACTACCTGCAGCCCCAGATTGGTGCGCCCGTCCAGCATGGTGAGCAGCACGCCTTCGATCTCCAGGGCGGGGTTCAGCCCGTGGCGCACCCGCTGCACGGTGTTCAAAAGCGCCGTCACGCCCTCCAGGGCGTAATACTCGCACTGAATGGGGATCAGGATGGTCTGGGCGGCGGTGAGGGCGTTGACGGTGAGCAGGCCCAGGGAGGGCGGGCAGTCGATCAGGATGAAATCGTATTGGGACCGCACGCTCTCCAGCGCGGCCCGCAGCCGGTATTCCCGGCGGCTCAGGTTCGCCAATTCCAGTTCCGCCCCCGCCAGGCGGATATCCCCGGGGCAGAGGGTGAGGCCTGGTTGCCGGGTCTTTTCCAGGGTGCTTTCCAGGGTGCATTCTCCCAGCAGCGCCTCGTATACGGTGCGCTTTCCGGCCCGGATGCCCAGGCCGCTGGTGGCGTTCCCCTGGGGATCCAGATCCGCCAGCAGCGTGCGTTTTCCTTTTTCCGCCAGGCAGGCGGCCAGGTTCACCGCCGTGGTGGTTTTGCCCACGCCGCCCTTCTGGTTGGCGATGCAGATGATCTTTCCCATAAAAATGCCTCTCTTGGGTGCTGAATAATCAGGCTTCGTCCAGCCACATGCGCCAGCGGAACGGGGGATAGCAGCTCCGCACCAGGCCGGCGATGGCCTTCAGTTCCTCCTGGGTCTGCAGGGAGGAAAAATGCGTGTACAGGGCTTTCAGGGCCGCCAGGCTGTCCCGGTGCAGGGCGTACTGCTGCACGGCCTGGAGGTGCTTTTGATCCACGGGCAGCTCCGAAAGGGCCAGGAAGAGCAGCTCGTCCGAGAGCACCGCCACGTCCTCCAGCCGCATGCGCACGCGGCCGCCGTCCGCCAGCGTCACCAGCATGCTGCCCCGGGTGCCGTGATGCACGGCCAGGAACAGCCGGCTGTCGATTTCCCGGTACAGGCTCTCGATGTCCCGGCGGATGGTGTAGGCGTTGAGCAGGCGGCGGATCTCCTCCGCCGCGGGCAGCGTTTCGCCGGTCAGGCCCGGCCCCAGCCAGGGCTCCAGGATCTGCGTGACCTGTGTGAGCGCGATCATGGCCGCCGCCTCCCTTCCTTGCTTCTCCAAAGATACCACACTCCGGCCGGTTTGTCCAGTTGTCCGGGTTATGCACAATGGCATTTCATTTTGCACGGTCATTTCCAAATTCTTAAATTTTTGTTGCACCGCGCGAAACAACCTGTCCGAAGTGTAATAAATATACAGAATATGTAAGAATATACAGAATAAACGTTTGCATGGCGCCATGGCTTGTGGTGAAATTGCGGCGGCAACACAAGGGATGGCGGTTGAACTTATCAACAAAAAGAAGGCATGCAAGAATACAGAAAATGGAAGATTCCTGGAAATGCCCTTGAAAACACGGGGGAAATCTGCTATGATAGGGGCGTGGTTGACGGGGAAATGGGTTTTCCACAAAAAGTTATCCACAGCCCGCGGCGTTTTTCACCGCTGACGGGTATTCTTTTTTCGGCTTACGGTGCGAAAGCGATTTCAAATAATCATGCAGATACGGCATAGAAGCGGAGACGAGCACATTGGATAAGCAAGTGCTGTGGGATCAGGCGTGCGCCATCATGCACACCGAAATGACGGATTTGACCTATAACACCTGGATCAAGGCGGCCCTGCGCCCGCTGGGCTATTCCGGCGACCAGTTTTTTATCGAGGCGGTGACGGATTTTTATCATCAGTTCGTCACGCCCCGCTATTCCGTTCTGATCAGCAATTCCCTGTCCCAGGCGGTGGGGAAGCCCATCAAGGCCCAGATCCTCACCCCCGCCCAGGCGGACGAATACCGCGCGGGCATCACGCCGGATGAGAAGCCGGCGGACGAGAGCAGCCTGAACCCCAAATATACCTTCGATACCTTCGTGGTAGGCAGCAACAACCGCTTCGCCCACGCGGCAGCCCTGGCGGTGGCGGAAGCCCCGGCGGACGCCTATAATCCCCTGTTCATCTATGGCGGCGTGGGCCTGGGGAAGACCCACCTGATGCACGCCATCGGCCATTATATGCTGGCGCAGAAGCCTACGCTGCGGGTAAAGTACGTCACCTCCGAAGCGTTCATGAACGAGATGGTCAATTCCCTGAACAAGCGCAATCAGGCCGAGTTCCGGGAACGCTACCGCAACATCGACGTGCTGATGGTGGACGATATCCAGTTTCTCACCGGCAAAACGGGCACCCAGGAGGAGTTTTTCCACACCTTCAACGCCCTGCACACCGCCGGGAAGCAGATCATCCTGTCCTCGGACAAGCCGCCCCGGGAGATCGCCAAGCTGGAGGAAAGGCTGCGCAGCCGGTTCGAATGGGGGCTCATCGCGGACATTTCCAAGCCCGATCTGGAAACCCGGGTGGCCATATTGCAGCGCAAGGCCGAGGAAGAATTGCTGCGGGTGGATACCGACGTGCTCACCATGATCGCCGAGCGCGTATCCAGCAACATCCGGGAGCTGGAAGGATGCCTGACCCGCCTGGTGGCCTATTCCTCCCTGACGGGCCGGCCGGTGGACCGGCAGTTGGCCGAGGACGCCCTCAAGGAGATCTTCGCCCGGTCCGAGCCCCGGCACGTCACCTGCGAGGACGTGATGGACGCCGTGGCCGCTTATTACAGCGTCACCGTGGACGATCTCAAAAGCCCCCGCCGCAGCCGCGACGTGGCGGTGCCCCGGCAGATCGCCATGTACATTGCCCGGGAGCTGGTGGGCGCGCCGTTGACCATGATCGGCGACGCCTTCGGCGGCCGGGATCATTCCACCGTCAACCACGCCTGCCAGAAGGTGGCCGCGGAAATCAAAACCGCCCCGTCGCTGAACAACCTGGTCAGCGACCTGATGCAGCAGCTGCAGGAAAAGCAGTGACGGCTGCAGGCGGGATCAGCCCGGAAACGCGCAGAAAGCGCTTTCCGGGTTTTCGTTATCAGACGCGGAAGGAGGCGGAGAGCCATGCGGTGGTATAAGGACAGGATCGGGGAAATGAAGGGGTACGCGCCCGTTTATTCCGTCTGCGGCGACGACTGCGCGGTGTGCCCCCGGTATCTGGCCCGAACGGAGGAGGAGCTTCACGAAACGGCGGTATTCTGGCGGGACGCCGGCTGGCGGGACCGGGTGGTGAGCAATGAGGAAATCCGCTGCCGGGGCTGCGGCACCCGGAGCACGTGCGCCTTTCAGCTGCTGCCCTGCGTGCAGGCGCACGGGGTGGCGGCGTGCCGGGAATGCGGGGAATATCCCTGCGGAAAAATCGCGGACATGCTGCGCCGGTCGGAGGAGAAAAAGCGCCAGTGCCGGGCCGCCTGCGGGACTGCGGCGGAGTTTGAAATGCTCTGCCGCGCCTTCTACGAAAAGGAAGAAAACCTGCAAAAGATGCCCGGCGGGGGAAAACAGTTGTAATTCCGACCGGAATATGCTATAATACCTCCACTTGATTTTATGGGAGGGACATTCCTTGGACGACCCGATCGGCCGATGGTTGGCTGCAATACTTTTGTTGGTAGGCCTGGCACTGTTGTGTCTGGCCCAATCGGTATGGACAAATGCAAATGAAGGCCGCATCCGCGCCGCGGCGGACGCGGGGGACAGGCGGGCGAAAAGGCTCATGCCCCTGCTGGGGCGCAGGGATACGCTGACAGCCCTGCGGGGGCTGAGGACGCTGTTCCTGATGGGCTTTGCGGTGCTGGGCGCCCGGATGCTGGAATCAACGGGCATGGGCTTCCCGGCCGCGGCGGCGGTCTTCTGCCTGGCGGCGGCGCCGGCGGTGATGGCGCTGTGCAAGCTGGCGCCGGAAAAGATCGGCCGGAAAAACGCGGATCAATGGGTCTGCCCCCTGGCGGGCATGCTGCGCTTCGTCACCGCGGCCATGACCCCCTTCACCGTGCTGGAAACCGGGCTGGCCCGGGGGCTCGTGCGCCTGTTCGGGGTGGATCCGGCGGCGGGGGACGAGCAGGTGACGGAGGAGGAGATCCGCGCCCTGGTGGACATGGGCGGGGAAAAGGGCGTCATTGAGAGCGACGAAAAGGAAATGATCAACAACGTGTTCGAGTTTGGGGATCTTACCGCCGCCGACTGCATGACCCACCGCACCGACGTGACCGCCCTGTGGATCCGGGACGACGAGGAGACCATCCGAAAGGTCATCAAGGAAAGCGGGCTGTCCCGCTTCCCGGTGTACGATGAGGACATCGACGACATCGTGGGCATCCTGTCCACCCGGGAATACCTGCTGAACGCAGGGGAAAAGAGCCCCAAGCCTTTGAAGGCCCTGCTGCGGGAGGCCTATTTCGTGCCGGAAACCGTGCCCACGGACGTGCTGCTGCGCAATATGCAGCACGCCAAGACCCACATCGCCATCGTGGTGGACGAATACGGCGGCATGAGCGGCATCGTCACCATGGAAGACCTGCTGGAGGAGATCGTGGGCAATATCTACGACGAATTCGATCCCGCCGCGGAAAACGAGATCCAGCCCCTGCCGGACGGCTCTTTCCGGGTCAGCGGCACGGCGGATCTGGAGAGCGTATCCGAGGCCATCGGGGCGGAGCTGCCCCATGACGAGGATTACGACACCCTGGGCGGCCTGATTTTCAGCCGGTTTTCCGCCATTCCCCAGGACGGCACCAAGCCGGAGCTGACCTTGTATCTCACCCCGGACGGGAAAAAGCCCGAGGAGGGGGAGGCCCCCCGGCTGCACATCCAGGTAGAATCCATCGAGGACCGGCGCATCGAATGGGCCCGGATCCGCGTGATCCCGCCGGAAGAAAGCGGAGAAACCGGGCCGGAGGGATAACGGCAGGCTGCGGGGCCGATGTGGGATGTTGCGTAAAACCAATCCGCAACATCCCCTTTGTTTACAGGGATATTGGTTTTCATAAAAGAATGAGCAGCAGTGAATACAGGAAAATCGAAGAACCCCGGGGTGGTTTGGAGGGGCCCGAAGCCCCTCCAAGCGGAATCCGCAGCAGCGACCTGTGCGCTGCGAGGAGCATTTTTGCGAAGCAGAGCATGCCCTGCGAGAGCAAAAATGCCTTCCTTGCGCCTTTTCCGCCCGGGAGTCCCGCAGGGACGAGAGGAAAAGGCGCTTTAAGTCGATCAAATGGAGGATCCATTTGATCGAAGGGGCTGTGC
>CACWLP010000018.1 GCA_902761755.1 uncultured Eubacteriales bacterium | reverse complement strand
TTGATAGAGGAAGCAAATTACATTTGCTCCTCGGCGACGTACATGCCGCCGCCTGCGGATGAAAATCGAAGGGGCTGCGGCCCCTTCGATGCATCCCCTTGGTTTTTCGACAGACTGGGCTGCCGTTCACCTGCGGGGGACGGCGGTTTTTTACACATGTAACGATCCGGTGGGAAAGGCGGAGCGCGGGCCGTGGCAGTTTGACAGGAAGGGCGGATTATGGTATGATACGGACGGGCGTGAATGCGCCCCGATGAATGATGCGAACGTACGCGGGCTTTTGCCCGGTTTTATTGCAGGAGGAGACCATTACGAAACGTATGAAATTCTTGCTGGCCTGCCTGTTGGCGGTGGCGCTGTTATTCGGCGCCGCCCGGGCCGCGGCGGAGGAATCGGGTGCGGAAGCGCCTGTATCCGTCGTGGACGGCGCGCAGGACGCGGAGGGCACGGAGCCGGCCGCCGGTGATACGGCGTGGCCGGAGAATATGCCCGGAGAAGATGCGGACGATCCCGGCGCGGAACCCGCCGCCCCGGAGGATCCGGAACCGGATACGCCCCATGAAGCGCATGTGTTCCCGGAAGACGGATGGACGGTGCGGAAGGAAGCCACCTGCCTGGAGGCAGGGGAGGAATTCTGCGTCTGCGCCGTCTGCGGCGAAGAGATCACCCGGGAGATCCCGAAAAAAGACCATGTCTGGAAGGTGCTGACGCTGCAGGAGCCCACCTGCACCGAGCCGGGCGTATTGGTGCGCGTGTGCGCGGAATGCGCGCTGGAGGACCGGCAGGAAACGCCGGCCCTGGGCCATATATTCGATTGGGTGGAGGACGACCGTGGGCACAGGGAATACCAGTGCGTGATCTGCGGCCTGGTGGAGGATATGGAAGAAGCCGAGGAAGCGCCCCCGGCAAACATCCTCTACAACAACACCATCACTTCCTTCGGCCCCACCACCCGGGAGCTGATCGGCGGCACGGTGTGGAACCGGGTGACGCCGCTGGATGTATCGGAAGCCGGGGTGTATACGTATCCCCTGATCGCCTCCAACCGCTATACCGTGGGCACCGCCACCGTGGTGGTGGAGGACGGCTGGCAGACGGTGAGCTATCAGCTCAATTCCGACAGGATCCTGGTGCATTCCGAATCCCTGGTGTTCTATTCCGATCTGGACGCGCTGCGGGCCGGGACGGACGGGCAGGCCTTTGATTTCGATCAGCCCATCCGCCTGACGGACACCTTCGGCAAGGATACCCGCCTGATCATGGGCATCACATTGAAAGCGGACTACGATATGGACGATCCCATGATCCGCTGGTTCTCCGGGGACGATGAGCAGATCGCCCTGATGAACGATCTGCTGGACTGACAGAGCGAACGTCCGCCGTGCATTTTATTTGCGCGGCGGGCTTTTTTTGTTTGTTTTCCCTGCGTTCGCCGCATAGCCGTTTCTTCCGCGGGCCAGACTAAAGCCTGACAATGAAAGGAGCGATGCTGTGTGAATCCGTTTCAGCTCAAACCCGAGCCCCTTGCCGAGCAATTCATGGACTGGCAGAAAATGTACCCCAAGGCCTACGACAAAATGACCGTGGACCCCTACACCCGCACCCGGGTGATCCTGATGAACGGCACGGAATACGAGGCCGTGAAGTTCTCCCATCAGTTCCAGCGGCATGAGAGCAACAACGATCTGCGCCGGGAGCTGGCCCTGACCCGCCGCCAGGAGCAGCAGCAGCAAAAGAAGATCGCGTGCCTCAAGCCCCTGGACGAATCGGTTTTGGAGCACACCATCGGCTACGAGCAGCTGGCGGTGGATCTGACCGCCATGCTGGCCCAGCGGGTCACCTGCGCGCCGGTAAAATCCGCGTTGGATTTCGCCCTGCTGGAGGATTTCGACCACCTGTACCGCTATGCCGACCTGATGGAAATGGAAGCGGGGATCCATGCCGAAAAGCTGGTGGGGGGTTATACGGAGATCATGCCCGGCCGTCCCACCATTTCGGAGCACCGCGCGCCCTTTGACGCCCTGTGCGCCCCCGGAAAGCCCGACGCGCCGCTGTTTGACAAGCTGGCCGTGGGCATCATCACCGCCGCCGAGCAGCAGACCATGAACTATTACATGAACATCTGCGGCCTGTACACCACCGACCTGGGGCGGAAGCTGTACCAGGAGATCGGCATGATCGAGGAACAGCACGTCACCCAGTACGGCAGCCTCAAGGACCCCGCCGCCACCTGGCTGGAATGCCTGCTGATGCACGAGTACACCGAGGCGTACCTCTATTATTCCTGCATGGAGGACGAGACCGACCCGGACATCCGGGCGCTGTGGGAAGTGTTTTTCCGCCTGGAGGTTGCCCACGTGCACCACGCCGCCGACCTGCTCGCCCGCTTTGAAAAGAAGGACTGGCAGCAGGTGATCCCGAAGGGGGATTTCCCGGAGCCGCTGCATTTCAGCCCCAACATCGAATACGTCCGCTCCGCCCTGAACATGGTGGATTTTACCGCGGAAAAGGAAATTTTCAAGCCTGTGAGCATGCTGCCCCGGGATTACGATTTCTTCCGCTATCAGCAGATGGTGAATCCCAGCGCCGACGGGGTGCCCAGCCATCAGGTGATCGACCGGGCCATCCGCAGCCGGGGCAAGGATTACCGGGCCGAGACCGCGCCCAGCCCCATTCCCGCGCTGAGGAACCGCACCGTGGATAATACCACGCTGGGACGGATGTACCAGTAAGGGACGAAAACGAAGCGGGGGAGGGACGCTCTTTGGAGCCAAAGAGCGTCCCTCCCCCGTGCCCCCTTCCCGAGAAAGCAGCTTGGGAAGGCTTTTTTTATTTCAGCGTTACCTGTCTGTTATCCGTTTCCAGGATCAAGGTGTCCGGCATTTCGTCCACGGAGATCATATCCCGGAAGTGGAGGATGGGGAAATCCTTGTCGTCGTATTCGCCGGTGAGGCTGATGCCGCCGGGGAAGGGCTCGCCGTTTTCCCGGAGCCATTCGCCCTTCCACAGGGAGAGCGTGATATCCCAGGTCGCGTCCGGGTCGTTCTCAAAAACGTCCCTTAGCTTTTCATCCGCCGTATAGGTCCGATCCAGATACAGGCCGCACACGGTTTGCTCCGCGTGGACGGAGGTGAGGGCGCAGCCGTTCAGGGTGAAGGGCTCCGCGGGGGCGTAATCCTTTTCGGAAATGACGCCCTGGATGGGAATTTCGATGGGTTCGCGCTGTACGATACGGGTATGGGTATCTTCTATTTCTTCCATTGTTTCCGGGTCGATTTGGCTTACGCGGAGGAGGATTTCGGCGGGAAGAACGTCCAGCTCTTTTGTCTTATCCTGATCCAGATACGCCATGCTGAAATAGGTCATGGTGTTGTCCTCGTTCCAGAGGGGATCTTCCATTCCCTCGCCGCCGTCGTATTCCTCCGCAGGAATCAGGATGGCGCGGGGCCAGTACAGGGGCAGGCTCAATTGCTTGGCGGCCTCGGTATAGGTGGTTTCCGGGGGCAGGCCCAGGCGCTTTGCCAGGGCGCTGCCGTTTTCGCCGTTGCAGCCCAGGCTGTCGCCGGGATCGCAGCAGAAGAGGGCGGCGCTGCCGTCGTTGGTGCGGATATCCGTGGCGCTCATGGCCAGATGGCCGTCGCACAGAAGCTGCTTGACGGTGAAGGTCAGATTGCCTACCTCGAAGGTTTTGATTTCCGTGGCGTTCATGATTTTCTGGGCGGCCTTGGGCACCGCGGTGTTATCGTAGAGGCTGAAGAAATCCGTCCAGCCCAGGGCGTCGGTGGCGGCGACGGCGGCGGTCATGGTGACGATGATGAGCAGCGCGGCGATGAGGGCCGTGCGCAATGTGTATTTTTTCATTTTTCTTTCCTCCCTGACGGAGCGGGCGGCGCGAAGCAATGCGTCGCGGCAATCCTCGGGCATATCCGGAAACGCGGGGCGCAGATCGGGGGCGAATCCATGTTCCTGCTTCATTGTACCTCCAGCTCCTTTCTCAGCATTTCTTTGGCCCGGTGGATGCGTCCCCGGACGGCGCCCTCCGTGAGCCTGAGCGCCGAGGCGATTTCCCGGTAGCTCATTCCTTCGCTGCACTGCAGCGTCAGGGGCAGCCGGTATTTTTCCGGCAGGGCCCTGAGCGCCATGGCAAGGGCGGGGTCCGGCGGGGGCGGCGCGGGGGAATCCGGGATCTGCTCCACCGGGATCACACGCCGGCGCGCCCGCTGGATATTGCGGCATTCGTTCACCAGGATGCGGATGATCCAGCTTTTGAATTTGCTTTCATCCCGCAGGGTGTGCCGCTTTTCCCAGGCTTTCAGCGCCGTTTCCTGCAGGGCGTCCCGGCATTCGTCCCGGGGGCCCAGCACCGCGCAGGCCACGCGGTACATGCTGCCGCTGTGGGCTTCGATGGCCTGTACGAAGAAATCCTTGTCCATTGCAATCACCTCTTGGAGCGCGTTCCAGTTATAAGACGCGCCGGCGGGGAAAATCCTCACGGGAGGAATGAAAAAATCCGTAATGAAGGAAAAAACGGGGGAAAGAACAGTAGACAAAGCCCCGTCTTTTCCATTATAATAGATACGAACGCAAAAGGAAATCCCGCGGGAAGCGCGACATACGGGAGGAAAAACGATGCAATACGTGAAATTCGGACGGCATGGCCTGGACGTATCCCGCCTGGGCTTCGGCACCATGCGGCTGCCCACCGTGAAAGACGGGGAAAAGACCGTGATCGACCGGCCCCAGGCCATCGGGATGATCCGCCGGGGCATCGACGGGGGCATCACCTACGTGGATACGGCCTACATGTACCACGACGGAGAAAGCGAGATCGTTACCGGCCTGGCCCTCCGGGACGGCTACCGGGAAAAGGTGCAGCTGACCACCAAGATGCCGCCCTGGTACTGCAATGAAGAAGCGGACATGAACAGGCTGCTGGACGAGCAGCTGAAAAAGCTGGACGTGGCTTACCTGGACAATTACCTGCTCCACGCCCTGAACCGGGATACCTTCCGGAAGCTGCAATCCTTCCACTACAAGGATTTCCTCCGGCAGGCCATCCGGGACGGGCGCATCCGCCGGGCGGGCTTCTCCTTCCACGATGATTACGACGCCTTCATGACCATCCTCAACGACTGGGACGAATGGGACCTGTGCCAGATCCAGTTCAATTACCTGGACGACCGGGAGCAGGCCACCGCGGACGGCCTCCGGGAAGCGGGAAAGCGCGGCCTCGCCGTGGTGATCATGGAACCCCTGCGGGGCGGCGCCCTGGCGAACCCGCCCGGCAACGTGAAGGACATGATCGCCGCTTATGAAAAGCAGCGCAGCGCCGTGGAATGGGCCTTCGCCTACGTGGCGGACCATCCGGAGGTTTCCACCATCCTCAGCGGCATGAGCACCCCGGAGCAGCTGGAGGACAACCTGCGCATCTTCGACGCCCTGACGGCGGGCGGCCTTACCGAGGAAGAGCGCGCCTTCTGCGGGGAGCTCAAGCAGGCGTACCTCAGCCGCATGCCCGTTAAGTGCACCGGCTGCGCCTACTGCCAGCCCTGTCCCCAGGACGTGCATATCCCCAACATCTTCAGGCCCTACGACCAGAGCAAAATGTTCGACAGCTCCGGCCGGTTCCAGTGGGAATACGGGGAGCTGGTGAAGAAGGGCTTCGACGCCTCCAAATGCGTGCAGTGCGGCAGCTGCGAAAGCGTGTGCCCCCAGCATATTTCCATCATCGATTGGCTGCAGACGATTGACCGGGAATACCGGGATATGGTAAAATAAAACTGCATACGGAATGAAGCTGTGCGCGGCGGGCCAAAATAGAAAAAAGGCCCGCCGCGGTCTGTGCATGGAGGGAAAAGAATGCTGTTCGGGGTCGTGCATATTTACGGGGTGCTGATCGCCCTGGCCATCGGGCTGGGGGTGTGGCTGTGCAGCCGCCGGGAAAAGCGGATGGGCCTCAAAAAAGACACCACGGTGGACCTGGCGCTGTGGGTGGTGCCCGCGGCGCTGATCGGCGCCCGGCTGTATTACGTGGCGTTCCAGTGGGATATGTACAGGGACAACCCCGTCAGCATCCTCTACGTCTGGCGCGGCGGACTGGCCATTTACGGGGGAGTCATCGGCGGGCTGATCGGCGGCGGCGCGTACTGCCTGCGGAAAAAAGCGCCCTTCGCGGTGCTGGCGGATCTGGTGGCCCCGGCGCTGATCCTGGGCCAGGCGGTGGGCCGCTGGGGGAATTATTTCAACGGCGAAGCCTACGGCTATGAAATCAAAAACGCCGCCTGGCAGTTTTTCCCCGCGGGGGTGCAGGTGGACAGCGCGTGGCATATGGCCACGTTCTTTTATGAATCGTTGTGGGATTTCCTGGGCTTTTTGCTGCTGTGGCGCATGCGGGAAAAGGTCACGGCCCGGGGCAATCTGTTTCTGCTGTACCTGTGCTGGTACGGCCTGGGCCGCGCGGTGATCGAGGGCCTGCGCACCGACAGCCTCATGTGGGGCAGCGTCCGGGTCAGCCAGGCGCTCTCCGGTGCGCTGGTGCTGGCCGCGGGGATCGCCCTGATCCTTCGGCGCCGGAAGCACCGGGGTGAAAAGCCCTATCCCGTGGCGGAGGAATGAGCCTCCTTTCCGGAGGAAAAAGCGAAGGGGCCATCCCTCCCCCCGGAAAGACGTCCCCTCCCGCTTTCGCCGGTCTGTTTACAGCGTTCCCCGCATCTGGGTGTACTTGTCCTTGGCCGTCTGCACGTCCTGGGCGTCGGCGGGCTTGACGGGATACCAGCCCTGCTGGGCCATGACGTTCCAGATGTCCAGTTGGTCCTGGCCCATCTGCAGGTAGCAGTCGTTGAGCACCTGGCGCATGCCGGGCTGGCTGGATTCCAGCACCTCGCTGGTCATGTTGGCCATGAGGGCCTTTTCCTGATAGAGCAGATCGAAGGCCAGCTCCTGGTCGGTGAGGGGCTGGGCGCCGGCGGCGCTTTGATTCTGAGGCATCGTTTTTTCCTCCTTTTTACTGGCAGCCGTTCAGGTAAGCGAACAGGGCGTCGAAATGCTGGCGATGATGCTGGGCCACCGAGGACGCCAGGTTTTTCAGCTGGGGATTCTGAAACTGGCCGGCATAGGTTTCCGCCACCCGGCAGGCGGTGGCAATGTGGGTCAGCTGATCCTCGATGACGCTCAGGTCCCTGCTGGTCAGGGCGCAGCCCTGGGGGTTCGGCATAGGGGATTCCTCCTTTATTCGTTGATGCTTCCATTTTGCCCGGTATCCGGGCGGTTTATTCCAGAGGTGACGCATGAAAAACTGGGCCCTGTACAGGACGGCGCTGCATCTGCTCCCGGTTCGCGGGCGGGTGCGGGAAAGCACGTTGCCCGGGGATGCGGCCGCAGCGGCGGAAAGGATCCTGCGTAAATACCGGTGCGCGGGGGCGTCGCTGTGCGTATTCGGCGAAAGTGGGATCACGGGCGCGCTTTCCTTCGGCGACGCCCGGCGGGGCGTGCCGGCCCGGATGGATACGGTGTACCGGGCCGCGTCGGTGAGCAAGTTCGTCACCGCCCTGGGGGCCATGGAAATGAAGGAAAACGGCCTGGATCTGGATGCGGATGTCAACGGGCTGCTGCCCTTTTCCCTGCGCCATCGGGATGCGCCGGATACGCCCATCACCCTTCGGATGCTGCTCACCCACACGGCGGGGCTGCGGGACGGAAGGGCGTACACCGCCGGGATCGTCCGGGGCGCGCCGCTGTCTGAAATCCTGCAGGGGGACAGCTTCGCCCCCCATCTGCCGGGGCAGGGCTGGGAATATTCCAACCTGGGCGGCGGCATCGCCGGAGCGGTGATGGAGGCCGCGGCGGGGAAGGATTTTGAATCGCTCATGCAGGATACGGTGTTCGGGCCGCTGGGAGCGGACGCCACGTTTTATCCCCAGAAGGTCCGGGGGTTCCTGGCGGACGCCCGGCGCATCCTGCCGCCGTCCCGGAAGCCGGGGTACGACGCGGCGGCCCGGCAGGCAAGGCCCCTGCCGCCGCCGGGGACAGACGCGGAGCGCCACTATAATTTGGCCCACGGCAGCCTGTGCCTGTCGGCGGAAAGCCTGGCGAAAATCGGCATTGCGGGCATGGCGCCGGGCTTTCTGACGGAAGAAAGCCTGCGGGAAATGCGCACAAGCGTATCGCCCTTCACCGGCCGGGCGGACAATCTGTGGCAGGGGATCGGCACCTTCATCCTCCGGGACGCGCATCTGTGCCCCCGGCCGCTGTACGGGCATCAGGGCATGGCCTACGGCGCGGTGCACGGGCTGTTTTTCGATCCGGAGGCGAAAAGGGGCTATGCCCTGCTGACCGGCGGAGCCGGCGAAGCCCGCCGGGGCGTGCTGGCCGATCTGAACGCGGAGATGATCCGCCTGTTTCTGGGGGAATAAAAATGGATCAGATCACGCAGATCACGCGCCGGGGCGGAGTGGCCACGGTGAGCCTGCTGTCCGGGGATGAATTGAAAATTCCCAGCGCGGTGTATCTGGAGCGGCGGCTGCGGACGGGGGAGAGGATCGACCCGGAGGCTTACCGGGCGTTCATGGCCCAGCGGGGCTATCCCCACGCGCTGGAGGCGGCCATGAAATTCCTGGCCCTCCGGGAGCGCAGCGAAAAGGAAGTGGTTTCCCGGCTGCGCCGGTCCTGCTACGGCGAGGAGACGATCGCCCGGGTGATGGAAACGCTGACGCGGCACGCCCTGGTGTCCGACGGCCGGTTCGCGGAGCAATGGACGGACAGCCGGAAGAAGAAATACGGCCGGGGCCGGATCGCCCGGGAACTGCGGATGAAGGGCGTGAGCGAAAACGAAGCCCGGGCGGCGCTGGCGGATTTCTCCGGGGAAGAGGAATATGAGCGCGCATACGGCCAGGCCGTGAAAATGACGCGGAAATTCCGGGGGGACGCAAAAAAAATCGCCCAGGCGCTGGTGCGCCGGGGCTACGGATGGAGCGTCGCAGGGAAGGCGGCGGAGGCGGCGGTCAAAGCAGCAGGGCCAGAAGCGGGATCGTGAGGAAGCAGAGCAGCGTGCTCAGCAGCACGCAGTTGCTGCACAGCGTCCGTTCGGTGCGGTACAGCTCCGCCAGGTTCATCACGATGGTGGCGCAGGGCGTGGCGGACAGGATGAGGATGCTGGCCTTGAAGGAAAAGGGCAGCGGCAGAAGCAGGACGCACAGGTAGGCGAACAGCGGGAACAGCACGAGCTTTCCCAGGGCGACGCCGTATACGAAAGGCTTTGAGAACAGGGAGCGCACCGGCACGGTGGACAGGCGCATGCCCAGGATGAACATGCACATGGGCGTGGTCATTTTTCCCAGCAGGTGCACGGCGTTCACCAGCATTTCCGGCAGGTAATGCTGCGCGCCGGTAAAATACAGCGGCAGCGCCACGGCCACGCCGGCCATGGTGGGATTCAAAAGGGCGAATCGGAGGCTCATGTATTTTTTATCCCGGGTGAGGCAGAACACGCCCACGGTGAACACCAGGATGTTCATGGAAATGATGTACATGGCGGCGTAGCCCGCTACCTCCGGGTTCTGCGGCAGCAGGGCCTTCATGATGGGGATGCCGAAAAAGCCCACGTTCCCCAGCACCGCGCCCACGTTCAGGATGCGGCAGCGCGCGTCGTCATACCGCCTGCGCAGGAAGAAAAAGAGGATGGCGATAAACGCGCCCTGCAGCAGCAGCGTCAGCGCGAAAAACAGCATCAGATCCCCGAAGGCCGGCCAGGAAAACTCCAGATCCAGGAAGGCGGACACGGGCAGGCAGGGGGACAGGATATACACCAGTACCGCCGCCAGGGTGGGCAGATGCTCCGCCGTGCCCTTTTTGCAGCGGCACAGCAGGAAGCCCGGCAGGATATACAGAAGGGTCAGGAGCACGTTGCTCAGCGCGATCCCGAACATGCCGCCGCCCCCTTTCCTTTCTTTCGTGTCTGGGTGGATTATAGGCGCAGGGGCGGGAAATGTCAAGGGTGCGGGATTTGACGCGGGGCGTCATTGGTGATAAACTGTTTTCAGGAGGGTGATGACCATGGATCGCTGCGCGCTGAACGGCTGCTTTGCGCCCGCCCAGCGGGAAAAATGGCTGAACGCGGTGGCGCACCGCCGCAGCGTGCGCGCCTATGCCGACGCGCCCGACGTGGAGCAGATGAGCGCGCTGCACTACGCCGCGGCGCGCATCCGCCTGCCCGGAATGCGTATTGCCATCGGGGAGGCGGCCAGCGCCATGCTGTTCCGCAAGCTGCCCTTCGTGGAGCAGATCGGCGGCACCAACCGCTACGCCGCAATCATTGCCGACGATCGGGCGGATCCCCGGGCGGCGCTGTACGCCGGGGCCGGGGGCGAGGCGCTGGTGCTGGAGGCGGCGTCCCTGGGCGTGGGCACCTGCTGGGTGGCGGGCTTCCGCCGCAGCGGCCTGGAGGGCCTGAGCCTGGAGCCGGGGGAAAAGGTATTGGCGGTGACGCCCCTGGGCATTCCCGCGGACCGGCCGGAAAAAAGCGCGAAGCGCAAAAAACTGGGCGAAATCTGCCTGGGCGACCCTGCCCAGTGGCCCATGTGGGCCTATAACGCCGCGGAATGCGTGCGGCGCGCGCCTTCCGCGCTGAACCGCCAGCCCTGGCGCATTTCCTTCGCCGGGCGGACGCTGATCCTCAGCCGGAGCGGCCTGGGATCGCCGCTGGATTTTGGCATCGCGGCGCTGCATCTGTCCCTGGGCATGGGCGCGGCGCCCCACACCCTGCGCTGGGGCGAAGGCCGGGAGATCATATCGCTGGTTGCGGAGGAGCAGGTATGACGCTGTTCACGGAAAACGAAAAATCCACCGCCCCCCTGGCGGACCGGATGCGGCCCCGGACGCTGGAAGAGTTTTACGGGCAGGAGCACATCGTAGGGCCGGGGCGGCTGCTGCGCCGGGCCATCGAGGCGGATCGGCTGACCTCGTCCATTTTTTACGGCCCGCCGGGCTGCGGGAAAACCACCCTGGCTTCCATTATCGCCCACCAGACCGACGCGGCCTTCGTGAAAATGAACGCCGTGACCTCCGGGGTGGGGGACGTGCGGGATGAGCTCAGGAAAGCGGCGGACCGCCGGGCGCTCTACGGCCGGGCGACCTATCTCCTTTTGGACGAATGCCACCGCTGGAGCAAGGCCCAGAGCGATTCCATCCTTCCCGCCATGGAGGAAGGGCTGATCCGCTTTATCGGCTCCACCACGGAAAACCCCATGATCTCCATGACCCCCGCCATCGTCAGCCGCTGCCGCATCTTCGCCTTCGAGGCCCTGACGCAGCAGGATGTGGAAAAGGCCATGCTCCGCGCCTGCGGGGATAAGGAACGGGGACTGGGGAACATGAACGTGGACCTGGACGAGGACGCGCTGCACCACATTTCCTTCATCGCCAACGGGGACGTGCGCACGGCGCTCAACGCCCTGGAGCTGGCGGCTCTTACCACGCCTACGGTGAACGGGCGCATCCATATCACGCTGCCCATCGCGGAGGAGAGCATCCAGAAGCCCATCATCCGCTGCGACGAAACGCTGTTTTACGATATGCTCAGCGCCTTCTGCAAGTCCCTGCGGGGCGGGGACTGCGACGCGGCGCTTTTGTGGTTTTCCCGTCTGCTCTACGCCGGGGCGGACCCGCGGATGCTGGCCCGGCGCATCGTGGCCCACGCCAGCGAGGACGTGGGACTGGCCAACCCCGCCGCCATGCTGCAGGCGGTGGCCGCCATGCAGGCCCTGGAAATGATCGGCATGCCGGAAGCGAAGCTGCCGCTGACCCAGGCCATCCTGGCGGTGTGCGTGAGCCCCAAATCCAATTCCGTGGTCATGGCCATCGACCAGGCCATGGCGGATGCGGAGCAGGGCGGCTTCGGCCCGGTGCCGGCCCACCTGCGGGATACCAGCTATAAAGGCAACGAGCGCCTGGGGGTCAAAACCGGCACGGAGTACAAATATCCCCACGATTATCCCGGCCACTGGGTGGAGCAGCAGTATCTGCCCGACGATAAAAAGAACGCCCGGTATTACGTGCCCAGCGACCAGGGGGCGGAAGCGAAGCTGAAGCCCCGGAAGGAATGAAGCGGGGAGCAGACGCGGGGCGCGCCCGCGTTTTCATGTGTAAAATATGCCGCAAACGGCCCCGCGGCGGCGCGCCGCGCCTTGCCAAGCGGCAGGAAACGTGTTATATTTTCATTGACTCTTTTCAGGAGGTTCTTTATGCGCAGGTTGATTGCCTTTTTCCTTTTTCTTTCGCTGCTGATCCCCGCTTTCGCCCTGGGGGAGGAGGGGGACGTGTTTCGGGACAATCTGATCCCCGTTCCCTCGGACATCACCCCCGCCTACCGCAGCGAATACCATCCGGAGCATGAGAACTGCTACTGGTGCACCCCCATGGACATTACGGACGAAGCGGCGGTCTGGGGCATGCTCACCGCGCCCATGACCGTGGTGGACATCGACCAGATGAAGCAGACGGAAATCTATGAAGAGCCGGACGAGAACAGCAAGAAAATCGGCATGGTGACGGGCCAGAGCCAGGCGCTGCACGTGCTGGAAAAACTGGACAACGGCTGGACGAAGGTGGAAACCTATTCCACCAGCTTTTTTGACAGCTCGGTGAAGAATTACAATGCCTTCGTCACCGGCTATATCCGGAGCAGCATGCTCAAGACCGTAACGCCCAATCAGAATTACGGCATCGTGGTGGATAAGCTGACCCAGCGGCTGTACCTGTTCATAGACGGGCACCTGGAAACGTGTCTGGTGGTGTCCACCGGGTTGTACAACAAAAGCCAGCCCTGGAACGAGACCCGCTCCGGCGAATTCCTGATCATTTATACCAAGACCGGCGAACTGAAGGACGGAAAGACCCACAGCAAATATGCCCTTCGGTTCAATCAGGCGGATTACCTGCATCAGGTGTGCTATGACCAACGGGGCGATGATGTGGATTTTTCGCCCTACGAGCCCTATCTGGGCCAGCGGAAAAGCCACGGCTGCATCCGGGTGCAGCGGGTGCAGAACGCCCAGGGCTATACCATGGAAAAGCTGGCGGACCTGATCAAAAACCGAAAGGATAAAAACTGCGTGAAGCTGGTGGTCTGGGAGGATTACCAGGGCAGGCAGATCCAGATACCCTCCGACGACGCGCTTTTGTATTACAACCCCAAGGGCGGGCAGTATTACCATGCCTCCAGCGGGCACACGGGAAATATCAAAAAATCCCTGTGGCCCCTGCCGTCCTTCACCTACGGGGAGCTGGACCAGGCTCCGTACAGCAGCCTCAAGCCCTGCCCCTACTGCCATCCCCTCCAGCGGAAGGACATCCTGGAGGAGATCAACCGGGTGCACATGGAATCCTCGCCCGGGGAAGTGATGAGCTATCACACCGGAAAATGACCGATATATAAAACACCGCCGTCGGGGAACAAATCTCCGGCGGCGGTATTTTTGCACTTTTCTGTGGGATCAATCGTACCTCTCGTCGATGACCCGCTTGGTTTTCTTTTCGCTGCGGGGCAGCAGCCCGTTTTCCACCACCTTCACCAGGGGCGTAAAGCCGATGACGCTTTTGACCTTGGCGGCCAGGCGGCCGGCCAGATCGGCGAAATCCACGGAGCCGTTGGTTTCCACGTAGATGCGCATGGTGTCCTTGCCGTCCAGGTGGGAAATGCGGATCTGGTATTCGCTGCTGACCTCCGGGAAGCCCTGCAGGATCTCCTCGATCTGGCTGGGGAACACGTTGACGCCCTTGATCTTCATCATGTCGTCGGTGCGGCCCATGATGGTGTCCAGCCGGGGGAAGCGGCTGCCGCAGGGACATTCGCCGGGGATGATGCGGCTCAGGTCGTGGGTGCGGTAGCGGATCAGGGGCGCGCCCTCCTTGACCAGGGTGGTGATGACGATTTCGCCCATTTCCCCGTCGGGCACGGGCTTCAGGGTATGGGGGTCGATGATCTCGATGTAGAGATAATCGTCCCAGTAGTGCATGCCGGTGTTGTATTTGCAGTTGATGCCGATGCCGGGGCCGTAGATCTCCGTGAGGCCATAGATATCGTACAGTTCGATCCCCAGGCCCTCGCCGATGCGGCGGCGCATCTTGTCGCTCCAGCGTTCGGAGCCGATGACGCCCTTGCGCAGCTTAATTTTATTTTTGATGCCCCGCTTTTCGATCTCCTCCGTGAGCAGCAGGGCGTAGGAGGAGGTGGAGCACAGGACGGTGGAGCCCATGTCCTGCATCATCTGCAGCTGTTTTTCCGTGTTGCCCGGGCCCATGGGGATCACCATGGCGCCCAGCTTTTCCGCGCCGTTCTGGAAGCCGATGCCCGCGGTCCACAGCCCGTAGCCCGGGGTCACCTGGATGCGGTCCATGGGGGTGATGCCGGCGAACTCGTAGCACCGGGCGAACATGATGGCCCAGTCCTCCACGTCCTTGCGGGTGTAGGGGATGATGACGGGCAGCCCCGTGGTGCCGGAGGAGGAATGGATGCGCACGATGTCCTTTTCCGGGGCGGTCATCAATCCCAGGGGATAGGCGTCCCGCAGGTCGCTCTTTTCGGAGAAAGGCAGCTTTTCAAATTCTTCGGGGGTGGATACGCGTTCGATCCCCGCCTGCTCCAGCTTTTTTCCGTAAAAGCTGCCGGCGGAAACCAGGGCCCGGATCTGGTGATTGACCTGGGAGAGCTGTTTTTCTGAAATCTGCATGGCGGCGTCCTTCTTTCTCACATGTTTTCTTTGGCGTAAGCAAGCGCTTTCAGGTTCAGCGCGTGGAATTTTTCGGGGATCTTTTCCAGAATGGCGTTTTTCAGATCCTCTTCGGTCAGCCCCAGGGCGTCCGCCTTCAGGGCGGCCCCCAGGAGGATCAGGTTCAGCACCTTGGGAGAGCCCACCTGCGCCATCGCCCTGTCCGCGTCCACGATCAGCAGGTTTTTTACGTGTTTCCGCAGATGGTCCAGCATGTCCTCCGCCCGGTATACGGCGCCGGACAGGGTGGCCGTGACGGGCATCACCGGCCGGGAGGAAACGACCACCTGGCCGCCTTCCCGGAGATAAGGCAGCATCCGCACCGCTTCGCCTGGCTCAAAGGCCAGGATCAGATCCGCCTCGCCCCGGGCGATCATGGGAGAAAATATGCCCTCGCCCAGCCGCAGATGGCTGAACACGCTGCCGCCCCGCTGGGCCATGCCGATGGTTTCGGCGCTCATGACGGGGATGCCTTTCTTCATGGCTGCGGCGGAGATCAGCCGGGAGGCCAGCACCGTGCCCTGGCCGCCTACGCCGCACAGAACGATGTTTTTACGCATGCGCTTCACCTCCCGAAATGGCCGATACGGGGCAGATCTGGGCGCACAGGGAGCAGCCGACGCACTGGGCGGCGTCGATCGCCGCTTTGCCCTCCGCAAAGCTCAGGGCCGGGCAGCCCAGCTCCCGGATGCACTTTTTGCAGCCCACGCATTTTTCCCCGTCCACCTTCGCCCGGCCCTGGGGCTTTGCCAGCACCACGCAGGGGGATTTGAAGATCACGGCCTTGACCCCGGGGAGGGCCGAGACCCGTTTGACCGTTTCCACCGCCAGGGTGTGATCCAGGGGATCCACGGTTTCCACCGCCTGCACGCCGATGCCCCGCAGGACGCTTTCGATGCTGATGGCGTCCACCGCCTGGCCCATGGCTGTTTTGCCGGTGCCGGGATGGGGCTGGTGGCCGGTCATGGCGGTGGTGGAATTATCCAGCACGATCAGGGTGAATTCCGCCTGGTTGTATACCGCGTTCACCACCCCGGGGATGGCGGAGGCGAAGAAGGTGCTGTCGCCCACGAAGGCGAAGCACTGCCGGTCCTTTTCCAGATGGCGGATCGCCTGGGCGATCCCCAGGCCCGCGCCCATGCACAGGCAGGTGTCCACCATGTCCAGGGGCTGAGCGTTGCCCAGGGTATAGCAGCCGATGTCGCCGCAGAAAACGGTCTTTTGGCCCTTCATGGCCTGCTTCACCGCGTAAAAGCTCGCCCGATGGGGGCAGCCGGCGCAGAGCACCGGGGGCCGCACGGGCAGGGGCGGGGTTTCCGCCGGGGCGGGGGCGGTCCGGGGCGTGCCCAGGAAGGCGGCAATGGCGTCCGCCACCCCGTCCCGGGTGTTTTCCCCGGCGGCGGGGATATGGCCCGTGAGCTTGCCCAGGATCTTGGTTTTCAGGCCGTATTTCCCGCAGACCCAGATCAGCTGGCGCTCGATGAACGGGTCCAGCTCCTCCACGCAGAGCACCTCGTCCAGCCCGGAGAGGAATTCGGCGGCCTGCTTTTCCGGGAAGGGGAAGGGCATGCCCGCCTTGAACACGGGCAGGCCTTCCGGGCGGGCTTCCATCACATAGGTGAAGCTGATGCCGGAGGCGGCCACGCCCTTTCGCCCGCTGCCGGGCAGGAGAAGGTTCCAGGGGCTGTCCGCCCGGGACAGCTCCGCGTTGCGCTTTTCCAGCTTCAGATGGTTCTGATAGCTCAGCCGGGGGAAGATCACCCAGTGGCTGCTGTCCCGGACGAAGCCTTCCGGCGTGTGGACGCGGTACTCCTCCGGGTCCTTCACCCGAATGGAGGCGTAGCCGTGGGACACCCGGGTGGTGGGCCGCAGGAGCACCGGGGTCTGGTATTGCTCGGAAAAATCAAAGGCGGCCTGGATCATATCGTAGGCTTCCTGAGGGTCGGAAGGATCGAAAACGGGCGCTTTCGAGAAGGCGGCGAAGGTGCGGCTGTCCTGCTCGGTCTGGGAGGAGATGGGGCCGGGATCGTCCGCCACCAGCACCACCAGGCCGCCCTTCACGCCGATGTAGGACAGGCACATGAAGGGATCGGAGGCCACGTTCAGGCCCATCTGCTTCATGGTCACCAGCGCCCTCGCCCCGGCATAGGCCGCGCCCGCCGCCATTTCCATGGCCGTTTTTTCATTGACAGACCATTCCACATACACGTTATCGCCGCGCCGCTTCGCCACCGTTTCCAGCACCTCCGTGCTGGGGGTGCCGGGATAGCCGCACGCCAGGTTCACCCCGGCGGCGATGGCCCCCAGGGCGATGGCTTCGTTGCCCATCAGGAATTCCGAATGCACTTGCGTCCCCCCTTAAACGAAAGGCCCGTCCCCCTCCAGAACGGGCCTGCGCGGGCGCGGACCGGGCCGCCGCCGCGCATGATTCTTTATCGGATGAAAGTATAACACGGCGGGCGGGGCCTGTCAATTCCGGGGGGTGTATTCCCGCTGTACTTTGCGCAGCGAAAAAATCAGGAAAGAAATACGGAATCATATATAATTTGGGATTGATTTTTCCGGTGGATCCATGTACAATGGCAGTAGATGAACAATCGTTAAGGAGGTGCTCCGTTTTGAACTACGCGGAAGAATCGCTGCGGCTGCATGGCGAATGGCAGGGGAAGATCGAGGTGATCTCCCGGGTGCCGGTGAAAAGCAAGGAAGACCTGTCCCTGGCTTATACCCCCGGCGTGGCCCAGCCCTGCCTGGAGATCCAGAAGGATTACGATAAATCCTTCTCCCTCACCCGGCGGCACAACCTGGTGGCCGTGATTACCGACGGCACGGCGGTCCTGGGCCTGGGGGACATCGGCCCCGAGGCGGGCATGCCGGTGATGGAAGGGAAATGCGCGCTGTTCAAGGCGTTCGGCGACGTGGACGCTTTCCCGCTGTGCGTGCGCAGCAAGGACGTGGACGAGATCGTGCGCACGGTGTATCTCATTTCCGGGTCCTTCGGCGGCATCAACCTGGAGGACATCGCCGCCCCCCGGTGCTTTGAGATCGAGAGGAAACTGAAGGAACTGTGCGATATCCCCGTGTTCCACGACGACCAGCACGGCACCGCCGTGGTGGTGGGCGCGGCCCTCATCAACGCCCTGCGGGTGGTGGGCAAGGACATCGGGGAGGCGAAGGTGGTCATTAACGGCGCGGGCAGCGCGGGCATCGCCATCGGCCGGCACCTGATGAACCTGGGGGTGAAGCACCTGAAGATGGTGGACCGCTTCGGCATCCTGTGCGAAGGGGAAAAGATGAACCCCGCCCAGGAAGACATGGCGAAAATCACCAATCCCGAAAAATTCTCCGGAAAGCTGGCCGACGCCATGAAGGGCGCCGACGTGTTCGTGGGCGTCAGCGCGCCCCACATCGTCAGCCAGGACATGATCCGTTCCATGGCGGATAAGCCCATCGTGTTCCCCATGGCCAACCCCGTGCCGGAGATCGAGCCGGAGGAGGCCCTGGCCGCAGGCGCCGCGGTGGTGGGCACCGGGCGGAGCGACCATCCCAACCAGATCAACAACGTGCTGTGCTTCCCGGGCCTGTTCCGGGGCGCGCTGGACGTGCGGGCAAAGGACATCAACGAGGAAATGAAGCAGGCCGCCTCCCACGCCCTGGCGGACCTGGTATCCCCCGAAGAGCTGAACGAAGAATACATCCTGCCCATGGCCTTCGATCAGCGCGTCGGCCCTGCCGTGGCCGCCGCCGTGGCGAAGGCGGCCCGGGACAGCGGGGTGGCGAGGCTGTGACGGCTGCCGCCTGATCCGACGAAAGAAAGGAAGAGCGACATGGCGAAAGCAAAAGCGGAGCCCAAGGAAAAGAAACCGTTGGAGTTTTTCCGGCTGCACTGGAAACTGTTCCTCGTCATTACGGTGATCGTGCTCATCGCCACCTACCTGGGCGTGCTGCCCGCGGGAATGGCGGGGTGCTTCGTATTCATGATCGTGGTGGGCGAGATCCTGGCCTGGATCGGCGAGCACACCCCCATCATCAAATCCTACCTGGGCGGCGGCGCCATCGTGGTCATCTTCGGCTCGGCGCTGCTGGTGTACTTCGGCATCCTTCCCGCCCATGTGGCCCCGAAGGTGGAGGAGCCGCAGGCCATCGTTGCCGTCAATAAGGCGGTGGACGAGGTGCTGGTCACCCAAGCCGCCGAACTGAAAAAGGACGGGAAGAAACTGGAGGCCGGCGCGCCCTACCAGGTGGCCGCCGTGATCCGGGAGAACGGCAAGATCGAGCTTCTTCAGGAGAACGAGCAGCCCGGCGAAAAGGATGCCGTCGTCCGTCTGGACTTCACCTTGAAGGAAGCGCCCGTCAAGGACAGCGAAACGGAAACGGAATTCACCATCGATACCTTTGCCGTAAAGGGCGAAAACCTGCCGGAGCAGGCGGCGAAACTGATTTCCGGCGAGGCCTTCGCGGCGCGGTATATCGGCGCGGTCCGGTCCGATAAGGCGGACGACCCCGTGGCGAAAACCGTGTCCGCCATCAATTCCGCGGTGGACAGCATCCTCACCGGCACCGCCAACAACAAGCGCGGAGAGGGCAAAACGGCCAAGGCCACCGTGCTGGGCTACAAGAACAATCCGCTCACCGTCACCGTTACCTTCGGCGCGGACAAGGGCGTTCAGGCCCTGGAGATCAAATCCGACGGATTGCCCCAGGACGTGATCGACTATGTGACCAGCGAAGAATTTACCAAGCAGTATACCGGGCAGAAGGGCTATACCATGCTCCTGCCCTTCGGCAATCTGGATCTGGTGGGCAACATCAACAAATTCTTCAAGGGCGACGGCGCGTTCCTGGATTGGTACATCGCCGCGCTGATCACCGGCTCCATCCTGGGCATGAACCGGAAGCTGCTGATCAAGGCGGCGGCCCGGTATTTCCCCGCCATCTTCGGCGGGCTGATCCTGGCCTTCGGCCTGTGCATGGGCGTGGCGGCGCTGATGGGCTATCCGGTGATGAACGCCCTGCTTCTGGTGGGATTGCCGATCATGGGCGGCGGCATGGGCGCGGGGGCCTCGCCGCTGTCCAAGATCTTTGAGGGCAGCGGCACCATGAGCGCGGCCCAGGCCCTGTCGGTCATGACCCCCGCCGTGGCCATCGGCAACGCCATTTCCATCGTGCTGGCGGGCGTGCTGGTGAAGGTGATCCGGGGCAAGCTCAACGGCAACGGCGCCCTGATGCAGGCCGGCAGCATGGATCCCGCCGAGTTGCAGATCAGCCCCGAAATGCAGCAGAAGCGCGACCATATCACCCTGCCCAACCTGGGCATCGGCTTGCTGGTGTCCGGCACCTTCTTCGCCATTGGCTTCATCTTCCAGGGCATCTGGAAGGCCCTGGTGCCCAGCATCACGGTTCACGCCTACGCCTGGATGATCATTACCGTGGCCGTCTGCAAGATCACCAACATCGTGCCGGAGCGGATCGAGGTGGCCTGCTATCAGTGGTTCCAGTTCATCATGAAGAACCTGACCAATGTGCTGCTGCTGGGCATCGGCGTGTGCTACCTGGAGATCGGCACGGTGATCAAGAGCTTCAGCATCACCTACCTGCTGCTGTGCGCGGCTACCTGCGTGGGCGCGTTCGTGGGCGCGGCCTTCATCGGCAAGCTGGTGGGCTTCTATCCCTTCGAGTCCGGCATCACCGCCGGATTGTGCATGAGCAACATGGGCGGCACCGGCGACGTGGCGGTGCTCTCCGCGGCGGACCGGATGGAGCTGATGCCCTTCGCGCAGATCTCCTCCCGCCTGGGCGGCGCGGTGATCCTGCTGCTGGCAAGCCTCATGCTTTCCGTGCTGGCGCAGTTCCTGGTTCCCCTGGCATAAAAAACTTCTTGCGGCGGAGGGCGCGTAAGCCCTCCGCCGTTTTTTATTTTCCGGGGTTGAAGCGAATGGGCGGCGCGTGTTATAATCTGTATATCCTTTGCGGCCAAGGAGGTTTTTCCGTGGATATCACCTATGTCAGCGGCCATCGCAATCCGGACACCGATTCCATCGTATCCGCCATGGCGTATGCCGCTTTATGCAATATGCTGGGAGAGAACGGGTACGAACCCGTGCGCCTGGGCCCGGTGAACGACGAAACGGCGGCTTTGCTGCGGCGTTTCGGGTTCGAGGCGCCCCGGCTGCTTTCCACCGTGCGCACCCAGGTGCGGGATATCGATTTTGACCGGCCGCCCACCCTGGGCACCAGCGTGCCGGTGAGCCACGCCTGGGAAATGCTGCAGGAAAACAGGCCCTATAATGCCCTGCCCGTGGTGAAGGAGGACGGCACCCTGTTCGGCATGGTGACCGCCGGGAGCATCGCCGAAAGCGACATGCGCTCCATCCAGACCCCCGTGGTGCACGACGCGCCGATCTTCAACGTGCTTTCCGCCCTGGAGGGGCATATCCTCAACCGGGAGGACGACGTATTCGATTTCATTTCCGGCGAGGTGGTCATCGCCCTGCCCCTGGCCGGCGATCCCCTGCGGGGGGCGAAGGAAGGCGCGGTGGTGATCTGCGGGCAGCAGGAGGAAGTGGTGGAGGAAGCCCTGGCGCGCAGGGCCAGCTGCGTGGTGCTGTGCCAGAGCAGCCTGGCGGAAAAATACCGGGGGCTGGCCTCGGATACCTGCATCATCGCCACGCCCTACGACGCCTGGCGGGCGGCGCGGCTGCTTTACCAGGCCGTGCCCGTGGAGCGCATCGCCAAGCAGGACGGCATCGTCTGCTTCCATCTGGACGATTATCTGGACGACGTGACGGAAGCCGTGCTGCAGAGCCGCTACCGCAGCTATCCCGTGCTGGACGCGGACAGCAAGGTGGTGGGCACCCTGGGGCGGTATCACCTGATCCAGCCCAAGCGCAAGCGGCTGGTGCTGGTGGACCATAACGAGGTGGGCCAGAGCGTGCCGGGGCTGGAGCAGGCGGAGATCGTGGGCATCATCGACCATCACCGCCTGGCCGACGTGCAGACAGGCTATCCCGTCTTCATGCGCAACGAGCCCGTGGGCAGCACCAACACCATCGTGGCTACCATGTTCCAGGAGCACGGGCTGATGCCCGGGGAAAAGCTGGCGGGGCTGATGGCCGGGGCTATCATCAGCGATACCATCATGTTCAAATCCCCCACCACCACGCCCCGGGACAAGCGCATCGCCGAGCGCCTGGCCCGCATCGCGGGGATCGATCTGGAGGAGCTGGGCCGGTCCGTATTCTCCGCGAGCCTGACCGATAAGCCCGCCGGCGTGCTGCTGCGCACCGATTTCAAGGAATTCCATCTGGCGGATCACCGGCTGGGCATCGGCCAGATCACCACGCTGGATTCCGCCGACATGCTGAAAAGGGAAAACGAATTCCTGGAGGAAATGGAAAAAATGCGCGCCTCCAAGGGCTACGATCTGGTGCTGCTGATGCTCACCGACGTGCTCAGGGAAGGCACGGAGCTGCTGTTTGCCGGGGATCAGGATATCGTGCGGCAGGCCTTCAGCATGAACAGGCTGGAGGGCTCCCATGTGTTCCTCAAGGGCATCGTATCCCGGAAAAAGCAGGTGGTGCCCGCGCTGGCGCTGCTGTGGGGCTGATCCTGGCCCGGAGAGCCGTTTTTTGCGGCTCTTTTGCTTTTCCGTATGATAGATCAGGGGGATGCTTATGCTGAACGATCCACAGTGGGAAATGGAATTTGCCGCCCGGTTCCGCAGATGCGCGGATGAGATGAAATGGCTGTTCTGCGAGCTGTACCACAGCGATCTCAAGGCGTTCGACGCCTATGTGCAGATGCTGTATGATGCCTGGCAAGCCCGGCCGGAAGCCCTGCGGGAATCGGACCGCAGGCGGGAGCAGGACGCGGCGGGATACCGCCGCCGGGACGTGACCGTCATGCAGATGTATGCCGGGGCCTTCGCTGGCACCCTGCGGGGCGTGCGGGAAAAGCTGGATTATATTGAGGAATGCGGGGTCCGGTGCCTGCATCTCATGCCCCTGCTGGAAAGCCCCATCCTGCGCAGCGACGGGGGCTACGCGGTCAGCAATTTCCGCCGGGTGCAGCCGGAGCTGGGCACCATGGAGGACCTGCGGGCCTTGACGGAAGCGTGCCATGAAAAGGGCATTTCCGTGTGCCTGGACTTTGTGATGAACCACACCAGCGAAGACCACGAATGGGCCCGCCGCGCCAAGGCGGGGGAAAAGGAATACCAGGCCCGGTATTATTTTTACGACGGCTGGGAGATTCCCAACGCCTACGAGCAGACCGTGCCCCAGGCCTTTCCCACCACCGCGCCGGGAAACTTTACCTGGTGCGAAGAAGCGGGCAAGGTGGTAATGACCACGTTCTATCCCTACGAGTGGGATCTGAATTACATGAACCCCGCCGTTTTCCGGGATATGACGGACAATATGCTTTTCCTGTGCAACCAGGGGGCGGACGTGATCCGCTTGGACGCGATGGCCTATATCTGGAAAGCCCTGGGCACTCCCTGCCGGAACCTGCCCCAGACCCATATGCTGGTGCGCATGCTGCGCCTGGCGTGCGAAACCGTATGCCCGGGGGTGCTGCTGCTGGGGGAGGCGGCCCTGCGGTCGGAGATGGTGTCGGCGTATTTCGGCACGAAGGAAAAGCCCGAATGCCATTTGCTGTACAACGGCGTGATGATGCCCGTTCTGTGGCACACCGTTGCCGCCCGGGATACCCGGCTGCTGGCCCATGAAATGCGGCGGCTGCTGGCCATGCCAAAGGAGCAGATCTTTCTCTATTTCCTGCGCTGCCACGACGATATCGCCTGGCAGCTGGATTACGGGTTCCTGAAGGGATGCGGCATCGAGGAAAAAGCGCATAAACAGTATCTGAACGATTACCTGACCGGGAAATGGCCCGGCAGCCCCGCGCTGGGGGAGGTGTACAACGCGGACCTGCTCCGGGGGGACGCCCGGCTCTGCGGCACGGCGGCTTCCCTGTGCGGGGTGGAATCCGCCCGGGCCGGCGGCAGCGCGGCGGATATGGAAAAAGCCCTCCGGCTGGATATCACGCTGCACGCCTTCCTCTTTACGCTCAGCGGTCTGCCGGTGATTTACAGCGGGGATGAATTCGCCCAGGAAAACGATTACGCGTATTATAACGATCCTCTGAAGGCGGGGGACAGCCGCTGGCTGCAGCGGGGGGATCTGGACTGGCGGCGGGCCGCCCAGCGCGGGAAGAAAACCACCCCCGCGGGAAAAATGTTTTCCGCCATCCGCAAGCTGCAGTCGGTCCGGGCGGACTGCGCCGCCTTCGACCCCGACGCGGACGTGTGGCTGCTGGATACGGAGGACGACGGCGTGATCGGCATCGGGCGCTATTTCCGGGGGGAAAAGGTGCTGGCGGTGTTCAACTTTGGCGATGAAGAAAAAGACGTGTGGCTGCGGGAGCAGGAAAGCTACACCGATATGATGACGGATCAGCCCCGGGACGCCGGGGCGGTGACCCTGCCGGCGGGCGGCTTCGCCTGGCTGCGGCATACGTACTGAAAAAGGAGGAATCGGCGATGGATTTCGGCGCGGGCGCTTATGAAACGGGCGCGTATCCCAATTTTTTCGAGGCTGTCGGCCTGAACGGGGCGGAAGTGGAAAAGAGGATCGAAAGAGCCTTTGAAACCATCTTCTTTGATCCGGATGAAAAATTTTATCACGACGTGGACGGGGACTGCGGCTGCATGGAGGACACCGGCAACATCGACGCACGCACCGAGGGCATGAGCTACGGCATGATGATGTGCGTGCAGATGGACCGGCAGGATCTGTTTGACCGGCTGTGGCGGTTTTCCAGGCGGTATATGCTGCTTACGGAGGGCCCCAACGCCGGGTATTTCGCCTGGTCCGTGCAGCTCAATGGGAAGCACAACGCCGAAGGCCCCGCCCCGGATGGGGAGGAATATTTCGCCATGGCCCTGTTCATGGCGGACGGCCGGTGGGGGAGCCGGGGAGACTTTGATTACGCCGCCGACGCCCGGGAGATCCTGCGCCACTGCGTGCACCAGAAGGAGCTCACCGGCGGCGAGCCCATGTGGAACCCGGTGAACAAACAGATCAAATTCGTGCCCGGGGTGGAATTCACCGATCCCAGCTATCACCTGCCGCACTTCTACACCCTGTTTTCCCAGCGGGCCGACGAAGGGGACCGCCCCTTCTGGCGGGAGGCCGCGGAGGCCAGCCGGGCCTATATCGCCCTGAGCGCCCATCCGGTGACGGGCCTGAGCCCGGAATATGCGTCCTACGACGGCACGCCCATCCTGCTGTTCGGAAAGCCCTGGCCCTGGTATTCGGATGCGTACCGGGTGATGATGAATATCGGCCTGGACAGCCTGTGGTTCGGCCGGAAGCCCGGGTACGAGCGCATCGCCAGGGCCGTGCAGCAGTTCCTGAGCACCCAGGGGCCGGAGGACAACTACCGCGCCTGCATGCTGGACGGCACCAGGACCGAGGAGCCCGCCATGCACCCCACCGCCATCACCGCCTGCTGCGCGGCCTCCGTGATCGCGGGGGAGAGCGAAAAAGCGGCGGATTGGCTGCGCCGGTTCGCGGAGCTGCCATTGCGCAGGGGCAAGCGCCGGTATTACGACAACTGCCTGTACTTCTTCTGCCTCCTGATGCTGGGGGGACGCTACCGGATCTACTGACCGGCGCTTTTCCCGGGGATTTAAGAAAAAAACAACAATTCCGCACTTTACTTTCTCCGGCCCGCATGATATAATATCCAGCGGGTCATAATCTGCCCAGTGGGGCAATGTTTGTCCGAAGAAAGGAGGGCGCGGGATGCTGGATGATCTGAAAGTGCTCAGCCGGATCGCGCCCGACCTGATGGCGGACATCGGCAGGCGGGCGCAGGTGCTTTCCTCCATCGAGAGCATGCAGCCCGTGGGGCGGCGCGCCCTGGCCTCCCGGCTGAACCTGCCGGAAAGGGAGGTCCGCTCCGCGGCGGCGGCGCTGAAGGAGCAGGGGCTGATCACCATGGACGCGGCGGGGATGCAATTGACGCCCCAGGCCATCGAGGTGCTGTCCGGCGCCCATGAGCTGAGCCGGGCCATGTTCGGCCTGACGAAGCTGGAGCACGCGCTGAGCGATATGCTGGGGGTGCCGTACGTGGTGGTGGTGGCGGGCAACGCCGACGCCGATCCCCAGGTGCTCCGGGACGTGGGCCGGGCGGCGGCCCACCGGGTGCACAAGCTGATGCAGAGCGGCATGACCCTGGCGGTCACCGGCGGGCGCACCATGAGCGAAATGGCCCGGGCCATCCAGTCCGCCACGCCCATCAACGTGATGGTGGTGCCGGCCCGGGGCGGCATGGGCACCTCGGTGGAAACCCAGGCCAACACCGTGGCGGCGGAGATCGCCCGGCGGGTGGGCGGACATCACCGGGTGATGCACCTGCCGGACACATTGGACCAGGCGGCCATGCAGGAAATGATGCGGCTGCCGGAGGTGCGGGAAACGCTGGATCTGCTGCAGCGCACGGATCTGGTGGTGCACGGCATCGGCCGGGCGGACGCCATGGCCCGCCGGCGGCGGCTGACTGCGGAGGAAAACGAATTGCTGCGCAGCCGCAGGGCGGTGGGGGAAGCCTTCGGGGATTTCTTCGATTTCGAGGGGAAAACCGTGCTCCAGGCCAGCACCGTGTCCCTGGGCCTGGGCAAATTGCACCGGGACAGCCGCATGGTGGCCGTGGCCGCGGGCGAAGCGAAGGCGGAGGCCATCATCGCCGCCACCCGCCACGAAAAGCACGATTCCCTCATCACCGACGAGGCCGCCGCCCAGAAGATCGTGCGGCTGCTGGGAGAAACGGTGAAATAAGGTACCACGGCCCGGAGGGGCCTTGGCATACAACGCGGACCCATTATGAAAAAAGGAGTGCATAAACCATGAGCGACCTGAACAAGAAAACCATCGACGACATCAGCGTGAAAGGCAAGCGCGTCCTGGTCCGGGTGGACTTCAACGTGCCCATGAAGGACGGCAAAATCACCAACGACAAGCGCATCAAGGCGGCCCTGCCCACCATCCAGAAGCTGGTGAAGGACGGCGGCAGAGTGATCCTGTGCAGCCATCTGGGCAAGCCCAAGAACGGGCCGGAAGAAAAGTTCTCCCTGGCGCCCGCTGCCGTGCGGCTGAGCGAGCTGCTGGGCCAGCCGGTTGTCTTCGCCAACGACGATAACGTGGTGGGCGAGCAGGCGAAAGCCGCCGTTGCCGCTATGAAGGACGGCGACGTGGTGCTGCTGCAGAACACCCGCTTCCGCAAGGAAGAAACCAAGAATGAAGAAGCCTTCTCCAAGGAGCTGGCTTCCCTGGCGGACTGCTATGTGGACGACGCTTTCGGCTCCTGCCACCGCGCCCACTGCTCCACCGAGGGCGTGACGAAGTTCACCTCCCCCAACGTGGCGGGCTACCTGATCGGCAAAGAGCTCTCCGTCATGGGCAAGGCCCTGGAGAACGCGGACCGGCCCTTCGTGGCCGTGCTGGGCGGCGCCAAGATCGAAGACAAGCTGAACGTGATCAACAACCTGCTGGAAAAGGTGGATACCCTGATCATCGGCGGCGGCATGGCCTTCACCTTCCTCAAGGCCCAGGGCAAGGAAATCGGCCACAGCCTGCTGGATGAAAGCAAGATCGACTACTGCAAGGACATGATGAAGAAGGCCCAGGAAAAGGGCGTAAAGCTCCTGCTGCCCATCGACACCGTGTGCGTGAAAGCCTTCCCCGATCCCATCGACGCGGAAATTGACACCCTGGTGGTGGACGCCGACAATATCCCCGCGGATATGGAAGGCTGCGACATCGGGCCCAAGACCGCCGCGCTTTTCGGCGAAGCGGTGAAGGCTGCCAAGACCGTGGTGTGGAACGGCCCCATGGGCGTGTTTGAGAACCCCACCCTGGCCAAGGGCACCCTGGCCGTGGCCCAGGCCATGGCGGACAGCGACGCGGTCACCATCATCGGCGGCGGCGACAGCGCGGCGGCCGTGGAAAAGATGGGCCTGGCCGATAAGATGACCCATATCTCCACCGGCGGCGGCGCGTCCCTGGAATATCTGGAAGGCAAGACCCTTCCCGGCGTCGCGGCCCTGGACGAGAAATAAGAGGAACGAGGAAAGGAACGGCGGGAACCCTTTCTTTCAGGGGAAAGAAAGGGTTCCCGCACCCTCCCCAAGAAAGCCGGCAGGGGAAAACAGGTATTTGTTCTGCAAGCCTATTGCCCCCGGCAAGATCCCTGAGCGGGTTTTTGGGAGGGTAAAAAACGATAAAATAATAAGAGGTGCTTCTTATGCGTAAACCCATCATTGCCGGCAACTGGAAAATGAACAAGACCCCCTCGGAAGCCAAGGAACTTGTGAAAGAACTCAAGCCCCTGGTGAAGGAAGCCAACGCCACGGTGGTGGTCTGCGTGCCCGCGGTGGATCTGTACGCCGTGAAGCAGGAGATCAAGGGCAGCAACATCCATCTGGGCGCCCAGAACGTGCACTTCAAGGAAAGCGGCGCGTACACGGGCGAACTGTCCGCCGCCATGCTGAAGGAAGCCGGCGCCGAATACGTGATCATCGGCCACAGCGAACGCCGCCAGTACTTCGGCGAAACCGACGCCACCGTGAACCTGCGCACCCTGGCCGCCGTGAAGGCGGGCCTGATCCCCATCATCTGCGTGGGCGAGCGCAAGGAAGAGCGGGAAGCGGGCTATACCAACGCCCTGGTTGAATACCAGACCCTGATCGCCCTGAACGGTCTGACGGACAAGGAGATCAGCAAGCTGGTCATCGCCTACGAGCCCGTATGGGCCATCGGCACCGGCCTGACCGCCACCGACGAGCAGGCCAACGAGACCATCGGCGTCATCCGCGCCGCCATCGCCCGGAAATACGGCAAGCGCGTGGCCAACGCGGTGCGCATCCAGTACGGCGGCAGCATGAACCCCAAGAACGTCAAGGGCCTCATGGCGCAGCCGGAAATCGACGGCGGCCTCATCGGCGGCGCGTCCCTGAAGGCGCCGGATTTCTCCCTGGTGGTCAATTACGACAAATAATCCGTTTTCACAAGTGCCGCCGGCTTTGCTCCGGCGGTTTTTTTATGGAAAAAATAAGAAAAAGGGGTAGAAAACACGGAAAAAGAATGCTATAATAAATCGGTATCACACAATCAATAATCAGCATCGTCTGCCGCGGCGGGAACGCGGCGGTACGTTTTTTCGGCACAACGACGCATCGGGAGCGGAAAAGAATGAATTATCGGATCGCATTCTTTACGGCGGACTGGAATTACGAACTGGTGGAAAGCACGCTGCACGGGCTCAAGCAGTATGTGGACGAGCATGAAAATGTGCAGCTGTGCGTGTTCGACTGCTTCGGCAAGGACGTGGAAAACGACAACAGCCGCAGCGAATACGCGATTTTCAACCTGGCGGATCTGAGCCAGTTCGACGGCGCGCTGATCCAGGGCAACCAGGTGGTGCTCAATGCCGCCCGGGAGGAGATCGCCCGGCGGGTGCGGGAGGCCGGAATCCCGGCGGTGAGCGTGGACTGCCCCATCGAGGGCTGCGCCCTGATCGGCATTGACAACCAGAAGGCGCAGCGGGAGATCGCGGACCACGTGATCCGCGTCCACGGCGCCCGGCGTCTGGTATACCTGACGGGCATCATGGACAACGGCTGCGTCGAAGCGCAGCAGCGGCTGGACGGCTTTCTCGACGCCTGCAGGAGCAACGGCGTGGATTCCGGGAACGTGACGGTGATCCCCTGCACCTGGCGCACCAGCGACGGCAACCGCGTCGCCGAGGAATGGATCCGGGAAGGGAAGCCGCTGCCGGACGCCTTCATCTGCGCCAACGACGATATGGCCCTGGGCATCCTGGAAACGCTGGAAAGGAACGGCGTGCGCATCCCCAAGGAAGTGATCGTCACCGGCTTTGACAACCTTACCAGCGCGGAGCTTTCCAGCCCCCGCCTGTCCACCGTCAAGCGGGATAACGAGGCGCTGAACTATGCGGCCATGGAAATGCTGATGGGCCTGATCACCGGCAAGGAAACGCGGGATCACGTCATATTTGGCCACGGCATCGTATGCTCCGAATCCTGCGGCTGCAGGGAGAAAACCACGCCGGAATACGTGCGCAACAAGTATTTCCATCAGACCCGTTTCCTCAAAAATTTCTATATCATGCAGGACCAGATGGCCCAGGAAATGTTCGAGGCGGCGAACCTGCCGGAGCTGATGCGGATCGTGGAGAAAAACGAAAGGATTTTCGGCTGCGATGGGGTGTACCTGTGCGTCAACGATTACTATTTCGACAATTATGAGAAAAAGAACTGGCAGCACGATTCCGAATCCTTCGGCAGCGAAATGATCCTGGCCACCCGGGGAAACAGCGGCTATCAGCTGGATGGCAAAAACCAGTACGCCCGCTTCTCCACCCTGGAGCTGCTGCCCCGGGAGCTGATGCGCAGGGAACGCTTCTGGGTCTTTTATCCCCTGCATTACAACACTTACTCCATCGGCTACCTGGTCATGCAGGGCATCAGCGAAGCAGCGAAGCTGAACCTGCACGAGAGCATCTTCAGCTTCCTGGAAATTGCCATTGAAAACGTGCGCAAGAAGTGCCTGCTGCGGAACCTGAACGAGGTGCTGGACGATCTGTACGTCCGGGATCCGCTGACGGGGCTGTTCAACCGCTTCGGGCTGAAACGGTTCGGGGAGAATCTGTTCAATGTATTCTGCCGGGAAGAAAAGGGCGTGCAGGTGCTCTTTATCGACATGGACGACATGAAGGATATCAACGATCAGTTCAGCCACGAAAGCGGGGACGCCGCCCTGTGCGCCGCCGCCCGGATCCTGCAGAACGCCTGCGGCCCCCGGGATTTCATCATGCGCTACGGCGGGGACGAATTCCTGGTGATCGCCTCCGGCGCGGAAACGGAGCTGCGGCAGCGCATCCTGGCGGATGTGGACGCGTTCAGCGAAACCGTGCCCTACCGCCTGCGCATGAGCATCGGCGTGGCCGCCGCCGGCCTGGGGAACGAAAAGACCCTGGAGGAATGCATGCAGGCCGCCGATGCCCAGATGTACGAAATCAAGAACCGGCATAAGGCCGCCGAAGGGAAAAGGCCCAGATAAAGCAGAAAAACACAGTAAAAAATCGCCGCGGACTGTATGCCCGCGGCGATGCGTTTTCTTATGATGTTACTGCACCTGTTTGAGGGTCTCCCGGAACTGGCTGACCACGTTCATGTAGCTTTCGTTGTATCCGGCGGGGCAGGACATGTGCAGGGTGATGATGCGGTTCCCATCCAGCAGGGCCACCATCACGCGGCCGCGAACGATGGTGCCGTCGTACTGGACGCCGCGGTAGTTGGCGTAATAGCCGTCCTTATGAAGCAGCGTGCGGGCCGCCAGTTCGGTGGGCTTCCATTCGGTGTAGTTATACTGTCCGATCTCCTTGAGCATGTTTTTCACTTCGGTTTTCGTGTCGGCCAGTTTATAGGTGGAAGGCACGGAGAGGATCTTTACCGTCATGGTGGCGTTCACGTTATCGTAGGTATTGGGATCCTGCAGCACCAGCGTGTCCGGCGCGGATACGTCCATGCGCCAGCCCACCGGGGCCTGGAAGGTCAGCTTCAGATTGTCCGCACTGGCGTCCGCATACGTGAATTTCAGCGAGGGGCGGGGCGTGGGGGTGGGCAGATTCACGGGATTCAGGGCCATGGGCGTGGCGCCGGCGTAAATCTGCCGGCCCATGGTGTCGTAAGCCGTGCCGGAAACGAAATTGCCGCTGTCCTCCTCGGAGGCCGGGTCATAGCCCTCCGGCAGCGAGGTATCGGCCTTCGCAGGCGCGTCCGTGGCCGTTTCCACGGTCATGGGGTCCTTCTGCGGCTGGGAAGCGGCCGCTTCCGGATAGGTTTCGTCGTTTCCGCCGCAGCCGGCCAGCAGTACGGCGGCCAGGATCAGCGCCAATATCAAAAATGATTTTTTCATCGGAAGAAACCTCCTTGCATTGCCCCGGCCGGGATCCGCAAAACAGGCATGCGAAAAAATGTCCGGGGATGTTTATACTATTGTAACAGTTTCTTCATCTTTCGTCAAGCATTTTTCCGCGCTGCGCGGCGGCTTTTCATAAATTTACAGCAGCCCGTCGTAGGTGCTGCGGCCGTCGGGGGCGGAGGGCCCGGCCCCGGCCGCCGTTTCCGGCTCCGCGGTACGGGTGCGGGGATGGTAAAGCCGCCGGTCCAGAGACCAGATCTTTTCGGAGAAAGCGCCCGTCGGCGTACGGCGCATGACGCCCTCCATTTCGTTCATTTTGGCGTCCATATCGTCCAGCAGGTGCAGCATTTCCGCCTCCGGGAACATGGGCGGCCGGGGGCTGCCGTGATCCGGCTGGCCGTGATGGCTGATGACCATGTGGGAAAGCAGCAACACGTATTCCCCGGTGACGCCGCAGTTTTTCGCGGCCTCCTGCACCCGGACCACGCCGTGCACCAGATGGCCCAGCAGCTGGCCCTCGGCGGAATAATCGGCCACATTGCCCGATTGGTCGGAGAGGAATTCCACGGTCTTGCTCAGGTCGTGGGCGATGCAGCCGGCCCGCAGCAGATCCCCGTCCAGGAAGGGATACAGGGGCAGCAGTTTTTCCGCCGCCCGGAGGACGGACAGGGTGTGGTGCAGCAGCCCGCTGCGCTCTGCGTGGTGCACCCGCTGGGCGGCTGGATAGTAATTGAGCTGATCCCCGCACAGGCGGATCATTTCCCGCAGGATCTTCTGCAGCTCCGGGGTCTGCATCCGGTCGATGGTGCGGTGGATCTCCGCCAGCATGCTTTCGGGCTTTTCCGGGGCGCAGGGCATCAGCTGGGCGGGGTCCACGTCGTCCTCCGGGGCGGGATCGCGCAGGCGCTCGATGCGCATCTGCAGCCGGCCGTTGTATTCCTGCACGGTGCCCCGCACCTTCACCACGCCGCCCTGCTTGGGGGGCTGCACGGTGCCGTCCCACATTTTGCAGTTGATGTCCCCCGTGGTGTCGCACAGCGTCATATCCAGATATTTGCCGCCGTTGGAGGAGGTGCGCTGCTCGGCGGAACGCACCAGGAGGAAGCCTTCAAATTTCATATCCCTCGCCAGGGAAGCTACGGTCAGCTGACGCATAAATACCCTCTGTTTCTTTTCTTATTTTGCTTCCGCCAGGAATTCGTTGAGCTGATGCACCAATTCGTCCGCGTTGGCGCCGTGGGCGGCGCAGGCGTCCTCGATGCTTTCCGCCACGGCGTGGGGGCAGCCCAGGCAGTGCATGCCGAATTCCAGAAAAATACGGGCGGTGCCCCGGTGGATATTGAGCACGTCGCCGATGGACATGGTTTTGTCGATGGTGTTGATCATGGGGGTTCTCCTTTTCGTTTTCTCGGATTTCATCATACCCCATTTGGATTTGAATGTCAATCGCAGCGGCTCTTTGATAACCTGTCCGTTCCTGCGCACCGCGGAATATCCTTTCCGGGATCCCCAAAAAAGCCGCCGCCGGGCGGAAACAAGGAGAGAGCGCCCATGGGGAAACGCTATTGACAAGGGCGTCGATATCTGGCACAATTTCATAGAGCTGCCCGATGGCAGCCCGCTGCTCCACGGGATGAGCGGGGCGGGAAACCCGCCAGATCGTGATGCAGAACGAGCAATAAAACGGCGCGGTATACCGCGTGGGGAGGAAGAAACGTGATCGAATACAAACTGGTTTACCTGAACAAAGGGATCAAGCTCAGCCGGGAAAAGGATCTGGAGCAGGCGGAAGGCATCATCAACCGGTACGTAGCGGAGGGATGGACGCTGCAGCAGATCACCACGCCCGGGGACGGCGTGGGCGCCATGATCGGCGTATTCTACCGGGAAACCCAGGCGTGACCGGGGCAGAGGAGCCCGTCCGGCAAAGGAAGAAGCAATTCCTGAACAGCCGGATGGATCAAAAGGCGGCGTTTATCAAAGCGCCGCTCAGGGTGTCGACAAAGTCGACACCCTGCCATCGAAAGCCAGCTAAAGCAGTCTTTCGATGGGTACATCAATTTTCTGTAAAATGGCATTTCTGGGCAG
>CACWLP010000017.1 GCA_902761755.1 uncultured Eubacteriales bacterium | reverse complement strand
AGGCGACGGGCCCGCAGGGCCGTCGGCCGGGTCGGCGGCTCCCGAAGGGAAAGACGCCGACGATTATGGTATAATAATCAGGCGACGGGCCCGCAGGGCTGTCGGCCGGGTCGGCGGCTCCCGAAGGGAAAGACGCCGACGATTGAAGCATAAAAGGAGGGGATTTTCCGTGAAACGGTTTGTGTGTTTGCTGCTGGCGCTGGCGATGCTCTCCGCCCTGCCCGTACTGGCGGAGGAGCCCGAATGGGATTGGTTCGAAAGCGATTTCGGCCTGTCGTTTCTCTACGACGCCGGCGAATTCGGCGTGGACGTAAGCGAAGAGGGCGAGGCCGTGCTGGTGTATCCCCTGGCCCTGGTGGAAGAAAAATACGAAGAGGGGCTTAACATCGTTTGGAAGGATGCGGAAAACCAGGCGTGCCTCTGTTTTTCCAATCTCAGCGCGGCGGATCCGGAATGGACCAAGCCCGCGGATTGGACGCCGCCGGAGGGCTTTGAGCCGCTGGACGGGGAATGGGCGCTGCCCGGCTGGATCTGGCAGCATGAGGAAGACGGCGTGGTGGACGGGCCGTACCCCAACGCAGAAATAGTTTTTGAAGGCCGGGATCAGATCTATCCCCTGTTCATCGCCTATCCGGACGGCGACCCCGACGGCTGGGGCGAGAAGATGTGGGAGATCCTGGAATCGCTGGAATTCCCGCCTCAGATGGCGGAAACCGCGGATTTCCGCATGGACTGGTTCCAGGGCGGCGCGGCGGGGATGCAGTTCATTCCCGTAACCGTGGACGAGGACGCCGATCCCTTCGTGATTATGCCCCTGCGGGAGATGCGGGGCTTTGTGCTGGAGCAGGTGGAATGGGACGATGAAACCTTCGCTCCGGCGGACGCTGCGCCGCTGTATACCGCCGATCCCCTTTCCCCGGGGGACAACCTGCAGGTTTTCGCTTACTTTGAGGATATTTTCCCCACCCTGCGCATCCGCTATACCGACGCGGAGGGCGAGGATGTGTGCTGGTACATCACGGAAAGCGGTCGGGACGGCAGCCTGATGCTGCTGGGAGAGGACGAAATTTGACGGAAAAAGAAAACGCAAGCGGCAGCCGGTTTTTCCAGAACCGGGCCTGCGAATACTTTCCCTGCCATACGGGCGTGCCGGAAGAGGAATTCAGCTGCCTGTTCTGCTATTGCCCCCTGTACGCCCTGGGAAAGAAGTGCGGCGGGGACTTCGTCTATACGGAACAGGGGATCAAGGATTGTTCCGGCTGTACGTTTCCCCACCGGAAGGAAAACTACGACGCCGTGCTGGCCCGGTGGGGGGAGATCGCCGCGCTGGTGCGCCGAGCCGACGAAGAATAACGCACGCACACAAAAACGCCTTCGGATCGTATGCCCGGAGGCGTTTTTTCATTCCGCCAGGATTTCTTCCAGCGCGTCCGTCACCCGGCGGCAGACCGTATAGCCCTTGCGCAGCAGGGGCGCGGGGGCGTGGGCCATGATGTAAGGGCGGCCCACGGCGTCCAGCATGGCTTCGTCGTTGAACTGGTCCCCGAAGGCGGCGACGTCGGACAGGGGGATCTGAAGCGCCCGGGAAAGCGCCGCGATGCCGTCGCCCTTGTTGGTAAGCGTAAAATCCAGCCACCGGTGGCCGGCGATATCGCAGTGCAGCGCGCTTCCCCATTTCGCCTGCAGCGGCGGGGCCAAGTCCTCCACGCCCTCCTCCCGGAAGCCGGAGAGCTTGACGCACTGCCCGGCGTAAAGCGCGGGGTCCGCCGCCAGGGCGACGGCGTTTTGCAGCCGGTAAAGGATATCGTCGGCATACGCCCGGGGCGCATCCAGGCGCAGCACGGAAAAGGCGGGGGTGGAAAGCAGAAGCAGCATGCCCGCGCCTTCGATGTCCCGGATGATCTCATCCGCCATGGGCCGGGGGAAAAAGGACGCCGTCTGCCTTCCGCCGGCCACGATCACCGCGCCGTTTTCACACAGAAAATCCATGTGCTCCGCTTCGGGGGAAAAGAGGCGGTACAGGTTATCGTACTGCCGTCCGCTGGCGGCGGCGAAGCGGACGCCCTTTTCCCTTAGCCTTCGGATCACGTCAAAAATCCCGGCGGGCAGTTGGCCGTCGGGATACAGCAGCGTGCCGTCCAGATCGCAGGCGACCAGGCGGATCACGTGGGCTCCTTTTCGCTGCCGGCCAGCAGCCAGGCCACCAGGAAGCCCGCAACGAACGTCAGCACGGCCACCACGGCCAGCAGCACCGTGGTGCCGGCAAAATCGGTCTGGATCAGAAGCGCGATGGGAGAAGCCACCACCAGGCCCAGCACGCCGCAGTAGGTGGCGGTGGGGAAACGGTGGGTCAGCCATTCGATGAGCTTCGCCACGCCGAAAAGCCCCAGCACGATGCCCAGCACGAAGGGCAGCAGCATCAGCATGGGCTGGCCCAGGCCGGCAAAGTCAAAGTGCACCAGGCCGTGGGCCACGGTTTTCAGCGCCCCGGTGACGGCCTTGTAATAGCCCAGCAGCATCAGCACCAGGCTGCCGGACACACCGGGGATGATCATGGTGCCGGAGGCGATCATGCCCAGGAAAACCATGATCAGCATCTGCCCCGCGTTCATATCGATGGTTTCCGCGTTCTGGATGCTGTCCCGGTTCTGCAGCCCCAGCCAGATGATCAGGGCGAACAGCGCGAGGAAAGCGATCACCGCGGCGGGGCCCAGCTTTTTCCGGTCGATCCTTTTCAGCAGCGGCCCCAGCCCGCCCAGGATCAGGCCGATAAAGAGGGTGTTGGTGGGCAGCTGATAGTTTTCCAGCCCCCAGTTGATGATGCTGGCAAAGGCCAGGATGCCCGCCAGCATCCCCACCGCGTAGGGCAGCAGCGCCTTGATGCTCTTCCAGAATTCCTTGAACAGATGGGTGATGGAATGAATCAGGGTGTCGTACACGCCCATGCTCACCATCATGGTGCCGCCGGACACGCCGGGGATGATGTTGGCCACGCCGATCACCACGCCCCGCAGGATCTTGAGGATCAGTTCTTTCATGGGTCCGCTTCCTTTCGGGAAAAATCAACGGGCTTAGTCTACCATATCGGGCGGCGTTCGTCAATGAAAAAGCGCCGCCCGGAACAGGCGGCGCGGGGAAGGGCCGGGGATCAGAACAGATTGCGCACCCGGCTCCAGATCAGATCCCGGTAAGGGTTCAGGTAAGTGACGGTGCTGGTGACCCGCATGTAACCCGTCAGCTTCTGGGTATAGCTGCCCAGATCCCTGACCCTGACCTCGGTGGCAGCTTCGTACAGGCCGATGCGGACGTTGGCGTAATACACCTCCAGGTTCCCCTGGGTGTATTTGTCCCCGTTCCAGTCCACGGTGACGCGGACGATGTAATCCGCTTCCTCCGCGGAGGCGGGAATGGCGGCGGGGGGCAGCATGGCTTCCATCAGGATATCCACGCCGGTCACCGGATCGGCATTGACGTTCTGCCGCTCCACCACGATCAGATACGTGGCGTTTTCCTTGATAGGCCCGGCTTCCCCCTCGTCGGTATAGGCGGCTTCAGGGAAGGGGAAGCGTTTGAGGTCGCTGTCCGTTACGCCCCGGAGGAAATCCATGAAATCCAGTTTTCCGGTGCCTTTCAGCAGGGGCACGATCTCCTCCGCGATGAAGCGGGCGGCGTCCAGGGTATAGTTCTGGGTGAGATAATTGTCAATGCAGCGGCGCACCATATCCGGGTCCATCCGCGGCTGCCCGGCGAGCTTGGGGAACAGCGCCCGCATGTGGGCGTCGCTGTTGCAGACGGTGCTCACGATCTCCCGGGCGGAGGGCATGCCGTCGCCCCAGAGGATATCCGCTGCGCCGGGGCCGTGCTTGTTTTTATCCAGCGACAGCAGCGTATCCAGCGATTCGCCGGTGTAGCGCAGGATGTCGGGGTCCTCGATGCCGTACTGGGCGCCCAGATCGGCGATGTCTTTCTCCGTCAGGGCGGCGGAAATGTCCTCGGCGCTGATGAGGAAGCTGCTCCAGACCGAGGAGCTGTCGACGCTGGACAGGGATATGTGGCTGCCGTAGGTCAGGATCACCAGCACGTCGTCAAAGCCGTGCTTGACGTTGTAATGGCCGATCACCTTTTCCGATACCGCGGCGTAATTTTCGCTGAACTGGCTGTTGTGCGCCTTGGCAATGGTTTTCGGGATGCAATAGAATCCGTGGGCGTTCAGGGCCTGATCCAGCGTGTAGCCCTGATTGCCCTTCAGCTGCACGATGAACGCCTGGGTGGGGTTCATTACGTCGATCTTCAGCAGGGACTGATACAGCGCATTGGGCTCCTTTTCATTCTCATCCACCGCTTTTGCCAGCATGTGCACGGTGCCGGCCAAGGCAAGATGCACCATGTCCATTTCGTCGGAATCGGGGAACATCTCGGCCCGGGCCGCGGGGGCCAGGGACAGCAGCAGGATCGCCGCCAGCAGCAGCGACAGGGCCTTTCCCCACCGATTGGTTTTCATATTCGTTTCCTCCCGTATTTGGTTTTGCATTTGGATTCATCCCTATGATAGCAGAACTGCCTGTTTCTGTCAATTTCGTTTTGCCGCCGATCAAAAAACGCCGGGTCTCGAAAGACCCGGCGATGGGAAGATTTTACAAAAGCACGATCCCGGCTTTTTCACATTGCGCCCGGGTATCGGCGTCCCAGTAGGAGGACTGCACCTCCCCGATGTGGGCTTTGCCCAGCAGCAGCATGCACAGGCGGCTCTGCCCGATGCCGCCGCCGATGGTGAAGGGCAGTTCGCCCCGGAGCAGCGCCTGATGGAAGGGCAGGGCCCGGCGCTCCTCGTGGCCGGAGAGGCGCAGCTGCTCGTCCAGGGACTGCGGGCTGACCCGGATGCCCATAGAGGAGATTTCAAAGGCGCACCCCAGCACCTCGTTCCAGAACATGATGTCGCCGTTCAGCTGCCAGTCGTCGTAGTCCGGGGCGCGGCCGTCGTGGGGCCTGCCGGATCTGAGGGCGCCGCCGATCTGCAATATGCAGGCGGTGTGATGATCCCGCAGGAACAGGTTTTCCCGTTCCTTGGGGGTCTTGTCCGGATACAGGTCCTCCAATTCCTGGGTGGTGACGAAGGCGATCTGCCTTTCCAGCGCGGTTTTCACCTGGGGATATTCCCACTTGATCCGGTCCAGGGTGATGCAGATGGCGGTGACGATGCGCTCCATGGTGTCCCGGAGAAGATCCATCGTGCGGTCCTCCTCCCGGATCACCTTTTCCCAGTCCCACTGGTCCACGTAGACGGAGTGCAGGTTATCCAGCGTTTCGTCCCGGCGGATGGCGTTCATATCGGTGTACAGCCCTTCCCCCAGAGGGAAGCGGTACCGGGCCAGGGCGTAGCGCTTCCATTTGGCCAGGGAGTGCACCACTTGGGCTTCTTCCCCAGTTTCCAGCATATCGAAGGATACGGGGCGCTCCACGCCGTTCAGATCGTCGTTCAGGCCGGAGGCCCGGTCCACAAACAGAGGGGCGGACACGCGCTTTAGGTTCAGCGCGTGGCACAGGTTGCTTTCAAAGGTCTTTTTGATCAGGGCGATGGCTTCCTGAGTCTCATATAAAGACAGGGTGGATTTGTACCCCGCGGGGATCGTAACGTGGCTCACAGGCGTTCCCTCCTTCTGCAGACAGGATAGCAAGAAGGATCCTGTTTGTCAATTCCGCGCCTGTTCTTTTCCTGGCTTTCTACGGCACCAGCAGCCCCGCCGCGATGCTGCCCGCCAGCCAGGCCAGCAGGGCGCAGGGCACGGTGTGGCGGGATTTTTTCACCCCCGCCGCCGACAGGTACACCCCGCAGGTGTAGAACACCGTTTCGCTGGAGCCCATCATCACGCTGGCCACCAGCCCCGCCCGGCTGTCCGGCCCGCACTGATCCAGCACGGCGCGCAGGGCCGCCAGGGACGCAGAGCCGCTGACCGGACGAAGCAGCATCAGCGGCAGCGTTTCCTCCGGGAGGCGCAGCGCCCGGAGCGCCGGGGCGCACAGGCGGCACAGATCCTCCGTCAGCCCGCTGGCCTCGAACCCGCGCACCGCGCAGAGCATGGCGATGAGGGCGGGCAGGATGTTCCGGGCGGTGGCCAGCCCTTCCTTCGCGCCTTCCAGGAACGCGTCGTAGACCGGCACCCGCCGCCACACCCCCGCCGCCAGGCAGGCAAGGATCATCGCCGGCAGCGCCCAGCTCACGAAAGGCGCTCCGCGATCTTGCAGCTGACGATCCCCACGAGGGTGGACAGGGCGGTGGCGATGAGGGCGGGCAGCGCGATGCCCCCGGGGTCCGCGGAGCCCGCCGCCGCGCGCAGGGCGATCACCGTGGCGGGCAATAATTGCACCGAGGAGGAATTGATCACCAGGAACAGGCACAGGGCGTTGCCGGCGGCGTCCCCCGCGGCCATCCGGCGAGCGGCCTCCATGCCGAAGGGGGTGGCGGCGTTGCCCAGGCCCAGCATGTTGGCCGCCAGGTTTACGGCGACGGGCTCCAGCGCGTCCTCCGTAAGCCCTGGCCCCAGCAGCCGCCTCAGCGGCCTCCTCCCCGCCCGGGCCAGAAGCGTCACCGCGCCCGCCCGGCGGAGCACGCCGATCCACCCGCAGAAAAATGCGAAGCCCCCCGCCATCGCCAGCGCCGCCGTCACGCCTTCCCGGGCCCCGGACAGCATGGCGTTTACCACGCTGTCCAGCCGTCCCCGGGCGGCCCCGGCCGCCAGCGCCGCCGCCGTCAGCAAAGCGAAAATCCCTTGCAGCACCCCAGCCCCAGCCCCTTTCCGGATGACAATAATTGCGCTTTTTTGGTACAAGATCGTGAAAATTTGAGAAGTTTTTCTTGACAGATGCGCAAAAAATGGATAAAATATAACAAACATATAGAAAAAACACTTCCAGCACGGGAGGGGGAGAGCGGATGAAATCAACAGGCGTTGTGCGGAAACTGGACGATCTGGGCCGCATCGTCGTGCCCATTGAGCTGCGCAGGACGATGGATATTGGCCTGAGGGACACGCTGGAGATCTTTGTGGAGGATGACAAGATCATCCTGAAGAAATATCATCCCGCCTGCATTTTCTGCAATGACGCCAGGGATGTGATCCGCTACAAGGACAAGCTGATTTGCAGAAACTGCCTGGAGCAGCTGAAAAAGCAAGCGTGAGGGGTCAGATGCTCCGGAGGGACGGGGATGTTGCGTAAAGTCAATCTGCAACATCCTCTTTGTTTACAGGGATATTGGTTTTCATAAAAGAATGAGCAGCAGTGAATACCGGGAATTCGAAGAACCCCGGGGTGGATTGGAGGGGCCGCAGCCCCTCCAAGCGGAATCCGCAGCAGCGACCCGTGCGCTGCGAGGAGCATTTTTGCTAAAGCAGAGCATGCCCTGCGAGAGCAAAAATGCTTTCCTTGCGCCTTTTCCGCCCGCGAGTCCCGCAGGGACGAGAGGAAAAGGCGTTTTAAGTCGATCAAAGGGAGGATCCATTTGATCGAAGGGGCTGTGCAACAGCCCCTTTTGCGCGCAGTAAGGGATATGCGGAAAAAACCCAAAAAATGAAAGCCGGGGGCGGATCTGTAGTCCATCCCCGGCTTTGCGGCGTTTTGATCGTTATTTGATTTTCGCTTTGGTCAGCTCCCAGCCCCAGTTGATCTCGTTCTGGTGGCTGACGGCGTAGGGGCCGGTAGCCTCCGCTTCGGTCATGACCCGGGGGAAGTGGAGGCAGATATGGCCGTCCAGGTTGTTGCCCGGGGTGTGGTCCACCTCGTGGCCGTGGCTGTGGATGGAGCCGATGTATACCCGCCCGTCGGCGAAGATCACCCAGACGTACTTGGGCGTCCAGCTGTTCACCCCGCAGATCCGGTTGAGGATCTCGGTATCCTGGGCGGTGGGGGTCTCGCTGTCGGCGTGCTTGCCGAAGGAGAACATGTGCAGGTTGAAATGCAGCCCGGAATCGGGATCGTAGATCACCACGTCGGGCAACGTCTTGGCCCGCTCCCGGATCTCGGAATACCAGTTGGCGTAGCGTACCTCCGCCGGATCGGGCACCCGGAAAACGGCCACGGGGGCGGGGGTGGGGGTGGGCGCGGCGCTGCTGCCGGCGGGGATGGCGGAGGAGGAGTTCAGCTTCTCCAGCGTCTTTGCGCCGGCCACGCCGTCGGCGGACAGGCCGTTTTTCTTCTGGAAGGCCTTCACTGCCCGATAGGTGGCCGCGCCGAAAATGCCGTCGGAATTGCCGGTGAGATAGCCCAGGCCGGTCAGCTTCTGCTGCAGGGCGGTAACGGCGGCGCCCCGGTCGCCGGATTTGAGCAGCGTGGCGGCGGGGGCCTTCGTGGGCGCGGGGGTGGCGGTCGCTTTCGCGGCGGGCGCTTTTGCGGCGGAGAGCTTGCTCAGCGTCAGCGGCCCGGCTTCCCCGTCGGGGGTGAGGCCGTTGGCCCGCTGGAAGGCCTTGACTGCGCTGGCGGTGCCGGCGCCGTAGATGCCGTCCGCCGCGCCGGTATAGTAGCCCAGGGCCTTGAGCCTGTTCTGCAGCTGGACGACGGCGTTGCCCCGGCTGCCGGTTTTCAGGGTTTCCACGGTCTGGATAACGGCGGGGGTGGGGGTGGGCGTCGGGGTGGCCGTAGCCAGCACGGAGGCGGGCAGAGCCGCGGTGGTGGCGGGCAGGGCGCCGGCGGAATACAGCTGCCGCTGGGTGATCAGCCCGGCCACGCCGTCGATGATGAGGCCGTTTTTCTGCTGGAAGGCGCGCACCGCCTGGATATCGTCGGCGTCGTAAACGCCGTCGGCGGTGCAGGTATAATAGCCCAGGGCCATCAGGCGAAGCTGCAGCTGCCGCACGGCTTCGCCCCGGGCGCCGCTGCGGATCACGGTGACGTTCTGGGCGGTGAGGGGCGTCGAGGCGGGCTGGATGACCGTGACGGGCGTATCGGTAGGCGCGGCGGCGGGGGCCGGCGTGGAAGCCAGCACCGACAGCAGCAGCCGCGTTTTCGCCCCGGCGTTGCCGTCCACATACAGCCCGTGATCCTTCTGGAATTTCTTCACCGCGCTGACGGTGGCGCTGTCATAAACCCGGCCGGGCGTGCCGGTAAAATAGCCCAGGGACGCCAGGCGCTGCTGCAGCAGCGTCACCTGGTCGCCCTTGTCGCCGGCGCGCATGTCTACGTCCTCGTAGCCGGGCAGGAGCTTGACCTCCGTGCGGGAACCCTTGCTGTTTTTGGGACGGCCCTCGAACACCAGCTTCTGCAATTCGGGGCTGGCCATGCCGTCCTGCTTGATATCGTTTTTCTTCTGGAAAGCCTTTACCGCCGACAGGGTTTTGGCGCCGTAATCGCCGTCCGCCTCGCCGGTATAGAAGCCCAGCTCCGCCAGCGCTTCCTGCAGGAGCGCCACGTTTTTGCCCGTGGAGCCGGATTGCAGATAGGGATAATGCTGGCGCGCCTCGGCGTCTTCCTTGAGCTCCTTGCCGGGCAGGTACTGGGAGGGGATCAGGGCGTACTCCCATACGATATAGCCCGTCCTGCCGTTGTAGGTGATTTTCGCATAGTCCCCGCTGAGGGAGAGCACGCTGATTTCCGCGCCTTTGGGCACGGTGAGGATCCGGGCGGAGGAAACGGAGGCCTGCTTGCGCAGGTTCACGGAGGAAAGCGTATAGGTGGTGAAGGGATAGGTGGCCTTGCCCGCCTTGGCCGGGGTGGGGGTGGGCAGGGGCGTGGGCGTCGGCACGGCGGCTGTGGAAGCGCCGGCGGACAGGGCGGCGGAGGAATACAGCGCCGTCTGGGTCAGGGCGTCCGCCTTCCCGGTCTGGGAAAACCCGTGCTTTTTCTGGAACGCCTTCACCGCCGCGGCGGTGCCGCTGCCGTACGCGCCGTCGATCTTGCCCGAATAATAGCCCAGTTCCTTAAGTCGGGTCTGCAGTTGCTTTACGGACGCGCCCTTGCTGCCGGTCTGCAGGGCGGTATAGCCTGCGTTGGCCGCGGTGGAAACGCCCAGGCTGTTCTTGGCGTTTCCGCCGTAGAGCAGGGCCTGGGTGGCGGCGTCCGCCACGCCGGTCTGGGGCAGGCCGTTCATTTTCTGGAAGGCGGAGACGGCCTTCTCCGTGCCGCTGCCGTATTTTCCGTCCACGGAGGAAGTATAAAAGCCCAGCTCCTTCAGGGCGTTTTGCAGCTTTTTGACCTCATTGCCCTGGCTGTTTTTCACCAGCGCCTGGGTAGCGGCGCCGGACGCGCTGCCGGCAAGGCCCAGGGCCTGCTTGGACGCCCAGCCGGTGACGCCTTCGTACACCACCTGGCAGTATTCGCCCATTTCGCTGATCACCGCCACCATATCCCCGGCGGGCACCGTCGCCACGGCTGCGCCCTGCTCGGAGGGCGTGCTCCGCAGCGTCAGGGGGGCGGACAGCGTAACGGTCTGCTTTTCCGCCGCGGCGCTTCCGCTCCATAAGGCCAGGACGCACAGGAACGCCAGGAAAAGGGCGGTCAGGCGGGTGAGTCGGGCATGCATGGCTGTATCCTCCATTCTATCGTCGGCCGATTGCGGCCAAACGCTTGCGTGCATAGAGTTTCACTCTATTTTATTTCATTTATTTAACAATGTCAAGACAAATAATTCACATTATCGTAACAATCCCTGCCTTTCTCCCGGGGAAAACGACGCATAATAACCGGAGACAGAAAGGAGGGCGGACGGATGAAGCGATGGGCGATATGCTGGCTGTTTGCGATAGCTGCGGCGGTACTGCTGCTGGCGGTCTGGACGGCGCCGGCCCTGGGGGCGGTGGCCTGGGGCGACCGGGGAGAGGACGTGCGGCAGATCCAGGAAAAGCTGCGGCAGTACGGCTACATGACCGCCCCGGCGGACGGGATCTTCGGGGCGGATACCTATGCGGCGGTATTGTATTTCCAGCGGAAAAACGGCCTGAAGGCGGACGGCGTGGTGGGGTCCGCCACGGCGGCGGCCCTGGGGGTGCGGCTGACAAACGCCGCGCCGGCCGTTTCCCAGGCGGAGAGCGAGGTATACATGCTGGCCCGGCTGGTGCACGGCGAGGCCCGGGGGGAGCCCTACGTGGGCAAGGTGGCGGTGGCGGCGGTGGTGCTCAACCGGGTGCGCTCCGCCGCGTTCCCCAACACCGTCAGCGGGGTCATTTACCAGGCCGGGGCTTTCGACTGCGTGAAGGACGGGCAGATCTACCTGACCCCGGACAGCGATTCCCTCCGGGCGGCCCGGGACGCCATGAACGGCTGGGACCCCACCGGCGGCTGCGTGTATTATTACAATCCGTCCACCGCCACCAGCGCCTGGATCTGGAGCCGGGAGGTGCGATTGGTGATCGGGCAGCACCGCTTCGCGGTATGATGGAGGGGGAAGGACGATGAAGAAGAAAGGCGCGGCGATCGCGCTGGGGGCCGTGCTGCTGCTGGCGGCGGCAGGGGCGGCCGTCCGCGGGGCGCGGCAAAGCGGGGCGCTGACGGCAAGGCTGCGGCAGATCTACGACGGGGCGGTGCTCTCCGCCCTGCGGCAGACGGAGGATGTGGGGCTGATGCTGAACAAGGCTCTCCTCTCCGGGGATCCGGCGGCCCTGCGGCGGTATCTGGGCCGGGCGGGGGCCGGGGCGGCCCAGGTGCAGCGCAGCATCAGCCTGCTGCCGCTGGATCACGCCGCCACCCGGGGCGCGGTGAAATTCGCCAACCAGGTGACGGATTACACCAACGTGCTGCTGGGGGCGAACGAAATGACGGACGCGGACGCGGAGCAATTAACGCGCCTGGCCGCCGCCTGCGCGGACTGCACCCGGGCGCTGCAGGAGGCCCGGGCGGGCCTGTCCGACCGGGCGGTAAAGGGGGAGGAAGGGTTTTACGGCGTCCCGGAGGACGCGCAGGCCCCGGCCTACGACAGCGGGGTGGCTTATCCCACGCTGATTTACGACGGGCCCTTTTCCGATGCGGCGGATCCGGGGCCGGCCCGGGGCCTGGGCCAGAAAACCGTCACCCGGGAGGAGGCCCTCGCCCTGGCCCGGGAGTTCCTGGGGGCGGACCGGGCGGCCCAGGCGGAGCCGGGGGCCGATATGGGCGGGGACATTCCCTGCTGGGGCGTCACGCTGCGGACCGATGGGCTGACGCTGCAGTCGGCGGTGACCAAAACCGGAGGAAAAATCCTGTGGATGGCCCCGGACAGCGCGGATTTCCCCCGGGAAAAGAGCCTGGAGCAGTGCCGGGACAGCGCCCTCGCCTTTCTTGCCCTCCGGGGCTTTGAGAATATGGAAAGCACTTACTTCCAGGTGTACCAGGGCCTGGCGGTGATCTCCTTCGCCGCCACCCAGGGGGAAGCGATCCTGTACCCGGATCAGATCAAGGTGCAGCTGCGTATGGACACCGCCCAGGTGGTGGGCGTCGAAGCCCGGAACTACTGGCAGAACCACCGGCCTAGGGGGGCGCTGGTGCCGTCGCTTACGGAAGCGGAGGCCTGGCAGCGGGTGAGCCCCCGGCTGGCGGCGGGGGAAGGGCGGCTGTGCCTGATCCCCACCGACGGGGGCGAAAAGCTGTGCTGGGAATTCCGCGGCAGCTTCGGCGGGCAGGATTATCTGAGCTACATCAACGCCCGGGACGGGAACCAGGAGGAGCTGCTGCAGGTGGTCGAGAGCGATACGGGCATTGAAACCGTGTGATTTTCTTGACAGCCCGATACCGGCGTGCTACCATGAATGCAAGGACAGGCGAAGGGAGGGACCGGCATGGGGCGGACGCTGGCGCTGTTTGATTTCGACGGCACGCTGATCCCCGGGGACAGCATCGTTTCCTTCGTGCGCTTCGCCAGGAAAAAGGGCGTTCTTTCCCGGCGGGAATATGCCGGGATCCTCTGCTGCACGGTGAAATACCTGCTGGGCGGCCTGACGGACGGGGAAATGAAGACCCGTTCCCTGCGCTTCCTGCGTTCGCTTCCCCGGGAGGACGGGAAGGCCCTGGCCGGGGATTTCGTCCGGAGCGTTCTGATGCCCTCCGTGTTCCGGGACGGGAAGGAAGCGCTGCAAAAGCACCGGGACCGGGGGGATCTGACAGTGCTGGTCTCCGCCTCCACGGACAATTATATGCGTCTGGTATCGGAAGCCCTGGGCTTCGATGCGGTGCTGTGCACGGAATTGACGGAAGACTTTGCCGTGGAAAGCAACTGCAAGGGCCCGGAAAAGGCGCGCCGGGTGAAGGAATGGCTGGCGCAAAACGGCGTCGAGGCGGACTGGGCCGCGTCCTTCGCCTACGGCGACAGCAAAAGCGACGAAAGCATGCTGCGCCTGTGCGGGCATCCGGTGCTGGTAAATCCCCGGAAAGCCCTGAAAAAACGCATGCCGGAGGGAAACATCGTTTCCTGGCGGTGATACGGAAGCGAGGAAGCACGAATGAAGCTGATTTCCTGGAACGTGAACGGGCTGCGGGCCGCCATGGGCAAGGGATTCATGGACGTTTTTTCCGCCCTGGACGCGGATGTTTTCTGCCTGCAGGAAACCAAGCTGCAGCAGGGGCAGATCAGTTTGGATCTGCCGGGCTATCATCAATACTGGAATTACGCCGAAAAGAAGGGCTATTCCGGCACGGCGACATTCAGCAAAATGCCGGCGCTGTCCGTTACCTATGGCCTGGGCGTGGAGGAATTCGACCATGAGGGCCGGGTGATCACCCTGGAATACCCGGGCTTTTATTTCCTCACGGTGTATACCCCCAATTCCCAGGACGGCCTGGCCCGGCTGCCCTACCGGATGGCGTGGGAGGACGCGTTTTTACATTATATTAAATCGCTGGATGAGAAAAAGCCCGTGGTGGTCTGCGGCGATCTGAACGTGGCCCATCGGGAAATCGACATCAAAAACCCCAAATCCAACGAGCGCAGCGCGGGTTTCACCTGGGAGGAGCGGGACAAAATGACCGCCCTGCTGGACAGCGGCTTTACCGACACCTTCCGCTACTTCCACCCGGACGCCGCCGGGGCGTACAGCTGGTGGAGCTACCGCTTCCACGCGAGGGAGAACAACGCCGGCTGGCGCATCGACTATTTTCTGGTGTCCGACCGGCTGCGGGAAAAGCTGACAGGCGCCTGCATCCACCCGGAGATTTTCGGCTCGGACCACTGCCCGGTGGAGCTGACGATGGAGGGATGAAGATGGAACTGTTCGATCTGTACACCGCGGAAAGGGAAAAGACGGGCCGCACCATGGTGCGGGGGGAGAAGGTGCCGGCGGGGTGTTACCGGCTGGTGGTGCACGTGTGCATTTTCGATGCCGAAGGGCGCATGCTGATCCAGCAGCGCCAGCCCTTCAAGGCCGGCTGGTCCAATTTGTGGGATTTCAGCGTGGGCGGCTCCGCCACCGCTGGGGACAGCAGCCGCTCCGCGGCGCACCGGGAGACGCTGGAGGAGCTGGGGCTGGACATCGACTTTTCCGATATCCGCCCGTCCCTTACCCTGTATTGGGAAAACGGCTTCGACGATATTTATCTGCTGACGCGGGGGGTCGATCTGTCCGCGCTGCGGCTGCAGCCGGAGGAGGTGCAATCCGTCCGGTGGGCGGGAAAAGAAGAAATCCTGGCCATGATCGACGACGGCCGGTTCATCCCCTATGAAAAAAGCCTGATCGAGCTTCTGTTTTTCCGGAAGGATCACCGCAGCGCCCACACCCGGCGGGACGAAACGAACCCCATGGGGAAATAACCCCCGGGAAACCGTTTGTTTTCCTGCCTGCGGGAAGGAAAGATCCTTCCCGCTTTTTGTGCCCCGACAAAATATTTTTTCCCGAAGTATTGACAGAATCCCCGAATCGTGCTATCTTATACCCGTGGTTAGCACTCAACGAGTGAGAGTGCTAACAACAAGCCGGAAGGGAAAGGAGCGGAAGCCGTTATGGCGGTACATCCCATTGACGCGCGGAAGGAGCGCATCCTGCACGCCATCATCGACGATTACATTCAGACGGCCATGCCCGTGGGCAGCCGCACCATCTCCCGCAAGTACGAAACCAGCCTCTCCAGCGCCACCATCCGCAACGAGATGAGCGATCTGGAGGAATTGGGCTATCTGGCCCAGCCCCACGTCAGCGCGGGCCGCGTGCCCAGCGTGAAGGCCTACCGGCTGTATGTGGACGATCTGCTGGAGGATCAGCCCCCCCGGCCGGACGCCCGGGCGCGGGAATTCTTCTCCCGCCGGGTGCGGCAGATGGAGGATGTGTTCACCACCGCGGCCCAGGCCATCAGCGAGTTCACCCGCTACACCGCCGTGGTGATGATGCCCAAGCAGACGGAGCTGCGGGTGTCCACGCTGCAGCTGGTGCCCATGCCCCGGGGGGCGGCGCTGCTGGTGATCGTCACCGATACCGGCGCCATCCGGGATACGGTGATCCGGGTCAGCGAGAACCTGGACGGGGACGCGCTCTACGCCATTTCCCGCACCCTCACCGAGCATCTGGCGGGCCGCACCCTGCAGGAAGTGCAGGAAATGCTGGGGGCCTATTCCCGGCAGATGGGCGGGGACGCCCAGGTGCTGCAGGGCATCGCCGATCTGGCGGCCCAGATGGAGCGCCAGTCCGCCACCGATACCCTCACCGTGGGCGGCAGCCACAACATCCTGAACTATCCGGAGTATTCCGACGTGGAGAAAGCACGCGCTTTCCTGTCGGCCCTGGAGGAGAAGGAGAAGCTGATGGCCCTGCTGGCGGAGAACCGGCGGCCCTTCGCCGTGCGGATCGGCCCGGAAACGGGGCTGCCGGAAATGGCGGATTGCTCGGTGGTGACGGCCAGCTATCAGGTGGGCGTGGATCATCACGGCGCGGTGGGCGTCATCGGGCCCACCCGGATGCCCTACGGGCAGGTGCTCAGCGCCCTGAGCGCCGTCGGCCAGGTGCTGACGGAAATGCTGGGCGAATAGAAGGCGATTGGGAATGAAAAAAGAGAAAAAGAGGAAGAAGACCATGCCGCAGGACAGCGAACGAATGAACCCCGAAGGGGAGGAGATCCTGGAGGAAGCCTCCGCCCCGGAGGAAGCGGAAACCGCTCCGGAAGCGCAGGCCCCGGAAGAGGATCCCCTGGCCGAGGCCCGGGCGCAGGCCGAGGAATACCTGAACCTGGCCCAGCGCGTGCAGGCGGATTTCGATAATTTCCGCAAACGCACCAAGGCCACCCGGGCGGAGGCCTACGAGGACGGGGCCCGGGAATTCATCCGGCAGCTTCTGCCGGTGGTGGATAACCTGGAGCGGGCCGCCCAGCAGGAAAGCCAGGACGAAAGCCTGCTCACCGGCGTCAGGCTGGTGTACAAACAGCTCTGCGACGCCATGGAGAAGCGGGGCGTGGAGGTCATCGACCGGCCCGGGGAAAAATTCGATCCCGCCCTGGAAAACGCCGTCATGCAGGGAACGCCGGAGGAGGGCGAGCCCGGATGCGTCTGCGCGGTGCTGCAGAAGGGCTACAAAATGGGGGATCAGGTGATCCGCCACGCCATGGTCAAAGTGGTGGCGGAATAAAGAGAGGGCAAAGCGGCGGGTGCCGTTTTCCATAGAAAAAAAACAAAACCGGAAATTCGCGGATAGAAACAGGAGGAATTGATTATGAGCAAGATTATCGGTATCGACCTGGGCACCACCAACAGCTGCGTCGCCGTCATGGAGGGCGGCGAGCCCGTGGTCATCGCCAACGCCGAAGGCAGCCGCACCACGCCGTCCGTGGTGGCCTTCACCAAGGATGGGGAGCGCCTGGTGGGCCAGATCGCCAAGCGCCAGGCCATCACCAATCCGGACCGCACCATCTCTTCCATCAAGCGGCAGATGGGCACCACCTACAAGGTGGACATCGACGGAAAGAATTACAACCCCCAGGAAATCAGCGCCATGATCCTGCAGAAGCTGAAGGCCGATGCGGAAGCGTACCTGGGCGAAACCGTTACCCAGGCGGTCATCACCGTGCCCGCTTACTTCTCCGATTCCCAGCGCCAGGCCACCAAGGATGCCGGCCGCATCGCGGGCTTGGAAGTGCTGCGCATCATCAACGAGCCCACCGCTGCGTCCCTGGCTTACGGGCTGGATAAGGAAAACGCCCATAAGATCCTGGTGTACGATCTGGGCGGCGGCACCTTCGACGTTTCCATCCTGGAGATCGGCGACGGTGTGTTCGAGGTGCTGGCCACCAACGGCGACACCCGCCTGGGCGGCGACGACTTTGACAACCGGGTGATCGACTACATCGCCGACACCTTCCAGAAGGAAAACGGCATCGACCTGAAAAAGGACCGCATGGCTTACCAGCGCCTGAAGGAAGCCGCCGAAAAGGCCAAGATCGAGCTGTCCGGCGCCATGACCACCAACATCAATCTGCCCTTCATCACCGCAGACGCCACCGGCCCCAAGCATCTGGACATGACGCTGACCCGCGCCAAGTTTAACGAGCTCACCGCCGACCTGGTGGAAAAGACCATCGGCCCCATGAACGCGGCCCTCAAGGACGCCGGCCTCACCGCCGCCCAGATCGACAAGGTCATCCTGGTGGGCGGCTCCACCCGGATCCCCGCCGTGCAGGACGCCGTGAAGAAGATCACCGGCAAGGAGCCCTTCAAGGGCATCAACCCCGACGAGTGCGTGGCCATCGGCGCGGCCATTCAGGCCGGCGTGCTGGGCGGCGAAGTGAAGGACGTGCTGCTGCTGGACGTGACGCCCCTGTCCCTGGGCCTGGAAACCGAAGGCCACATCTTCACCAAGCTCATCGAACGCAACACCACCATCCCCACCCAGAAATCCCAGGTGTTCTCCACCGCCGCGGACGGCCAGACCACCGTGGAGATCCACGTGCTGCAGGGCGAACGCCCCATGGCCTATGACAACAAGACCCTGGGCCGCTTCCAGCTCACCGGTATTCCCGCCGCGCCCCGGGGCGTGCCCCAGATCGAAGTCACCTTCAATATCGACCGCAACGGCATCGTGAACGTCTCCGCCAAGGATCTGGGCACCGGCAACGAGCAGAAAGTGACCATCACCGCCTCCACCAATATGACCGAGGAGGAGATCCAGCAGCGGGTGAAGGAAGCCGAGCAGTTCGCCGAGGCCGACAAGCAGAAGAAGGAAGAAATCGAAACCCTGAACCACGCCGACAGCCTGATCTACGAAATGGAAAAGCAGCTCAAGGACAACGGCGATAAGCTGTCCGACGAGGATAAGGCCACCGTGCAGAGCGAGATCGACAGCTTCAAGAAGGTGCGCGAAGGCAACAATGTTTCCGAAATCAAGAACGCTATGGAGGGCCTGACCCAGAAGGTGTACGCCATCTTCGGCAAGCTCTACCAGCAGCAGGGCGGCCAGCCCGGCCCCGATATGGGCGCCCAGGCGGGCCCCCAGCCCGGCACCCAGAATGACGACGGCTCCTTCAACGCCGACGGCAGCGTGCAGTAAGACGAAGTAAACGGGGCTTACTGGGGAAAACCGTTCTTTCAGCCAGGCGGCACGAAAGTGACGCCTGGCGTGCCGTTACACTGAAAACGGAAAACATGAGAGCATGGGCAAGCGAAGCGCAGGCCATGCGAAGAAACTTCCAAAGAGCGGTTTCCCCCCAGAAAAGAAAAACCCAAAAAACTGTGAGTTGAGGTAACGATGGCAACAAAGCGCGATTATTACGAGGTGCTGGGCGTTCCCAAGGACGCCTCCGCCGAGGACATCAAAAAGGCTTACCGCAAGCTGGCCAAGGAGTGCCACCCGGACCTGCATCCCAACGACAAGCAGGCCGAGGAGCGCTTTAAGGAGCTGAACGAGGCCAACGAAGTGCTGTCCGACCCGGAAAAGCGGGCGCGGTACGATCAGTTCGGCTTCGACGGGCCCCAGGCGGGCTTCGGCGGCCAGGGCGGGTACGGCGGCTTTGATTTCGGCGGCTTCGGCGGCATGGGCGATATTTTCGACCAGCTTTTCGGCGGCGGCATGGGCGGCGCGTCTGCGCGGAGAAACGGCCCCATGGCGGGGAACGATCTGCGCTACGATCTGCGCATCAGCTTTGAGGAAGCGGCCTTCGGCTGCGAAAAATCCTTCGAGTTCACCCGCACCGAAAACTGCGATACCTGCCACGGCACCGGCGCCAAGCCCGGCACCCAGCCCAAGACCTGCCCCACCTGCAAAGGCACCGGCCAGGTGCGCATGCAGGGCGGCTTCATGGTCACGGTGCGCACCTGCTCCACCTGCGGCGGAAGCGGCAGGGTGATCACCGATAAATGCCCCGCCTGCGCCGGCACCGGCCGGGTGCGGCGGAGGCGCACGGCGTCCGTGAAGGTGCCCGCGGGCATCGACAACGGCCAGACCATCGTGATGAACGGCCAGGGCGAGCCCGGGCGCAACGGCGGGCCCAACGGCGACCTCTACATCCAGGTGACGGTGCGGCCCCATAAGCTGTTCCGCCGGGAGGGCATCAACCTGCACCTGGATTTCCCCATCTCCTTTACCCAGGCGGCCCTGGGCGCGGACGTGGAGGTGCCCACCCTGGGGGGCGGCAAGGTGAATTTCCATATCCCCGAGGGCACTCAGAACGACACGGAATACCGCATCAAGGGCCAGGGCGTGCAGCAGCTGCGGGGCAATTACCGCGGCGATATGATCCTGCACATCCGGGTGGAGGTGCCCCGGCGGCTCAACGAAAAGCAGAAGGAGCTGCTGCGCCAGTTCGCCGATACCGCCACCGGCAGGGAATACGAAGGCCGCAAGAGCTTTCTGGACAAGGTGAAGGAATTGTTCAATCCGTAAATATAACAACAAAAACAACAGCAACAAAAACAGCGCGGCGATGACCGCGCTGTTTTTTTCCGGGGTTGTATCCTGCCCGGTGGGGCACGGACCGGTCTGCTGCGGGGCCTAAATCAGGAAGTGCTCCTTCACTGCGTTTTTCATCCTCCAGAGCCGGGGGAACACGTCGCCGCGGATGCGGAAGAAGTGCTCCTCCGCGGCGGGGAACACCCGGGAGGTGAACACCGCGTCGCCGTCGTTGACGAAGATTTCCACGGAGCTGTGGTCCACGAAGATCCGCAGATGGCTCAAGCCGTTTTCCAGGGGCCGGGCGCGGGAAAAGCCCTCCTCGGGGTTAAAGGGGATGCGCATGCCGCCGCGGTCCACGGTGATTTCCCGGCGCGCTTCGTCGTAGCGGACGGTGAGCCCGCCCTGCCCCGCCGCGTCGGTGAACAGGTCCGTTTCCACGTCCCCGGGGCGGCAGTCCACCTCGATTTCCGCCGCCGGGGGCAGCGGGCAGCAGCCCGCTTCGTTTTCCGTCAGCACGTGCTGCTCGTCCCGCAGCTTTTTCAGTTCCGGCAGCGGCCTTTGGATCAGCCGGCGGCCCCGGACGGTGAGCTCCCGGGGCAGGGTGAGGCACCCGGCCCAGTCCTCCTCGTCCGTGGGGTAGCTCACGTCGGGTACGCCCATCCAGGCGATCAGGATGGCCTTTTCTGCCTCCTGCAGGTTATTGGCGCAGGCGGCGGCATAGGAATCGAACCCGAAATCCAGCACGTGGAACTGCCCGTCCGGCTGGAAAACGAGGCGGTCCCAGTCCATGGCGCCCATGATATAGCCGTTGTGGTTGCGGCTGCCGCCCCGGCCCGGGAGGGTGAGATGCTGGGGGCAGAAGATGAGCACGTCCTTCCCGCCGATGTGCTCCACGGAGGGGCACTCCCACATGTCCCCGAAAGCCTCGAACCCCGGCACCCGCAGCTGGCCGGCGAAGGTCCAGCCGTGCTGCAGGTCCTCCGAGGAATACACCAGCGCGCAGCCGTGCTTCTCCCTGGTCTGGGCCCCGATGATCATGTAATACGTGTCCCGGCCCGGCACCCGCAGGATCTTGGGGTCCCGCTGGTGCTCGGTATAGTCCGGGTGCGCGCCGAAAAGGGGCAGGGGATATTTTTCCGGCCAGCCGTCGTTGCCCAGCCGCGCCAGGCAGGTATAGGCCCGTCGGGTCCAGTCGGCGTCCCGGTGGTTGCCGGTGTAATAGAGATAGATCTTGTCCCCGATGGGCATGGCGGAGCCGGAATACACGCCCTTGTTATCGTATCCGTCCTCCGGGTCCGGAAGCAGGCAAACCCCCAGGTTTTTCCACGTCACCAGATCCCGGGACACGATATGATACCAGTATTTCAGCCCGTGCACCGCGCCCCAGGGGCACCATTGATAGAACAGATGCCAGCGGTTGTCGTGCCAGACGAAGCCGTTGGGATCGTTCATCAGGCCCGTTACCGCCTGGTTATGATAGGCCTGCCGCCAGGGGGACCGGGAAATTTTTTCATACAGCGGCAGCAGCTCCTGGGGGTCCTTGAGGATGCGGTATTTTTCTTCCCGTGTCCATGTGCGCATGGGGATCCCTCCTGTTTTTGCGGTCGTATTGGGTATCATTCGCCTTTTTTCACGGCGAATCCTTTCTGCGGCGGGAGAAAGCGGCGGATGTCCTCCAGGCGCGCTTCCGCCGCCTGCACCCCCAGGCGGTACACCCGCTCCAATTCTTCCGGGCGCTTTTCCGTATGCCCGATGCCCAGCGCGCAGGGCGGGCGGATCACCAGCGCTTCCCCCGTATCCTCCCGATCGTCGATCTGCTCCATCTGGCGGTTATACATTTCGTGGCGCTTCGCCATGGCTTCGGCGATCCGGGGATATTTCCGCAGCAGCAGCCGGATCAGCGGCAATCCCCGGACGGGGGCTTTGCGGTAGCCCCGGGGCTGGGTGAGCACGATCACGTTCCGGCGATAGCCCAGGCTTTCCATGTATGCATAGGGCACCGCGTCCGTGATGCCGCCGTCCAGCAGCAGGCGGCCTTCCGCTTCCACCGGCCGGGACACCAGGGGCATGGAGGCGGAGGCGCGGAACCAAAGCATATCGTTTTCCCCGCCGTCGGCGCAAAGGTGAAAAACGCATTTCCCCGTCTCCACGTCCGTGGCGCCCACGTAAAAGGCCATGGGGTTTTCCCGGAAGGCCGCGCGGTCGAAGGGGTCCAGTTTATCCGGCAGCTCCCGGTAGCAGAAATCCGCCCCGTACAGATCCCCCGTCCGCAGCAGGGAGGACAGGCTGCAGTACCGTTTGTCCCCGCAGTAGCGCTTGTTGTAGCGGATGGGCCGCCCCATCTGGCCGGACTTGAAATTGCAGCCGAACACCGCCCCGGCGGAGATCCCCGCCGCGGCGTTGAAGGCGATTTTTTCCCGTATCATCACGTCGATCACCCCGCAGGTGAACATGCCCCGCATGGCGCCGCCTTCCATGATGAGGGCGGTTTTCGTTTCGTTCATGGCGCTTCCTCCGTCCGGCCAGGCTTTTTTGTATTATACAACAGGAAGACGCGCCTACGCAAACCCAAATGAAAAGCCCCGCCTGCAAAGCGGGGCGTCCGGGCGCGGGAAAGGGGGCTCAGCCCTCCCCGCCCAGGCCGGATTCGTACACGATGCGCTCGATCACGCCGGTTTCCACGTTCACCAGCACGCCGTACGTGCCGTCCTTTTCCACAAAGGCGCCGTCCGGGCCTTGGGAGAGGAAATACTGCACCTCGAAGCAGGGCTTGCCGTCCTCCATCCAGTACCAGGCGTTTTCCTCGTCGGCCAGGGGCTGCACATACTGTTCCAGCGCCGCGACCTGCTCCGCCGTGAGGGAATAGGCCTCGATCACGGCCTGGCGGGCCAGCTCGGCCATTTCATCCTCGGGCAGCTTCCGCGCGGCCAGAGCGGCGGTCTTTTCCTTTTCCAGCTGCTCAAAATAGTCGATGATTTCTTCCTCGGTGCTGACGGAATCCTGCCAGGGGTTTCCGTTGGCCTGCGCGATTTCCAGGGCCCGGGGCAGGAAAAGGCCCATGCCGCCGGTTTCCTGGTTGTCGATGAGCATTTGCCGGAGCTGCTGTACGCCCCAGGCGTCGGCGCCGTACAGGCCGGAGGTGTCCTTCCCATCGTAGCTCCAGGAAATATCGGCCTTTCCGTCCTTCACCCGGGCGGTATAGGTGCCCAGGGCTTCCAGAAGCTGATCCCGCCCGGCATAGAGGACGCGCACCGCGCCGCCGGGCAGCTCCTCCTCGCTGCGGACAAAGAAGGTCTGCATTTCGGGGGTGACGCCGTATTTTTCTTCCAGCGCCCGGTCGGCGATGCGGGCGGCGTCGGCCTTGGGGGAAAACAGCAGCGCGGCGGCCGCCAGCCCGGCCACGGACAGGGATACCAGGATCAGGGCCAGTACCAGCCCCAGGGAGATTTTTTTCTTCATAACGGGTGCCTCCTCCTGCGCGATACGCTGCATCACGGCGGAGCGGCAGGACGGCAGACCATCCAGGAAGGAAAGCCGCCGGTCCATCCGGGCTTTCAGCGTTTCCTTATTCTTCATCGTACCATTCCTCCAGTTCGTCCCTGAGCAGCGCTTTCGCTTTCTTCAATCGGTAATTGACGGTGGACCGGGGCAGACGGAGCACGCGGGCCATTTCCTCCAGGGTGAGTCCCTGATACCAGCGCAGCAGCACCGCTTCCTTCATTTTGGGCGGCAGGGCCAGCACCGCACGCGTAACGGTGTCGTCCCGCGCCTCAAAGGGAACGGCCCCCTCCGGCAAAGCATCCGGGGTCACGGACCGGTCCGTTTTCCGGGCCCAGGCGGATTTCATCAGGTCCTTGCAGGCGTTCACGGCGATGCGGGTCAGCCAGGTTTTTTCCTGGGCTTCGCCCCGGAAGCGCGCATAGCCCTTCCAGGCCCGGAAAAACGTCTCCTGCACCGCGTCCTCCGAAAGGGCCAGATCGCCCAGATACGCGAAGCACAGATGCAGCATCGGCTTTTCCCAGCGCTCCATCGCTTCCTCCAGCCATGTCCGGCGCGGATCCTGCGTCACCGTTCTTTCCCTCCCTCCGTCAATCATTAGACGAGGCAGCTTCCCAAACCGGCCAACAGCCGGCAAAAAAATTTTTCTTTTTCTATTATAAGCAAAAATCGTTCCGGGCGCAAACCCGCGCCTCCGGCCGGGCCGCGCAAATTTTTCTTCCTAAAATCCATGCGGATGTGATATAATGATTGCAGACAGACGAGATCCTATACTTTTACCGCAACGCATCGGAAACGGAGGAGGAAAACTATGACGCGCAGATTGATGGTTTTGATGCTGATCACCGCGCTGGTGCTGCCCCTGCCGGGCACGGGATGCCTGGCGGAAGGGGGAAGCGCGGAGTATACCCTGGAAAAAGAGGACGGATGCCGCCAGCTGACGCTGTACTGGAGCGATCCGGACGCGGATTACGACACCTGCGACGTATGGATCTGGTTCCCGGGCAGGGACGGCAGCGGCAATCTGTTCCACCCCTGCGCATACGGCGTCAAGTGCGTGGTGAACGTGCCGGAGGACGTGAGCGAGGTGGGCTTCATCGTCCGCAGGAACTGCTCCGATCCCGGCGGAAAATCCTGGGGCGAGGCCACGAAGGATTACCCGGACGACCGGTTCGCCATCATGACCGGGCCGGACACGAAGATCTACCTGCTGCCCGGGGACGGCATGCAGTATTCCAGCCCGGACGGGGGAAAGACCCTGGAGCCCATCCGCATTTTCCAGCTGGCGGGCATCATCGCGTCCGATCAGATCCGCTATTTCATCAGCCCCGCGGTGCGGCTGGAAAGCCTGGACCGGGTCCACGTGCGGCAGGACGGCCGGGAGATCGGGATCGAAAAGCTCTCCAGTTTGAACAACGAGGTGGTCACCGGGATCATCACCACCCAGGAGCCGCTGGATATCGCCCTGCCCTACACCGTGGAGATCGAGGGCTACGGCGAGATCGCCGCGGTGCCCACCGAGATCTTTGACAGCAAGGATTTTGTGGAGCGCTACACCTACGACGGGGACGACCTGGGCGCCGTGATCCAGGGAGACAGCACGGTGTTCAAGGTCTGGGCGCCCACCGCTTCCCAGGTGACGCTGAACCTGTTTGAGGAAGGGAACGACGGCCCGGCCTATGACCTGATCCCCATGGAGCGGGAAAACCAGGGCGTATGGCGCGCCGAGGCTGCCTGCGGCCACGGCACCTACTATACCTACTCCGTCACCACCGCCCTGGGCACCCAGGAGGCGGTGGACCCCTACGCCCGGGCGGCGGGGGTCAACGGCGACAGGGGCATGGTGGTGGACCTAAAGCGCACCGATCCGGAGGGCTTCCGGGACGTGCCCGGCTTTACCGCCCTGGACAGCTACGGCGACGCGGTGATCTGGGAAGTGCACGTGCGGGATTTCTCCAACGCCCTGTCCGCCTCCCGGTATCCGGGCAAATACCTGGCCTTCACCGAAACGGGGCTGACCAATGCGTCCGGCCTGCCCGCCGGGGTGGATTACCTGAAAAACCTGGGCGTCACCCACGTGCATCTGCAGCCCGTGTACGATTACGCCACCGTGGATGAGCGCGGCGGCGGCGCTTCCTTCAACTGGGGCTACGACCCGAAGAATTACAACGTGCCCGAGGGCAGCTATTCCACCGATCCGTATCACGGCGAGGTCCGCATCACGGAATTCAAGCAGATGGTGCAGGCCCTGCACGAAAACGGCATCGGCGTGGTGATGGACGTGGTGTACAACCACACCTATTCCGCCGATTCCTGCCTGAACCGCATCGTGCCCTATTACTACTACCGCTTCAATTACGACGGCAGCCCGGCCAACGGCAGCGGCTGCGGCAACGAAACCGCCTCCAACCGCAAAATGTTCCGCAAGTACATGGTGGACAGCGTGCGCTACTGGGCGGAGGAATACCGGCTGGACGGCTTCCGGTTCGACCTGATGGCCCTCCACGATATCCAGACCATGCAGGCGGTGGAGGCCGCCGTTCACGCGGTGAACCCCAAGGCCCTGATCTACGGCGAGGGCTGGACCGGCGGCACCTCCGCCCTGCGGGACAATTTCCAGGCCAGCCAGGCCAACATCCGCCAGGTGAAGCCCTCGGAGGGCGCCATCGGCGGCATCGCGGTGTTCAACGACGCCATCCGCGACGGCCTCAAGGGCAGCGTGTTCGATAAAAAGGACGTGGGCTACGCCAACGGCAAGCCCAGCCGCATGAACGCCCAGAAGGTGATCTTCGGCATCCAGGGCGGCGTAAAATCCGCCGGGGTTTCCTGGCACGTCAACGACGCCATGGTGATCAATTACACGTCCTCCCACGATAACAACACCCTCTGGGACAAGCTGGACGCCGCCTGCCCCGACGCATCCCGGGAAGAAAAGCTGGCCATGAACCGCCTGTGCGCCTCCGTGGTGCTGCTCAGCCGGGGCACGCCCTTCTTCCTGGCCGGCGAAGAAATGCTGCGCACCAAGCAGGGCGATGCCAACAGCTACGCCTCCTCGGACGCCGTCAATAACTTGAGCTGGGACGCCATGACCCCGGACGGCGACGAAGCGCAGCTTTCGGAATTTTACCGCGGGCTCATCGCCCTGCGGCGGGATAAATTCGCAAATCCCGATTCTCCCTATCGCTTCCTTACGGAAACCGCCCCCGCGGCGGAGCTGCTGGACGGCAATCTGATCGCCGTCACCTGGGCCGAAGGGGAAGAGGCGCTGGCCTACGCCGTGATCAACCCCACCGCGGAGGAAAAGCAGTTCGAAGCGCCGGCGGGCTTCGGCGCGTACCGCGTCGTCCTCCAGGGCGACGCCGTCACCCCGGATGCCGCGCCCGCCGACGGCCCCTTCGCCGTCCTTCCCGTCAGCGTCACCCTGATCGTCCGGGGTGAGTGACGGGGAGTGAATGGGGGAGAGGAGGATGCTGGGGGGACCGTTCTTTGCAGGCCAAAGAACGGTCTCCCCAGGCCCCCTCCAAGAAAGCCGATTAAGCGTACAATGGCTGGAAAATCGTATTCTCGTAATCATTTATCTTTATCCGGTCAGGCTTGTTTGTTGGGATAAACGGCAATCAATCGGCAGTAAAGAAAAAAACAAGCCGTTTCCAGATGAAAAATTTCACAGAAATAGAAATGACGGAAGGCCGCTGCTGCCTGTCCGTCATTTTTGATTATTCTGCTTGGCTATTCTTCCTCTGGCGTAATGGTCACAATATCGAGAGAGGCCTCCAAAAGCATGTTGATTAATTCATTCCTGCTTCGGTTGGTTTGAGCAGATAATTCATCCAGGCGAGCTATTGTTTCGTCCTTCATGCGGACAGAAACTACCTTATGTCCGTCATCACCTTTACGCATGGATTTCTTTGAAATACGAATTTCTTGCTTCATTATAGCATCACCTCATGAAAACACTATAATTATAGCTTGACATAGTTCATAAATATATGTTATTATTTAATAGTCATAAAAGTAGTTATATTTGTAGTATATTCTTCAAGGAAGGGAGGGATAGAAAGAACCGCCTTCACCCAGTAACATTAAAAGGAGGATGATATGAAAAGATTCATTGGTTTGTTGCTTGTTTGTATGATGCTTTTCTTGGCATTGGCATCAGCAGGCGCTGACAGCAGTTTTCTTTCGCTGTCGGAAGAATACATCCGTCAAGTGAAAGATTTCACGGAGAAAAATGCTGTTGTCATGACCGCCAGCGGGTATGATTCAAACAAATGTATCATCAGCTTTGATTTCACAGATGGCAATCAGACAATCGTTGCGATTGATGGGGATCAATGCGAAGTCTTTTTCTTCTTTGATGATAATGAATTGATGAGCGTATTGTTTCAAATGATTGTAAAGTTTGATGAAGTGGAAGCCAGGATTCCTGCGGGCAGAAAACTGGAATATGAGATGCGTTTTTCGGACACGGAAATTCATCACATTACTTCGGAGACTGTGAGCAAGTATTACTCATGGATAAAGCAATGATGAAAGGAAGTCTCAACATGAAGAAATTTATTTCTATTCTTGCTACCTTGTCTTTTCTCTCTCTCTTTGTTCTTGGAAGCGCAATAGCTGAATCGTTTACATTGCATAGTAAAGTGACTTTTGGAATGACGCTTGATGAAGTTACTTCTTATGAAAAGAATGCTGGATTCACTGTATCTGCTCAAAAAATTGAATATGGAACACCGAAGGTTAAAGTTGCAAAAAAGGTCGAAGGAACAATTGCTGGAATAGATGGTAGTGAGATACATTACTATTTTGATAAAGATAACAAACTATATTCCGCCACATATTGGCTTGGAAGTCAGCTACGTTCTACCTTGACAGAATATGAAACATTAGAGGCTGCATTAACTAAGAAATATGGTGCATCTAATGAAGTATACCTTCCTATTGTTGAAAGAATTGGTTTTGAATCAAATGATTATTTGTCATGTTGGGGATTGAAAAGAACGAATAAAACATATCCGCAGTATAGTTCATGGCTAATTCAGCAAGATGATGGGACTTATGTGGCAATTGTTCATTATTTTGAATCAGCAACAGTAATGGGTACGAAATTGACTTTTCATATCCTTGGATACCAAGTTTATTCCGCAGATGAGATAAATGCTGAGTTAGATACGATAAGTAATGAGATTGACCAAAGAAATGACGACATCTAGGAAAAATGCCTTGAAAAATGGTGGGGCTTCACCCCACCATTGTGATATACTTATATACCGTTGGTCTTGACAGCTTACATATCTACGCCAGCTCCGTCACGGTCATGGGCTATCCGTGTAAGCAGGATAATACTTGATGAACACAGCGTGAAGGTCTACCTTAGTGGTGGGCTTTCCTCCGATTTGGCGGCCTTTGGCCTTCGCGTTCGCCATCCCACTGCACACACGGGGCGGCGCATCGCCGAAGCTTCTTACCGGTGGAACTGGGAAATGAACTTCCAGGCGTTTTCACAGCTGTGGTGCCGGCATTCGTGCACCTGATTGCTGACGCTGGCGAAGGCCGTGCGGCAAACGCCGTCCTCGCTGTCGTAATAGTGGACGGTGAGGACGCCGTCCCGGGAGGGATCGGGGATCTTTTCGGTCCGGTCGCCGGCCATGCCCCAGAGGGGATGCTCCCAGGCGTCCTTCCCCTCGAAGGAAAGGCCGCTGAAATCCTTCTTCAGCCGGTTCACCTCCGCCACGTACTGCACCCTTTCCAGCGCCGTGGGCGCATGGAAGGGCAATTCCGGCAGGTGGGATTTTTCGCCGCCGGAATAGAACACCGGCACCGGCACGGTTTTATTGAGATTGGCCTTGGCCGGGGCACCGTAGAAGGTGGTGTACACCGGGAACAGGGCGCTGGCGGGCATGAGCCCCGCGAAGAGATCCGGGTATTCCTGGAAAAGATCCCAGGTTTTGCCGCTGCCCATGGAAAAGCCGGTGGCGTAAATGCGGCGGGCGTCGATGGGATAGCGCTTTTTCAGCCCCTCGATCAGCTCCACGGCTTCGGGGGCGGTGACGAACTGGTGGTTCTCCACCGATACGAACAGGAAGCCGTACCGGTGGGCGATCTCCCACCAGTCGCTGACGAAGGTGAGGAACATGGACGAATCCCCGCCGCCGTGGAAGCCCAGCACCAGGGGAACGGGGCCGTGATCGAACAGGCCGTTGTTGTAATAGGCGAAGTACCCCGCCTTGTGGGTGGGCTGATCCCGGAAGGGGCCGCGGTTGTCGGGATCGGTGCGGACCACTACGCTGCCCGCCTCCTCCGTCATGCCCAGGGCCGGGAAATCCGGCTCCAGCTCCATCTGCCCGCACCACATTTTGAACTTCCGCACGAAGGAGGCGTAATCCGCCCCGTATTCGGCCCTGTCCTTGATCAGCAGGTGCTCGCAGCCCGCAAAGGCGCGGTTGGCATCCGCGCTGTTGCCCACGCTGAGCACCGCGATGTCCTTCCGCTGCACGTCGGGGATCACGCTGAGCTTTTCCATGGAGCACATGGCCGGGGTGATCTCCCCGGGGCCCCAGAGGTATTCGCCCTGCAGGGTTTTGAGCAGATGCTTGGCGATATAATCCGCGGATTTGCCAAAGCCGTACACATCCGCCCGGAAGATCGCCCCGCGGACGAAATAGCCCTTGAAGGTCTGGCTGAAGAAATCGAAGTTTTCCACGATGCCGTCCCGGTACACCTGGATCATTTTGACCTCGGCGATCACCGCGGCGTACAGGCTTTCGTCCGCCGCGTCCCAGCCGCCCTCCGCCGTGGGGGAAATGAACAGCACGCTGGAATCCACTCCCGCGGCGATGCCGGCCAGCCCGCTTTCCCGGGCGAAGCGCACCGCGGCGTCCATGCTTTGCTTTTCCTCCTCCAGCACCATCAGCAGCGGTGCGCGGAAGCCGTAATTGTTGGTCTGTCCGTCCAGATCGTTGTCCGGCACGTACACCTTGAGGTGAAACTTTTCAAACGTGTGCTCCCAGCACCTGCCGCCTTCTGCCTTCCGGACCTGCGGCCTTTCCATCATGGCCATGGGCGCGCCTCCCTTTTTTGTATTTTCCCGCCTTCAGCCCGGGGCCGATTGACAGGCTGTTTCCACGGGAATATAATAGCGCAGGGAAGGAAGAATGTAAATATGATACGGCTTTCTCCCGGAAAGAAAGCAAAACAGGAGGCGTTTTCCATGAAACTTGCGTTTTTCGACGCCAAGCCCTACGATATCCCGTCCTTTGAAAAATACGCCGGGGCCGCGGGCATGGAGATCCGGTTTTTCGATACCCGGCTGACCGCCGATACCGCGGAGCTGGCCAAGGGGTGCGAGGCGGTGTGCGTGTTCGTCAACGACGAAGTGAACGCCGAAGTGATCGACCGGCTGTACGGCTTCGGCGTGAAGATCATCGCCCTGCGCTCCGCCGGGTACAACAACGTGGATCTCCGCCGCGCTTTCGGCAGGATCCACGTGGTCCACGTGCCCGCCTATTCCCCGTATTCCGTGGCGGAGCACGCCATGGCCCTGCTGCTCACCTCCGTGCGCCGCATCCACAAGGCCTACAACCGGACGCGGGAATTCAATTTTTCCCTAAACGGGCTTACGGGCTTCGATCTCCACGGCAAGACCGTGGGGGTGGTGGGCACCGGGAAGATCGGGCGCATTTTCATCGACATCTGCCGGGGCTTCGGCATGCGCGTGATCGCCTACGACAAATTCCCCGCCAAGGACGCCGGCATCGAATACCTGCCGCTTGCGGAGCTGTTCGCCCAAAGCGATATCATTTCCCTTCATTGCCCGCTCACCGAGGAGACCCGCCACATGATCGGCAGGGACGCCATCGGGCAGATGAAAAAGGGCGTGATCCTGGTGAACACCTCCCGGGGCGCGCTCATCGACGCGGAAGCGCTGCTGGAGGGCATCAAGGCCCGGCAGGTGGGCGCGGCCTGCCTGGACGTGTACGAGGAGGAAGCGGACGTATTTTTCCAGGATATTTCCGGCCATATCCTCAACGACGACGTGCTGGCCCGGCTCATTTCCATGCCCAACGTGATCGTCACCTCCCACCAGGCCTTCCTCACCGAGGACGCCCTGAACAACATCGCCGAAACCACCGTCAGGAACATCCTGTCCTGCTTTGAGAACGACGGAATCTGCGAGAACGAACTGTGCTACCGCTGCGGGAACGTGGAGCAGTGCCGGAAGGAGCGCAAGGAACGCTGCTTCTGAGGGGGAAACCGTCGGGCTCGCCCGACGCGCAGCGCCCGGGAAAAGGCCGTTTCAAATCAGGAAGCAGATGCCGGGCAAAAACCAAAATAATCGGCCTGGAGGCCCCGCCGGATCGGTGGGATTTCCAGGCCGTTTTCATAGGAACGATGGAGAATTCAGGGATTTTGTTCAGGCGGGCGGGAAACTGCGCCCATCGCGCGTCTGATCCATAGGGGCGGATATCATCCGCCCGCCGTAACAGGCCGCTTTTTGCCGATTTCCAGGCGTCCGCGCATCGTTTCTTCGGGCGGATAATATCCGCCCCTACGACAAACGATGAACAAATTCCCGGGCGGATAATACCCGCCCCTACGGCAACGATGAATAAAATCTCGGGCGGGTAATATCTGTCCGTACGCAGGGATGAACGAAGATAGGCTGTTGTTGTCGGACGGCTGCCCGGCTTCTGGCGCACGGTTCAGACGGACGGGAAAATGCGCCCATTGCGCGCCCGAACCGTAGGGGCGGATATCATCCGCCCGCCGTGACAGGCCGGTTTTTACCGATTTTCCGGCGTCCGCGCACCGTCACCTTATTTCTGCCCGTAATAGGCGTTTTTGCCGTGCTTGCGCAGGTAATGCTTATCCAGCAGGGCTTGCTGCATGGGCCCCCGGTCCGGGGCGATCATCATGGCGTGCCAGTCCATGAAGGCCACTTCCTCCATGACCACGGCGTTGTGCACCGCCTCCAGGGCGTCCTTGCCCCAGGCGAAGGGCCCGTGGGAGAACACCACCACGCCGGGCACCTGGGCCGGGTCGATCCCCCGGCGGCGGAAGGTTTCGATGATGACGGCGCCGGTTTCCTTTTCATACGCGCCTTTGATCTCCTCCTCGGTCATGGGCCGGGTGCAGGGGATGGCGCCGTAGAAATAGTCGCCCTGGGTGGTGCCCATGGCGGGGATGTCCAGGCCTGCCTGGGCGAAGGTGGTGGCCCAGCGGGAATGGGTGTGCACGATGCCGCCGCATTCCGGGAAGGCCTTGTACAATTCCACGTGGGTGGGCGTGTCGCTGGAGGGCCGCCACTTGCCCTCCACCACCTTGCCGTCCAGATCCACCACCACCATGTCCTCCGCCGTCATGGTATCGTATTCCACGCCGGAGGGCTTGATCACCGCCAGGCCCTTTTCCCGGTCTACGGCGCTGACGTTGCCCCAGGTGAAGGTGACCAGATCATATTTGGGCAGAAGCAGGTTCGCCCGGCAAACGAGTTCTTTCAGTTGTTCCAGCATGCTTTTCTCTCCTCTTTTCTTACGGCGTCCCCGTCAGCCAATCCGTGGGGGCGTCTTCCAGGTCGGGGTCATAGGTAGTATATTGGAGGCCGTTTTCCCGGCAGTATTGCTCGGCATAGGACCCGGCGATGACCGAGAGCGTCAGGCTTTCGCATCCCCGGAACGCAGAATCCCCGATGCTGGTCACGCTGTCGGGGATGGTCACGCTCGTCAGGCTGCTGCACCGGGCGAATGCAACCTCCCCGATGCTGGTCACGCTGTCGGGGATGTTCACGTCCGTCAGACTGTCGCAGTAAGCGAACGCACGCTCCCCAATGCTGGTCACGCTGTCGGGGATGGTCACGTCCGTCAGACTGTCGCAGTAGACGAACGCACCCTCCCCGATGCTGGTCACGCTCTCGGGGATGGTCACGCATGTCAGGCTGCTGCACTTGTAGAACGCACCCGCCTCGATGCTGGTCACGCTGTCGGGGATGGTCACGCATGTCAGGCTGCTGCAGGCGGCGAACGCACCCTTCCCGATGCTGGTCACGCCGTCGGGGATGGTCACGCTCGTCAGGCTGCTGCAACAGAAGAACGCATCCTCCCCGATGCTGGTCACGTTGTCGGGGATGGTCACGTCCGTCAGACTGCTGCACTCGGCGAACGCAAACTCCCCGATGCTGGTCACGCTGTCGGGGATGGTCACGTCCGTCAGGCTGCTGCACCGGGCGAACGCACCCGCCTCGATGCTGGTCACGCTGTCGGGGATGGTCACGCATGTCAGGCTGCTGCAGGCGGCGAACGCACCCTTCCTGATGCTGGTCACGCCGTCGGGGATGGTCACGCTCGTCAGGCTGCTGCACCCGATGAACGCCTCCTCCCCGATGCTGGTCACGCTGTTGGGGATGGTTATGTCCGTCAGGCTGCTGCACCCGTAGAACGCATCCGCCCCGATGCTGGTCACGCTGTCGGGGATGGTCACGTCTGTCAGGCTGCTGCACTTGTAGAACGCAGCCGCCCCAATGCTAGTCACGCTGTCCGGGATGGTATATTGCGCTTGTGCCTTTCCGGCCGGATAGCAGATGAGCGTTTGCATTTCCCTGTCAAAAAGGACGCCGTCCAGTTGGCAGTAGTTCTGATTGCCCTCCGAAACAGAAATCTGTGTCATAGATGAGCAATCGAAGAACGCATACTTCCCGATGCTGGTTACGCTGTCGGGGATGGTCACGTCCGTCAGGCTGCTGCACTGGTAGAACGCCTCCTCCCCGATGCTGGTCACGCTGTCGGGGATGTTCACGTCCGTCAGACTGTCGCCGTCAGACTGTCGCAGTAAGCGAACGCACGCTCCCCGATGCTGGTCACGCTGTTGGGGATGGTCACGTCCGTCAGACTGTCGCAGTAAGCGAACGCACCCTTCTCTATGCTGGTCACGCTGTCGGGGATGGTCACGCTCGTCAGGCTGCTGCAACCGGAGAATGCGCCGATCCCGATGCCGGTCACGCTGTCGGGGATGGTCACGCTCGTCAGGCTGCTGCACACGTAGAACGCATACTCCCCGATGCTGATCACGCCGTCGGGGATGGTTATACTCGTCAGGCTTTCGCAACCGCAGAACGCACCATATCCGATGCCGGTCACGCTGTCGGGGATAATCACGTCTTTCAGGCTTTCGCATCCGTAGAACGCGAAATTCCCGATTTCCAGGATTCCCTGGGGGATTTCGTAGGACGCCGCGGCCCGCCCGCTGGGATAGCAAATCAGTTTCCGGTCCGTTTTTCCGAACAGCACGCCGTCGATGGTGGCCAGGTAAGGGTGGCTCTGGGAAACGGCCACGGTATAATTGTCAAACAGCAGCTGGAATGGATTCGTGGATACCGCCGTGACCGGGTGTCCGTCCAGCTCGTTGGGGATCACGATATCGCCGGCGGGGCCGTCGTAGTCCACCAGCTCCGCGCCGCCGTCTTCCAGCAGGAAATATTCCCAGTCCCCGCTGGTCAGCGTTTCGCGGGCCGCCGCTTCCTCGGCCTCCGCCGCGCCCGGCAGGCATCCCAGCAGCATGACGGCGACGAAAACCGCAATGAATCTTTTGCGCATGCTCACATATCCTTCCTTGCAGGCAGCGCCGCCCGCGTTACTTCTGAATCCAGCCGACCGCGCCGCGCAGGCTGACGAGGTACCAATCGCCCTCTTCCTTCAGGATGGGGAGCCGGGCGTCCTTGCCCAGCAGGGCGACCTTCGGGGCGGCGGCGTCATTCCAGGCGTATACCGCCGTATCTTTCCCCGTCACATACCAGGCCGGATTGATGACGATGTAGTCCGCGTTGATCCAGCCGCAGGGCGAATCCTCGGCATCGCCGAGGGTGACATAGACGAATCCGTTTTCTGCCTTTGCCCCTTCCGGCAGATCCGCGCCCACCACGATCGGCAGATCGCCGTAATTCAGGGTTTGCAGCGCTTTGGAAGAAGAATGGGGCTGCTCCCGCAGGGTGAGCTCTTCGCACAGCACCACGGCGGGATATCCGATTTGCTGCCCCGGCTCGCAGGGCGGAATGATCTCCGCGCAGACAGTTCCCACGCATCCCAGCGCCAGGATCAGCGCCGTCAGCATCGTCAGCCAGCCATACTTTTTCATGTTCATTATTCCTCCTTTTATTTTTTCAGCCATAACGTCCGCAGGCTTACAGGCACCGGATGGCCGCGATTTCCAGGGGCAGAGCCTTTTCGTCACAGCCCGTCGGTGCTGTTCCCGGCGTCCAGCACTTCCTTGTTCATCAGCACCTGATGCGCCTGCTCGATCAGCGCATCCGCGCCGCTGAAGCCATAGCAGATGTGGATGTATCCATAATACTTACACAATGACACCATGGTGCCATCCGCGCCGTACCATAGATTGATCCTCCCATCCTCCCCGGTCATGCGTGCATTCCCATACAGAGAAGTCAGCTTGCCAAGCAGATCCTCATACACGGCATCCGTATTATTGACGTTGAATGTATACGAGGTATAGAGCAAGGCACTGTGTGTTTCGTCTGTTACCAGATACCCGCTGTCGTCGGACATGCCGGCAAAGTACAGATACATACTTTCGAGCTCATAGCCTGCGACCTTCATGCCGTTCATTTTGTTTTTGCTTGTATAATAGTCTTTTCCAAGGTACTCGCCACCGTATAGCGTCTTGTGATCTTTTACACTCAGATAGCCATTCACTGTGGAAAGATCGTTTCTTTCTGTTTCATAGTATTCTATTCCTTCGGGAAGGTACGTTTGCGCTTCCTCCCAGGTGCTTCCCCAGGGGATGCCCCTAAAGAGGATGGGCTCGGCGTAGATTTCCGTGGCGGGCTCCTCCGCCGCTTCCGCCAGGGCAGCGAAGCAGGGGACCAGCAGGAGCAGCGTCAGCAGCAGGCAGGTGAGCTTTTTCATGGGGATGGCCTCCTTTTCTTGTTTTTGGTTCTTTATGGATTGATTCAGGACGAGCATTTTCAAGGCACACAGGTAGCGCTCGGCATCGTAGGGGCGGATATTATCCGCCCGCGGGAAACATGTTGATTTTTCATGGTTTTCAGCACATTTCGTGTGCCCGGCTTTTTCGGGCGGATAATATCCGCCCCTACGGTGTGGGAGGCTTTTTGGGCGGATAATATCCGCCCCTACTTTGCAGGGAATCAGCGCTTAACTTGATTTTACAAGCACTGAATGGCCGCGATTTCCACGGGCAGGGCCTTTTGATAACGCTCCAGGAAGGCGGCGAAGCCCTGAATGTCCTCCGCGTCCGCCATGAGGGTGGAGGCTTTGGCGTGGGCGAACACCCTGTGATCCAGGTAATCCTCTAACTTTTCCCCGTCTTCCTTCCAGATCCTGTAACCCGCCAGCAGGGCCATGCCGTAGGGGCCGCCCTCCCCGGCGGTTTCCATGACGGAAACGGGGGAGCCCACCGCGGCGCTGAGCATCCGCTGGCCCACCCCGGGGGTCTTGAAATAGCCGCCGTGGCCGTAGAGCTTGTCGATGGGCACGTTTTCTTCCTGGGTCAGGATGTCCAGGCCGATTTTCAGCGTGGCCAGGGCGGAGAGCAGATGCGTGCGCATGAAGTTGGCAAGGGTCATTTTCGCGTTCTCCGTCCGGGCGAACACGGGCCGGCCGGCGTCCAGGTCGGTGACGCCCTCGCCGGAGAAATAATTGTAGCTCATGAGCCCGCCGCAGTCGGGGTCGCCCTCCAGGGCCTTGTTGAACAGCTTCACGTACAATTCGCCCTTGTTCACCTCCGCGCCGATGAGGGCGGAGAATTCGTGGAACAGGTTCACCCAGGCGTTGATATCGCTGGTGCAGTTATTGCAGTGCACCATGGCCACGGGCAGCCCCGCGGGGGTGGTGACCATGTCGATCTCCCGGTGCACGCCCAGGGGATGATCCACCACGATCATGGCAAAATCGCTGGTGCCGGCGGACACGTTGCCCGTCCGGGCGCGGACGGAATTCGTGGCGGCCATGCCGGTGCCGGCGTCGCCTTCCGGGGGCGCGAAGGGGATGCCGGGCTTAAGATCCCCGGCCGGGTCCAGCAGCCGCGCGCCTTCTTCGGTCAGATACCCCGCGTCCTCCCCGGCGCCCAGCACTTCGGGCAGGATGCCCTCAAGACGCCAGGGATACCCGTCCTGCTCCGCCAGCGCGTCAAATTTGCGGATCATTTCTTTGTCGTAGGAGCCGATGGCGCTGTCGATGGGCATGATGCCGCTGGCTTCGCCCACGCCCAGCACCTTTTTCCCCGTGAGCCGGAAATGAATGTACCCCGCCAGGGTGGTCAGGTGGGCGATGTCCGGAACGTGCGCTTCTTTGTTCAGCATGGCCTGGCGCAGGTGGGCGATGCTCCAGCGCTGGGGGATGTTGAAGCCGAACAGCTCCGTCAGCTCCGCCGCGGCGGGGCCGGTGATGGTGTTGCGCCAGGTGCGGAATTCCGCCAGGGGCGCGTCATTCCGATCGAAGGGCAGATAGCCGTGCATCATGCCGGAAATGCCGATGGCGCCCACCGCCGTCAGCGTTTCGCCGAATTTTTCCTTCACGTCGCGTTTCAGATCCGCGAAGCAGCTTTGCAGCCCCCCGTGGATGGCGTCCATGGAGTAGGTCCAGATCCCGTCCCGGAGCTGGTTTTCCCATTCGTGGCTGCCGGAAGCGATGGGGGCGTGATCCCGCCCGATGAGGACGGCTTTGATGCGGGTGGAGCCGAATTCGATGCCCAGGGCCGTTTGCCGAAAATCCATATTGTTTTCCTCCCTTGATGATGTGTCGCTGTTCCTGTCGGTATGATTTGCTTCAAATATAGAAGGTTTTTCCGAAAAAGTCAATAGACGCCGGGGCCCGGATCAGCCCAGCGTTTCTTTTGCTTTTTCCAGCGCGGAGAGGATCACCTGGTCCATATCGTAATACCGGTATTCCCCCAGCCGCCCGCCGAAGATCACATTGCTTTCCCCGTCGGCCAGTTTCCGGTACGCCTGATACAGCTTCCCGTTCTTTTCGTCGTTCACGGGGTAATAGGGCTCGTCCCCGGGCTGCCATTCCGAGCTGTATTCCCGGGAGATCACCGTCTTTGGCAGGTCGTTCCCGTTTTCGTCCTTGCCGAATTCGAACCATTTGTGCTCGATGATGCGGGTGAAGGGCGTTTCGCCGTCGGTATAATTGACGGCGGCGTTGCCCTGGAAATTGGGAATATCCAGCAGCTCCGTTTCAAAGCGCACGGAGCGGTATTCCAGATTCCCCAGCCGGTAGCCGAAATAGGCGTCGATGGGCCCGGTGTAGATCACCGTCCGGGCCATGGCGTCCCAGCGCGGCTTGTCCATAATGTAATCCACCCCCAGGCGCACCTCCGTGCCTTCCAGCATCCGGGAAACCATTTTCGTGTATCCGCCCACCGGGATGCCCTGGTAGAGGGCGTTGAAGTAATTGTTGTCGAAGGTCAGCCGCACGGGCAGGCGCTTGATGATGAAGGCGGGCAGATCCGTGCATTTGCGGCCCCACTGCTTTTCCGTGTAGCCCTTGATCAGCTTTTCGTATATATCCCGGCCCACCAGGGAGATGGCCTGCTCCTCCAGGTTCCGGGGTTCATGGGTGATTTCCTTCCGCTGCTCCGCGATTTTTGCCGCCGCTTCCGCAGGCGTGGTCACCCCCCACATCCGGTTGAAGGTGTACATATTGAAGGGCAGGGAATACAATTCCCCGCGGTAATTGGCCACCGGGGAATTGGTGAAGCGGTTGAAGGCGGCGAAGCGCTGCACGTATTCCCACACCGGGGCGCTGTTGGTGTGGAAGATGTGCGCCCCGTACCGGTGCACGTGGATGCCCTCCACGTCCTCGGTGTACACGTTCCCGCCGATGTGCGGGCGCTTTTCGATCACCAGCGCCTTTTTTCCCCTTTCGGCGGCCTGCTGCGCGAACACGGCGCCGTACAGCCCGGCGCCTACGACGAGATAATCCAGCATCGCTTTCTCTCCTCTGCATTTTTATCTGACCTGCGCTTCCATGATAGCACGTTCCGCGCCTTCGCGCAAGCGTTCCCGAAGGCTTGACAATCCGCCCAAAAAGCCTTAAAATCTAAGCAAAGTTGCAAATGCGACAAAATATGACGGGAGGGATTCCTTGTGCAAGCTGCATTCAAGCAAAGGTGGAAAGTCTGCCTGGCCCTGCTGATCGTCGCGCTGGCGCTTCTGCTGGTCAGCGCGGTGTTCAGTGAGACGGGCTATTTCCGCGCCCGGTTCACGTTCAATACGGTCCTGCGCATCCTGATGAACCTGGTGGGGGGCGTCGTCGTGCTGGGCAGCGTCGCGCTGTCGCTGCGCTTTGCCTACCAGGGGCGGCGGTACGCTTCCGTGGTGTTCTCCTCCATATTCGGCATTGTGATGCTGGCCTTGGCGGTATCCTCCTTCTGGCAGGTCCTTCCGTACGTTTCCTTCCGGAACAGCGAGGGCATCAAGGGCCTGATCTCTCTGGTGGAATCGGTGTGCATCGCGCTCATCGCCGTCAACTTTTACGTGTTCTCCCATATCGCGCCGCGCTATAACGGCAGCGCCTGCGGCGCGGTGGGCCTGGCGCTGGCCATCGTGTATACGCTGTGCAGCCTGGGCGTGTTCGTCTGGAACCTGATCGACTATCTGAAGGTGGACAGCTTCGGCGAGATCGTGCTGCAGGAGGCGGCGGGCCTGCTCAGTATCCTTGCGCTGGCGCTGGCGTTCTTTGCCGTCGCCGCCGGCATGCTGCCCGCCGGACGCGCCCGCCGCAAGCCGGTGAAGGCGGAGAATCCCATGTTCCCGGCGCTGGAAAACTACCGCGAAAAGCTCAGGAAGGAGCGTGCGTAAGATGTATCGCAATTTGGGGCATAAAATCAAAACCATCGCCAAGGTCCTTCGCTGGGTCAGCTTCGCGGCCATGGAGGCCGTCGGCGCCTTCACGCTGCTGTATAACAATCCCGATTTCCAGCGCGCGCTGATAGGCGCAGCCATCATGGCCCTGGCGCCGCTGCTGGCGTGGATCCTTTCCCTGACCATCTACTCCATCGGCCACGTGGTGGAAAACAGCGACATCCGCACCGACCTGGCCATCCGGCAGTACGCCGCGCTGCGCTCCGCTGGCCCGACGGCGCCCAAGGCCGCCCCCGTTCAGGAGGCGGAGACCCCGCAGCAGCCCGTGCAGCAGTCGCCTTCGCAGCAGCCTTCCCAGCAGACCCCGCCGCCGCAGCAGAACGCCTCCCGGCCGTCCTGGGGTCAATACTGATCCATCGAAATTTCTCAAAAAAACGCCCGTCCTGCGATGAACAGGACGGGCGCTTTTCGTTTTGGTCAGAATTCAAAATCGCAGGCTGCCGACGCGGTGCGCACCTCGTGCATCCGCTTTTTCACCGGCAGATGCACCGGATGGTTCTGGTAGGCGTCGAAGGCCGCCCGGGTGTCGAACACGGTGATGAGCGCCAGGTCCCAGCTCCGGTCGCTGTGCAGGAAATCCTGCCCGGCCTCCAGGTCCAGCATGCCTTCGATCTTCCCCTTCATGCCGTAGAAGTTTTTCACCAGCTGGGGGATCTCGTCCTTGAATTCATCCTTGATCTTGAACATCACGATATGGCGGATCATGTTTCTTCCTCCTTGCTTTTCGTTTCGCCAAGCAGTTCGTCCAGGATGGCCGCGGCCCGCTCCGCCAGCTTCAGGCAGGGGCGGCGGGCGTAAAATTCCGGCGTCCGGGGCTCGGGAAGGGGGCCGGGGGTCACCGGCACGTTTTTGAGCAGCTCCCGGCACACGATGGCCCCGTTTTCCTCCCGGAAGCGCCGGGCGTATTCCTGCACCAGGCGGTAGTGCGCCGCCTTTTTCCCGGGATCCCCGGGCTCGCTGTATCCCCGCAGCATCCCCAGGGCCAGGAGCGCGCCGCTCATGGTGCCGCACACCTCCCGGAGCCGGCCCATGCCGCCCCCGAAGGAGGAGGCCATGCGGGCCGCGGTATCGATCTCCAGCCCGGTTTCGTCGCAGAAGGCGCAGAACACCGCCTGGGCGCAGTTGTAGCCTTCCATGAACAGCCGCCTGGCTTCCTGCGCGTGATCCATGGGTTTCGTCTCCTTCCGTAACGCAAATTCGATTTCGCTCAGCGTGTCCGTAATGGCGTTCCTCCTGCCCGTCTCCCGAAAGCCCATCCGCCGGTACAGCCTTTCCGCGCCCGCGTTGTTTTCCAATATCCACAGCGTGGGCACGCCCGGGCATTGCGCGATGGCAAATTGCAGCAGGCGGGTCCCAAAGCCCCGGTTCTGCCTATCGGGAAGCACGTAAAGGTCCTCGATCAGGCTGCCGGTCACGGAAACAAGGCCGACCGGCCCATCCGCGAGCAGCATGAACAACCGGCTTCCACCCGCCATTTTCTCTTGCAGGTACTCCATCTGGCGCTCGGGGGTATGCCGCGCGACGAAATCGGGGGCGCAGAAGGCGCGGTGCGAGGCCTGCCAGGACGCGGAATGGACGGCGGCGGCCTCGCGGATGTTGGCTGAATCAACGGCTGTGATCATTTTCCATCTCAAAAGAAGGCTCCCGAAGTCGCCCTCGGGAGCCTTATATCGTTGGGAAATTACTTGCTCATCGCCTGCTGTACGGCCACGGCGACCGCCACGGTCATGCCCACCATGGGGTTGTTGCCCGCGCCCAGGAAGCCCATCATTTCCACGGGAGGCGGGGCCGGCGGCCATGTTGTCGGGATGCAGGGTGCGGCCGGTGCCGCCGCCGGAAGCCACGGAGAAGTACTTCTTGCCGGCTTCCCAGCGTTCCTTCTTATAGGTGCCCGCCACGGGATGCTGGAAGCGGGTGGGGTTGGTGGAGTTGCCGGTGATGGACACGTCCGCGCCCTCGTGCCACATGATGGCCACGCCCTCGCGCACGTCGTCCGCGCCGTAGCAGTTCACCTTCGCCCGGGGGCCGTCGGAGTAAGCGGTCTTGCTCACCACGGTCAGGGCGTGGTCTTCCTTCACGTCGGCGGAGAGGTAATCGTACTTGGTCTGCACGTAGGTGAAGCCGTTGATGCGGCTGATGATCATGGCGGCGTCCTTGCCCAGGCCGTTGAGGATGACCCGCAGGGGCTTCGTGCGCACCTTGTTGGCGTTCAGGGCGATCTTGATGGCGCCCTCGGCGGCGGCGAAGGATTCGTGGCCGGCCAGGAACGCGAAGCATTCGGTTTCCTCGTCCAGCAGCATGGCGCCCAGGTTGCCGTGGCCGATGCCCACCTGGCGCTGATCCGCCACGGAGCCGGGGATGCAGAAAGCCTGCAGGCCCACGCCGATCCACTTGGCGGCCTCGGCGGCGTTCTTCGCGCCTTCCTTCATGGCGATGGCGGCGCCCAGCTCGTAGGCCCACTTCACGTTTTCAAAGCAGATGGGCTGGGTGCTTTCCACGATGCTGTACGCGTCCACGCCCTTGCCGTTGGTGAACGCCTTGACTTCGTCGAAATTCTTGAATCCGTACTTGTCCAGAACAGGCTGCAGCTGGGGCATGCGGCCTTCGTAATTTTCAAACAGGGCCATCTGTCGCACCTCCCATTATTCTTTGCGCGGATCGATCCACTTGACCGCGCCGTCTTCAGCCTTGAACCGGCCGTAAGTACCCAGGTTCTTTTCGTACGCTTCGTTGGGGGCCATGCCCTTCTTGATGGCGTCCATCATCTTGCCCAGGCTCAGGAACTGATAGCCGCAGACCTGGTCGTCCTTGTCCAGGGCCATCTTGACCACGTAGCCCTCGGTCATTTCCAGATAACGGGTGCCCTTCGCTTTCGTGCCGTACATGGTGCCCACCATGGAGCGCAGGCCCTTGCCCAGGTCTTCCAATCCGGCGCCCACGCGCAGGCCGTCGTCGGAGAAGGCGCTCTGGGTGCGGCCGTACACGATCTGCAGGAACAGTTCGCGCATGGCGGTGTTGATGGCGTCGCACACCAGGTCGGTGTTCAGGGCTTCCAGGATGGTCTTGCCGGGCAGGATCTCGCTGGCCATGGCGGCGGAGTGGGTCATGCCGGAGCAGCCGATGGTCTCCACCAGGGCTTCTTCGATGACGCCGTTCTTCACGTTCAGGCTCAGTTTGCAGGCGCCCTGCTGAGGCGCGCACCAGCCGATGCCGTGGGTGTAGCCGGAGATGTCCTTGATCTCCTTGGCCTGGATCCATTTTCCTTCTTCAGGAATGGGCGCGGGGCCGTGATTCGGGCCCTTCGCAACACAGACCATGTCTTCAACTTCCTTCGTGTATTGCATATTGACTCGGTACCTCCTGTTCAGGTGATTTGGGAAATCCTATAACCAATTCAGTATAGCATAATCCCCGGCCGGTCCGCAACTGTTTTTTTCTCGTTTCCGGGCGTCCGCCGCCTTATGGAAATCCCTGCCAGGCGCGGCCCTGCGGCGGGCGTTTTCCGCCCGGATCGGCCGCCCGGATTCCCTTTTGCGCGGCAAAACCCCGCGGATGCCCCCGGATCCCGCATTTTTTCGGTATTCCCTGGGCTTTTGCGTTGCGAAACGGGGCAAGATATGATAAGATAAGCTGTATTGATTTTGGATTCCGGGAGGAAATGGAACGTATGGACATGAAACGGCGCATTGCGGATCTGGCCGGGGAAATGCTGAAGAAGGCGTTCCCGGAAGCGGAAGGGCTGCCGGAGGACCTGTATCCCCTGCTGGAGGTGCCCCCGGACAGCGCCATGGGGGATTATGCCTTTCCCTGCTTCAAGCTCAGCCGCGCCCTGCGCCTGGGCCCGCCCGTGATCGCCCGGAAGCTGGCCGAAGCCCTGACGGACGGCGCCGTTGCCCGGGTGGAATGCGCGGGCGGATACCTGAATTTCTTCTTTAACCGGGAAAACTTTGCCCGGGATCTGCTTTCCGCCGTCCTGGCCGCCCCGGAAAAATGGGGCGGCAGCGACGAGGGCCGGGGCAAGACCGTGTGCGTGGAGTATTCCTCCATCAACATCGCCAAGCGTTTCCACCTGGGCCACCTGAGCACCACCGTTATCGGCAATTCCCTCCGGCGGATCTACGATTTCCTGGGGTGGAAGACCGTTTCCATCAATTATCTGGGGGACTGGGGCACCCAGTTCGGCAAGATGCTCTGCGCCTATAAAAAATGGGGCGATAAGGAAACGGTGGAAAAGGGCGGCGTGGACGAAATGACCCGGCTCTACGTCCGCTTCAACGAAGAGGCCAAGGAAAACCCCGCCCTGGAGGACGAGGGCCGCGCCTGGTTCAAGAAGATCGAGGACGGCGATCCGGAAGCTATGGAAATCTTCCAGTGGTTCAAGGACGTGACGCTCCGGGACGCCATGAAGGTGTACGACGTGCTGGACGTGCACTTCGACAGCTACGACGGCGAAAGCGTGATGGCGAAGCGGACGGGCGCGGTGATCCGCGAGCTGGAAGAAAAGGGGCTGCTCAAGGATTCGGACGGAGCGAAGATCGTGGACCTGGAGCCCTGGGGCATGCCCCCCTGCCTGATCCTCAAATCCGACGGCGCCACCCTGTACCACACCCGGGACGTGGCCGCCGCCATCTACCGCAAGGAAACCTATCATTTCGACCGCAGCCTGTACGTCGTGGCCTACCAGCAGGATCTGCATTTCCGCCAGCTGTTCAAGGTGCTTGAGCTGATGGGCTATGACTGGGCCGCTCAGTGCAGCCACGTGGCCTTCGGCATGGTCTCCTACGAGGGCCAGGCCATGGCCACCCGCACGGGGCACGTGGTGCTGCTGGACGAACTGCTCACCCGGGCCCAGGAAAAGGCGCTGGAGATCATCAAGGAAAAATCCCCCGGGCTGGAAAACAAGGAAGAAGCGGCCCGGCAGGTGGGCGTGGGCGCGGTGGTGTACGCCACGCTGCAGAACAACCGCATCAAGGACATCGATTTCTGGTGGGACCGGGCGCTGAACTTCGACGGCGAAACGGGCCCCTACGTGCAGTACACCCACGCCCGGTGCCGTTCGGTGCTGCGCAAGGCGCCGGAAGGCCTGCCCGTCCCCGATTACGCCGCCCTGACGGACGACGAGGCCCAGGCGCTGCTGCGGCTGCTCTCCCGCTTCCCGGAGGCGGTGTCGGAGGCCTGTTTGCGGAACGAGCCGTATCTGGTCACCCGGGCCACCACGGAAATCGCCAAGGCTTACAACAAATTCTATTACGAGCACCGCATCCTGGACGACGACCCCGGGGCCGCCGCCGCCCGGGTGCAGCTGACGCGGGCCTGCGCGGAAGTGATCAAGACGGGGCTGTACCTGATCGGCCTGGCCGCGCCGGAGCGCATGTAACCTCATCGCTCCGCGCAACATATACAGATGATAAGATCCGGAAGGAGGCGGCGGCATGAAATTCACGAAAATGCACGGCATCGGCAACGACTACATCTATGTGAATTGCTTTGAAGAGGTGGTATCCGATCCCGAACGCCTGGCCATCGTGATGAGCAAGCCCCACTTCGGCTGCGGCAGCGACGGCCTGATCCTCATCGAGCCCAGCGACACCGCCGATTTCGGCATGCGGATTTTCAATTCCGACGGCAGCGAGGCCGGCATGTGCGGCAACGGCATCCGCTGCGTGGGCAAATACGTGTACGAGCGGGGGCTGACCGACAAGACCGAGCTGACCATCGACACCAAGGGCGGCCTCAAGCAGATCAGTTTGCAGCTGGAGGACGGGAAGGTCAGCCGGGTGAAGGTGGACATGGGCACGCCGGAATTGAACCCGCGCCTGATCCCCGTGGATCTGCCCGGGGAAATGGTGCTGCGCCACCGGCTGCAGATCATGGGGCAGACCTGGTTCATCACCTGCGTCAACATGGGCAATCCCCACGCCGTTCTTTTCGTGCGGGACCCGGAGGTGGTGGATCTGCCCACCATCGGCCCCATGATCGAGCATCATCCCCTGTTCCCCCGGCGCACCAACGTGGAGTTCGTCCGGGTGATCGACCGGGGTATCCTGCAGATGCGGGTGTGGGAACGCGGCGCCGGCGAAACGCTGGCCTGCGGCACCGGGGCCTGCGCGGCGCTGGTGGCGGCGGTGCTGGCCGGGAATTCGGACCGCACCGTGCAGATGAAGCTGTCCGGCGGCAATCTGCAACTGCACTGGAGCGCCGAGGACAATCACGTGTATCAGACCGGCCCGGCCGAATTCGTGTACGACGGGGAGTGGCTGGGGGACTGAGCCCGGCAGGTGGATGGCATGGATTTCCCGAAGAGAAAGCGGAACCGACTTCCCCATTTCTCCTATTCCGCCAGCGGCGCGTACTTCGTCACCATCTGCACGTCGCCCCGCAGGAACGTATTCTGGAGCGGCGGCGCAAACGGAGAATGGACGGAAAAACCGCCGGATGCCGTAGGGGCGGATATCATCCGCCCGCTCTTCCCGCTCACCCGGGCGGGAAAGGCCGTCGATCAGGCGATCCGCGCGATTCCTGATCATTACGCCAACGTGGATGTGGATTGCTTCTGCATCATGCCAGACCATGTGCATCTCCTTGTGCTGTATGCAGCCGGCGAAAACGGGCGGATGATATCCGCCCCTACGCTGTCCACGGTGATTGGCTCCATGAAACGGGCCGTGACCCGGCAGCTGGGACGCTCCGTCTGGCAGAAATCATTCTATGACCGGGTGATCCGGACGGAGGAGGAATTCAACGCTGCCTGCCGCTATATTGCCGAAAACCCGGCGAAATGGCGGGAAGACCGCGACGGCGGCTTTCCCTTTCCGGACGGGATGTGATCCGACGCGGATGGCGGCCGAAGGCCTGACCGGCCTTCGACGCATCCGGTGATATACTGAAATAATAATCTGGCCGGAGGTACTGCATGAAGATCAACAAAAACCTTGCTGCGCTCCCCGCGGGGTATCTGTTCGCGGAGGTGGCCAAACGGGTGAAGACGTTTTCCGCCGAAAACCCGGACGCGCGGATCCTGCGCCTGGGCATCGGGGACGTGACCCGGCCCCTGGCCCCCGCGGTGGTGGCGGCGCTGAAAAAGGCCGCCGATGAAATGGGCACCCCCGAGGGCTTCCACGGCTACAGCCCGGATTTCGGCTACGACTGGCTGATCGACGCCATCATCGCCGGGGATTACGCCCCCCGGGGCGTGGAGATCGCCCGGGACGAGGTGTTCGTTTCCGACGGCGCCAAATCCGACGTGGGGAATCTGCAGGAGCTGTTCGGCCCGGACGCGCAGATCGCCGTCACCGACCCGGTGTATCCCGTGTACGTGGATTCCAACGCCATGGCGGGCCGCCTGGGGGATTACGTGAACGGGAAGTGGACAAACCTTACCTACCTGCCCTGCAACGCGGAAAACGGCTTCGTGCCGCCGCTGCCGGAAAAACGGGTGGACGTGGTGTACCTGTGCTATCCCAACAACCCCACCGGCACGGTGCTGACCAAGGAGCAGCTGCAGGTGTTTGTGGACTGGGCGCTGGAAAACGACGCCCTCATCGTGTACGACGCGGCGTACAAGGCCTTTATCTCCGACGACGCCATTCCCCGCAGCATTTACGAGGTGCCCGGGGCGAAGAAATGCGCCATCGAGTGCTGCTCCTTCTCCAAGACCGCCGGGTTCACCGGCACCCGCTGCGCCTACACCGTGGTGCCCGGGGAGGTGACGTACGACGGCGTGCGGCTGAACCGGCTCTGGGGCCGGCGGCAGGCCACCAAATTCAACGGCGTTTCTTATCTCACCCAGCGGGCCGCCCAGGCGGTGTACAGCCCCGAGGGGCAAAAGCAGATCCTGGAGACCATCGCCTATTACCGGGAGAACGCCCGGGTGATCCTGGCGGGGCTCAAAAAGGCCGGCATCCTGGCCTTCGGCGGCGTCCATTCCCCCTACGTGTGGATGAAAACGCCGGAGGGCATGCCCTCCTGGGATTTCTTCGATCTGCTGCTGAAAAAGGCGCAGGTGGTGGGCACCCCGGGCGAGGGCTTCGGCCCCGCGGGGGAGGGCTATTTCCGCCTCACCGCTTTCAACACCCTGGAAAACACCAGGGCGGCGGTGGAAAGGATCGTCAGCGTTCTGTAAAGAATCGGGGACGCGCCAAAGCAAAAGCGGCCTCCCCATCATTTTCCGTATCACAGGAGGGATCCCCATGATCCGTGCGATCGTCGGCGCCAACTGGGGCGACGAAGGAAAAGGAAAAATCACCGATATGCTGGCGGAGAACAGCGATATCGTGATCCGCTTTCAGGGCGGGGCCAACGCGGGCCACACCATCATCAACAACTACGGCAAGTTCGCCCTGCACCTGCTGCCCAGCGGCGTATGCCACGGCCACGTCACCAACGTGATCGGCCCGGGTGTCGCGCTGGATATCGAGGCGCTGCTCAAGGAGCTTGCCATGCTGGAGGAACGGGGCGTGCCCGCGCCTAAGCTGCTGATCTCCGACCGGGCCCAGGTGCTGATGGAATACCACGTGGCCTTCGACTGCTACGAGGAGGAGCGGCTGGGCAAGGCGTCCTTCGGCTCCACCAAATCCGGCATTGCCCCCTTCTACGGCGACAAGTACATGAAGATCGGCCTGCAGGTGTGCCAGCTGATGGACCGGGCGATCCTCCGCGCCCGGCTGGAAAACGCCGCCAAGCTGAAAAACGCCATGCTGGACAGCCTGTACCACAAGCCGGAGCTGGACGTGGACGCCCTCACCGAAAAGTATTTCGCCCTGGGGCAGAAGATCCGGCCCATGGTGTGCGACGTGGCGCAGTACCTGCACCGGGCCGTGAAGGACGGCAAGCGCATCCTGCTGGAGGGCCAGCTGGGCACCCTGCGGGACCCGGACCACGGCATTTTCCCCTTCACCACCTCCTCCTCGCCCCTGGCGGGGTTTGGCGCGGTGGGCGCGGGGCTGCCGGTGACGGCGTTTGAGCAGGTGATCTGCGTCACGAAGGCCTATTCCTCCTGCGTGGGCGCGGGGCCCTTCACCACGGAGCTGTTCGGCGACGAAGCGGAGGAGCTGCGCCGCCGGGGCGGCGACGCCGGGGAATACGGCGCGAAAACGGGCCGCCCCCGCCGGGTGGGCTGGTTCGACGCGGTGGCCACCCGCTACGGCTGCATGATCCAGGGCGCCACCGACGCGGTGATGACCAACCTGGACGTGCTGGGCTACCTGGACGAGATCAAGGTCTGCGTGGCCTATGAGATCGACGGCGTTCAGGTGCGGGATTTCCCCGTGACGCCGCTGCTGGATAAAGCGAAGCCCGTTTACGTGACCCTGCCCGGCTGGAAGCAGGATATCCGGGGCATCACCCGATACGAAGATCTGCCCGACAACTGCCGGGCCTACGTGGAATTCCTGGAAAAGGAAATCGAATGTCCGCTGACCATGCTCTCCAACGGCCCCAAGCGGGAAGAAATCATTTACCGGTAATGTGCCGGCTTGAAGCCGGAGCCTGCTTCCGTGGGGGAGGCGGGCTCCGGTTTTGCTTATTTTTCCTGTTGACAACGCCGCCCTCCGGGGCTATAATGATCCTGTAAGAGAACAAATGTTCTTATTATGGGCCAGAGGGGACGGACGGAGCGATGGGGCAGGCGGGGACGGACGGGAAGCGGCAGTACATCTGCATCGACCTGAAAAGCTATTACGCCTCGGTGGAGTGCGTGGCCCGGGGGCTGGACCCGCTGACGGCCAATCTGCTGGTGGCGGACGAAAGCCGCACGGACAAGACCATCGTGCTGGCCGTGAGCCCTGCGCTCAAGGCCATGGGCGTGCCCGGCAGGCCCCGGCTGTTTGAGGCGAAGGAGCGCATCCGCATGTTCGAGGCGTACACCCACACCCGGGTGGATTACATCATCGCCCCGCCCCGGATGGCGGAATACCTGCGCGTCAGCGCGAAAATCTATGAAATTTACCTGCGCTACGTGTCGGAGCAGGACATCCACGTGTATTCCATCGACGAATGCTTCATCGACGCCACGCCCTACCTGCATCTGTACCGCCGGGAGGCGGAGCGGCAGCATATTTCCCCGGCGCATCTCATGGCGGTCACCATGATCCGGGACGTGCTGAAAACCACGGGCATCACCGCCACGGTGGGCATCGGCACCAATCTGTATCTGGCCAAGGTGGGCATGGACATCGTGGCGAAAAAGCAGAAGCCCGACCGGGATGGCGTGAGGATCGCGGAATTGGACGAGATCGGCTACATCCTCGCCCTGTGGACCCACCGGCCCCTGACGGATTTCTGGCAGATCGGCCCGGGCACGGCCCGGCGGCTGCGGGAACGCGGGCTGTACACCATGGGGGATATCGCCGCCGCGTCCGCCGGCAACGAGGAAATGCTCTACCGCATGTTTGGCGTCAACGCGGAATTGCTCATCGACCACGCCTGGGGCGTCGAGCCCACCACCATGGAGGACATCAAATCCTACAAATCGGAGGACCACAGCCTGAGCACGGGCCAGGTGCTCCCCCGGCCCTACCGGTACGGGGAGGGGCGGCTGGTGTTCACGGAAATGGCGGATCTGCTGTGCGCGGATCTGCTTTCCAAGAATCTGACCTGCGCGTATGTCGCCTGGTGGATCGCCTTCGACCCGGAATCGCTGAACGCCTATCCCCAGTATCAGGGGGAATTGACGCTGGATTACTACGGGCGGCTGCAGCCCCGGCACGCCAACGCCACCGTGCGCCTGCCCTTCCGCACCAACAGCAGGCAGCAGATCCTGGAGCGGCTGATCCCGTCCTTTGAAAAGAAGGTGGACCGGCATCTGCTGCTGCGGCGGCTGAACATCGCCGCCTGCCAGGTGGAATACGACGACGGCAGCTGCCAGACGGATCTGTTCACCGATTTTAACGCCCTGGAAAGGGAAAGGCGGCTGCAGCGGGCCATGCTGGGCGTGCGCAAAAAATTCGGCATGAATGCCATCGTGAAAGGCATGAACCTGTTGGAGGGGGCCACCACCATCCAGCGGAACATGCAGATCGGCGGGCACAAGGCGGGCGGCCCCGCCGTGGAGCCCCTTGAGAAAGGCAGGGATCAAGTATGACCGCCACCGCGATTCCCTTGTCGGACGGCGAAATGCAGTACGTGGTGGACGGGCGGCTGATCCCTTTGCAGTTCCCGTATCTGGGCGTGCTGCTCCAGGGCCGTCCCCGCCACGGGGAGGACGCGTTTTCCCTGCGCCATCCCCGGATGGAGCGGGGCAAGCGGGCCAAGCTGTTCGCCCCCTACGACGCCCTGGACGGCTACAGCGAGCATATCCGGCAAAAAAATATCCCCTACGCCGGGAAGCGCTTCCCGGACGAAGAGGAAACAGAGGAAACCAACCGCCGGCTGCTCCTGCTCCGGGCGATGACCGCCAATTCCCGCCTGGCCCGGCGCAGCCGCCCCGCCGTGACGGCGACGTATTACGTGCCCTGCGCGGACGGGCATCACGGCGCCTGCGGCCGGCTGGGGCAGTATAAAACCGTGACGGGCGTGGTGCGGCGGGTGGACCCGGTGAGAAGGATCCTGCTGGTGGAGGATACGGCGATCCCCTGGGACGATCTGCTTTCCGTGGAATCGGAAACGCTGTTCGGCGGCGGGGAATGAAGATCCGCCCGGCGCGGGCATCCTGTGAGAAAAAGCGGAGGGAAAAACCATGTGCGGACGGTTCTGGGTGGAGGGCGAAAGCGAAAACGAACTGCTCTCCCGGATGATCGAGGAAGCGGCCCGGCGGCAGAAGGCCGTCACCGGGGAAAGCGGCATCGCCGCGGGGGAGGTGTTTCCCGGCGCCGCCGTGGCGGCCCTGGCGCTGGCGAAAAGCGGCGAAGCGGGGGCGTATCCCATGCTGTGGGGCTTTCATCGTCCGGACGGCAAGGGGCTGATCATCAACACCCGCAGCGAAACGGCGCTGGAAAAGCCCCTGTTCCGCGCCTCCATGCTGGAGCGCCGCTGCCTGATCCCCTGCTCCTGGTATTTTGAATGGGGAGAGGCGGACGATGGGCCCTCCCTGCAGATCGGCGAAGCGGAAAAACCGCCGCGGCGGACGCCGGGCGGGAAAACCAAGTACGCCATCCGCCCCCGGACGCCGGGGATCATGTACCTGGCGGGGATCTACCGCTACGAACAGGATCGGCGCCTGCCCGTGCTTTCCGTGCTGACCAAAGCGCCGTCGCCGGAAATCGCCTTCATCCACGGCCGGATGCCCGTGATTTTTTCGGACAGGACCCACGGCGCGTGGCTGGACAGGAAAAACGACCCCCGCGAGGTGCTCCGCAGCTGCGAAAATGCCATGGAGTACCGCCCCGCGTGAGGCCGTTTGCCGGGGATCAGGCGTTCTCAGGGTTTTCCGCCAGGTATTTTTGGAATTCCTCCGTCATGGACCAGTAGCGCACGCCCCAGGCGTCAAAGCTCCATTCGTCCATGTATTCGTTGCATTCGTAGTCGATGTACCACAGCAGGCCGCGCTGCACGATGAAGTTGGTGGGGAAATAATCGATATTCAGCCCGGCGGCGCGGGCCCGGGCCGCCATTTCCCGCGCCTGGGGCAGATATGCGTCCGCCGGGCGGCCGCTTTTCACCAGGGAAAAGACCGTGTCCCCTTCGATGTATTCCTTCACGAGCCGCTCGGCTTCTTCGTCCCATGCGATCAGCGCGGGGATGCGGATGCCCGCGGCTCGCAGCCGCCCGTAATCCCGGAGCTCCGCTTCCATTTTATTGCCGAAACGGTAGTAGGCGCAGGGCTCGTGATGGATCTGTTTGACCACGAAGGGCATGCCTTCCCGCAGGGCCAGGTAAGAATACCCGCCCTTGCCGCGGCCCAGCAGCCTTTCGATCCGGTACGTCTGCCCGCCGATCGTCCACGCTTCTCCCATGGCGTTACGATCCCGAGGAGGAGAAGGACGACGAGGACGAAGAACTGGCCGCCTTCCGATCCCGGATCATGTGCTGCAGCGCCACCAGGATCGCCACCACGGCCTCCTCGTGCTCGGGCTGGTAAATGTCCACGCAGTATTTGTCGTGGAGAGACACCCATTTCTGCCCGATCACGGCGATCACGTTATCGGCGGCGTCGTACAGTTCAAAATTCAGCGCCAGTATGTTTCCCCGCAGCTGCCAGCCCAGGCCCTCGATGTTGGTGATGTCCCTGACCAGGTGGAACAGCTCCGTGGACAGCTCAAACCGGGTCCCGTCCGCCATGGCGATGGTATGCCGCTGGTGGAGGGTGAGGAGCTTCCTTTCGATGTGGGCCACCTGCCGGCCGTCGGCGTCCGTCACGTCCGTCTTGTCGTGGAGGGAGGGAAATTTGGTGTTGGCCTGATACACCGCGTTTTCGCTTTCGTCCACGATGTCGATGTGATGGTGCAGGGTGAATACCTTCGTGGTGGTAAAGAGCGAACGGACCGGCTGGCCGAACCGCTCCACGTTGTTGACGTTGGCTTCCTGCCCCGCTTCGCGGAAGCGATGCACTTTGGATAAAACGCCCACGGCTGTTTCCTCCTTATTCCTGGCGGTTTGGCCTTCCGCGGCCTTACCGCTGCTTTGCATACCAGTTTTTCACCACATGCTCCGCCTTTTTATCCGCAATGGAAAAGCCCGTATCCGGGGTGCGGCGGGGCAGAAAGGTGTACCAGTCCCACCAGAACCAGCCAGCGAACCAGGGCTTGTCCCACGCGGCGCGGAAGCAGGATTCGTAGAAATTGGCCTGCTCGTCCTCGTCGTAGGGGAATTCCCGGTGGGAAAAATCATAGGGCATCATGGCGCAGCCCTGGGCGCTGCGGCAGCCGATCTCCATGAAAATCACCTGCTTGTTCAGCCGCCGCGACAGCTCCGCCAGGGGCGCAAGCTGCCTCTCCCAGGCCGCGCGCATTTCCTCCACGGACGCCCCCGGGGCTTCGGCCACCCGGTAATAGGCGGAGGTGCCGATGTAATCCACCGCGTCCCACCAGGAAAGATTGGCTTCCTTGCCGTGATTGGTGTTGTACACCAGCGGGCCGTGATAGACCTTCCGGACCGCGGCGATAGCGTTTCGCCAGTGGGCCTCCTCCGGCTCCGTGCCCAGCATTTCGCACCCCACGCAGAACATTTCGCACCCGGTTTCTTCCGCGATCTCCGCGTAATGGCACAGGAACGCCGTGTAGCAGGAGAACCATTCCTTCCAGTAATCCTTTTCGCCCCATTCCGGCCGGGGAAAGGCGATGTGCGCCCGCCACACGCCGTCCATGCTGTTGACCATGGGCTTCATGCACACCTTGAGCCCCCGGGCGTGCAGCCGGCGCACCGCTGTTTCAATATCCCGGTCGGTGACGGTGAAGCGGTAGTCCGGGCGGATCAGGGTGGAGTGGAAGGAATCCTGCATCACCGCGAAGGCCAGCGCCGCCCAGTCGCCCCCCAGGGCGGCCAAACGGTCCATGGAGAGGGCGGCCTCCGGCGCGCGGTACATGCCCCGCCGGCCGTCGTATCCGTAGGTGAATCCTTTGATGAACATGCGCGTCACGCTCCAATTCCCGTTTTTCCCCTCTGGCTGTATTATACGCCCTGCTCCGGGCGCGGGCAAGGGGGATTTTTTGCTTTGCGCCTGTTCCCGCTCCGGGTGAAAAACAGCGGGAAAAGGAAAAAACCGGGAAGCGGCCGCGGGATGAGCATGCTCATCCCGCGGCCGCCTCCCGGCTTTTCATCATCCGTTAACCGGTTTTACCGCTTATTTTTCCTTGAGCACCAGATGGCGGGGCACGCCGTTCACCATCACGGGCACGTCGTAGCCCTGGATCAGGGGACGCACGTAATTGATGAACTGCTCGGTGACGCCGTTGCCCTTTTCATTGATCCAATCCCGGGGAACCACCTTTTCGGCGTTGGCGATATTGTGCACGTCGTACACGTCGTTGCCGCTCTGATAGGGATTGTCGTTCACCCGCTTGATGAGCACCATCACGCCGGAAATGCCCTTGTCCGCGGCCCGCACGGTGGCGCTGCCCGCGTTGAACGCTTCGTCCACGTCCACCTTGCTGGCCATGTGGGAGGCGGCGCGCTGCAGGGTTGAGAATTCGATGGCGCGGGTCTTGCAGCCCAGCTGGCCCTGAACCACGGAGGCCAGGTACGCGGCGGTGCCGGACATCTGCAGATGGCCGAAGGCGTCGGTGGTCTTGGAGCTGGAGGCGTATTCGCAGACGTACTTGCCTTCCGCGGTCTTGATGCCCTCGGACACCATGGCGGTGACCACGTCCTTGGTTTCCAGCAGCTTCTTCACTTCGTCCACGAAGCCTTCGATGCTGAAGGGCAGCTCGGGCAGGTAGATCAGGTCGGGGCCGACGCAATCGTCGCCCTTGGAGAGCGCGGCGGCGCCGGTCAGCCAGCCCGCGTTGCGGCCCATGATCTCCACAATGTTGACGTTCTTCTTGTTGGCGAAGGCCACCGCGTCGCAGATGATTTCCTTGGTGGAGGTGGCGATGTACTTGGCAGCGCTGCCGAAGCCGGGGGTATGGTCGGTGATGGCCAGGTCGTTGTCGATGGTCTTGGGGCAGCCCACGAACTTCCGCGTGGAGCCGATCTTCTGGCCGTAATCGTACAGCTTGCGGATGGTGTCCATGGAGTCGTTGCCGCCGATGTAGATGCACACTTCGATGTTCAGCTCGTCCAGCAGGGCGAAGATGCGGTCGAAGATCGCGTTGTCCTGGTCGATTTCCGGCAGCTTATAGCGGCAGCTGCCCAGGAAAGCGGAGGGGGTGTGCTTGAGCAGCTCCAGATCCAGGTCGTTGCGGATCTGTTCGGCCATATCCACGTACTTCCCCTGCAGGAAGCCCTGGATGCCGTGGCGCATGCCGTACACTTTGCCGTAGCCGAGTTCCGTCGCGGCCTTGAACACGCCCGCGAGGCTGGAGTTGATGACGGCCGTGGGGCCGCCGGACTGACCGACGAGAACGTTGCCTTTCATGTCATTTCCTCATTTCTTTTTTCTTGTACAGCCGCCGTAGCACCGGAAAATGCCCGGCATGCCGCCCGTGGTGCGCCTTTTCCCGGACTTGGGGCGGACAAGGCCCGCGCCCTTCCCGGGGCGATCCTTCCGCCTTGTCCCGCGCCCGCATCGGGGGCCGGCAGGCAAAAGGATCATAACCTGAAAAATTATACTACCGCAGCGGCGGCTTGTCAATCCAATTCTCCCCTGCGCCGCCGGAGCCGCCGGGGTCCCTTACGCTTCCCGGGGCAGCGTCACGGCCTCGGTGACGCCCTCGCTGAAGGTGGGGTGCGGACGAATCACGGAGGCCAGCTCCTCCAGGGTGCTTCCCCGCGCCCGGGCCTGGGTCATTTCGCTGATCAGATCCGACGCCCGGGCGCACATGAGATGGGCGCCCAGGAGTCGGTGGCTGTCCCGGTCGTAAACCACCTTGATGAAGCCCCGCTCCTGCTGGGAAAGCAGGCTTTTTCCGTTGGCGGACATGGGGTATTTTCGGCTGTCCGCCTGCAGGCCCGCGTCCCGGGCGTCCTCCAGGGTCAGGCCCACGGAGGCGATCTCCGGGTCCGTATAGATGCACGCCGGGACGATCAGCGCCACCGGGGGTGTCCTGCCCAGCATGTGGGCCAGGGCGCATTTTCCCTGGGCGGCGGCGGCGTGGGCCAGCATGATGCCGCCGGTCACATCCCCGATGGCGTAAATCCCGGGGCAGCTGGTCTGAAAATGCTCGTCCACCAGGACCCGCCCCCGGTCCTGCGCCACGGAGAAGCCGCCGGAAAACAGCCCGTCCGCGCAGGGCCTGCGGCCTACGCAGACGAGGATCCCGTCCGCGGAAAGCTCCAGGGGCGTATCCCCCTGCAGGCACAGGCAGCGCAGGCCCGCGCCGTCCTCCCGGATCTCCTGCACCCGGGTATCGCAGTATACCTGCATGCCGCGCTTTTTCAGAAGCATTTTCAGGCTCTGGCCGATTTCCTTATCCATGTTTCCCACCAGCCGGGGCGTGGCCTCCACGATGGTGACGGCGCTGCCCAGCGCGGAAAAGACGGAGGCGAACTCCACCCCGATCACGCCGCCCCCCACGATCAGCAGCCGGGGATAGACGCCGTCGGTTTTTTCCAGGAGGGTGTCGCTGGTTTCCACGTGGGGGCAGGAAATGCCCGGGATGGGGGGAAGGGCGGGCCGGGAGCCGGTGGCGATCAGGATCTTTTCCGTTTTCAGCAGCGTTTCTCCCTCCGCGCCGCGGACGCGGACGGTGCGGGCGTCCACGATGTCGCCGGCGCCTTTGAAAACGGGGATCTTTTTCTGCTTCAGCCGCAGGGCGATGCCGTCCCGCAGCTGCCGGACCACCTGCTCCTTCCGCGCGTGCACCGCGGCGAAATCCCAGGCGATTTCGCCGGCCCGGATGCCGAAGACATCGCTGCGGCGCATGGCCTCCAGCAATTCCGCCGTGTGCAGCAGCGATTTGGTGGGGATGCAGCCGCGGTTCAGGCAGGTGCCGCCCAGCTCGTCCTTTTCCACCAGGGCCACCCGCATGTCCGCCGCGGCGGCCAGGGCCGTTTCATACCCCCCCGGGCCCGCCCCGATGACGACCAGATCAAATTCCTGCATATTGTTCTCCTTATTCTTCCGTCATTTTCAGCAGCATCTGTTCCAGGTCCTCCCGCATCCGGGGATCCTCTCCCGCCGGGAGGGAGGAAAAGACGGCGCGGATCTCCTGCGGCGCAAAGCGGACGCCCTGCAGGGCGCGCTCCATTCCTTCCGTCCACAAAGGGTCCAGGGCGTCGGTGTAGAATTTGCAGTCCCGGATGCGCCCGCCCGTCACGCACAGCTGCATTTCCGCTCCGCCCCAGGGGAAGCGGGCCTGCTTTGCAAGATCGAAGGGGATCCTGCGGCCGAAGGTCCATTCCCAGGAGGCAAAGCGCGTTTGCATTTCCTGCCGCCGGGCGCGGAGGGCGTCTGTCAGCCGCTCTTCCCACGGGAAGGGCGCGGGGGAAAGGGCGTATTCCTCCCCGAAGGCCTGCGCCAGCGCCCCGCGCAGGGCGGGGACCGTCAGGGCCGGGAACCGGTCCGCCAGGTTCACCACCCGGGCGCGCACCGAATCCACGCCCCGGGAGCGGAGCTTCAGGGGGGAAACGCACAGGTATTTTTCCAGCGCTGCTTGATCCACCTGCAGCATCAGCGTGGCGTGTTGGCAGCAGGCGGCGCCCTGCCGGTAGAAGGCATGGCCGGAAAATTTCCGCCCGTCGAATTCCAAGTCGTTCCGTCCGGTGCAGGAAGCCTGAACGCCCAGGCTGCGCAGGGCGTTCAGGATGACCCGCGTCTGCCGCGGGATATCCTCCTCCGGGCGGGAAACGCAGAAGGAGATATTCAAATTGCCCAGATCGTGGAACACCGCGCCGCCGCCGGACAGCCGGCGCACCAGCGTGCCGCCGTCCCGGAGCAGGGGGGAGAGGCGGCATTCCTTCCAGGCGTTCTGGTTTTTGCCGATCACTACGGTTTTTTCATTCTGCCAGAGAAAGAGGATGATCTCCCCCGGGGCGGCGCAGCCCGTCAGCACGGCTTCCGTCGCCAGGTTTTCCGGCGCGGAGAAGGAGGGGCTTTCAGCCACGTACAGCTTCGAAATCATAGCGGATCCGCGGGTTGCGCGCCGCGGAGACCTCGTCCGGCCTGCGGACGGGGGTGGTCCGGGGCAGAAGGTGCAGGCGCTCGGGGTCGTCGTGGGCTGCCTGCCAGATCCCCCGCAGCACCTCGACGGCTTCGTCCAGGGTTTCCCGGGTTTCCGTTTCGGTGGGCTCCACCATCAGCGCTTCGTGAACGATCAGGGGGAAATACATGGTGGGGGGATGGATGCCGTGGTCCAGCATGGCTTTCGCCGCGTCCAGGGCGGAAACGCCGGTTTCCTCTTTGAGCTTTTCCAGGCTCATCACGAATTCGTGCATGCAGATCCGGTCATAGGCCATGGGGAAGAGATCCGCCAGCTTCACCCGCATGTAATTGGCGTTGAGCACGGCGTGCTTCGCGGCGTCCGGCACGCCCTCCCGCCCGATGGTCATCAGGTAGGCCAGCGCCCGGACGGCCACCAGGAAATTCCCCCCGAAGGACCGCACGTTTCCGATGGATTCCGGGGTGTCCTTCCCCGGCAGGAAGGGCGAAAGGAAATGCTTGCAGCCGCTGGGGCCGCTGCCCGGGCCGCCGCCGCCGTGGGGGGTGGAAAAGGTCTTGTGCAAATTGAGGTGCACCACGTCGAACCCCATATCGCCGGGGCGGGCGATGCCCATGATGGCGTTCAGGTTGGCGCCGTCGTAGTAGTTCAGGCCCCCGGCCTCGTGAACGATGCGGGTGATCTCCAGGATCTGGGGATCGAACAGCCCCACGGTGTTGGGGTTGGTGAGCATCAGGCCGGCGGTGTCCTCGCCCACGGCGGCCTGCAGCGCCGCCAGATCCACGAATCCGTTTTCGTCGGAGGCGATGCTGACCACCTCGAAGCCCGCCATGGAGGCGCTGGCCGGGTTCGTCCCGTGGGCCGAATCGGGCACCAGGATCTTGTTCCGCCCCGTATGCCCCATGGCCCGGTGATACGCCTTGATCAGCAGCAGGCCCGTAAATTCTCCGTGGGCCCCGGCCGCCGGCTGCAGGCTCATATCGTCCATGCCGGTGATCTCGCACAGCATGCCCTCCAGCCGCCGGCATACCTCCCGGCAGCCCGCCGCGGTATCCGCTTCCTGCAGGGGATGCACCTGGGTGAAGCCCGGAAGGGAGGCGGCGTATTCGTTGACGGCGGGATTGTATTTCATCGTGCAGGAGCCCAGGGGATAGAAGCCGTCGTTGACGCCGTGGGTGTGCCGGGCCAGCAGGGAATAATGCCGGTCCACTTCCGATTCGGATACCTCGGGCAGCCGCAGCGGGCGTTCCCGCTTCGCGCCGCCGATTTCGATTCCGGGCACGTCGCAGGGGCCCAGATAATCCGTTCCGCGGCCGGGACGGCCTTTTTCAAAGATCAGCTTCACGGCCGGATCACCTCCCTTACGACGGCCGCCGCCCGGTCCATTTCTTCCCGGGTGTTCATTTCCGTGGCGCACCAGAGCATGCGCTTCCCCGCCAGGGGCAGCCCGCCCAGGATGCCTTCCTTCCGCAGGGCGGCAAGCAGCCTTTCCGCGTCCGGGCATTCCGTCACGAATTCGTGGAAAAAGGGCTGATCCGGATAGACGGGGGCAAGGCCGGCCTCTTCCAGCGCTTTTTGCAGGTAATGCGCCTTCGCGGCGCACTGAAGCGCGGCCTGCTTCAGTCCGTTTGGCCCCATGGCGGCCAGGTAGGCGGCGGCCCGCATGGCGCACAGCGCCTCGTTGGAGCAGATGTTGGAGGAGGCCTTTTCCCGGCGGATGTGCTGCTCCCTGGCCTGCAGGGTCAGCACGAAGGCCCGGCGGCCCTCCGCGTCCGTGGTTTCGCCCACGATCCGCCCGGGCAGGCGGCGCATGAGCTTGGCGGTGCAGGCCATGAACCCCAGATAGGGGCCGCCCCAGGAAAGCGGGATGCCCAGGGGCTGGCCTTCCCCCACGGCGATGTCCGCGCCGCATTCGCCGGGGGTTTTCAGAATCGCCATGGCGATGGGATTGCAGTGGACCACGATCCGCGCGCCGCCTTCGTGGGCACGCTGGGTCAGCGCGTCCAGGTCCTCCAGGCAGCCGAAGAAATTCGGCTGCTGCACCACCAGGCAGGATACGTCCTCCTTTAGCAGCGGGGCCAGGGCCGCGGGATCGGTGACGCCGTTCAGCAGGGGCACCGTTTCCACCGGCACGTCCCGGCCGAAGGCGTAGGTGCGGATCACCGAGAGGATCTTGGGGTCCACGCTTTCCGATACCAGGATCCTGCTGCGCTTCCTTTCCCGGCACATTTCGCAGCCTTCCGCCGCGGCGCAGGCCCCGTCGTACACGCTGGCGTTGGCCGCTTCCATGCCGGTAAGCTCGCAGATGTCCGTCTGGAATTCAAAGATCGACTGCAGCACGCCCTGGCTGATCTCCGCCTGGTAGGGGGTATAGGCCGTGCGGAAGGCCTCGTGGCCCGTCACGGTATCCACGATGGCGGGGATCATATGGCGGTAAGCGCCGGCGCCCCGGAAAACGGCGGGGAAAACGGTGTTCTGCCCGGCCAGCCTTTCCATTTCCCGCCGCACGCCCATTTCGGCCATGCCGGAGGGGATGTTCAGCGGCGTCCGCAGCCGGACGGAGGAGGGCACGTCGCCGTAAAGGTCGTCCAGCTGCCGGAGGCCGCAGGCTTCCAGCATGAATGCTTCTTCCTCCCGGGTGACAGGTACGTAAGTCGCCATGCTTCTCCCTCCCGTGGCGTCAGCAGGAGGCCGTGTAGGCCTGGTAGGCTTCCGCGTCCATGAGCTCCGCCCGGTCCGTGATGTTTTGGACCTTGACGAACCAGCTGTCATAGGGCGCCTGGTTCATCCGCTGGGGCTCGTCCGCCAGCAGCTCGTTGATTTCCGCCACTTCGCCCGTCACCGGGGAAAGCACGTCGGACACCGCCTTTACGGATTCCACGTCGGCAAAGCTCTCGCCCGCCGTGACCGGATCTCCTTTTTCTGGCAGGTTGACGAAGACCAGGTCGCCCAGCTGGTCCTGGGCGTAGTCCGTGATGCCGACGGCGGCGCTTCCGTCCTCGGCGAACAGCACCCATTCGTGGGTCTTGGTGTACATGAGGTTTTTCGGGAAATTCATGGTTCAGTCCTCCTTCAATGATTTGTATGTACGGTGCAAGGATTTCGGATCTGACGCCTGCGGGCGTTTATTACCGGGGCCTGCGGTAGAAGGGGAGGGGGACGGTTTCCGCTTCCACCCGCCGCCCCCGGACGTCCACCTCCACCCGGGCGCCCTGGGCCGGCACGTCCGCCCGGACCAGCGCCATGGCGTAGGGGCCGTTCAGGAAGGGGCAGTGGGTGCCGGAGGTGGTCATGCCCACGGGCTGGCCGTCCAGGAATACCTCCTGATGCTCCCGGGCGATGCCCCGGCCCGTGATCTTCAGGCCCACCCGGCGCCGCGGGGGGGACGCCTGGGCAAGCAGCGCCTCCCGGCCGATGAATCCGGGCTTTTCCAGTTTTACGAAGGAGCGGAGGCCCGCCTCCAGGGGCGTGATCGTATCGCTGAGCTCGTGGCCGTAAAGGGGCATGGCGGCTTCCAGGCGCAGGGTATCCCGGGCGCCGAGGCCGCAGGGGATGAGGCCGTCTTCTTTTCCCGTCTGCAGAAGGAGCGTCCATAATGCTTCCGCCCGGTCCGGCGCCAGATACATTTCAAATCCGTCCTCGCCGGTATAGCCGGTGCGGGAAAGGATGCAGGGGATGCCGTCCACCCGGGCATCGAACAGCGCCGTGTAATATTTTTCGGGCAGCTCCCCGGTCAGCCGCCGGAGGAGGGCTTCCGCCTTCGGCCCCTGCAGGGCGATCTGGGCGTACCGGTCCGACACGTCGGAAACGGACGCATTTTCGGTCTGATGGGCCTTCATCCAGGCAAAATCCTTTTCCTTATTGGCGGCGTTCACCACCACGAAGTAGCTGTCGTCCCGGATCTTGTAGACGATCAGATCGTCCACCGTGCCGCCGTCCTCCCGGCACATGGGGCTGTACCGGGCCTGCCCCGGGCGCATGACGGTATAATCGTTGGTCAGGAGACGGTTGAGGTAAGCCACCGCCCCTTTGCCCTCCACCAGGATTTCCCCCATGTGGGAAACGTCGAACAGGCCGCACGCCGTGCGGACGGCCATATGCTCCCGGATCACGCCGGTTTTGTACTGAACCGGAAGGCAGTATCCGCCGAATTCCACCATTTTTCCGCCCGCGGCGAGATGGGCGCCGTACAGAGGGGTCTTTTTGCCGTCCATGCGCTTTTCCTCCTTTGCTGTGGGCCGCGCGGGGGCGGCCCGTCCGGAACAGGAAAACAGGACACAAAACCACACGGGAATGTGGTTCTGTGCCCTGTCTTTTCACCTGAAAGATTCAGCGGCGGAACGCCGCCTTACTTCGTCGGTGCATTGCTGCTTTCCAGGGTGCGTCAAAATCCGATCCTTTTGCCTGAGAGTTTTTCCTGCCCCTTCGGCGTCCCGGCCCGAAAATATGTTCCGGCGAGATCTCTCCCGGATTTATCATCCGCTTTTTCCAAAGCCATTATAAGCCGGGAGCAGGCAAAAGTCAAGCCTCCTGCTTCCGGGCGGGCAAAATCCGCGCCTGTTTTTCTGCGTCCGGACAGATTTTTGCGCCGGAGAGATTGACTTGACGCGGGGGTTCATGTTTATAATGGTACGGACGCGTCAACGGATGAAAGCCCATTCCGGTCCGAAAAGGAGCGTTTTACGATCCCATGAAACTGATTTGGCGATATGTGCGCCCATACGGAAAATTTGTTCTGCTGGTCATGCTGATCAAGCTGATGGGCACCGGCACCGAGCTGCTGATCCCTTACGCTCTGGAACACCTGCTGGACCACGTGATCCCCGCGGCGGGGAACGCCTGGCCGGTGGCGGCCTGGGGCGGCATCATGCTGGGGCTGACGCTGATCACCCGCGTGCTGAACGTGACCGCCAACCGCATGAGCGTCCGCGTGGCCCGGGACGCCGCTTTCGCCGTGCGGCGGGATTTGTTTCATACGGCCCTGAACCTTTCCGGCCGCCAGATGGACCGGGTGGGCCTGCCCTCCCTGATCTCCCGGATGACCAGCGATACCTATAACGTGCAGAGCTTCGTGCGCATGATCCAGACCATGGGCATCCGCGCCCCCATCATGCTGGTGGGCGGCATCGCCATCACGCTGACCATGGATACCGGCCTGGCGGCCATCCTGTGCGTCATGGCCCCGGTCATGACCGCGCTGGTGGTGTTCGTTTCCTGGAAGGGCATCCCGCTGTTCAACGAGGTGCAGCGGCGGATGGACACGCTGGTGCGCCTGATGCGGGAAAGCATCACCGGCATCCGGGTGGTGAAGGCGCTGAGCAAGGAGGATTACGAGGAACGCCGCTACGGGGAGGCCAACGGCCGCATGGCCCGCCAGGAGATCAAGGCCAACGTGGTGATGAGCCTGCCGGGGCCCATCGTCACCCTGTTTCTGAACGTGGGGCTGACGCTGGTGGTGCTGGTGGGCGCCCGCCGGGTGAACGACGGCTTCACCGCGCCCGGGGTGATCCTGGCCTTCCTGACTTATTTCAATATGATCCTGATGGGCGTCATGGGGCTGAACCGGATCTTCATGATGATGTCCAAGGCCAACGCCTCCGCCAACCGCATTGCGGAAGCGGTGGACATGCCGGAGGAGCTGACGCCGCTGCCCGAAGACCGGCTCGCCCCCGCCCCCGGGGACGGCGCGCTGATCTTCGATCACGTGACCTTCAATTACGACGCGGATTCCCCCCAGGAGGCCCGCGGGCAGTTCCTGGGGGAGCAGCGCCAGCAGTGCCTGAAGGATATTTCCTTCCGCGTTCCCCGGGGCGGCAGCCTGGGCATCATCGGCGCCACCGGCAGCGGGAAAACCAGCATCGTCAATCTGCTCATGCGGTTTTACGATCCCCAGGAGGGGCATGTGTTCGTCGACGGCAGGGACGTGCGCGCCTACCACCGGGACGAACTGCACCGGAAATTCGGCGTGGTGTTCCAGAACGACGTGATCTTTGCCGATACCATCCGGGAGAACGTGTCCTTCGGCCGGGAGATCGGCGACGGCATGCTGGAGCGCGCCGCCCAGGACGCCATGGCCCGGGATTTTATCGAGGAATACGAGGACGCCTACGATCACCGAGCCGCCATCCGCGGGGCCAATTTTTCCGGCGGCCAGAAGCAGCGGCTGCTGATCGCCCGGGCCCTGGCCGCCAAGCCGGAGATCCTGATCCTGGACGACGCGTCCTCCGCCCTGGATTACCGCACGGACGCGGCGCTGCGCCGGGCCATCCGGGAGCATCACGCCGACGCAACCACCGTGGTCATCGCCCAGCGCGTTTCCTCCATCCTGGCCATGGACGAGATCCTCGTGCTCCACGAAGGGGCCATGATCGGCCGGGGTACCCACGAAGCGCTGCTTGCCTCCTGCCCGGAATACCGGGAGATCTACCGCACCCAGATGAGCGAGGAGGTGGAGTGAATGGCCCGCCGGGACACCGTGATGAAAAAGCCCAAGGACGCCCGGGGCACGCTCCGCCGGCTGCTTGCGTATCTTGGGCCGTGGAAATACGTGATTTTCGGGGTGCTGGTGCTGAGCCTGTGCAGCAATCTGCTGAACCTGTGGGGGCCCAGCCTGGCCGGCTCCGCCATCCGGGAGGCCGCCGCCGGCCCGGGCAAAGTGAATTTCGATGCGGTATGGCATTACGCCGGGCTGATGCTGATCTGCTATGCGGGGTCCGCGCTGCTGGGCTTCGGCATCAGCCTGACCATGACCTTCGTCAGCAGGCAGATGGCCCGCAGGCTGCGGCAGGACGTATTCGACAAGCTGATGCGGCTGCCCGTGGGCTATTTTGACCGGCACCAGGCCGGGGACATCATCAGCCGGGTCAGCTACGACATCGACGTGATCTCCACCTGCATGGCCACGGACGTGGTGCAGATCCTCTCCAGCCTGGTGACGGTGGTGGGGTCGCTGGCGATGATGGTGTCCATCTCCCTGCCCCTGTCGGCGCTGACGCTGGTGACGGTGCCGGTGGCGGTGACCTATACCGTGTACATGCGCAAAAAAACCCAGCCCCGCTACGCCCGGCGGTCCAGGAGCTACGGGGTGATGAACGGATTCGTGGAGGAGATGCTCTCCGGTCAGAAGACCATCCTGGCCTACGCCTACGAAAACCGGGTGGACGAGCGGTTCCGGGAGATCAACCTGGACGCCGCCGACGCGTTTTCCGACGCGGAGCACTACGGCGTCACCATCGGCCCTACCATGTCCGCCATCAACAATCTGGGCCTCAGCCTGATCGGGCTGCTGGGCGGGATCATGTACCTGAACGGGGCTATCGACCTGGGCCGGATCTCCTCCTTCGTGCTGTACAGCCGCAAGTTCGCCGGGCCCATCAACGCCATCGCCGAGATTTTCAACGAGCTGTTTTCCGCCCTGGCCGCGTCGGAAAGGGTGTTCACGCTGCTGGACGAAGAAGAAGAGGCCGCCGACGCGCCGGACGCGCAGGCGATCGCCGATGTGCGGGGCCGGGTGGATGCGGAGCACGTGGTGTTCGGCTATGAGATGGGAAAAACCATCCTCCACGATCTGAATCTGCAGGCGGAGGCCGGGAAGCTGATCGCCATTGTGGGGCCGACAGGCGCGGGCAAAACCACCATCATCAATCTGCTGATGCGCTTCTACGATCCGGACAGCGGCGTGATCCGCATCGACGGCCGCGACATCCGCACCGCCGTGCGCCGCAGCGTCCGGGGCGCGTACGCCATGGTGCTGCAGGATACCTGGGTGTTCCACGGCACGATCTATGAAAATATCGCCTACGGAAAAGAAAACGCCACCATGGACGAGGTGGTGGCCGCGGCCAAGGCTGCCCGGATCCATCCCTTTATCATGCGCCTGCCCCTGGGCTACGATACCGTCATCAGCGAAGACGGCGGCAATATCTCCAAGGGGCAGAAGCAGCTGCTCACCATCGCCCGGGCCATGCTCTACGACGCGCCCATGCTGATCCTGGACGAAGCCACCTCCAACGTGGACACCGCCACCGAGCGGGAGATCCAGAAGGCCATGCGGGAATTGATGAAGCAGAAGACCTGCTTCGTCATCGCCCACCGCCTGTCCACCATCGAAAACGCGGATCTGATCCTGGTGCTCCGGGACGGCGACGTGGTGGAGCAGGGCACCCACCGGGAGCTGATGGACAAAAAGGGCTTTTATCATCAGCTGTACGCCGCGCAGTTCGAGTGAACGCGCCCGGCCGCGCCGGAAAAAGAAAGCGGCATTTTATTTTGCATGCCTGGCCAGGTACGCGCGCTTTTCCCGTTCGTCCTCCGCCTCCAGGGAGGAAGCGCCGTGGATGCCGGAGAGGAATTCCAGATGGTGCCGGAATTCATGGCGCAGGATACCGCGCAGCAGCTCCCGGGCTTCCGCAGCGCCGGCCCGGGGATGGGCCCGGTCAAAGGAGCCTTTGTACAGCACGATCTGCCGCACCCCGGAAAAGACCTGATAGATCCCCAGGGTGTACAGGTCGTTTTCCCGGGCGTAATCAGGGATCACCATGGCTTCGGATACGATCACGCCGCCGGTCAGCTCCCGGAAAAATTCCTCCGGCAGCTCGTCCAGCAGCTCCGATACGATTTTTTTGTATTCCGCAACGCTGATCATAGCATTTCCCTGACGCCTTATCTGCCCGCGCAGGCTTCCCTGTCCGGCCCCGATGCGCCGGAGAGGTACCTGGCGTTGAATTCCATATTGATTTCCTTCAGATCCCTGCGCCCCTCGATGTAGTCCTGATACATCTCCGCCAGGCCGGGGCTGCAGCCGTCGCACAGGCCGTCGATATTGCCGATGGAATCGGCCACGATCCGTTCCCGCTCCTCGCGGGTGGTATCGGCGATCAGAATGCTTTTCATTTTCCCTGCTCCTCCCTGATTCCCTCAGACCGCCCCGTGCCGGAGGATCACGGAACCGTTACCCCAAACAGGGAACGGATGCGCTGCGGGTCCTGAAACTGCAGATGGAACAGCCCGTAATTTGCATCCACCCGGACGGTCCATTCCGGATCGCCGTACAGCGTCCGGATCGCTTCCCAGGAAACGCTGCCCACATCCGCGATGCTCTCGGCCGTTTCGTCCCCCTGGAAAAGCCGCTTTTCCACCGTCTGCGGGGCGGCAGCGGCAAAGGCCGCCATGTCGCCGTCCAGGTCCGCCATGGAAATCAGAGCGCTGCCGGACTGTTCGTAGAGATACAGCGCCTGCCGTTCTCCCAGGGTCAATGTGACGTCGTAATACACCTGCCGGAACGAGCCGTTTCCGTCGATCCGGAAAACCATCTGCGCCAGCGTTTCGCCGCGCTGCAGAAGGACGACGACGAAATATTCCCCGCCCGCACGGCACATCAGCGGCAGCGCCGCGCCGTCCCCCTCGTCCAGATAGATTTCCCCGCCGTATTCCGCCAGGGGAACCCGGCCGTAATGGCTGCACGCCGTTTCCCAGGCCTCCTTCGCGCCACGCAGCACGGCGTCCGGCACGTTTTCGCCGTCTTCTTCGTCCCGAAAGGGCGCAAGCAGACCGTAATCCGGCTCCGGGCCTTCGCAGCGCTGCAGTTCCGACGGATCGACAGGCACGCCGCAAAACTGGTAAGGCTCCAGCGCCGAATCAGGGACGCTGGCCAGCGCGGCGATCTGGGCCTGGGCTTTTTCCTTGAATTCGCGTATCTGGTTTTCCCAATCCGGCACCGCATCCTTCATATCCGCGTCCCGGAGCGCGTCGCAGGAAGCATAAAAGCAGCGGTAGTACATGATGGCCATATATTTGAATTTGACCCAGCTGCCGTACACCTCGGCGGAAATCATTTCGCTTTCAAAGAACTGCTGGATCTCGGCAAAGACGTAGGCCTCCTCCAGGCTGGACATGAAGCGAATGGCGGGGATGCGGTCCAGCACCGATTTGAGCACCTTGGGGGCCAGGCTCTTTTTTCCCAGCATCATTTCTTTGAGCAGATTGGCGCCGGTAGAATAAAGCAGGGCGGTGACGTGCTCCCGGGCCAGCTGGCCGAGAAGCCGGGCGTCCCAGCCATCGGTTTTCATGGCTGCCGAACGGGTAATCTCCTTCGCCGCCTTGATGATGTCCTTATCGCTGCTGTTGACGGGCTCCGCTTCCGCGGCGTATTCCATGGCCCGCAGGGCGTAGACGTTGGTGTTGAAATACAGCCCGATTTCTTCCAGCCTGCGCAGATAAGCGGACAGGCTCATGCCCAATACCTTTTCCTCCAGCTTGACGCCGTCCATGTAGCTTTTGATTTCCATCAAGTCGCTTTCGGCGTAAAAGGCGGATATCTCCTCCTCGTCCATGAAGCTTTCCAGAAAGGAAAAGGTGGTGGAAATGGGCTTGTTGATCCCGTCCTCCCATTTCTTCTGCAGTGTGGAGAACGTGGTTTCGTCCATGTCCTCCTGCACCAGCTTGTACATGGCGGTGCGGTATCTTTCCATCACGCCCTTGAAGTTCCACGTCATCAGGATATCCTTGGCGTAGGCGAGGGCCACGCCCAGGGTGTTCATATCATTATCCGGGTCCAGCAGGGGACGGAAGCGCAGGGATGCGACGTCCGCCTCAAACAGCGGGCGCAGCGCATCCCGGCCGGACATGAAGTAGAGCTCTCCGTCTTTTGCCCAATACCGGACGCAGAAACGATCCAGCGTTTGCTCCATAGGAAAGCATGTTTTTCCGCCGATCCTGACGGATCTGGAAGGAGAAACGATGCGTCCGCCCAGTGAAAAGCTCTTTTCGTCTACCTGCTCATAGCCCGAGATCCCGGCTAACGTAACGGCGTCGATGAAGAGCGCGCCGTCTTTTTCATACAGATGGACGGGAAATGCATCCTGATACAGATTGGAGTGGGCCGTGACATAAAACCCGGAGGCTGTTCCCTCGGCGGAGCACGGCGCCGGCGCTCCGGTCAGGATCAGGCACAGAACCGCCAGGCAGATCAGAACGCGCAAGTGCCATTTCATTGCTACCCCTCCTTTATCCTGCCATACGGACAGTGTAGCACACAATCGCGCGCTTGAACAGAGAAAAAATACGCCGGGACGCGGCTTTCCCGCCCGGCTTTCCCGGCGCCGCCCCTTCGCTTGACAAAGCCGGAAACGCCGGTATATAATGGCTTTGCAAGAATGGCTGCACATAGAAAATGGACGAATCCTGATGCTTTGCGGAAAGGGGAAATTTGCTGATGAAAAAGCTGTTTGCGCTGCTGCTGGCGCTGACGGTGCTGGGCGGCTGCTTTGGCGCGTGCGCCGAGGAGGAAAAGGGCGTTTACGCGCTGATGACCATTCCGTACGATCTGTTTTACCAGGCGGAAACCACGGGCGGGCAGTACGATTCCGTCACCTCCGCTACCTGCATGAAGACCCGGATGATGGAATACGTGGGCGGATCGTTCCATTTCATGCCCGACGGCCGGGAGATCACGGGCGTGATTTTTCCCGTGTATGCCGAAAGCGAAGCGCTGCTTGCGTCCTACGGCGGCACGGAGGTGACCGACGAAACCAGCGTCACCATCACCGTGACCGATGGCGGGCGGGAGATCACCACCACCTACACGGGCAGGGACGCGCTGTTTGAATCCTTCCCCTTCTCCTATTACCGGCTGAGCGAGGCCCCCGCCGTGTACAAGGTGATGAGCTGGGACTGCACCTTCGGCCCCATGCAGGGGCCGGTGATCGAACTGGACGGGGCGGTGCGCCTGGTTTCCGATCCCTATGCCCAGGTGTGCCTGAGCGTGGAGGGCGTGGAGGACGTGCTCAGCGAACTGCAGGTCAACGCCGCGGTGCTGGCGGGGAGAGACGGCACCCGGGTGGGCATGAAGCACCTGGGAAATATCTGGCTCAAGACGTTTTTCGGCTTTAATCTCGATTCCGACGTATACGCCCTGCTCCGGGGCAAGGACATTGAAAGCGTGGAGCTTTACACGCTGGAAGCCAAATACGTGATCGCCGCCGGGGACGGCGTAACGATCGACTGACCGCGCAGAAAAGCAAGCCGTACGAAAGAGGATTGTCTCAAAACGGAACCGTTCAGCCCTGCGAGAGAATAAACCGGCCCTATTCACTGATGCGCCGGGGCGGATAGCATCCGCTGATGCAGGGACAGAGATTATCCATCCGATGCAGAAAAAACATCATTCATTGCTGTAGGGGCGGATATTATCCGCCCGAAGAAACACATTGCAGACGCCGGAAAAGCGGCAGCAACGGCGTGCCGCGGCGGGCGGATGATATCCGCCCCTACGGGCTGGACGCCGTTTTCCGCTTACCGGAAAAGATTCCTGAATTCTCCGTATTTCAAATGAAATTGGCCTGGAATTCCCGCCGATCCGGTGGGATTTCCAGGCCAATGATTATGGGATTTCTTTTTTATTGGGGAAATGCCGCCAGGCTGGAGACAGCCCCCTTTTTCCTGCCGCCGTCAGGATTCCGGCCCCAGCAGGTTGTATTCCAGCTCGATGGGTTCGGCGCCGCCCGTTTCAAACAGCAGCCTGCCGCCGCCCAGATCCGTAAACGCCACGTCCCAGGGGATGCCGGCGTCCAGGGCGGCATAGAGGCCCTCCGCATCCTGGACCGCGACGGTGTCGTAGCATTCCAGCTTGCCCTTCTCCGGAATGTACAGGCCGATCAGATGGAAATCATCGTCGCCGATCCCGACGAAAACGGAATAGAAGTAGGTGTCCTCATCGTAGAGGCCTTCCCAGTGAAATTCCGTATAAATATTCTTTTCCGCGTTCTCCCACACGCCCGCGAAATTGCCGATCTCCCGGAATTCCAGATCCTGGCCCAGGCCTTCGCGGCCGTCCTGCCAGGTCAGCGCCCCGTCCTCGGACAGGGAGAAAACGGTGGTGGCGCCTTCGTCGTCGATGCCTTCGTATTCAAATTCGCCCCGGGCGATCTCCAGCGTATCCGGATCCAGGGTGTACGGGGCTTTGCAGGAGGATATGGATTCCAGCACGTCCTCTTCCTCGATGTAATAGCAGGCGTATTCCCACTGGGCGCCGGTGCCGTCGTCCTGGTTGAACAGATCCACCAGCACGCGGTAGCCCTCTTCTTCATACACGATCTCCACCAGGCCGTTCATCATGCCCCAGGTGCCTTCGAATTTCTCTCCGCCTTCGGGCTGGGGCGTTTCTTCCGCCAGCGCGCCGGTGCAGATCAGGGTCAGCGCCAGCGTCAGGGCCAGCGCGATGCTCATCATTTTCTTCATGGTCGTTTCTTCCTTTCTTCTTCATCCGTTTCCGGGAGGGACCCGACGGATTCCGACGGGCATATTCGCTGCTGCGGCCCGGGAATCCTTCCCGGACGGCAGGGAAACCTGCTTCCGCTTCGCAGGCGCCTCCGCCCCTGTTTATACGCGGGGAACGGGGATCTGGCACCTTTTTTCCGGCATGTTTTCAAAGGCGCGGCGGGTCTGCGCCCGCACGCTCCCGGGAAGCGAGGTCAGAACGTGACGCCCTCGAAGCCCTGCCATACGTTTTTCCCGCTGTACGTCCTGGCTTCCGCCTGGCCCCGCAGCACCTTGAGCACCGGGAAGGCCATGGCTTCCTGCTCCATTTCCCCCGGATACACGTGGATCGGGGCGATCCAGCCGCAGCGCTCCCGGATGCCCGCGGCGATGTCGCCGAACCGCATCAGGCCGCCGGTCAAAAGGATGGCGTCCACTTTGCCGGAAAGCACGGCGCTCATGGCCCCGATGCTTTTGCAGATCTGGTAGATCATGGTGTTCCACACCAGCGCGGCCTTTTTGTCGCCCTGTTCCACCAGGGCGTGCACGGTATCGGAATTGGAGGTGCCGAACAGGCTGACGAACCCGCCGGACCGGGAGCACATCCGCCGCACGTCGTCCATGGGATGGGTTTCCAGGTAATCCAGCAATTCCAGCACCGGCACGCTGCCGATCCTGGTGGGGGCGAAGGGGCCGTCGCCGTCGGCGCCCATGGTGCCGTCGATCATGCGGCCGCGGCAATGGGCGCTGACGGTCACGCCGCCGTCGATGTGGGCGACGATGAAATTGCAGTCCTCATAGCGCCGGCCCAGGGCCTCGGCGTGGGCCTCCGCCACGGCCTTGGGATTCAGCACGTGGGAATGGGGCGTGCGGTAGAGGCCGCGGATGCCCGTCAGCCGGGCGTAATCGCAGTATTCGTCCACGTTGGTGGGGTTCAGGGTGTAGGCGGGGCGGTGATACGCCAGGGCGAATTTCCAGGCCAGCATGACCCCCAATTTCGCCGCGTGCTCGCTGCCGCCCACCGCGGCCTCGGTGTCGTCGTACAGCTTCTGGTCGATGACCGTCACGCCGCTGGGCTGGGTGCACGCGCTGCCGCCGCGGCCCACGAACACGTCGATTTCCGAGGGGTCCACGCCCTCCTGCCGCAGCATATCCAGAATGACCTGATACCGGAAAGGCACCTGGCCGTTGACGTGGGGGTACTTCAGCAGCACCGGGGCGTCGTGGAACTGGCTTTTTTCAAACAGCTCCTGTTCGTTTTCAAAGAGGCTGATTTTGGTGGACGTTGAACCGGGGTTGATGATCAGCAGCCGATATTTCTTCTCCATGTGCTTTCGCAGGGCCGGGAAGCTCCTGGTGGGACATCTCCGCCCGCTCCTTGTTCTTTTCCGTATTTCCGTCCCGGCCGGACGCCGGCGCGGACAAACACATTATTCTTCGCCGCCGCCGGATTCCCTGCTTCTTTCCTGTATTTCCGGCGTTCTTTGCGCAGGACGCGCCGGAAGGAGCGGGCAGGGGCCGGCATCAACGGAAATTCCGGGCTTTACGGCCGCTTCAGCCGCACCGACAGGATATGCCGGGCGGGCCAGAATTCATACAGGTGCAGCTCTTCCGCCCATCCCTTCAGGGCCGAAAAGCCGTCCAGCACGGCCGGGATCGCTTTTTGCACCGTTTCCGGCCGGTCGATCAGCAGCGTGGTGTGGGGCGACCAGTCGAATTCGTCCCGGCTGTCCATGAATTGATCCTTCAGCCCCAGCATTTCCCGGCTGACCTCCGGCGCGACGAACAATACGTCGTTCCGGGGCAGCCGGAACAGCCCGATGTGGTTGAACGAAACGCGGAAAGCCGCCTGGGTCCCGGCGATCTTTTCCATGCGCGCTTTCAGCGCTTCCTCCTGATCGGCGCCGTATGCGCCCAGGGTGAAGTGCATGGGGATATCCCGCGTCTGGACGCCGGAAAACCCCATATCATACAGCCTTTTCTGCATGCCGGAGAGGATCTGCTCCGTCTGTTCATCGTATCCCGCGAGCACGTACAGCGCTTTTTCCGCCATGTTCCGCCCTCCTTTTTTATTCCTGCTCCGCCGACACGCATTCCAGCAGCCGTCCCACGTGGCGCGTCTCAAAAAACATGTCCTTGTTGGCCAGCACGATCACCACGGCGGGGGCCAGCAGCCCCACAGCCATCAGCAGGGCCCCGAGATCCTCCGATACCCAGATGGCGGGGATCCAGAAGATCCAGGTGAACAGATACGCCAGCGCGAAGAACAGGACCGGACGGTACCGGTAAGCCGTTTGACTCATATACTTTTCCTCTTTTTTTCGATGCCGTTTTATTCAGGTTCTTTTTCCAGGGAGCGGATGCTTCGAAGCGTCAGCATGCTCACGGCGATGAGCGCCATCAGCCCGCCGGCGGCCTGAATCACGATGGCCGATCCGACGCCCACGCCCCGCCCGGTCCATCTCCCCAGGGCGTCCGCCGCCACGCCGGACACCGCATAGGCCACCGCATAGCCCAGCTGGGACAGAAAGCCGATCAGGCCCCATACCCGGCCCTGGGCGCTGTCCGGGATGTGGGTGCGGGTCAGATAATCCAGGCAGTTGTTGGCAAAGGGCAGCGCGGCAAAGAACAGGAAGCCGAACAGACAGATGAGATAAATGTTTTCAAACAGGCCGAAGCCGATCATCATGACCCCCGCCAGCATCAGGGAAACGCCCAGGATGCCGGTATAATTCTTTTTGATTCCGCGCATGCCCAGGATCAGCCCGGACACCAGCATGCCGCTGGCGCAGACGGTTTCGGCCACGCCCAGCGTTTTCGCGTCCGAAAAGGAAAGCACCATCGGCTCCGCCAGGATCTGGAACATGCCCATGAACAGCGTGATGGCAGAGGAGACCAGCACAAGCAGCAGCACGCCCTTCTGGGATCGCAGGATGCGCCAGCCCTCCCGGATGCTGGCCCAGAATTTCTCCCGGGTTTCCGCCGCCTTTTTCCCGATGCTCCTGCGCACCGCGGCTGCGCTGGCCACCGTGAGGAAGAACGTGCAGATATCGATGGCCAGCAGCAGCTTCACATCGCTGATGGTCAGCAGAAAGCCCGCCAGGATCGGGGAGAGCAGATACCGGGCGCTGCCCGCCAGGGAAACCAGGCCGCTGGCCCGGGAAAACTGCTCCTTGGTCAGCAGGTCGGTGATGGTCGCCCGGTAGGCGGGCTCCAGAAGCGCGGAGAACACCGCGCTGATCAGCACACCGATGCAGATCTGCAGAAGCGTCGCGCCGCCGCCCAGCATGCAGATCAGAATGAAAATGACGCCCAGGGCGGAGCACCCGTCCCCGATCATCATCAGCAGCCGGCGGTCGTACCGGTCCGCCAGGGCCCCGGCCGGCACGCTGAGCAGCAGCGTGGGCAGAAAGCCCAGCAAGGTGACCAGCGCCATGCTGGCCGCGCTGCCCGTCTGCTGAAAAATGTAGACCCCCAGGCCGAAGCTGGTGAGCCCGCCGCCGATGGAGGAAACCAGTTCGCCCGCCCACAGCAGGATGAATTTTTTCAGATTGGAATTGTCTTTCATGGCGATCCTGCCTTACTGCCCGTTTTCGGGCCCGCGGATCAGCGCCCGGATGAAGCCCATGGCGCCGGGCTTTGCGCCCAGGATTTTTTCCACCGCGTCGATGAACACGTCCGCCGCCGCGGGGGAGAAGGGGCGCTGATCGTCGAACAGCTCGCTGCTGAGGATCATGATCATGCCCACGCGCTCCGGGATGTGATCGCAGGCGAACAGGCCCTCCCTTACCCCTTCCTCCGCCGCCCGGGAAAGGAGCGGCACGATCAGATCGAACAGGCGCCGGCGGATCTTGTTGTGCATCAGGATGTTTTCCGGCTGGTGCAGCGCCTCGCCGATGGGCTGCTCCTCCTGCCGGATCTGGATGGAGGCGATGATCCCCGCGATCTTTTCCGGCACGGACAGATCGGCCCGCAGCACCGCCTCCGCTTTCTCCGCTTCGGCTTGCAGCATCATGCCGATCACTTCCTCCAGCATCTGCTCCTTGCTTTTGAAGTAATAGTAACAGGTGCCCTTGGCGATCCCCGCCGCGTCGATGATCTCGTCCACGCTGGTCTGCTCGTATCCCTTGGATATGAACATCCGGTACGCGATCCGGATCAGCTCCTGCCGCCGTTTTTCCCCCTTTTTCATGGCGCATCTCCTTTTGCCGCCGTTCGGCGTTTTTCCGTTTATACGAAAAACCGACTGGCGGTCGATTATCATTCTATCGCCCGCCTGCCGGCTTGTCAAGCGTTTTTCGACTGAAAGTCGATTTTTTATTTTAATGGCTGAAAACGGTTTTTTGTTAATTGCCGCGAGAAGGGCGGCGGTCAGTCGTCCGCGAAATGCTCCCGGGCATGGAAGGCCCTGCAGATCGTGCCGTAATCCCCGAAAACGGTCAGCTTATCGCCGGGTTCAAAAACGGTTTCCGCCCGGGCCGGCAGCGGCTTTTCGCCCGGACGCTCCACCAGCATCACCAGGATGCCGGTTTCCGCCCGCAGCCGGGTTTCGGCAAGGCTGCGGCCCCGGTATTCGTCCGGAATGTGCCGGAGGGTGAGCTGGGCGATGGATTCGGAGCCGATGTTGTCGATGAGCATGACGGCGTTGAAGGTTTCCTGCCGGTCAAAGAAGCGGTCCGCCAGACGGCGGAGGAGATTGGCGCCCCAGGCGTGGATTTTCGGCACGCGCATGAAAATGAAGATCAGGGCGGCCGTTCCCAGCGGGATCAGGAAGCCCAGCAGCTGATGCCCGGCCTGAACGGCCTTCATGGAGATGATCACGTTGATGAACACCGAAACGATGGTGACGTTGAACACATAGCCGAAAAGCATGGTGATCCGCGCGAGCCGGCGCCGCTGCCGGGAGGACAGGATGATCTCGCTCTCCCGCGTGGTGAAGCCGGTGCCGGTGAGCAGCGAAATCACCTGAAAACGCGCCTTCTCCGCCGGCAGCCCGGTCAGGCGGAAGAAAAAGGTGAATAATTCCGTAATGACCCAGTACAAAAGGATGATAAAGGAAAAGAGCAGCAGAGCCAGGTACATGTCCATATCGATTGTACTCCTTCTTCCTGTGATCGAAGCGGACGGGAAGGCTGTGTGTTTGGACGAACAGACAGGGAAGCGGGATGCACCCGCGGGGGCGCACGGACGGCGGCGATCCGGGCAATCAAGCAAGATTCCTTCCCGCGCCCTGCCGCACGCCGCGGCGAGCCAAGGAAGTATGCCGTTTCTTTCCGGGCGGACGCAGGCTTCTTTCACTCGGGTTTATTATAGCATAGATCGCATGCTTGTCAAAGGCTTCCGCTTGCGTCCGGCCAGAGATGCGGTTCGTTGCCGGAGGGGCCGAAGTGCGCGCGCTTTTCCTTGCATGGCCGGGGCGAAATGCTGACAGCGGGCCGGGCATTGCATACAATAAAAAGCACGAGCGAGAGAACAGCCGGAAGGAATAGGCCGGCCGACCCGGCCCCGGCGGTTTTTCCGGACGCGCTGAAGCAGGCTCTTTTCAATTTGTTCATATCCTGTTTATCGTTTGGGCCGATTTTCCCGCGGTTTGTTTACAATTTTACAATAATATTTCCGATTTCTTTTGATAGAATGAAACCGCTGAAAGCAATCTGCTTGATTTTACAGCGAGAGGGAGGAACGGAGGATTGGATTACCGGCACGAGGTAAAGCATATCATATCGCCCGGGGACGCGGCGGCGATCCGGGCGAATCTGGGCGCCGTGGCGCAGATCGACCCCCATGCGGCGGAGAAGGGCTATTACCGCATCCGCAGCCTGTACTTCGATGATCTTGCCGATACCGCGCTGCACGAAAAGCTGGACGGCGTCAACGAGCGGCGGAAATTCCGTATCCGCTATTACAACGACGATCTGTCCTACATCATGCTGGAATGCAAGATCAAGCGGGACGGCGTGGGCTGCAAGCCCCAGGAACGGCTGACCCTGGAGGAAACGGAAAAGATCCTCCGGGGGGATATTTCCTGGATGATCACCGGCAAACGCCCCCTGCTGGCCGCCCTGTACGTGGACATGAAAACCCGTCGCCTGGCCCCCAAAACCGTGGTGGAATACAAACGGGTGCCCTTCGTCTACGGCCCCGGCAACGTGCGCGTCACCATCGATTGGAACATCCGCACCGGATCGCCCCGGGATTTCCTGAACCCCGACGGCCTGACGCTGCCCATCGAGGACGACGTGACGCTGCTGGAGGTCAAGTGGGACGAGTACCTGCCCGGCATCATCCGCAAAGCCGCGGCCCTCAAAAGCCGTACGCCCACGGCCTTTTCCAAATACGCGGCCTGCCGCATTTACTGCTGAAACAAGCCATACGAGCAATAAGGAGTGTAAAAAGCCATGACCTTCAACGACATCTTCAAATCCTCTTTCCTGGAAAACGTCACCGCCGTATCCCTGACCGATATGGCCATCTCCCTGGCCCTCAGCTTCTGCCTGGGGCTGTTCATCTTCTTCGTGTACAAAAAGACCTATGCCGGGGTGATGTTTTCCCAGGCCTTCGGCGGATCGCTGATCGCCATGACCATGATCACCACCATGGTGATCCTGGCCGTCACGTCCAACGTGGTTTTGTCCCTGGGCATGGTGGGCGCGCTCAGCATCGTGCGCTTCCGCACCGCCATCAAGGAGCCCATGGATATCGCCTTCCTCTTCTGGGCCATCGCGGGGGGCATCGTGCTGGCGGCGGGGATGATCCCCCTGGCCATCGTGGGCAGCGTGATCATCGGCCTGATCCTGATCGTGTTCTGCAACCGCAAATCCGCCCAGAAGCCCTTCATCGCCGTGATCGCCTGCGACGGCGGCGAAGCGGAGGAGAGCGTGGCAAAGTACCTGAAGGAAAACACCGAAAAGGCCTCGGTCAAGAGCAAGAGCGCCCAGAAGGGCAGCATCGAACTGACCTACGAAGTGATGCTGAAAAACGGCGATACCGATTTCATCACCCGCCTGTCCGAGATGAATGGCGTCAGCAGCGCGGTGCTGGTGAGCTACAACGGCGATTATATGGGGTGATCCCATGCTGAGAACAAAGAAAGCGGACCGTATCGTGGGCATCGCCACAGTGGTGATGCTGCTGGCGGCGGTGTGTCTGTGGGGCGTGGTGGAGCCCGTGCGCGGCGACGGCAGCCATACCGTGGGGTATGAAGGGCTTCTGTTCGATCAGAGCCGGGTGCACACCATCGACATCACCATGGAAAACTGGGAGGACTTCATCAAAAACGCCACGGCGGAGGAATACGCGGACTGCAATATCGCCGTGGACGGCGAAAAATTCAGCCACGTCGCCATCCGCGGCAAGGGCAACACCTCCCTGTCCTCCGTGGCCACCATGGGCTCCACCCGGTATTCCTTCAAGGTGGAATTCGATCATTACGTAAAGGGCATGACCTACCACGGCCTGGATAAGCTGAGCCTGAACAACATGATCCAGGACGCCACCATGATGAAGGATTACCTGGCCTACACCCTGATGGGGCGCATGGACGTGCCCGCCCCGCTGTGCAGCTATGTGCAGATCAACGTCAACGGCGAGCCCTGGGGGCTGTACCTGGCGGTGGAGGGCGTGGAGGACGCCTTTATGGACCGCAACGGCATGACCCAGGGCGAACTGTACAAGCCGGACAGCCTGGGCTTCGGCGGCGGCCGGGGCAACGGCCGGGATTTCGATATAGAGAAATTCCGGGAGAAGGACGACGCGGCCCAGGCCACGGAAGCGCCCGCAGCCGGCGCCGCCCCGGCTTCCGATGAGAACGGCGCGTCCTTCGGCGGCTCCTCCGGCGGGCCGGCAGACGGCGGCGCGCCGCAGCTGCCCCAGGGAGATTTTGCGCCTTCCGACGGCGGCCGCGCCCGGCCGGATCAGACGTCCTCCGGCGATTCCGGCGCGTCGGATGAAAACGGCGCTCAGCCGGCGCCCGCCGCGCCGGAGACTCCGGCGCAGCCGACGGACGGCAAAAGCCCGGACCGGACCGATTCCGGCAACGGCTGGCCCAAGAGCGCCATGTTAGGCGGCTTCAATTTCGGCATGGGCAACGACGACGTGAAGCTGATCTACTCCAACGACGATCCGAACAGCTACAGCAATATTTTCAACAACGCCAAAACGAAAATCAAAACCAAGGACAAAACCCGCCTGATCGAATCCCTGAAAAAGCTGAACGCCAAGGAAGACCTGGACAGCGTGGTGAACAAGGACGAAGTGATCCGCTATCTGGCGGTGCACGATTTCCTCTGCAACGGCGACAGCTATACCGGCATGATGGTGCACAATTACTATCTGTATGAAGAAAAAGGCAAGCTGATCATCATCCCCTGGGATTACAATCTGGGCTTCGGCGGCTTCTCCGCGTCTCAGAACGCTACCTCCACCGTGAACAGCCCCATCGATTCCCCCGTCAGCGGGGGCACGGTGGATTCAAGGCCGCTGGTCGCTTGGATCTTCAGCGATGAAGAGGCCCTGGCCGCTTATCACGAAGCGTATGACCGATTCATTTCCGAAAACATTGAAAGCGGCTGGCTGGCGGAGGAGATCGCCCGGGTGAAGGAAATGATCACGCCTTATCTGGAAAAGGACGCCTCCGCCTTCTATGATATGGAAGCCTTTGAAAAGGGCGTTTCCACCCTGCAGACCTTCTGCGCAAAGCGCGGGGAAAGCGTGCGCGGCCAGCTGGAGGGAAGCATTCCTTCCACCAGCGAGGGCCAGCGCAGCAGCACCGCCCTCATCGACGCCAGCGATATTTCCACCGCCGATATGGGCAGCATGAACAACGGCGGCCCCGGCAACGGCGGCCCCGGCGGCATGCCTGGCGGCGGTATGCCCTCCGGAATGCCGGATTTTTCCGGCCAGCAGGGCGGCGCTGCCCCGCCCGAGGGGTTCCCGCAGGCGCCGGGGCAGGAAGGTGACGATTCCTTCGGCGGAAGCGCGGGCAGCAGCGGGGAAAGCGCCCGGACGGCGGGCACCCCCGCGCCCCAATCCGCCCAGCCCACCGGCCGGCCGGAAAGCACGGCGCAGGCGGCTGCACCGGCTGCCGATCAGCCGCCCGGCGGGCCGTCCGGCTTTTCCGGCGGGTTCCCCGGCGGCGGTTTTTCCGGCACGCAGCAAGGAGATAAAACCGGACTGTGGATCCAGACGGCGCTCTGCGCCGCGGCCCTGCTGGCCGCCGTTCTGGCCGTCCGCCGTGTCCGCAGCCACAACGGCTGATACCCAGGGGGCTGCTGCACAGCCCCTTCGATCAAATGGATCCTCCATTTGATCGACATAAAACGCCTTTTCCTCTCGTCCCTGCGGGACTCCCGAGCGGAAAAGGCGCAAGGGAAGCATTTTTGCTCTCGCAGGGCATGCTCTGCTTTAGCAAAAATGCTCCTCGCAGCGCACGCTTCGCTGCTGCGGATTCCGCTTGGAGGGGCTGCGGCCCCTCCAAACCACCCCGGGGTTCTTCGGGATCTGCCCGGCGGCGAGCGCGATGCCTGCCGCCGGTTTTTTGCGGGCAAATCGAAAAAAGGAGTATCCTGAAACCGGATCATCGGGGACTGGATGCTTTTTCCAACCGCTCGCGCCGCTTTTGCTACCGCTTGCGCCAAACCGCTTGAAAATCGGCGGTCTTCCTGATATGCTGTAAACGAACAAGCATGATATTCATTGTCCCTTTTTCTTAAAACGGCGGGAAGAAGCATCCGGGCCGCGTCTGCTTTCGGGCTTTCCATCTGCTCTTCTTGAACTGGTGCGGCACTTTTACGGACGTGCTGATCGTCGCGGGCGTCCAGCTGGTGGTATTCATGATCATCTGGCTGATCATTTATCTGAGATACAAAGCCGAAATCAGGGAACTGAACGGGCTGAACCAGAAACGGAAGGAACCGTAAGGACGGTCGCGGCGCCCATGGCGCGCGGGAAAGGAGGCTTCCATGGACACGAAAAAACTCATCCCCGTCATCTCCATTGTATCGGTGCTGGTCATGATCGTGTGGGGCACGCTGTCCGGCTCCTACCGGCACAGCTGGCTGGCGGTATTCGCGGGCGGCTGCCTGATCGCCGTCCTGTCCATCTTCGCCAAGGACGATAACGAAAAGAAGGATCAATAAACAGGCCGTCCTCCGGGCGGCGCGCTGACCAAGAGCCACGATTACGACACCGCCAAGGAAGGCGACACGGTGGTGCTGAAAACGTCGCTGGATGCAAAATACAGCCTGAAAGCCGCCTTCAACGGCCTGAACGAAAAAACGGAGCTGCTCAAGAACGCGGCGGGCAATTTCTTCCTGGTGGTGCCCAAGGGCGGCGGGGTGATCCTGTCGGTGGAGCTGGAAAAGGAAGAGGAGCCCGAACCGGACCCCGATCCCGAGCCGGATCCTGAACCGGACCCCGATCCCGAGCCGGATCCCGAACCGGACCCCGATCCCGAGCCGGATCCTGAACCGGACCCCGATCCCGACTCGGATCCTGAACCGGACCCCGATCCCGAGCCGGAGCCCGAACCCGATCCGGAGCCCGATCCTGAACCGGACCCCGAACCGGATCCGGAGCCCGATCCCGATCCCAACCCGGCTGTCCAGACGCCCAAGGTGGTGCTGAAGGTGAAAGACGAAGAAGAGCGGATCACGCTGACCTTCTTCGACGATCGCACGTTCACGGCGAAGAAACGGACGGCGGCCAGGAAAGCGGCACGTACAAGCTGGCGGACGGCAAGATCGTGCTGGTCAGCGCCGCGGGGGACGAAATGCCGGTGGAGAAAGCGGAAGGCGAGGAAGAAGCGAAGCTGGTTTACCGCTTTGGGGCCGAAGGAAACGAAACCTTCGAAATCCCGTTCACCGATGAGGAGCTGGATATCCTCCGGGCGGTTTTCGGATAATGCCGGCTAAATGAATCCATACGGGCGGAAGCAGATACGCTTCCGTCCGTCAGACTGTCGACAAAATACCCCTGGGATGCATCGAAGGGCCGCAGTCCTTCGATTTTAAATCCGCAGGACCGGCTTTGCCGGTCCGAGGAGCGGTCA
>CACWLP010000016.1 GCA_902761755.1 uncultured Eubacteriales bacterium | reverse complement strand
TTCACGGGCATTACGCTGATCATTGAAGGTGTGTTTGATGCCGTCTCGCTGTTTCTGCAGCAGAACAAAACCCTTCAAAAAGCTTAATGGGTGATATGGAAATGAACGAACTGTCCCCAAATGACGCCAGCCGGTTCAGTCAGCTTGAGCAAATCATCAGCCCGGATATGGTGGAATGGGCGCTGCAAAAGACCTACGAATTTGCGCGCCTGATGTCCTATTACAAATGTGCCATGATGGAGATTGAAACCAAGCTGAACGTACTCAACGAAGAGTTTTCTCTACGGTTTGACCGTCAGCCCATCAGCAGTATTCATACAAGGCTGAAGCAGCCCATCAGCATTCACAACAAGTTGGTAGCCAGAGGACTTCCAATCACTGTGGAGAGCATCGAAAAAGGGCTGAATGATATTGCCGGCATCAGGGTGATCTGTTCTTTTGAGGATGATGTGTATAAGCTTGCGGAGGCCCTGCTCAAGCAGGATGATATTTCGTTGATCCAAAGGAAGGATTATATTCAGAACCCCAAGCCCAATGGCTACCGCAGCCTGCATCTGATTGTGGCCGTGCCGATTTTTCTTGAACACGAAAAGCGGATCATGCGGGCCGAAGTGCAGCTGCGCACCATCGCCATGGACAGCTGGGCCAGTCTGGAGCATCAGTTGCGATACAAAAAAGGCAACAGCTTTGATGAAAGTATGACCGATGAACTGAAGCGCTGCGCCGAACTGAGTGTGGAGCTGGATGTCCGGATGGATCATCTGCGAAGCATCATCTACACCGACGTATCCAACACAGTATTGCCAGGTTTAGAAAACGCTATAGGCACCGTCCACCAAAGTTAGCACGATCGTCCGAAAAAATTAGATACTGAAGAAGGGGCGTCAGCAAAGGTCGATTAGAAATCAGGGAAAAGAATTAGAAATCTGCTAACAGGAGCATTCATCCGTTAGCAGATTTCTGTCGATCTGGTAGGTAAAATGGTGATCCCGGCGGGATTCGAACCCACGGCCTGTCGCTTAGGAGGCGACCGCTCTATCCTGCTGAGCTACGGGACCTCGTTCTCGAAAGTCCTTATTTTCCAAGGCTTTCGAGATTTCGGTGATTGTTCACCGTGGTGCTTGGGAGTGGTTTTTGCTAATCGGGAAGGTCGACTTCTAATCAGCTTTTCTAATTTTGGCGGTAGGACATTTTCCCACCTGCTGATTTTGACCTCCGGATCAAGAGGCATCGGAGTGACCACAATTTCGGATCAATTCCGCATCTGGCCCGTTTTCAGCTTCCAGAAAAGGTGGTAGTCGGCCTTTTTCTTAGGAGGCGAACGCTCTATCCTGCTGAGCTACAGGCGCACAGCATGCTGATTATAGCATAACTGCCGGCGGGACGCAAGCGCCGGGCGTCGCTTTTTTATCCGGCGGGGAAAACCAGCGTCGCATGTAGCCCGTCCCGGCCGCAGACGGCGGCGGGGCAATGGGCCCGGGCCAGGGGCAGATACGATTCCGGATCCTCGATGCGCTGGGAAAAATGGGCCAGCCACACCTGCCGGGCGCCGCTTTCCGCCGCGGCAGCCCCGGCCTGGGAAAAGGTCATGTGCCCGTAGCGGTTGGCTTCTTCCGCCTGGCTGTCTTCGCCGTAGGTGGCTTCGAGGATCATCAGGTCCGCGTCCCGGGCGGCGTCGGCGATGGCCGGGCAGGGGGCGGTATCGCCGGTGAAGACGAAGCGCAGCCCCCGCCGCGCCGGCCCCAGCACCTGTTCGGGCCGGACCGGGCCGTTTTCGGTCTGCACCGTTTCGCCCTTCTGCAGCGCGCTCCACAGCCTTGTGGGCACATTCAGCGCCCGGGCGGCCTCCGGGCGGAACGCCCCGGCCCGGCCCAGGGTGAACAGGTAACCCTGGCTTTTTCCCCGGTGGCAGGTGGGGAAGGCGGCGAGACGGGCCAAAACGGGCCATTGTGGATGCAGGGCGGAAAGGGAAATGCCACCTTCCTCCCAGGGCTGCAGCGCCACCGGGAAGGGCAATTCTCCCGCCGCCTGCATCAGAGGCCGCAGATCGGACTGCAGCCCTTCCGGGCCTGTGACCGTCAGGGGCTCCGTGCGGCCCATGACCCCCAGGGTCTGCAAAAGCCCGGGCAGGCCGAACACATGGTCGCCGTGGTAGTGGGTCAGGGCGATCAGATCGCATTTCATCAGGCTGACCCCCGCCTTCCGCGCGGCGGTCTGGGTGCCCTCGCCGCAGTCGAACAGGATGCTCCGCCCGCCGCAGGCAAGCACCGCGGCGGTGAGCGCCCTTTCCGGCAGCGGCAGGAGGGCGGAAACACCAAGCAGGGTCACGTCGATCATAATTGCTCCTCGTTTCAGGGGCTGATGCCGTTGTTCAGCAGCCAGGAAAAGATCTGCTTTGCGATGGGGGCCGCCACGGTGCCGCCGCCGTTTTCGGCGTTTTCCACCATGACGGCCAGGCAGTAGGGGGCGTCGGTCTCGTCCAGAAAGCCCACGAACCAGGCGTTGACGATGGTGCCGCCTGGATTCTTGGGGTCGTCCAGCTCGGCGGTGCCGGTTTTGCCGCAGACGGCCTTGCCGGGGATGGCGGCGCGGCTGCCCGTGCCGCCTGTGACCACGGCGCGCATGTATTCCTTGAGGACCTTGGCCTGCTGGGCGTTCAGGGCCCGGCGGTAAGCCTGGGCGGAGAAGGCGGCCCGGCGGCTGCCGGAGGCGGAATCGGCTTCCCGGATCATCCAGGGCTCCATCATCTGCCCGCCGTTGGCGATGCCCCCGGCGATCATGCACATGTGCAGGGGAGAGGCCCCCAGGGCGCTCTGGCCGATGCCGGTCATGGCGATTTCATATTCCGTGCGGTTCTCCGTGGGGTATCTGGAATCCTCCACCACCAGATCCCGGAAGAGGAAGGCGTCGTTGAAGCCGAAATCCTCCGCGGCCCTGCGCAGGGCCTGATCCCCCACCGACAGGGCGATCTGGGCGAAGGTGTTGTTGCAGCTCTGGGCAAAGGCTTCCTTCATTGTCACCGATCCGTGCTGGGTCAGCTTTCCCGCCGTCCGGTCCGTGCCGGCGTCGGTGATCTCCCGGTCCCCGGCCTGCAGCACGCCGGTGCACAGGTAGGTGCGCCCCTGCCAGTCGGCCAGGTTTTTCATGGCCGCGGCGGCGGTGACGATCTTGAAGGTGGAGCCGGGGGCGGTGAGGGTCTGGGTGCAGCGGTTGGTGGAGGAGCCCGCGGGGGCCGCGGAGGTATCCCGGGGATCGAAGGCGGGGAAGGACAGCATGCACAGCACTTCCCCGGTTTTGTAATTCATCACGGTGACGGCGCCCTTTTTGCCCGTCGGGAACAGGGACGCGGCGTAGACGGACAGGGGGCCGTCGATGGTCAGCTTGACGTCGTCGCCCTGGAGCTTTTCTCCCCGCAGCGCGGCGCTCAGCCGCTCCGGGAAAGACACCCGGGCGCCGTACAGATAGGCGGAGCAGAAGTATTCCGCGCTGCTTTTCATATTGAAGGCGCTGCTGCCCACGGCGTGCACCGTGGCGCGGCGCAGGCTTTCGTCTTCAGGATAAAGGCGCGCCCCCTCCGCGTCGGAATCCGCCAGCACCGTGCCGCTGCGGTCCAGGATGCGGCCGGGGATCACGTTCTGCCGTTTGCTGCGGGCGTAGCTGTTTTTGGGAGAGGAATACCAGCGGTTGCCGTTGACGGAGACGGTGTACGCCCCGTAGGCGATGAGCAGCAGCAGCAGCCCGCAGAGCACGAAGGCCAGCCGCAGCATATTCTTGCGCAGCTTCTTCACGGCGCGTCACCTCCCTGCATGGCCAGGGCCCGGTCTTCCGCCACGCTGGCCCGGTTGCGGCTGGCGATGCCCTGGAGGAAGCCGATCATGCACAGGCTGGAGAGCATGGAGGTGCCGCCGTAGCTGATGAAGGGCAGCGTGACGCCGGTGAGGGGGATCAATTTGATGTTGCCGGCGATGATGACGAAGGCCTGCAGGGTGATCAGCGCCGCGCAGCCCACGGCCAGCAGGGCGTGGAACAGGGTGTTGGAGCGCCGGGCGATCATCACGGCGCGGATGACGATGAACAGGTACATCAGCACCACGATCACTCCGAAGATCAGGCCGAATTCGTTGAGGATCACGGGGAAAATGAAATCGTTGTATGCTTCCGGGATGGTGGAGGATGCGTTGCCCAGGCCCAGGCCCGTGCCCCACAGCCCGCCGTTGGCGATGGCGATGAAGGAATAGACGATCTGATAGCCTGCGTCGTTGGCGTATTTCCAGGGGTCCTGCCAGACGGCCAGGCGGTCCTTGACGTGCTTGAACATTTTATAGCCCAGCACCGCGGCGCCTGCGCCCCCCGCCAGCCCCGCGCCCACCAGCAGCAGGCTGCCCGTGGCGGCAAAGAGCATGGCCAGGCACAGCCCGTAATACAGCAGGGCGGTGCCCAGATCCTTCTGCAGCATCAGCATGGCCAGGCACGCACCGCCGAACAGGATGGAAAGCAGCGCTTTCCGCCGGGAAAGCAGATAGGACATGCACAGCAGCAGCGCCAGCTTCACGATCTCGCTGGGCTGGAGGGAATGGCCGCCGATCCAGATCCAGTTTTTCGCGCCGTTCTGCTCTTTGCCGATGAGCAGCGGCAGGGCCAGCAGCGCCATGCTGCCCGCCATCATCAGCAGCGTCAGCAGCTTCCAGGATCTCACGTGGCGCACCAGCTGGGCGGATAAAACCATGCCGCCCACGCCCACGCCGTAATTCAGGGCCTGGGTGAGCCCCCTCTCGGGGGAAATGCGGTAAAGGATCAGCACCCCCAGGGCGCACAGGAAATTCGTCAGGCACAGCAGCAGCCGGTCCGAGGGGAACAGGTGGGGCAGGATCTCGTTGCCCGCGAAGATCAGGGCGGGCACCACGGCGGCCAGCAGGAAACACTGCCATTCCCATCTTTTCAGGGCCAGCAGCAGAAAGCCGGCGAAAAAGAACAGCATGGAGACCGCCGTCATGCCCCGGGCTGAATTGCGCTGGCGGGAAGGATTCTTAGCCATGGCGTTCGCTCCTCCTTCTGCGCCGGGGAACGGGGCTTTCGTAGGGCAGGGCCTCGCCCTCCTCCAGGTCCGCTTTCAGGCTTTCGCTCTGCATTTGGGCCGCTTCTTCCTGGGCCCTGCGCAGATCCTCCAGGGAATAGGCGTACTGCCAGGTCATCTGCCCGTCGTCGGTATAGCCGCCGTCGTAAGCGTCGGGCTGGGGGAAGCCGTCGGCGCCGTCCTCCGCCGTTTCCGCCGCGTCAAAGCCGGGGGCGGGGAAGGGCAGGGGCGCGGGAGCGTTTTCCTCCACAAAGGAAAAATTCTCCAGCGTCACATCCGGCGCTTCCTGCTGCCAGGCGGGATAGAAGGGCACGTTGAGCCCGGCGAACAGGCGCACCCGCAATTCCGCGTTGCCCAGCTGCAGCCGGGTGCCGTGCAGGGCGTAGCCGCTGCCGCCGATTTCCCGGCCGTTGAGCAGCACCCGGGCCCCCAGGCGGGGAACGATGCGCATGCCCTTGCCGTCCTCGAAGGTGAACAGCGCGTGATTGCGCTTGACGCCCGTATCCTTCACCCGGATATCGCACTCCCGGGACGCGCCGATGGTGCCTTCCCGGGGCAGGGGCTGAGCCTGGCCGGTGCGCAGATCCACCACCTCGCCCACCAGCCCGGCATCGGGTAGGGCGCGCATGTCCCTTTGATACTGCCGGGCGTCCCGGCGCATCCAGCGGAAGGCCCGCCACAGCAAAAGCGCGCCTGCCAGCACGAACACGTACCGCATGGCCAGGGCCAGCAGCTCATACGCGCTATCCGCCACGGGGGAGCCCTCCTTCCGATCGCATATAATTCAATATCTTAGTATAACACAACCCGGGCGCTTTCGTCCATGAAAAACGCAGATTTTATCATGATTTCCCGAATGCGCATCCCAAGGATATCCAAAGAGGTTTTTTGCCCAAGAGGTTTTCTTTGGGGATGGGTAAGGAAAGGGGGCTTTCTTTTTCCGAAAAGAAAGCCCCCTTCCCATTATATGATTTTATTGCTGCCGTATTTTACACTTTGCAGGTCCACTGATGGGTGTCGGGAGCGGTGCCCCACTGGATGGAGGTGAGGGTATCGTACAGCTTCTGGGAGAGCTTGCCGATGCCGCCGTCGGCCACCTGGTAATGGGCCTGGCCCATGCGCAGCTCGCCGATGGGGGAGATGACCGCCGCGGTGCCGCAGCCCCAGGCTTCGGTGAGGGAGCCGTCCTTGAGGGCCTGGGAGAGCTCCTCCACGGGCAGCAGGCGTTCTTCCACGGTGTAGCCCATTTCCCGCAGCAGCTCGATGCAGCTCTTGCGGGTGATGCCCGGCAGGATGGAGCCGGTGAGGGCGGGGGTGACCACGGTGCCGTTGATGAGGAACATGACGTTCATGGCGCCCACTTCCTCGATGTAGCGGCGCTCCACGCCGTCCAGCCACAGCACCTGGGAATAGCCCTCGGCGGCCGCCCGGTCGCCGGCGCGCATGGAGGCGGCGTAGTTGCCGCCGCACTTGGTATAGCCCGTGCCGCCGCGGACAGCGCGGACGTCCCGGGTCTCGATCATGATCTTGACGGGGTTCAGCCCCTCGGCGTAGTACGCGCCCACGGGGGAGGCGATCACCACGTATTTGGCGTGGTGGATGGTGTGCACGCCCAGCGTTTCGTCATTGCCGAAGAGGAAGGGGCGCAGATACAGGCTGGTGCCGGGCGCGGAGGGCACCCAGTCCTTTTCCAGGGCCACGAACTTTTTGAGGGCTTCCAGGGCGAATTCCTCGTCCACCTGGGGCAGGCTCAGGCGCTCGGCGGAATTGTTGAGGCGCTTGATATTCTCCCAGGGGCGGAACAGCTGCACGTCCCCATCGGGGCGGCGGTAGGCCTTCAGGCCCTCGAAAATCTCCGCGCCGTAATGGAACACCGTGGCGGCGGGATGCAGCACCAGGGGGCCGAAGGGCTCGATCCGGGCGTCATGCCAGCCGTTTTCGCTGTCCCAATCCATGACGAACATGTGATCGGTAAAGATCTTGCCGAAGCCCAGGTTGCTTTCGTCGGGTTTCTGCTTGGGGGCGGTGGTGAGGTTCATTTTGATTTCCATGGATGTGCGCTTCCTTTCTGTTCTCTATTGTCAGGCTGTTTCGATGGAATTGGCCTTTTGCAGCTTGAGGAGCTCCACGGCGTCCTGGCGCATTTTGTATTTGAGGATCTTGCCCGCCGCGTTGGTGGGGAACGCGTCCACGAACCGCACGTACCGGGGGGTCTTGTGCCGGGCCATGTGGTCCCGCACGAATTGCTTTAATTCGTCCTCGGTCATGGTTTGTCCTTCTTTGAGGATCACCACGGCCATGATTTCCTCGCCGTACTGCTCGTCCGGAACGCCGATCACCTGCACGTCGGAGACCTTGGGGTGGGTGTAGATGAATTCCTCGATCTCCTTGGGGTAAATGTTCTCGCCGCCGCGGATGATCATGTCCTTGAGCCGGCCGGTGATGCGGTAATTGCCCTCGGGGGTGCGGCAGGCCAGGTCCCCGGTGTGCAGCCAGCCGTCCTTGTCGATGGCGCTCTGGGTGGCCCGGGGCATTTTGTAGTAGCCCTTCATGATGTTGTAGCCCCGGGCCACGAATTCGCCCGTCACGTTGTCGGGCAGCTCCTCGCCGGTTTCCGGGTCCACGATCCGGCATTCGATTTCCGGCAGCGCCCGGCCCACCGTGGCCACGCGCACCTCCAGCGGATCGTCCGTGGAGGACATGGTGCAGCCCGGGCTGGCCTCCGTCTGGCCGTAAACGATGGTGATTTCCGTCATGTGCATTTTGTTCACCACGTCCCGCATCACGGAGATGGGGCAGGGGGAGCCGGCCATGATGCCGGTGCGCATGTGGGAAAAATCGGTCTTGGGAAAATCCGGATGCTCCAGCAGGGCGATGAACATGGTGGGCACGCCGTGGAAGCAGGTGATCTTTTCCTGATGGATGCAGGCCAGGGCCGGCTTGGGGGAAAAGTAAGGCAGAGGGAAGAGGCTGGTCCCGTGGGTCATGGAGGCGGTCATGGCCAGCACCATGCCGAAGCAGTGGAACATGGGCACTTGGATCATCATCCGGTCCGCGGTGGACAGGTCCATCCGGTCGCCGATGCACTTGCCGTTGTTGACGATGTTCCGGTGGGTGAGCATCACGCCCTTGGGGAAGCCCGTGGTGCCGGAGGTGTACTGCATGTTGCATACGTCGTCCGGCCGCACCTCCGCCGCCCGCCGCAGCAGCGCTTCCCGGGGGGTGCGGCGGCTGCGGGTGAGGAATTCCTCCCAGGTGAGGCAGCCCTTCATGGAAAAGCCCACGGTGACGATGTTGCGCAGGAAGGGCAGGCGCTTGAGATGCAGCGCCTCTCCGGGGGCGGAATGGCTCAGCTCCGGGCACAGCTCCCGGATGATGCCGGCGTAGTCCGAATCCCGCCAGCCCTCCACCAGCACCAGGGTGTGGGTGTCGCTCTGGCGCAGCAGGTATTCCGCCTCATGGATCTTGTAGGCGGTGTTCATGGTCACCAGCACTGCGCCGATCTTTACCGTGGCCCAGAAGGTGATGTACCACTGGGGCACGTTGGTGGCCCAAACGGCCACCTTCGCCCCCCGGCGCACCCCCATGGCGATCAGCGCCCGGGCGCACTCGTCCACGTCGTCCCGGAACTGGGCGTAGGTGCGGGTGTAATCCAGGGTGGTGTAGCGGAAGGCGTACTGGTCCGGGAATTCCTCCACCACCCGGTCCAGCATCTGGGAGAAGGTGGATTCGATGATGATTTCCTTTTTCCAGATGTATTTGCCGTTTCCCCGGCGGTTTTCATACAGGTGATGCCGGGCGCGGCGCGGGTCCCGCCCCAGAGGCCGGGCCATGGCCGCGAAATGGGAAAGCACCACGTCCGCCTGGCCCATCACGCCCTTGCCCGGGGTCCAGTCGAAGGAGAAAAAGCCATCGTAGCTGATGGAGCGCAGGGCGGCGAACACGTCGGAAAGGGGCAGCTCCCCTTCCCCCAGCAGCCGGGGCTGCGCTTCGCCCTTTTCCACCGTGCCGTCGCACAGGTATACGTGGCGGATGTAGGCGCCCAGATCGGTGACGATGTCCTCCGGGGTCTTGCCCGCGGCGGCGGCGCAGGGCAGATGCCAGGCCGCGCCCAGAAAATCGGAGGCGAAGCGGTCCAGCAGCGTTTTCAGCCTGCCGGTATCGGCATAGGGGCCGCAGGTGGGGATCACCAGGGTGACGCCCAGCTGCGCGGCCTTGGAAAGCACGGGGGCGATCCGGCCCGCCGCGCCCATTTCCGGGGTCTCCCGGATCGGGAGCGCCACGCAGGGGCAGCGCAGCTCCCGTGCCAGGGACAGGAGGGAGAAAACGTCTTCCTCCGTCCAGTCCTTTTCCGCCGCCAGGCAGGCGACGGCCAGGTTTTCGTCGTTCAGCATCCGGGCGGTTTCCATCAATCGGGCGGGGGAGAAGGGCGCGCCGCCGGCGGACAGGGTCTCCAGGCTGCGCTGGGAGATCTCCAGCCCGTCATAGCGCATTTCCCGGGCCAGATCCATGCACTGCCGCAGGGAAAAGGGCCAGTCGCCCGTGGCAAAGCTCAGCTTCATACGGTTTTCTCCTCGTAGGCGATCTTGTTCAGGGCGTTCAGGTACGCCCGGATGGCGGCGCCGTTGATGTCGGTGGAAATGCCCTTGCCGGCGTAGACCCGGCCGCCGCAGCGCAGCTTCACCAGGGCGTCGCCCATGGCCTCCCGGTTCTGGGTGACGGCGGCGATCTGGAAATCGTCCATTTCGTAATGGCAGCCGATGATCTGCTCGATGGCCAGGAAAGCGGCGTCGATGGGGCCGTCCCCGGCGCACAGGCCGGAGAGGAGCTCGCCGTTCTTTTCCAGCGTCACGTGGGCGGTGGCGGTGATGGCGGTGCCGCTGTTGATCAGATAGCTCCGGAGCCGGTAGGTGGCGGGCACCTGCTGGGCGGAGGAGAGGATCACGGCCTCCAATTCGGCCCGGGTCAGCGCCCGGCCCTTGCCCTCCCGGGCTACCGCGTCCCGCACGTGCTGGGCGTCCTCTTCGTTCAGATCATAGCCCAGGGCCAGCACGGCTTTCTGCAGCGCCGCGTCGTCCGCCCCGGCGGGGAGGGTTTCCTCTCCGCCCCGGGAGAAGACGGGGGCGTCGAAGGGCGTATTTTTGCCGCTGTCGGCCAGGAGCTCCCGGATCTCGGCGGCGGTGCGCTCCACCCGGGTAATGTCCAGAGGGCTTTCCAGCTGCAGGTCCGCGCCCCGGGCCCGGAACAGGCGGGCCATCTGCACGGCGCTGAGGGCGTTTTCATCCAGGCAGGAGGTTTTGACCTCGTCCGCGCCGGCTTGCAGCGCGGCCACGGCGCAGGAGATCGCCAATCCCAGCTCGTTCCCGGGGCGGACGGCCAGCACCGTGCCTTCCCCCGCCGCGGCGCGGGCATCCCGCACCAGGGCGGCGATCTCTTCCGGCAGGCTCTGCCCGGCGGAATCGCACAGGGTGATCCGCCCGGCGCCGGCATCCACGGCGGCCTTCACGGCGTCGATCACGTAATTCCTTTCCGCCCGCACCGCGTCCTCGCAGACGAATTCCACGTCGGGGCACAGCGCCTTGGCGGCGGAGACCAATTCCCCGATCAGCGCCAGGGCCTTGGGCGGCTTCAAATGGCAGAAATACTCCAGCTGGGCGCTGGACAGGGGCAGCGCCACGGCCAGCCGCGGCTTTTTCGCGCCCCGGACGGCGTCCCAGGCCTGGGCGACGCTTTCCCGGGTGATCCCCGTGCGGCAGCAAAGCGCGCTGCGCTTCACCGTCATCCACAGGCTGCGCATCAGCAGCATATCCCCTTCGGGGTCGGCGATCTCCGGGGTCTCCACGGCCTCCAGGCCCAGATGATCCAATTTCCGGGCGGCCTCCAGCTTCTGGCGGAAGGACGCGTTTTTCAGCATGGGGGACAGCAGCGTCTGGTTGGATACGGCGATGGAACGCATATCGGGCAAGCCTCCTTGGAAAAAATAAAAGCCCCTGAATCGCATCTGCGTTTCAGGGACGATAAAGCAATTTCTTTACCGCGGTACCACCCTTGTTACCGGTTTTTCCGGTCTCTTTAGGCTCATAAAAGCCCTGCGCCGTGATAACGGGGCGATCCGGAACGCCTTACTGCGGTTTTCAGGCGTTCAGCTCGGGAGTGAGGCAGCCTTTCCGCGCATGATTGGCTCGCACCAGCCGCCAACTCTCTTCCATGCTTCCCGGGAAAGCTTAGCTCCGTCAAAGCGATTACAGATATTGTAACCCTTTTGGAGGATTTGTCAAGAGAAAAACATGCGGGGGATCTGTATTTCCTCTGCCTGTCGCATGCGGCGAAAATTCAACCAAAAAGGAGGGCTGCCGGGCCCTCCCTTTTCTTCAGCGCAATCCCTCAGCGGTTCCAGGTGATGGAATCGAACAGGGGGACGATGTATTCGTTCAGATCCTCCATGGAAAGGGCGGTGCCGGTGAAATTATACAGGCCGAAGGCGGGATCGGAAACGGCGGCCTGCATCTGATAGATGGTGATCGACGAGTTCAGCTCGGAAACCATGGTATATACCAGCGCGTCCCTGCCGTCTATCTTCCTCAGCCCGATCTCCATCACGGAGAAATCGCTGAGGTTCAGGCCGTAAGCGGCATATTCCTCGGCGATGGACTCGTGAAGGGTTAAGATGTAATCGTCCGCGTCGTCGTCCGTGAATTCGCCGTAATCGACGACCTCTTCGCTCCAGACGATAATGAAATTGACAGACGTATCCGGGTTCTCTTCGGTGTAGCAGGGATAGAGCGTGTACCAGGGCGCGGCCTCCTGCTTTTCTTCGCCGCCGGAGTAAACCATGTTCGGGTCGATGGCCATGCAGAAATCGCCGAAATCCAGCGGCTCAAAGGCCGGGGCGGGCTCCGCCAGCGCCAGGGCGGGGAGCAAAAGGAGCATTGCCAGGAACAGGGCAGTCAGTTTTTTCATTGGTATTTCCTCCTTCGTGTTTTGGCTCGCCGGGGCTCATTCCACGGCCAGCAGGTAGTAATACAGGGGCTGGCCGCCCATGTGCACTTCCACGTCGCAGTCGGGATACAGCTTTTCGATCTCGGCGCCCAGGGCCTGGGCGTCCTCTTCCTTGGTGTCCTGGCCGTAGTAGACGGTGATCAGCCCGTCGTCCTCGGTGACGATGGCCTGCAGCAGCTGCAGCGCCACGTCGTGGACGTTATCGGATTTGAAGGTCACCTTGCCGTTGTGCAGGCCGATGATATCGCCCTCGGAAATGTGCAGGTCTTCAAACTCGCTGTCCCGCACGGCGAAGGTGATGGTGCCGGTGCGCACCCGCTGGGCGGATTCCTCCATGTGCTGGGCGATCTCCTCGGCGGACAGGTCCGGCTGGAAGGCCACGGCGCCGGCGATGCCCATGGCCACGTTCTTCGTGGGGATCACGATCACGTTTTTCTCGCTCAGCTCCGCCGCCTGCTGGGCGGCCAGGATGATGTTGCCGTTGTTGGGGAAGACAAACACGGTTTCCGCGTTGACGGAATCGATGGCCTTCTGCAGATCCTCGATGGAGGGGTTCATGGTCTGTCCCCCTTCCACCACCACGTCCACCTGCAGGTCCTTGAGGATCTGGCTGAAGCCTTCACCCAGGGAAACGCTGACCATGCCGAAGGGCTTGGGCGGCTCGTGGGCGGCTTTTTCCGCTTCCGCGTCCCGGCGCTCCTGGGCGATGTTCCGGATGTCCAGGGCCGTCAGATCCCCCAGCTCCATGGCGTACTGCAATGCCCGGCCGGGATCGCCCGTGTGCACGTGGGCCCGGATCAGATCGCTTTCCTGCTCGATGTGCACCATGTCGCCGATGCGGTTCAGCCGGCGGCGGAAATGGTCGAAATCGCTTTCCTGCGTTTCGGGCCGGATATTGCGGATCTCAAAGGCCGTGTGATACGCGTTGGTCACGTCCGTAATGGCGTCGTGATCGTCGGTGAATTCGGCTTCGGCCCCGGCAGCTTCGGCCTGGGCGGCGGCCTCCTCGATGGTTTCGCCCCGGAGGACGGCGGCATAGCCGGTATAGAGGAAGAGAAGCCCCCGGCCGCCGGCGTCCACCACCCCCGCCTGCTTGAGCACGGGCAGCATTTCCGGCGTGCGGCGCAGGATGCTTTCGCCGCTTTGCAATATCACGTTGAACAGCCCGTCCCAGTCCTCGGGGGCGGACTGCGCCTGGCGCACGGCGTCCTCGGCGATGGTGCGGGCCACGGTGAGGATGGTGCCCTCCTTGGGCTTCATGACGGCTTTATACGCTGTCTCGGCGCCCTTCTGCAGCCCGAAGGCGAAATCCGCAGGGGAAAGGGTCTCCTTGCCCTTGACGGCTTTGGCGAAGCCGCGGTAAAGCTGGCTGGTGATGACGCCGCTGTTGCCCCGGGCGCCCCGCAGCGCGCCTTTCGAGAGGGCTTCCGCCGCTTCGTCGGCCCGCAGGAATTCCTTGGAATTGATTTCCCGGGTGGCGCTGGCCATGGTCAGGGACATGTTGGTGCCCGTATCGCCGTCCGGGACGGGGAACACGTTCAGCGCGTCCACCATTTCCCGGTTCTTTTCCAATAACGCCGCCCCGGCCAGCACCATTTCCCGCAGCAGCAGCCCGTCGATTGCCTGTATCTGAATCAAAGGTTATTCCCTCCGTTCCGTCCCGCGCTTACTGCACGCGGATCCCTTCCACCGAGATATTGACGGAGCGGACCTTGACCCCCGTCATGCTCTCCAGCTTGTAACGGACGACCTCCACGATGGTCTTGCACACCTCGGCGACGGAAATGCCGTATTCCACCACGATGAACAGATCCACGTCCAGCTGATCGTCCACCATGCGCACCTGTACGCCCTTGCTGAGGTTTTCCCTTCCCAGCCATTCCACCAGCCCGTCCTTGGCGCGCTTGGAGGACATCGCCACGATGCCGTAGCATTCCAGCGCGGCATAGCCGACGACCTTCAGCATCACATCTTCGGAAATGAAGATCGTGCCGGCGCTGTTCTTGATTTTACATTCCATGGATTTGAACCTCCTTCGCCGGTTCTGATCCAGATACACATGCTGGATCAATCTACAGTATACCGTATTTTGGCCCGGGATGCAAGGGAAGAATTCATGCCCCGCCGTTTTTCTTTGCTGATGCGAAAGAAACGCGCCGCCGGGCTTGACGCCGGGGACGGAATGGATTATACTGAATAAGAACTGAATACCTTATCCAGAGCGGCAGAGGGACTGGCCCGATGAAGCCCGGCAACCGGCGCGGATATGCGCGCAAGGTGCCAATTCCAGCGGCGTGGCTGTCACGCCGGCAGATAAGGCGCAAACGAAGGATGAATTCATGCCGCTTGTCTGTGAGCAAGCGGCTTTTTCTTGGGATTTTGCGGCCCGGACGGTATTCAGAAAATACAAAGGAGGGATTTTTTCCATGCGCACCCTGTTTACTTCTGAATCCGTCACCGAAGGGCATCCGGACAAGATCTGCGACCAGATCTCCGACGCCGTGCTGGACGCCCTGCTGGAGCAGGACCCGGACAGCCGCGTGGCCTGCGAAACCTGCGCCACCACCGGGCTGGTGATGGTGATGGGCGAGATCACCACCCGGGGCTACGTGCCCATTGCGGACATCGTGCGCCGGGTGGTCACGGAGATCGGCTACGACCGGGCCAAGAAGGGCTTCGACGGCCAGAGCTGCGCCGTGCTCACCGCAGTGCACGACCAGTCCCCGGACATCGCCCAGGGCGTGGACGACGCCCTGGAGACCCGGAACGACGCGGAGAGGGAAACTGGCGCCGGGGACCAGGGAATGATGTTCGGCTTCGCCTGCGACGAGACCCCCGAAATGATGCCCGCCCCCATCGCCCTGGCCCACCGGCTCACCCGCAGGATGGCCCAGGTGCGCAAGATGGGCCTGTGCCCCTGGATGCGCCCCGACGGCAAATCCCAGGTCACCGTGGTGTACGAGGACGGCCGGCCCGTGGCGGTGGATACGATCGTCATTTCCACCCAGCACGACGAAACCGTTACCCAGGAGGAGATCCGCCGGGCCATGATCGAGCAGGTGGTCCAGGCCGTGATCCCGGCGGAATGGCTGACGGCGGATACGAAGTATTTCGTGAACCCCACCGGCCGGTTCGTGCTGGGCGGCCCCGCGGGGGACAGCGGCCTTACCGGGCGCAAGATCATCGTGGATACCTACGGCGGCTACGCTCCCCACGGCGGCGGCGCCTTCTCCGGCAAGGACCCCACCAAGGTGGACCGTTCCGCCGCCTACGCCGCCCGCCACGCCGCCAAGAACGTGGTGGCCGCCGGCCTGGCGCGGCAGTGCGAGATCGCCCTGGCCTACGCCATCGGCGTGGCCCGGCCCGTATCCTTCCAGGTGAACACCCGGGGCACCGGCGTGATCCCGGATGCGGAGATCGGAAAACTGGTGGAAAAGGTGTTCGACATGCGGCCCGACGCCATCATCAGCCGGCTGGACCTGCGCCGGCCCATCTACCGCCAGACCGCCGCCTACGGCCATTTCGGCCGCACGGACGTGGATCTGCCCTGGGAACGGCTGGACAAAGTGGACGAACTGAAGGCGGCGTGGAAGGAACTGGAATAACACCGCTATCCGGAACAGAAAACAAAAGGGACGGCCCGGGCCGTCCCTCAGGGTGTCGACAAAGTCGACACCCTGCGAAAAAAAGCGAAAAAAAGGATTCCGCTTTTTTTCGATTCATTTGCTCCTCGGCGACGTACATGCCGCCGCCTGCGGATGAGAATCGAAGGGGCTGCGGCCCCTTCGATGCATCCCCTTGGTTTTTCGACAAACTGAGGGACGGCCCGGGCCGTCCCTTTTTTGTGTGAGAAAACCGGTGAAAGCCAATATATTTCAAAAAAGTTTTGAAAAAGTTAAAAAAATATTAAGAAAATGCGTGCATTTTATGAAAAGGTATGCTATACTGGGGGAGTGAGGCGGAATGAAAGGGAGAAAACCGCCTGTTTGGAGGGATGCCGATGCTGTCCAAAACCCAGGCGCAGGGCCGGTTTTTTGCGCCCCTCGGCCCGGAGAAGCGGCTGAACGCGGCCATGCGGGCCTGCATTTCCTGGGCCGCCATCGAAGAGCACGACAAGGTGCTGGACATGAACTGCGGCGGCGGCGCTTTGCTGCGGCATCTGGATATGCGCTACCGGCTGACCCTGTGCGGCATGAGCGAAACGCCGGAAAGCGCCCGATCGGCCCGGGAGCAGCTGACGGACGCGGACGTGATCTTCGCCCGGCAGGAGGATATTCCCTGGCGGGACGATACCTTCGATATCGTGATGCTTGCCTCCGCCCTGAAGGGGGACGCGGCCCGGGTGCTGCGGGAGGTGTTCCGGGTGCTGCGCGCCGGCGGGCAGTTCGTGATGGCGTCCCCGCTGTTCTCTCCCCGGGGGGAGGGCGTCCTCAGCCGCAGGGAGCAGATGCGCCTGATGCAGGACGCGGGGTTCGGCGAGGTATCCTTCCGGGCCAATGGCTTAAGCGGCGCCATCGTGGGCTGGAAGCCGGGCCGCGCGGCGTCGTGACGGCGGAAAAACAGGCATAATTTTCAATCTGTTTGCATAAAAAATCAGAAAAAAGAGGGTCCTGGAGGGGCTGCGGGCTTGAAAAAGCAGGCTTGATGTGTTAAGATTCCCAGGAACTTCTTTTTTGTTTCCCCAAGAGAAGGATTTTTCCGGAAAAGAAAGAGGGTTGACGGGCATGAAGCCTTACAGAGAGATGACGCCGGAGGAACTGACGGCGGAAATGGCGGAGCTGAAGGTCCAGTACAAAAAGATCCAAGCCCTGGGCATGAACCTGAATATGAGCCGGGGCATCCCCTGCCAGGAGCAGCTGGATCTGTCCATGCAGATGATGGACGTATTGGATTCCTCCTCCGATCTGACCTGCGAGGACGGCACGGACTGCCGCAATTACGGCCAGCTCACGGGCATCGAGGAGGCCCGGGAGCTGCTGGGCGACATGATGGAAAACAACCCCAAGGATATCATCATCTACGGCAACTCCTCCCTGAACGTGATGTTCGATACCATCAGCCGGGCCTGGACCCACGGCATCATGGGCAATCCTCCCTGGTGCCGGCTGCCGGAGGTGAAATTCCTCTGCCCGGTGCCGGGCTACGACCGGCATTTCGCCATCACCGAATATTTCGGCATCAAAATGATCCCCGTGAACATGACTCCCACCGGGCCGGACATGGACACGGTGGAAAAGCTGGTGCGGGAAGACGAAAGCATCAAGGGCATCTGGTGCGTGCCCAAGTATTCCAATCCCCAGGGCATTTCCTATTCCGACGAGACGGTGCGCCGCTTCGCCCGGCTGGAGCCCGCGGCCCCGGATTTCCGCATCTTCTGGGATAACGCCTACGGCATGCACCATCTCTACGACCACAAGCAGGATTACCTGATCGAGATCCTGGCGGAGTGCAAGCGCGCCGGCAACCCGGACATGGTGTATAAATTTGCCTCCACCTCCAAGATCACCTTCCCCGGCAGCGGCATCGCCGCCCTGGCCACCAGCCCCAACAACATGGTGGATTTCATCGAGGATCTCAAGCGCCAGACCCTGGGGCACGACAAGGTGAACCAGCTGCGCCACGTGCGCTTCTTCGGCGATATTCACGGCATGGTGGAGCACATGCGCCGGCACGCCGAGATCATCCGGCCCAAGTTTGAGCTGGTGGAAGCCATTTTTGAAAAGAACCTGGAGGGCCTGGAGATCGGCACCTGGACCAAGCCCCTGGGCGGCTATTTCATCATGTTCGATTCCCTGCCCGGCTGCGCCAAGGACATCGTGGCCCGGTGCAAGAAGGCCGGCGTCATCATGACCAACGCCGGGGCTACCTGGCCCTACGGCCTGGACCCCAACGATTCCAACATCCGCATCGCGCCCACCTATCCCAGCCTGGCGGACCTGACCACCGCCATGGAGCTGTTTACCCTTTGCGTGCGCTATTCCAGCGCGAAAAAGATCCTGGCGGAAAAGCAAAAGGCATAACTTTGCGCCGCTGGAGGGGATGTTGCAGAAACCAATCTGCAACATCCTCTTTGTTTACAGGCATATTGGCTTTCAAAAAAAGAATGAGCAACAGTGAATACCGGGAAATCGAAGAACCCCGGGGTGGTTTGGAGGGGCCGCAGCCCCTCCAAGTATACCGCCCGGGAGTCCCGCAGGGACGAGAGGAAAAGGCGCTTTAAGTCGATCAAATGGAGGATCCATTTGATCGAAGGGGCTGTGCAACAGCCCCTTTTTTTTATTCCTGGCGCTGGGCAAACGGTGGTTTTTATGGTATGATAGCGGCAGGAGCGGCCGTTCCGCCGGATGGGCGGCGTCACGCAAGAAGGAGGAAGCGCCATGGCTTATTTCCGCATCGAATATTATTCCGCCGCGCTGCGGCGGCAGACGTCCTTTGAAATGCTGATTCCCAACGACGTGAGGACGGATATCCAGCGCCCGGAAAACCCCTATGCAAAGCGGCCCATGAAAACCCTGTTCCTGCTCCACGGCTACACCGGGAAGGCGGGCAACTGGGTGCCGGTCCACCTGACGGAGAAATACAATTTCGCCATCGTGATGCCCTCGGCGGAAAATTCTTTCTACCTGGACGGGGAGGCCACCGGCCGGGCCTATGAAACCATGGTGGCCAAGGAACTGGTGGAATATGTGCGCAAAACCTTCGGCCTGGCGAAAAGGGCGGAGGATACCTTCATCGCCGGCATGTCCATGGGCGGTTTCGGCGCGCTGCATACGGGCCTGGCCCACCCCCGGGTATTCGGGAAAATCGGGGCGCTGTCCTCGGCGCTGATCGTGCATGAGATCGCCCAAATGAAGCCGGGGCAGGGAAACACCGTGGCCAATTACGAATATTACCGGGAGTGCTTCGGCGAGCCCTCCACCGTCCTCAAACGCCGCTGCAACCCCGAGGTGCTGGCGCTGCGGCTGAAAAAGACGGGCAAAAGGATCCCGGAGATCTACATGTGCTGCGGCACGGAGGATTTCCTGCTGGAAAACAACCGGGAATTCCACCGCTTCCTCACCGACGCCGGCATCGAACATATTTACCGCGAAGGGCCGGGCCGGCACGACATGGTATTCTGGGACGAGCATATCGTGAAGATCGTGGATTGGATGTTCGCGTAAGGACCGGGAGGGGAAAATGTTAAAGCGGATCGCGGCGCTGCTGCTGGCGGCCGTTCTGTGCCTGGGAGGGATGACGGCCATGGGAGAAAGCCTGTATTTCGGAAGGGACGCCGGGGAGACCTGGTATCAGGACGCGCTCCGGGACGCGCAGATGCGCCTGGGCAATAACCGGCGGCTGAAAAGCGTGATCCGGCGGGCCCTGGCGGGAGAAAAGATCACCGTCGCCTTCATCGGCGGCTCCATCACCGAGGGCGCCGGGGCCGCCCAGTACAAGGAATGTTACGCTTACCGCACCTTCCAGGGCTTCCGGGACCGCTTCGGCGCCGGGGATAAAACCAACGTGCGCTGCGTGAACGCCGGGGTGGGCGGCACGGCCTCCACCTTCGGCTTCATGCGCTATCAGCGGGACATCGTGGACCGGGTGGAGGACGACGACGGGCTGCCGGACCTGGTGGTGATCGAGTTCGCGGTGAACGATTACCAGGAGCCCACCAAGCACCGCTGCTACGAATCCATGGTAAAAACCATCCTGGAGCAGGAAAACGCCCCGGCGGTGATCCTTCTGTTCGCGGTGTTCGACGGGGGCTTCAATCTGCAGGACGAGATCCGCAAAATCGGCGACGCCTACGACCTGATGATGGTGTCCGTAAAGGACGGGGCCTACCCCCACGTGGGGAAGGAATGGACCAAGGAGGAGTTTTTCTTCGATCAGTACCACCCCACCTCCCTGGGCCACGCGGTCATGGCGGACTGCCTGCTTGCCGCCGTCGACGCGGCCTGGGCGGCGGAGGAAAGCCCCGCGGACGCGGACCTGGACGTGCCGCCGGCCTATGGCACGGATTACCGGGGGCTGATCACGGTGTACGCCGACGGGGACCACACGGACATTCAGCTGGACCGGGGCGGCTTTTCCGGGGACGACGCGAATTCCTACCGCAATCAGCCGGTGGGCCGGGTGTGCGGGGAGAATTTCTTTCACGACGCGGACTGCGGGAATGAGCCGCTGCGCTTCACCGCCGTGTTCAAAAAGCTGATGATCGCCTGGCGGGCGGTGAACGACCCGCAGTACGGCGCGGCGGAGATCTGGGTGGACGGTAAGCTGAAAAGGACCCTCGCCGGCGGCGAAGGCAAATGGGGCCAATCCGAAGTGGTGATGATCTTCGACGCGAAAGAGGCGCTGGAACACACGGTGGAGATCCGGATGGCCGAGGGCAGCGAAAACAAGAAATTCACCGTCACCTGCTTTGCCTACGCCCCGTGATCCTTAAGAAAAGGAGCTTCCTTTCATGAGCAGAACCTTCACCCCGGTGCAGTTGATCGAGCAGAGCATTGTGCGCCGCTACCATGAAGAATTGTGGAGCCCCATGTGCAAGGCCGTCAAGCGCTACCGGCTGATCCAGCCCGGGGACCGGATCGCCGCCTGCATTTCCGGCGGCAAGGACAGCATGCTCATGGGCAAGATGCTGCAGATGCTCCAACGCCATTCGGAGATCCCCTTCCAGGCGGAATACCTCATCATGGATCCGGGCTACAACCCGGAAAACCGCCGCATGGCGGAGGAGAACGCCAAAAGGCTGGATCTGCCGTATACGATTTTTGAAAGCGATATTTTCGAGGTGGCCAACGCCCAGGAAAAGAATCCCTGCTTCCTGTGCGCCCGGATGCGCCGGGGCTGCCTGTACGGAAAGGCGCGGGAGCTGGGGTGCAATAAGATCGCCCTGGGCCATCACTTCGACGACGTGGTGGGCACCACGGTGATGGGCATGTTCTACGGGGGGCAGCTGCAGGCCATGGCCCCCAAGCTGCGGGCCAAGAATTTCCCGGGGATGGAGCTGATCCGCCCCCTGTACCTGGTGCGGGAAAGGAACATCGTGGCCTGGCAGCGGTTCAACGATCTGCATTTCCTCCAGTGCGCCTGCCGCTTTACCGAGGCTTCCGGCGGCAACGGCCATCCCCAGGGGGGCGGCAAGCGGCAGGAGATCAAGGAATTGCTCCGGGAGCTGAAGAAGGTCAATCCCCACGTGGAGGACAACATTTTCGCCAGCATCCACAACCTGCAGCTGGATACCATGGTGCAATGGACCTGGCGGGGGAAAACCGTATCCTTCCTGGACGAATACGACGGCTGGCCGGAGGAAAAAGCATAAATATTCCGTCTGCCGCAGCAGGCTGTTCCCTTTCGGGGACCGGCCTGTTTTCCTTGTCAGGGCAAAATGTAATACAGAGTTCCGGAAATCCACACAGGAATTTAACATGTGTCTGATATGATCGAAAATGGGGAGAGAGGCAAAGCCATGGCTCCTGCCCGGGGGGGCAAGAACCGATTACGGGAGAGAAAAATGACAGTTTTGAATGTGATTTCGCTGCTGGGCGGCGTGGGGCTGTTTCTGTACGGGATGACGGTGATGTCCACGGGGCTGAAAAACGCCGCGGGGGACAAGCTGCGCGCCATCCTGGAAAAAGTGACCGGGAACCGGATCGCCGCGGTGCTCATCGGGATCCTGGTGACCATGCTGATCCAGAGCTCCTCGGCCACGGACATGATGGTGATCGGCTTCGTCCATTCGGGGCTGATGAGCCTGGGCCAGGCCATCGGGGTCATCATGGGGGCCAACATCGGTACCACCGTCACCGCCCAGATCACCGCCTTTGACCTAACGTCCTACGCGCCGGGGCTGCTGTTCCTGGGGTGCGTGATGGCGCTGTTCGTCAAAAAGGCTTCCGGGCGGCACATCGGCAGCATTTTGCTGGGCTTCGGCATGCTGTTCGTGGGCATCGGCGTGATGAAAACGGCCATCGCGCCCCTGTCCAAAAGCGAAGGATTCAAGCAGGCGCTGTCCGCCCTGTCGCATCCGGCGGCGGCGGTGCTCTTCGGGGTGCTCTTCACCGCGCTGCTGCAGAGCTCCTCGTCTTCCGTGGTCATTTTCCAGGCCTTCGCGGTGGAAGGGCTGCTGGATTACCGGCAGTGCGTGTATCTGGTGATCGGCGCGGCCATCGGCTCCGTGACGCCGAACCTGCTGGCTTCCCTCACCACGGGGCGCAGCGGCAAGCGCACAGCGCTGCTGAACCTGTATTTCAATCTGCTGCGGGCGGCGCTGCTGCTGGCGCTGACCGCCCTGTTCCCGGGAGTGCTGGAATGGATCAAAAACCTCTCTCCCAACGACGTGGCCCGTCAGGTGGCCAACACCCACACCCTCTTCGCGGTGGCGTCCGTGCTGGTGATGCTGCCGGGGTCCTCCCTCATCGTGAAGCTGGCGGAGCGCACCGTGCCCCTGCGGGCGGAGGAAAAGCGGGAGAAGGAAGAGCATCGCCTGGTGTACCTGGCCAATGTGGAAAAAATGGTACCCTCGGTGGCGCTGCGCCAGGCCATGCTGGAGGTGGACCGCATGGGCGAAATAGCCCGGGACAACCTGGCCACGGCCGTCCGGTATTTCTTTGATCCCACCCACGAAGAATGGTACAGCCAGGTGCTGGAAAGGGAAAAGACCGTGGATTACCTGGATCACGCCATCAGCGACAAGCTGGTCACCATGCGCAGTTTGCAGCTGGCGGACCACGACGTATTCCGCCTGTCCCGGATCATCCGCGTGGTATCCAATTTCGAGCGGATCAGCGACCATGCGGAGAACGTGGTGGAATTTGCCCTGCGCATGCAGACGGCGAAGGCCACCATTTCGGACGCCGGGCTGGCGGAGCTGAAGGTGATGGCGGACACCGTGATGGAGTGCCTGGACGTATCCATGGAAATCTTCGAGAAAGAAAAGTTTTCCCTGCTGCCCCACGCCGAGGCGCTGGAGCAGCGGGTGGACGATATGCAGGAGCAGTTCATCCAGAACCATGTGGACCGGCTCATGTCCACGGCGTGCAACCCCCTGGGCGGCGTGATTTTTACCGATATGTGCACGGATCTGGAGCGCTGCTCCGACCAGGCCATCAATATCGCCACCGCCCTGTACGACGGGCACAGGGAAAGAGAATAAAGACGGATGAAAAAGAAGCTGCCGCACTTTTTCCTGGTGCGGCAGCCTTTTTAGTGTATCAGCCCTTTTTCATGTAAAAGGAGCGCGGAGAGAGAGGGGATCCGCCGGCAGTTTTCCGGCAGGGGGCCGGACAGGGGCGGGGACTGGGCGGTCTGCAGGTACAGGCTGTCCATGCCGAAGCGCGCCGCGCCCCGGCAGTCGCTTTCGTCGTCGTTGCCGATCATCACGGCGCGGTCAGCTTCCACGCCGCAATCCGAAAGCGACGCGAAAAACGCGGGGGAGGGTTTTTTGGCCCCGAAATCGGACGAGATCAAAATATGGCCGAACAGTTCGCCGATGCCCAGGCACCGAAGCTCCGGCACCGTGAAGGCGCTTTGGGCGTTGGTGAGCAGGATCACCCGTTTTCCCGCCGCCCGCAGCGCGGCGAGCAGCTCCTTCGCCCCGGGGTACAGCCGCAGCCGCCGGAGGGACAGCGCCCGGAAGTGCCGGGCCAGATCATCGGTTTCCCGCTGGCTCATCCGGACGCCGCGCAGAGCGCCGAGACGGCGGAACACCTGATGGATGTCCGCCTCCCCGGGGCCTTCCAGCCCCTTTCTTTTCAGCGCCGCTTCTTTTTCCGCCAGGCTTTCGGCGCACAGCCGCCGCCAGGCTTCCTTCAGTTCCTTCGGGGCCCATTGGGCGCCCCGCAGACGCAGATCCCAGGAGAACGCCGCCCACAGCCGGGGGCTTTCCTCGTCCGTCCATATGTCTGCCAGGGTGCCGTACAGATCGAACACGTAAGTGTCGTACGGAAAATCGCCCATATTACTCGGCGGGAATGACGATGGCCGCGATGATGTAGGCGATAAAGCCGCCGCCGAACATGAAGGACAGCGCCACGACCCCCAGACGGATCAGGGTGGGGTCCACGTTGAAGTATTCGCCGATGCCGCCGCATACGCCGGCGACGATTTTATTTGACCTGCTCCTGTACAGCTTTTTCATGTTGGTTTCCTCCTTCGGTGATGTGGTGGCGCCGGCGCTTTTCGCTGCCGACGGGAACAGTATAGCGCCTGCCCGGTGGGGAGACAAGGAAAAAATCATAAGAAATACATTAAAAGAAGATGAGAAAACCGGCTCGGCCGCCGTGTTGCTTTCGCAGGCCGGATGGGGTATAATCATTGTATCTGTGCCGTATGGCCGTACGGAGGGGCGCCGGATGAAGAAGCTGTTCGTTTATCTGAAGGAATATCGGCGGGAAAGCGTGCTGGGCCCGCTGTTCAAGCTGCTGGAGGCGGGGTTCGAGCTGATCGTGCCCCTGGTGGTGGCCGCCATCATCGACCGGGGCATCCGGGGGCAGGATCAGGGGTACGTGATCCGGATGTGCCTGGTGCTGGTGGCGCTGGGGCTGGTGGGGCTGCTGTGCTCCGTGACGGCCCAGTATTTCGCGGCGAAGGCCTCCGTGGGGTTCGTCACCAAGCTGCGCAGCGCCCTCTACCGCCACATCCAGGGCTTTTCTTATCAGACCCTGGACCGGGCGGGCACCTCCACCCTGATCACCCGCATGACCAGCGATATGAACCAGGTGCAGACCGGGCTGAATCTGGCGCTGCGGCTGCTGCTCAGGTCGCCCTTCGTGGTGTTCGGCGCCATGATCATGGCCTTTACCATCGACGCCCGGGCGGCGCTGTGGTTCGCGGCGGCCATTCCCGCGCTGTCGCTGGTGGTGTTCGGCATCATGCTGGTGAGCATCCCGCTGTACCGGAAGGTGCAGGGGCTGCTGGACCGGGTGCTGGGGGCCACCCGGGAAAACCTGACGGGGGTCAGGGTGCTGCGCGCCTTCGGCAAGGAGGATGCGGAAACGGAGGATTTCCGGCAGAAGAACGAAGCCCACACCGCCATGCAGAAATACGTGGGCCGCATTTCCGCCCTGATGAACCCCGTCACCTACGTGATCATCAACCTGGCCATCCTTTTTCTGATCCGCACCGGCGCGCTCCGGGTGGAGGCGGGGATCATCGGCCAGGGCGCGGTGGTGGCCCTGTACAATTACATGAGCCAGATCCTGGTGGAATTGATCAAGCTGGCCAATCTGATCATCAACATCACCAAATCCGTGGCCTGCGGGAAGCGGATCCAGAGCGTCATGGAGATCCCCGCCGGGGAGGAAACGGCGCAGGGCCTGCCGGCGGGAGATCCCCGCTTCCGGGTGCAGCTGATTCACGCGGGGCTGCGCTATACCGAAGGGGCGGAGGAAGCGCTGACGGACGTGAGCCTTTCCGTCCTGCCGGGAGAGACCGTGGGGGTCATCGGCGGCACGGGCAGCGGCAAATCCACCCTGGTGAACCTGATCCCCCGGTTTTACGAGGCCACGGAAGGCCGGGTGCTGGTGGACGGAAAGGACGTGCGGGCCTGGGACGCGCCGGCCCTGCGGCAGCGCATCGGCGTGGTGCCGCAGAAGGCGGTGCTGTTCAAGGGCACCGTCCGGGACAACCTGCGCTGGGGCAATGCGGAGGCCACGGACGGGGAAATCATGGCCGCCGTGCGCGTCGCCCAGGCGGAGGACGTGATCGCCTCCAAGGGCGGGCTGGACGCCGAAATCGAGCAGGCCGGCCGCAACCTGTCCGGCGGGCAGCGTCAGCGGCTCACCATCGCCCGGGCGCTGGTGAAAAAGCCGGAGATCCTGATTCTGGACGATTCCTCCTCCGCCCTGGATTTCGCCACCGACGCCGCGCTGCGCCGGGCCCTGCGGGAAATGGAGGAGCGGCCCACGGTGTTCATCGTGTCCCAGCGCACCTCCTCCATCCGGCACGCGGATCAGATCGTGGTGCTGGACGACGGCCGGGCCGTGGGCGTCGGGCGGCACGAGGAGCTGCTGGAAAGCTGCCAGGTGTACCGGGAGATCTACGAATCCCAGTTCAAAAAGGAGGCGGCGCAGGCATGAGCGGAAAGCAGAAAGCGCAGCGCGGCACGCTGAAAAAGGTGCTGGCTTACCTGAAGCCTTACCGGATGCTGGTGGCCCTGTCCGTGCTGCTGTCCGCGGTGACGGTGGCGCTGACGCTGTATGTGCCGGTGCTCATCGGCCGGGCCATCGACGGCATCCTGGGGCCGGGACAGGTGGATTTCGGGCGGATCCTGCCGCTGCTGGTGCGCATCGGGGTCATCGTGGCGGCCACCGCCGCGGTGCAGTGGATCGTGAACACGCTGAACAACCATGTCGCCTTCCAGGTGGTGCGGGACGTGCGCGACCGGGCATTCCGGCATTTGCAGGTATTGCCCCTGAGTTATCTGGATACCCAGCCCGTGGGCGGGGTGGTGAGCCGGGTGATCGCGGACGTGGACCAGTTCGCGGACGGCCTGCTGCTGGGATTCAGCCAGCTGTTCACCGGCGCCGTCACCATCCTGGGCACCCTGGGCTTTATGGTGGCCATCCGGCCCGGCATCGCCGCCCTGGTGGTGCTGCTTACGCCCCTCAGCTTCGTGGTAGCCCGGTTCATCGCCACCCATTCCTACGATTTTTTCCGCAGCCAGAGCGAAGCCCGGGGAGAGCAGACGGCCTACATCGACGAGATGCTGGGGAACCAGAAGGTGGTGAAGGCCTTCGTCCGGGAGGAGGAAAACGCCCGGCGGTTCGACGAGATCAACGGGCGGCTGGCGAAGTGCTCCCTGAAAGCGATCTTTTATTCCTCCCTCACCAATCCCTGCACCCGGTTCGTCAACAACGTGGTATACGCCGCGGTGGCGCTTTCCGGGGCGCTTGTGTGCATCGCCACGGCGGGGGCGGCCGTCCCCTTCACGGTGGGCAGCCTCAGCGCCCTGCTTTCCTATGCCAACCAGTACACGAAGCCCTTTAACGAGATCAGCGGCGTGGTGACGGAGCTGCAGAACGCCCTGGCCTGCGCCGATCGGATCTTCTCCCTGATCGGGCAGCCCGCCCAGCAGCCGGACGACCCGGACGCCCGGGTGCTGACGAAAGCGGAGGGGCGCGTGGAGCTTTCGGACGTGGCCTTCGCCTATACCCCGGACAAGCCCCTGATCGAAAAGCTGAACCTGTCCGTCCGCCCGGGCCAGCGCATCGCCATCGTGGGCCCCACGGGCTGCGGGAAAACCACCCTCATCAATCTGCTGATGCGGTTCTACGATGTGGACGAAGGCGGCATCTCCGTGGAAGGCACCGATATCCGCCATATCACCCGCCGCAGCCTGCGGGCCAATTACGGCATGGTGCTGCAGGAAACCTGGCTCAAGGCCGGCACCGTCCGGGACAATCTGAAAATGGGCAAGCCCGGCGCCACGGACGAAGAAATGATCGCCGCGGCAAAATCCGCCCACGCCCACAGCTTCATCAAGCGCCTGCCTCAGGGGTACGATACCGTGATCGGTGAGGACGGGGGCCAGCTTTCCCAGGGGCAGAAACAGCTGCTTTGCATCGCCCGGATCATGCTGTGCCTGCCGCCCATGCTGATCCTGGACGAAGCCACCTCCTCCATCGACACCCGCACGGAAATCCGCATCCAGAAGGCCTTCGATACCATGATGCGGGGCCGCACCACCTTCATCGTGGCCCACCGGCTGAGCACCATCCGGGAGGCGGACGTGATCCTGGTGATGCGGGACGGGCACATCGTGGAGCAGGGAAACCACGAAGCGCTGCTGGCCCGGGACGGGTTTTACGCAAAGCTCTACAACAGCCAGTTCGCCGCCTGACGGCGGAAAGGAGGGCCTTCCATGCCCAATCCCATCCTGCCCCTGTGGGAGCACATCCCCGACGGGGAGCCCCGGCTTTTCGGCGGCCGGGTGTATCTGTACGGTTCCCATGACCGGCCTTTTTCCGATTCCTTCTGCGACAGCCTCCTGAAGGTGTGGAGCACCGACGTAAGCGATCTGAGCCATTGGCGCTGCCACGGGAACATCCTCCTCAGCCGGCCCCGGGACGGGCGGGACGCGGACGTGACCTGGCTGGAGGACGGCATGCTCTACGCCCCGGACGCGCTGCAGATCGGGGACAAATACTATCTTTTTGCGTATGTGTTCTACGGGCGGGGCTGCGTGGCGGCGAGCGACCGGCCCGAGGGGCCGTTCCGGGTGCTTTCCCCCTACACCTGGGGAGAGGAGGAGCAGTTTCCCCGGGGCGTGTGCGAAAACGGCGTGCTGGTGGATCCCGGGGTGCTGCTGGACGACGACGGGAAGCTGTATGTCTACGGCGGGTTTGAAAAATCCTGGATGGCGCAGCTGAATCCGGAAAAGCCCTGGCAGGTGATTCCCGGCACCTACCGGGAGAACGTGATCCCCGCGGAGGAGCCCTTCTGCTTCTACGAGGCAGCCTCGCCCCGGAAGATCGGGAACACCTATTACCTGGTGTATTCCCCCCGCCGGGGCAGCCGCCTGTGCTATGCCACCGCTTCCTCCCCGGAGGGGCCGTTCGCTTACCGGGGCGTGATCGTGGACAACGGCGCGGGCTATCCCGGAGGGAACAACCACGGGGGGCTCGTGCAGATCGGCGGGCAGTGGTATATTTTCTATCACCGCATGACCAACGGCAGCGTGTTTTCCCGCCAGGCCTGCGCGGAAAGGATCACGATCCTCCCGGACGGCTCCATCCCCCAGGCGGAAATGACCTCCCTGGGGTTCGATGCCGCCCTGAATCCCTACGAGCCCGTATCGGCCCACTGGGCCTGCGTGCTCAGCGGCGGCATGGTGAAATATCTGGATCCGCTGCATACCGTGCTGGCAGGCCTCAAGGACGGCAGCGTGGTGGGCTATAAGTATTTCGATTTCGGCGCGCCGGGGGCGGATACGCCCCTGACGCTGCATCTGGAGATCCGGGGCGTGGGGGAAAGCGGCTGCATCCGGGTGCTGCTGGACGATCCGGAAACCGGGGAGGAGATCGCGGCGCTGCCCTTTGCGGGGGATTCCCGCCGCCTGACGGCGCAGACGCCGCCGGTGTCCGGGCGGCACGCGCTGTATTTTGCCGTCGGGGACGGCCGCCGTCCCCCCGAATGGGCCCAGGCGGACAGGAGCAGGGAGCTGGTGCAGATCGAGCGGTTCGTATTTACCCGCTGAGGGAGGCGGGGAAGGAGGGCGCGTGCAGAAGCAGGCGTTTCCGTGGAAGGATTTCCTGACAAAAGTGGCCGTGATCGCGGTGCCGGTGGCGCTGCAGAATCTTTTGACCACCACAGGCTCCATGGTGGACACCATGATGATCGCCTCCCTGGGGAAAACCGAGGTGGGGGCGGTGGGGCTGTGCGCCCAGTTTTCCTCTCTCATGTTCAGCGGGTACTGGGGGTTCGTGGGCGGCGGCATGCTGTTCTTTTCCCAGTACTGGGGCGCGAAGGACGACGAGGGCATCAACCGTTCCTACGGCGTGACGCTGACGTGCATGATGACGGTGGCGCTTCTGTTCTGCCTGATGGCTACGGCGTTTCCCGAAAAAGTGATGCAGCTGTACACCGATAAGAAAGCGATCCAGGATATCGGGGTGGAATACCTGCGGATCGTGGGCTGGGGATATCCGCTGACGGTACTTTCCATGGCCATGTCGGCGCTTTTGCGCTGCACGGACCGGGTGCGCATCCCGCTGTACGGGTCCATTGCGGCGGTGGCCGCCAACGTATTCCTCAACTGGGTGCTGATCTTCGGGCACCTGGGGGCCCCCGCCATGAAGGTCCGGGGCGCGGCGCTGGCCACGGTGATCGCCCAGGGGATCGGCGCGGCGGTGGTGATGGTGCTGGCGCGGAAAAGCGGGCATCAATACCTGCTGGCGGTGCGGCGGCATTTCCGGTGGAGCCGCGTCTTCGTGGGGGCGTACCTGAAAAAGTGCTTCCCCATCATTCTCAACGAGGTGCTCATCGGCGTGGGCAACATGGTGATCAACGTGGTGCTGGGCCGGCAGCCCGAGGAAGCCATTGCCGCCCTGGCGGTGTTCCGCACGCTGGAAGGGCTGGTGATCGGCTTTTTCGCGGGCTTTTCCAACGCAGCCTCGGTGCTGGTGGGCACGCAGGTGGGGGCCGGGCGGCCGGATACGGCGTATGCCCGGGCCTGGCGGCTGGTGTACCTGTGCCAGGGCTTCATCGCCCTGGTGTGCACGCTGCTCATCGTTCTGCACCGGCCCATCCTGACGCTGATGGGCATGGAAGGGGAGAGCTTCCGCATCGCCTTCGGCCTGGTGTGCATTTACGGCGCCGCCGCCCTGCTGCGCATGGGCAACTGGACCCAGAACGACACTTTCCGCGCCGCGGGGGACGCCACCTTCGGAACGGTGCTGGAAATCGTGTTCATGTGGGCCTTGCTGATCCCGGCGGTATGGCTGGGGGGCATGGTGTGGAAGTGGCCCACCCTGGCGGTGTTCGCCTGCTGCTACCTGGACGAGCCCATCCGCTACGCGCTGATGCAGCGGCATTTGTTCCGCGGCGTATGGATCCGCCCGGTGACGCCGGAAGGCCGGGCGGCTATGCGGGGCTGGACGCCGGGAAAAGCCGCGTCCCGCAGCCCCGAAAGTGCCGGAAATGATTGACAAAATATGATGATTTTTATATAATCAAGTTAAGGAAATCTGGCCGGGCGATCCGGGATCCAAGCGGAAACGCCTGCGCATGCCGGGCGCCGTGCCGGAAAGAAGGAATGCGTATGCAGCATCAAGTGGCCGTCTGCCTGCTGGGGGATATTACCGTCCGGGTAGACGACAGCGCGCCCGTTCGGCTCACCGCCAAAAGCCGGATCGGGGCAAGCCTGATGGAATATCTGATCATGCAGCGCGGCCAGCCGGTGTCGGGGGCGCGATTGATTCGCGAGCTCTGGAAGGACCGGACGGGCCGGAACCCCGAAAACGCGCTGAAAACCATGATCAGCCGCCTGCGGTCGCTGCTTCACGGGATCTGCGTGGGGCTGGGCGACTGCGTGGCCAACGGCGCCAGCGGCTATTACTGGCAGACGCTGCCCTGGGTGCAGGTGGACGTGCTGGACCTGATGGACTGCATGGATCGGCTGCGCCAGCGGCCGCCGGAAGCGGAGAAGCGGGAGCTGCTGGAAAGGATCATGGTGGAATACACCGATGATCTGTACAATTCCGGGGACATCAGCAACGGCAGCACCATGGTGAATTACCTGCACAAGGAATATCTGGACGCCGCCTGCGCCCTGGTGGAAATGATGCGGGCGGAGAAGGCCTGGGGCGAGATCTGCCGGGTGTGCCGCCGGGCCCTGGAAATCGACAGCACGGACCGGCAGCTGCGCGCCGAAATGGCGGACGCCGCCGAATGGCTGGAGCGCGGCGAGCGCCGGCGGAGCGACCGCAGGGACGACAGGCAGGACGCTGACGAGAACGAGGAAAGCCTCTCCAGGAGCACGGAAACCGGGCGGCAGCTGCGGCTGAACCTGGATCTCATCGCCCGGGAGCTGCAGGAAAAGGATCGGGAACGCCAGGGGCCGTTCTTCTGCGATTATCCGGTATTCAAGGAAATCTACAACATCCAGATGCGCAATCTGGAGCGCCTGGGGTCCACCATGTTCCTGGGCGTGATGATGGTGACGGGCGAAAACGGGGGGCTGACCTCCGTCAGCCGGGAAAGCGCCATGGCCGCGCTGATGGAGATCCTGCGCAACAATCTGCGCAAGGGCGATATCGTCACCCGGCTGGACGCGGACCTGGTGGCCATGCTGCTGCCCACGGTGAATTATTCCACGGGCAGCATGGTGATGGGCCGGATCGAAAAGCTGTTCGGCAAGGAGTATCCCAGGGGCGGCGTGACGCTGCAGTACCGTGTCAACCCCCTGGGCAATGTAATGGCCTGAAAACGTGGCGGCGGAAGCGTTTTTTTCCGCCGGTCCGCATACGATCCCACGGAACGATCCCGGCCGCGCAGGCGGCCGACGGAAAGGAGGCAGGGGCGTTATGAGACACAGAAAACTGATTTTGTTCCTCGCCGGAGCGGCCCTGATATGCCTGGCGATCTTCGCAGGCGGGGGCGCGGCGGCGGAAGGAAACGCCAAATGGCCCGAGAGCCCGGGGAAAGAGATCAAGAAGAGCGAAAAGCTGAAGGTGGATATGAGCAACGCGTCGGAGGGGTATTTCGTCGCGTCCGTGCAGAACAAAACAAAGAAAGCCCTGAAGCTCCGCGTTTCCTTCAAGGGAGAAACGCTGACCTACGATCTGAAGAACACCGGCGACACCGAGGTGTTCCCCTTCCAGATGGGCAGCGGCAGCTATGAGATCACCCTGTGGGAAAACGTTTCGGGGAAAAAGTACGCCGCGGCAGGCAAGATCACGGTAACGGTGAAGCTGACGCGGGAGGACGGGGCCTTCCTCTATCCCAATCAGTACGTGTTCTATACCGTGGATTCCAAGGCCTTCCTCAAGGCGGAGGAGCTGTGCAAAGGCAAAACGGACAAGGAAGCCTTCGACGCCGTGTGCAGCTTCATGAAGACCCAGTTCGTCTACGATTTCGTGAAGGCCGCCACCATCAAGCCCGGCGTCCTGCCGGACATCGACGGCAGCTACGACAAGCACATGGGCGTCTGCCAGGACTTGTCCGCCATCATGGCGTGCATGCTGCGCACCCAGGGGATCCCCTGCAAGCTGATGATCGGCTACGCCGACAAGAACTACCACGCCTGGACCGTCACCATCATCGACGGCGAGGAAGTGTTCTTTGATCCTACGGCGGCGCTGAACGCTATATCCAAGCCGAAAAATTATACCGTGGAACGCTGGTATTGAGGAGGGATGGAGGAAATGAAAATGAGCAGGAAAAATGTAAACGGCCTGTCTTCGGCCGAGCTGAGCAACTTCTGCGGCCAGGTGGCTCTGATTCTGGAAGCGGGCCTTCCCCTGTACGACGGCATGGAAACCCTGGCCGGGGCCGACAAGGGCAGCGCCAACGCCGATATTTATGCCTCCGCCAGCAAGGGCGTTACCGAAACGGGGTCCCTTTATAACGCGCTGAAGGAAGACGACCGGTGGCCGGATTACCTGGTGGAAATGGTTGGCATCGGCGAGCGCAGCGGCCAGCTGGACAAGGTCATGCGCGGTCTGGAAGAATATTACGCCAGGGAGGACCGCATCCGTTCCTCCGTGGTCAGCGCCGTGACGTACCCGCTGGTGCTGGGGGTTATGCTGGTGGTCATCGTGCTGATCCTGCTGTGGAAGGTATTGCCGGTGTTCCGCCGGGTGCTCAACAGCATGGGCGTGGGCGTGACGGAATCGGGCAGCACCATGATGCGCCTGGGCGTGGCCGTGGGCTGGATCGTGCTGGCGGTGGTGGCGCTGCTGGTGATCGGGGTGCTGACCATCGTGATCCTGCTGCGCACCAAGCACCGGGACAAGGTGATGGGCGCGCTGCAGAAGGCGGTGCCTTCCCTGCAGCGGCTGAACCGCCGCCTGTCCGCCTCCCGGGTGGCCAGCGTGCTGTCCATGATGCTCTCCGGCGGCTTCCCCACGGGAGAAGCCCTGGAAATGACCAGCAAGGTGCTCAACGATCAGGAGGCGGCCCGGAAGGTGCAGAGCATCCGGGAAAGCCTGGAGGGCGGCAGCACCTTTGCCGAGGCCGTCACGGAAACCGGCCTGTTCGACGAACTGCATAACCGCATGATCACCATGGGCAGCGCCACCGGCCGGGAAGACCAGGTGCTGGGCAAGCTGGCGTCGCTGTACGAGGAAGAGGTGGAGGACGATATCACCCGCCTGGTGGCGATCATCGAGCCGACGCTGGTGGCCCTCCTGTCCGTGGTCATCGGGGCGGTGCTGCTGGCGGTCATGCTGCCGATGGCGGGCATTCTGTCCAGCCTGTAAGGGCCGGGAAAGGAAACCGATATGAGCCGAAAGGATGTCTTGAAGCTGCTGACGATCCTGGCGGTGCTGGTGCTGGCAGTGGCGCTGGTGAACCGGATCGATACCAAGCAGACCCGGGCGGAAAGCGAAATCGTCCACGACGCGGTGAAATCCGCAGCGCTGACGTGCTACGCCGTGGAGGGGGCTTATCCGGTCAGCGAGGAGGAGCGGTACGAGCCGGACTCCCCCTTCTGGCTGTATGCGTACCTGCAGTCGGTTTTCCGGATGGAAAAGGAGGATCCCGCCATCCGCTACCTGCGGGAAAACTACCATCTGGCTTACGACCGGAGCCGCTACCTGATCACCTACGACGCCTTCGCTTCAAACCTGCTTCCCGATATCTTCGTTACAGAGAGGAGGCCGTGACGCCTTGAGCAAGCATCAGCCATCCCAGCATGCCATTTCGGGCGTGTTCGTGTTCCTGCTGATGGGTGTTTTCGCGGTGTTCTCCACCGTGATGGTGCTGCTGGGGGCGCGCACCTACAAGTCCACCTCCGACCGCACGCAGCAGCATAACGAAAGCCGCGTGGCCGCTGCCTACGTCCGCAGCATGGTCCGGGCGGACGATGAAAAGGACGAGATCCTGACGGAGAACCTGAACGGGATCCCCACTGTGACCATGATCGAAGTGTACGACGGGGATGAATACGTGACGCGGCTGTACGCCTACGGGGGCACGCTGCGGGAACTGTTCACCGAACGGGCAAACGAATTTGACCCGGACGAGGGCGAGCCCATCTGTCCTTTGGAAGAATTGAACGCCGGGATCAGCGACGGGCTGATGACCATTCATCTCAAATCGGCGGATTCGGAAACGGACGTGCAGATCGCCCTGCGCTGTGCGGCGGACGGAGGGGTGAAGGAATGAAGAAGGCCAATCGAAGCAACGCACTGCTGGTGGAGCTTTTGATCGTGGTGATCTTTTTCATGCTGGCCTCCACCGTGCTTCTGCAGGTGTTCACCGCCTCCAGCAACCAGGGGAAAAAGGCCGGCGCCATCAACGACGCTTTGGTGGCCGCCCAGAACACGGCGGACCGGCTGTACGCCGCGCTGTCGGACGGGAACGGGGCGGACGGCGAGATTCGCGCCCTGCAGGATCTGGGCTTTCAGGCGGACGCCGCCTCCGGCTGGCATTTGACCGGCGATGGATTCAGCCTGACTGCTTATTTGAACACCGAGGACCGGCCCGCCGGCAGGATGCACAGCGCCGAAGTGCTGGCGTTTTCCGGCGAGGAGCAGCTTTTTGCCCTGCCCGTCGCCCGGTATGAGGAGGCGCAGCCATGAGCGAGAAAAAGAAAAGCAGCGTCAGCCTGGGGCCCGGCGCGTCCTCGCTGATCCTGATCTTCGTGGTGCTGAGCATGAGCGTGCTGGGCATGCTGAGCCTGATGAACAGCCGCAACGACATCCGCCTGAGCGAGCGCAGCGCCGCGGTGGTGGAGGCCGTGTACGCCCTGAACGCCCGGGCGGAGGAAAGCCGGGCGGCGCTGGATCAGATCCTGGCGGAGGAAGCGAAGGGCGCTTCGGATGAGGAAGCGTACCTGTCGGCGGTGGAAAGCCGCCTGCCGGAAGCCATGACGCTGGACGGCCGGATCGTGGAATGGACCGAGAGCGACGAGCTTCGCCGTCTGGACTGCGCGGTGGAATTGCAGCCCCTGGGCGCGGACAGCCGGGCAGTATGGGTCCGGTATAAGCTGACTTCGGCCACCGAGGAAGGGATGGATTGGTAATGGAAGGACCCACTTTGACGGAACTGCTGCAAAAAGCGGTGGAAATGGGCGGATCGGACGTGTTCATCGTTCCCGGCGCGCCGGTGGCGGTGAAGGTCAACAATAATTTTGTGGATCTGACGCCCAACCGCATCATGCCCACGGATTCGGAATGGCTGGTGCGGCAGATGTACGAATTGTCCCGGCGGGATTTCTCCATGCTGGATAAGGAAGGGGACGACGATTTTTCCTTCGCCATCCTCAACGTCAGCCGCTTCCGCTGCAACGCTTACCGTCAGCGCGGCACCTATGCCGCCATCGCCCGCATCGTGAATTTTGAGCTGCCGGATTACCGCAGCATGAACATTCCGGACATCGTGATGACCCTGGCGGCCCAGCGCAGCGGCATGATCCTGGTGACAGGCCCTGCCGGCAGCGGCAAGAGCACCACCCTGGCCTGTATGGTGGACCGGATCAACGCCACCCGCAACGCCCATATCGTCACCATCGAAGACCCCATCGAATACCTGCACCGGCACCAGAAATCCCTGGTGAGCCAGCGCGAGGTGCCCAACGACGCCGCTACCTTCGACCGTGCCCTGCGCGCGGCCCTGCGCCAGGCGCCGGACGTGATCATGCTGGGCGAAATGCGCGATCTGGATACCATCCGCACCGCCATTACCGCCGCGGAAACGGGGCATTTGCTTCTTTCCTCCCTGCATACCATCGGCGCCGCCAAAACGGTGGACCGCATCATCGACACTTTCCCCGCCGAGCAGCAGAGCCAGATCCGCGTGCAGCTGAGCATGGTGCTCAAGGCCGTGGTGTCCCAGCGCCTGGTGCCCACGGTGGACGGCGGCCGCGTGCCCGTCTTTGAAGTGATGACGGTGAACGCCGCCATCCAGAATATGATTCGCGACGGGCGCACCCATCAGATCGACAACGTGATTTACGGCGGCAGTGACCAGAGCATGATGTCCATGGACGCGGAGCTGCAGCGCCTGGTGCGGGCGGGACGCATCACCCGGGATATCGCCCTGATCCACGCGTCCAACCCGGAAACGCTGTCCAAACGCATCTGATCTGCGATCGGCACGAGGGGGTCTTATGGAACATATCCTGTATGCTGAGATCTATCTGATCTGCAGCATCGTGGTTGGATTGCTGTTCGTGTGGACGGCAAAAAGGGAAACGTCTTCTACGCCGGAAAGGAAGCTGCGGCACGTTTTCGGCTGGTTTTTGTGCAACTTTCTGACGAATTTCTTTTTCACCCTGGTCAACAGGCTGCTGACGGGGGCGCTGCGGCTGCCGCTTTCCTACGCGCTGAAAACCCTGTATTTCCTGACCATGATCTGGGGCGTGGGCGCCTGGTGCGCGTATGCGGAGGCGGTGCAGAAAACGTCGCTTAAGCGCTACCGCCTCACCATGAGCGTGGTGGGCGCGGCCCTGGCGCTGAGCCTGACCCCCCTGATCGCCAATTTCTGGACCGGCTCCATGTTCTATTTTGACGAGCAGTGCGTGTATCACCGCAATATCGCCTTCAATTATTTCATGCTGTACCTGTTTGCGGTGTCGGCGTCCTTCTCGGTGCGGCTGGCGCTCCGTGCCGGCACAGAAAGCGATCCGAACCATCGCACCGCCCTGCGGCAGACGGCCCTGTTCCCCCTGTGCCTGCTGCTGGCCTGGGTGCTGTGCTTCGTGGGCGAATCCGTGCCGGTGATCGTGGTGTGCATCATGGTCGAAATGCTCTTCATGTATGCCGGCGCCAATAATCAGCTGATCTCCAAGGATAAGCTGACCCAGGTGAACAACCGCCAGAATCTGATCAGCTTCCTGAACTATAAGGTGCATTCCCATGAAGAAAAGCTGTTCGTTTTCATGGTGGACGTGGATTATTTCAAAGAGATCAACGATACCTACGGCCACCTGGAGGGCGACAACGCCCTGGTGGACGTGGTGAGCGCGCTGAAGAAAGCCTGCATCCCCTTCCGGAAGCGGCCGTATATCGCCCGTTACGGCGGGGACGAATTCATCGTGGTGCTGGAAGGCACCGTCGGCGACGCGGCGGCCATGAAAACCAGCATCCAGGAGATCCTGCGGGAAGGCAAGCGGGCGGATGCGACGTACGATCTGCAGGTCAGCATCGGCATGGCGGAGTACGATCCCGGCATGACGCCCAACGATATGATCGCCGCCGCGGACGAGGAGCTTTACGAAATCAAGCGGAAAAGACGGTGAGCGCGCCGTCCGCTGGGGATCAGCCGATGTCCGGGAGGGTTTCCCTCCCGGCGCGGAGTACGGGGCTGCGGAGGCCCCGTTTTTTGATAAGGATTTGACATAAACGCCCGCCCCGCGTGATGCGGGGCGGGCGTTGTTTGATTTGAATTGAAGGGTCAGCCCAGGTGCCAGATCTTCTCGTTGTATTCGCGGATGGTGCGGTCGGAGGAGAAGATGCCGGAGCAGGCGGTATTGGTGACGGCCATTTTCAGCCACTTTTCCCGGTCCTGGTAATCGGCGTTCACCCGGCGCTGGGCCATGGAGTAGGAGCCGAAATCCTTGAGGACGAAATAGGGATCGGAGAAGAGCAGGTTGTGGTAGATATCCTGCAGCGCGGCGGGGTTTTCCGGCATCAGGGTGCCGTCGATGATCTGGGTGAGGGCCTTGCGCAGCTCGCTGTTGCTTTCGTAAATGTGCATGGGGGAATAGGTGCCTTCCCGGTAGAGGGAGGAAACGGTGTCCGCCCGCATGCCGAAGATATAGATATTGTCCATGCCCACCTGCTCGGCGATCTCCACGTTGGCGCCGTCCATGGTGCCCATGGTCACCGCGCCGTTCATCATGAATTTCATGTTGCCGGTGCCGCTGGCTTCCTTGCCGGCGGTGGACAGCTGCTCGGACAGCTCCGCGGCGGGGATCAGGAATTCGGCGGCGGAAACGCAGTAGTTCTCCAGGAACACCACCTGCAAAAATTCCTTGGCCCGGGGGCTGCGGTCGATCAGCTTGGAGATGGCGATGATCATGCGCAGGATCTGCTTGGCCATGTAATATCCCGGGCTGGCCTTGGCGCCGAAAACGAAGGCCCGGGGCGTCATGGTGTAGTTGGGATCGTCCATGATGCGGTTGTAGAGCACCATGATATGCAGGGCGTTGAGCAGCTGGCGCTTGTATTCATGCAGCCGCTTGGCCTGCACGTCCAGCATGAAATCGGGGTTCAGCTTCACGTCCTGATGCGAAGCCAGACGGTTGGAAAACGCCACTTTGTTCTGGTACTTCACCTTGGCAAAGGCTTCCCGGAAGGCGGCGTCGTCCCGGAAAGGCAGCAGATCCCGGAGCTTTTCGGGATCCCGCACCCAGCCGTCGCCGATGGCGCTGCAGATCAGGTCCCGCAGGCCTTCGTTGCAGCCCATCAGCCAGCGGCGGTGGGTGATGCCGTTGGTGATGGCGGAGAACTTGCGGGGAGAGAACTTGTAATAATCGTGGAAGGTTTCCTTCTTGAGGATGTCGCCGTGGAGCTGGCTGACGCCGTTGACGGAGTAGCTCATGGCCACGCACAGGTTGGCCATATGCACCTGGCCGTAAGCGGTGATGGCCATGCCGGCGATGCGGGGATCGGTGCCGTTCATGTAGTGATCGGCCAGCCGCGCGCAGACGCGGCGGTTGATCTCCTGCAGGATCATATAGATCCGGGGCAGCAGATTGCGCATCATGTCCTCGGGCCACTTTTCCAGGGCTTCGCTCAAAACGGTGTGGTTGGTATAGGCCACGGTGTGCTGCACGATCCAGCTGGCCTCGTCCCAGCCCAGGCCCTCCTGGTCCATCAGCAGGCGCATCAGCTCGGGGATCGCCAGGCCCGGATGGGTGTCGTTGATGTGGATGGTCATTTTTTCCGGGATCTTGCGGAAATCATTGCCGAAGCGGCGTTTGAAATCCTTGAGGGCGTACTGCAATGTGGCGCTGGTGAAGAAATAATGCTGCTTGAGGCGCAGCTCCTTGCCCTCGTAGTGGTTGTCTTCGGGGTAGAGCACCTTGCTGATCACGGAGGCCAGCTCCTGCTCGTGCATGGCGCGGGTATAATCGCCGCTGTTGAAGGAATGCAGGTCCATGGTCTTGACGGAGCGGGCGCGCCACATGCGCAGGGTGTCCACCGTTTCGCAGTCGTACCCGGCCACGGGCATATCGTAGGGCACGGCTTCCACGGAATAATAGTCCCTCAGGACGTAGCGGGTGCGGCCAAACACCTCTTCGGTTTCCACCCGGCCGCCGTAATTCACCTGGCACACGTCCTCCATGGCGGGCACTTCCCACACGTTGCCGTTTTCCAGCCAGTTGTCCGGCACCTCCACCTGCTGGCCGTTCAGGATCTTCTGGCGGAACAGGCCGTATTCGTAGCGGATGGTGCAGCCCATGGCGGGCAGGGAGAGGGAGGCCAGGCTGTCCATGAAGCAGGCGGCCAGACGGCCCAGGCCGCCGTTGCCCAGGCCGGGCTCCGGCTCTTCCTGGATCACGGCGCGCCAGTCGATGCCCAGCTCTTCCATGGCCTGGCGGTAATTGTCGATGCTGCACAGGTTCAGCACGTTGCAGTGCAGCGCGCGGCCGGTGAGGAACTCCACGGAAAGGTAATACAGCCGCTTGGCGGTGGAGTGCTTATCCTTTTCCCGGTAGGCCACCCATTTCTGCATGATCTGGTCCCGCACGGTGGAGGCCAGGGCGTTGTAAATCTGCTGGTTCGTGGCGTCGCTGAGGGTGCGGCCGTTGTAGCGCTGCAGCTTTCCGATGATGGATTGCTTGATGGATTCTTTATCGAATTGCGTGGTAGGCATGCTGTCCCATCCTTCCGTGCGGCGCGGATCTTTCCCGTTTACGCACCGCTGTTTCAAGGCCGCGCGGCGCACGGCCGGGTAATATTATACCATGCTTTGCGCCCACCGCCAATAGGAAATTTGGGAGAACCCCGGTGCGAAACGTACCAAACACAGGGAAAAAGCAGAATAAAAAAACCTCACCCGGAGAGGGAGAGGCGAAATGGAAAAGGAACGCGGGCCGCTTACGCGTTGAGGGCTGCGATAATGTCCGGCAGCAGCCGGTCCACGGCGTCGTTGTCCAGCTGGCAGGTGCCGGCGTTGCGGTGGCCGCCGCCGCCGTAGCGCAGGCAAAGCTCGCCGATGTCGGCCCGGGAGGCCTTGTTCACGATGGATTTGCCGATCATGACGGCGGTGTTCTGCTTGCGGAAACCCCAGGCCACGTGCACGGAGATCTCGGCTTCGGGATAGAGGGCGTAGATCATGAAGCGGTTGCCCGCGTGAATGATTTCCTCGTTCCGCAGATCCAGCACCACCACCTTGCCCGCCACCCGGGCGATGCGCCGGAGCTGGGCCTTGAAGGCCTCGGCCTGCTCAAAGTACAGGTCCACCCGCTCCTTCACGTCCGGCAGGGCCAGGATCTCGTCGATGGGATGGTCCATGCAGTAGGAGATCAGCTCCATCATCAGGTCGTAATTGGAAATGCGGAATTCCCGGAACCGGCCCAGGCCCGTGCGGGGGTCCATCAGGTAATGCAGCAGCACCCAGCCCTTGGGGTTGAGGATCTCGTCTACGGTAAAGTCCGCGCTGTCGCCCTTGTCCACGGCGGCGAGCAGTTCCTCGCTCAGGCCGGGGAAAGCGGCCTTCCCGCCGTAGTAATCGTATACCACCCGGGCGGCGCTGCGGGCGTTGGGGTCGATCACGAGCTTATGGCCGGTTTCCTGGGCCCTGAGGCGGTCGATCTCGCTTTCGTGGTGGTCGAAGGCCAGGGAAACCCGGGGATCGTAGGGCAGGTTGGTGGTGATGTCGTTTTCGCTGAGCTCCACCTTGCCGTCCTGCACGTCCTTGGGATGAACGAATTTGATCTCGTCAATCAGGTCCATTTCGCGCAGCATCATGGCGCAGGCCAGGCCGTCGAAGTCGCTGCGGGTGACCAGCCGTTTTTTCTGTTCCATGGTTTGCCTCCTGAATCTTTTTGAATTCATTCTGTGCGGATTTTTTCTGGAATCATTATACCAGAGAGCCGGGGACGGGTCAAGGACGGCGCGGCCCCGCAAACGAAAAAATGCCCGCGCGCAAGGCGCGGGCAAGGGGAAAGGGGATGGGGGGGAGAATCAGAAGCCGTAGTACATGTACAGGTTGTTCACCGACCAGTCCGGCACCCAGGCGCGGCGCATCTGGTTCAGGCCCTGATCGAAGAATTCCACCTGGATGAAATCGCTGCTGTCGCCCGGGGCGTAGCCGTAGATCGTGCACTGGACCCCGGCGGGGAGCTTGCGGCTGATGGCCCGGTAATCATAGGAGGGGCCGTAGTAGCCTTCCATTTCATATCCGATGGTGCAGGTGCCCAGGGGGTATTCCTCGGGGATGTAGTTAATATTCACGTCGCTGAAGCGCTTGAGGCCTGTGTACGCCCGGTATTTCTGCCCCTGGGAGCGGAACTCCACCTGCAGCCACCAGATCTGGTTCACATCGTCCCAGGCCTTCGACAGCACAGTCACCCGATCGCCGGCGCGCAGGAAGGAGCCCGGCTCGTCATATTTGGTGCTGGGGCCGGTGCGGGTGGACAGGCGCTGGTTCAGCGTGCCGGTGACGTTGGCGTACTGGGTGTAATTGCCGCTGTTATTGGAAGTGCTCTGCGACGGCGCGGTATAGGGTGCGTAAACGCCGTTGACGTAATTGTAGCCTGCTTCCCGGGACGTGCCGTCGTTGGGGCAGTAGTTGGAGGTGTTCCAGGTATCGCATACGGGGCAGTACCAAAGGTCACCGTCCGCCAGGGCGGGGATGCAGGCGGCCAGCAGCATCGCGGCCAGGATCAGCGCGGCGAGTTTTTTCATGGTTCTCTTCCTCCTTGAAGCCCTCTGCGGGCAGGTCCGGGATCTTTCCCATCGTCTTTTCGACCATATAACGGAAACCGGGGAGCTTTTCATCCGGCAAAATGCCGCTTTTTGATAAAAATTCTGCATTTTTCCGCGTTTTCCTTCCGGCGCGCCCGGAAGATCCTTTTTTTTCCCTTCGCACAAGGAAAAAACAAGCCTTCCGGCTGGGAAAATAATCGACAAAAAAACAATGGACAAAACGTGCTGCTGCATATATAATAATACTGTAATGTAGCTAAAGTGAAGCTTTATGCCCATTACGATCAACAAAGCAGCGCGTCCGGGGCCCTATGCGGTCCGCGGGGCGCAGGGGAAAGGCGGGTTTGCGAAAGTGCAAACGAGAAAAACCAATTGGCAGGAGCCGCAGCAGGCCGCTGCATCCGTTGAACTGGAAAAGAACGACGGGGAAATAGAAATCGATATGCTGGATCTGCTGTACCACCTGGTGGACAAGCTGCCGCAGATCCTGATTGCCGGCGCCATCTGCGCGCTGCTGACGGCCGCATGGGTGTTCTTTGTGGAAAAGCCCGTCTACCAGGCCACCAGCAAGCTGTACGTGCTCTCCTCCGATTCTCTGGTCAGCCTGCAGGATCTGCAGCTGGGCACCTCCCTGGCCAACGACTATATGCAGGTGTTCAACAACGTGGAGCTGCATGAAAGCGTCCGGGAGGAGCTGAACCTGGATTATACCAACGAACAGCTGGACCGCATGGTATCCGTTTCCAACCCCGCCAACACCCGCATCGTGGTGATCACGGTCACTTCCGAAAAAAGTCAGCAGGAAGCCATGGAGCTGGCGGAGGCCTATGCCACGAAGGGGCAGAAGTTCATCGCCGTCCGCATCATGAACGACGATCCCTACGACGTGCAGGACGACGGGCGCCTCAAGCATGAGCCCACCCTGTTCGAGAAGGCCACCGAACGGAGGGTGTCCCGTCAGCAGGTGCTCAGGATCGTGCTGTTCTTCCTGCTGGGCGCGCTGGCCATGGCCGCGTTCCACGTGATTTACTTTATTGCCGACGACCGGATCACCACCAGCGAATTTATCGAGAAGCGCACCGGCATCACCACCCTGGGCATGATGCCGATCCTCAACGAAGGCGCGGCGGGCGATCTTGCCCCGGCGGACAAAAAGTAAAGGAAAGATAAGAAAATGAAAAACGCAGTGATTCATAATCTGAAAAAGCTGGATTACGTGGGCACGGAAGCGCTGAACACCATTTGCAGCAATCTTTCCTTTGCCGGAAAAAATCTGAAAAAGATCGTATTCACCAGCTGCTCCTCCTCTGAAGGGAAAACCTTCCTGACGCTGCAGATCGCCAACACCCTGGCCAAGCGCGGCAAGCGCGTGGTGTTCATCGACGTGGACGTGCGCCGCTCGGTGCTGGTGTCCCGCCACAGGATTGATCTGGGGGATCAGCCCCTGGGCCTGACCCACTACCTGACCGACCATTGCGGCATGGAAGACATCATTTACGAAACCAACATCCCCAATCTGTATCTGATCCCCGCGGGGCGCAATACCTCCAACCCCCTGCCGCTTGTGACCAGCAATGAATTCCAGGCGCTGATGGAGTACTGCGCCGAGAATTATGATCTGGTGCTGCTGGACGCGGCGCCTATCGGCCTGGTGATCGACGCCGCGGAAGTGGCGCGGTGCTGCGACGGCGCGGTGCTCATCACCCGCTACCGCAAGACCCGCACCCGGGAAATGAACATGGCCAAGCAGCAGATCGAACAGGCCGGCTGCCCGGTGGTGGGCTGTATCATCAACGCCGTCACCATGGATACCTTGAGCGCCCGGAAAAATTACAGCAATTCCTATTACTCCCACTATAATTCGGACTACAACGAGAGCGTGAAGGACAAGAAGAAGAAGGCCGCCGACTGACGGAAGGCGCGAAACCCCGGCTTGCCTGGAAAAGGCAGGCCGGGGTTTTTCTGCCCCGGGCGAAAAGGAAACAGGAGGAGCATATGCGGCTGACGACGCTTTGCTATGTGGAAAAGGACGGCTGCTGGCTGATGCTGCACCGGACAAAAAAGGCCGTGGATGAAAACGCGGGGAAATGGATCGGCATCGGCGGCCACCTGGAGGAGAACGAATCCCCGGAGGAATGCGTGCGCCGGGAGGCCCGGGAGGAAGCGGGGATCGAGCTGAAGGAACTGCGGCTGCGGGGCGTGCTCACCTTCATTCTGCCGGACTGGGGGAACGAACTGACCTTTCTTTACACCGCCCGTACGGACGCGGACGTGCTGCCCGCGTGCCCGGAAGGGACGCTCCGGTGGGTGCCCGCGGAGGAGGTGGATCGCCTGCCCCTGTGGGAGGGCGACCGGGTCTTCCTGCCGCTGCTGCGCACCCGCGGGGATTGCTTTTCCCTGAAGCTGGTCTACGCGCCGGGGGGAAAGCTGGAATCCTACATTCTGGAGGAATAACCGAGGCAGACAGGGAGAAAACCCTGTTTTTTTGACAGTGGAGGAATAAAAACCATAAAAAATTCCCCCACGGAAGCGATTGACGCGGCGGGTGTTTTCAGTTTATGATGAAATCAGAAACAAATCTGTCCGTCAACTTGGAAAGGAAGGATCGCATGGAGAACTTTACTTTTTATTCCCCCACCTGCTTCGTATTCGGCAAGGACACGGAAAGCCGCGCCGGCGGCCTGGTGAAGCGCTTCGGCGGCACGAAGGCGCTGATCCATTACGGCGGCGGCAGCGCCCTGCGCTCCGGGCTCATCGGCCGGGTGACCGCCTCCCTGGAAAAAGAAGGCGTTCCCTATGTGCTGCTGGGCGGGGTGAAGCCCAATCCCCGCAGCGGCCTGGTGTACGAAGGGATCGGGCTGTGCCGCCGGGAGAAGATCGATTTTATCCTGGCGGTGGGCGGCGGCAGCGTGATCGACTCGGCGAAGGCTATCGCCGCCGGCACCGTGTACGACGGGGATTTCTGGGATTTTTACAGCGGGAAGCCCATTGAAAACGCCTTGCCCGTGGGCACGGTGCTCACCATCGCCGCCGCCGGCAGCGAGGGCAGCCCGGACAGCGTGATCACCAAGGAGGAGGGCATGTTCAAGCGCGGAGCCAGCGGCGACGCCATCCGCCCCCGGTTTTCCATCCTGAACCCCGCCCTGACCCAGACCCTGCCGCCCTATCAGACCGCCGCCGGCATCACCGACATCATGGCCCACCTTTACGAGCGCTACCTCACCAACACCAAAGAGGTAGAGGTCACCGACCGGCTCATCGAAGCGCTGCTGCTCACCATGATCCACGAAGGCCCCCGGGTCATCGCCAATCCAAATAACTACGACGCCCGCGCCAACATCATGTGGGCCGGGATGATGGCCCACAATAATTCCTGCGGCGTGGGCCGCAGCCAAGACTGGAACAGCCACAACATCGAGCACGAGCTCTCCGCCCTCTACGACTGCGCCCACGGCGCGGGCCTGGCGGTGACCATGCCGGCGGTGTTTGCCTACGTGATGGAGCACGATGTGATGCGCTTCGCCCAGGCGGCGGTGCGGGTATGGGGGTGCCAGATGGATTTCGCCCACCCCGAAAACACCGCGCGGGCGGGCATCGAAGCGCTGCGGAGCTTCCTCACGTCCATCGGCATGCCCCGGAATTTCGCCGAGCTGGGCGCCCGGGAAGAGGATATCCCCGCGCTGGTGGAAGCCCTGTGCCGGGGCGACGGGCGGCAGGGCAGCATTTCCGGCTTTGTGACGCTGAACGAAGAGGACTGCGCGAACATTTACCGCATGATGGTTTGATTTTTTCCCCGCCCGGCGGCCCGGTCTGGCCGCGATCCGGGTGATCCCCGGCGGGAGGATATGGCGTTACGGGCTGGAAACTGCTGAAAAAACATGTGCAGGAGGAAACAGCCATGAAGAAGCTTTCGTTTGTTCTGATCCTGGCGTTGCTCAGCTGTTCCGTCTGCCTGGCCGAGCCTGTTCCCGATACGGCCGGTCAGCCCATCGAAGCGGAAAACGTCTATATGCAGATCGCCATCGAGGAGGCCGTCGAGGGGATCACCCTGGGCCACGGCGGCCCCTTCGGCGCGGTGATCGTCCGTGACGGAGAGATCGTCGGCCAAGGGCACAACATGGTGCTGGCCAATAACGATCCCACCTGCCACGGCGAGGTATCCGCCATTCGGGACGCCTGCGCGAAAATGGGCACCTACGACCTGACGGGGTGCGAGCTTTATACCACCGGAGAGCCGTGCCCCATGTGTCTTTTTACGTGCCTGTGGGCGAATATCGGCAGGGTGTATTACGGCTGCACCATCGAGGACAACGCGCTGATCGGTTTCCGGGACGAAGCCTTTGATTCCCTGTCCGGGGACAGGGAACAGCTGGGCGATTATCTGGTTTGCGTGGACCGGGACGCGTGCCTGGAGCTTTTCGCCCTGTATACGGAAATGGAGCACACGATCTATTGAGAATACGGCCCGTGCAGAAGGAATGAAACGACGGAAAAACGCTGGGACAAGGAGACGAACGGAAAATGCTGATTGAATTGATTGGCTATCTCGGTTCCGCGCTGGTGGTGTTTTCCATGCTGATGACGTCTATCGTGAAGCTGCGCGTGGTCAACACCGTCGGCTGCGTCATTTTTACGGCCTATGCCCTGGTGATCGGCTCCTATCCCACGGCGCTGATGAATCTGTGCCTGATCGGGATCAATGTTTTCCAGCTTTTCCGCCTGTTCCGGGATCAGAAGCAGTATGATCTGATCGACACGAATCTCGGGGACGGCTATGTTTCCTATTTTCTTGAAAAAAACTCGGCGGATATCCGCGCCTGGTTTCCGGATTTTTCCGCCCAGGGATTGCAGGCGGAGCTGGTTTTTCTCGCGTGCTGCGATAACAATCCGGCCGGCGTTTTCATAGCGAAGCGGGGAAGCGCGCCGGACGAAGCGGAGATCCTGCTGGACTATGCCGCGCCGGCATACCGGGATACCTCCGTCGGGCGTTTCCTGTACGCGCAGCTGAAGCAGAGGGGTTTGAGGACCCTCGTGTTCAAAATGAACGCTTCCCAACACGTGGATTACATGACGAAAATGGGATACCGGAAAGACGGCGACGATTATGTGCTGAAAATGTGAACGATCCGCCGTGCGCCCGGGAGGGCCGCGGCAGGACAAACGGAAAACCACCGCATCTGAGCAGGAGGAAAACAGAATGGATCAGCTGACGCACCGCCGGGCAAAGGCCCGTCTGCAGCTTCTGAACCCGGACGGGACGCCGGCGGGAAACCGGCCTGTCCGGGTGGATCAGCAGACTCACCGGTTTTTGTTTGGCTGCGGCGCTTTCGACGCCGTGGCGATGATGAAAACGGCAGAGGAAGGGCAGAAGGCCTTCCTGCGGGAACGCATGGACAAATGGCTTTCTTTGTTCAATTACGGCACGCTGCCCTTTTACTGGGGCCGGTACGAGCCCGTGGAGGGGCAGACCGCCTATGCCGAAACCATGGCGGCGGCGAAGTGGCTGCGGGAAAAGGGCGTCGCGGTGAAGGGCCATCCGCTGTGCTGGCACACCGCCTGCGCTCCCTGGCTGATGCAGTATGACAACACGGAAATCCTCCGCCGCCAGATCGCGCGGATCCGCCGGGACGTGACGGCCTATCAGGGCGTCATCGGGCTGTGGGACGTGATCAACGAAACGGTGATCATGCCGGTGTTCGATAAGTACGATAACGCCGTTACCCGCATCTGCCGGGATCTGGGCCGCGTCCGCCTGGTGAAGGAAGTGTTCGCCGCGGCGAAGGAGAGCGATCCCGGCGCCGTGCTGCTGATTAACGATTTCAACACGGGTCCGGCCTATGAAAAGCTGCTGGAGGAGCTGCTGGAGGCGGATGTGCCCATCGGCGCCATCGGCATCCAGAGCCATCAGCATCAGGGATACTGGGGATTGGAGAAGCTGAACGACGTGCTGACGCGCTTTTCCCGTTTCGGCCTGCCGATCCATTTTACCGAAAACACCCTGATTTCCGGCGCGCTTATGCCCGCGTACATCGAGGACCTGAACGACTGGCAGGTGCCCGAATGGCCCAGCACTCCGGAGGGGGAGGACAGGCAGGCCCGGGAGATCGCGGAAATGTACGGCGTGCTGTTTGCCCATCCGCTGGTGGAGGCCATCACCACCTGGGATTTCAACGACGGCTGCTGGCTGAAGGCCCCTTCGGGCTTCGTGCGTGCCGACAACAGCGAAAAACCGGCCTATCACGCGCTGAAAAGCCTGATCCATGGCGCGTGGGAGACCCATGAAACGCTGACGACGGATGAGAACGGCCGCCTTTCCTTTACCGGCTTCAAGGGCGATTACCTCCTCCGTACCGACAGCGGGACGGCCGCCCTTTCGCTGGACGGAGACAGGGACGATACCGTGCGGCTGGGATAAAAAAGCATTCGCCCGACGGAAAGCTGTTCTTTCCGCCGGGCGTGTTTTTTTGATGAATGGCAAAAGTGTTACGGCAGCTGCGGCGCGTGAAACGAAAAATCGGTGAACACGGCGCTGCCGCCGATCTCCTTTTCCGCCGTCAGGAACAGGCCCGGGCGGTTGCCGGTGAAATGCCGCAGGCTGAAGGCCATTTCCGCGCTGCGGACCGGCGTTTCCGCGCCGCCGGCTTCTCCGCGGAAGGAAACGGTGTCCGCGGGCTCGCCCCAGAACTGCATATCCATCTGCAGACGCGCCGACGTGACGTTTTCGGGCAGGGCCAGCAGCCTTTCTTCCATCCGGCCTTCCTGCCCGTATACGAGGAACAGCTTTTCCCCTTCCCGCCGCAGGGCGATGTACCGCCATTCCGCCTGCAGGCAGCACAAGCCCGCCGTGTCGCCGTCCCGGAGGGCGCGGCCCTCCACGCGGACGGAAACGGCGGTCCGGGGGAATACAGCCCGGCGGGTGAGGATGTTCCGGGTCTGGGGGAGGGAGGGGCTCGTCCGCCGCGCCGTCAGGGTCAGCGTTCCGCCGTCCAGCATGAAGCCCGCCGGGTCCGGCAGGTGGTTCCATTCCCACACGTTTTCATCCGTGAACGGCGCTTTTTCCGGGGCCAGCGGCGCGCAGGATTTGTCTGGCCGGGTGCTGAAAGCGGTCACCCGGGCCTGGGCCTTTTCCGGCACGGGCCAGCCGTCCTCCCATTTCAGGGGGATGAGCACCGGGCAGCGGCCCACCGCCCCCATATCCTGCATCCACAGGGCCCACCAACGGCCGTCCGGAGAGTCCACCACGGGCCCTTGGGCGATCCCCGCGCCGCGGTAGCCCAGGTCTTCGTCAAAGATGACGCGCCCGGTAAAGTCGCCGGTAAGGCTGTCCGCCCGCAGGCAGCTTTCCACCCGACGCCAGCGGTCCTTCCGGGAATGAATGACAAAAAGGTAATAATACCCGTTGATTTTGTAGATATGGCTGCCCTCGTAGCCCAGGAAGCCGCCCGGCCCGCTGTCGGCGATCACCCGGTCCAGCCCGCCGGGCTTGGGGCCGGAAAGGTCGTCTTTCAGCTCGGTCAGACGGATCTGCCGGTTGCCGGATACGATGTATACCCGCCCGTCGTCGTCGAACAGCAGCGAGGCGTCGTGGTAAAACCCCTCCGTTCCGATGCGCTCCCAGGGGCCGGCGATATCCGGAGCGCGGTAGAGGTAGGTTTGATGGGAATCGTTGGCGCAGAACACCGCGTAGAAGCAGCCCCGGTGATACCGCAGGCTGGCGGCCCACATGCCCTTGCCGTATACGTTTTGCCCGTTCTCCAGGCACCAGGCGGGGTTGTCCTCCAGGCGGCGGAACACGTGGCCGCAGACCTCCCAGTGCATCAGATCCCAGGACCTGAGCAGCACGCCGCCGGGCAGAAAATACATGGTGGTGGAGATCATGTACCAGGTATCGCCCACGCGGATCACGTCCGGGTCTGGGAAATCGCTGCAGGTAACGTAGGCGCTGCCGGTGACGGGTCGTTCCATTTCGCATCCCTCCTGCTGAGGATATTGCCTGCCGGGCGGCGGATGAGCACGGAACAATTATAACAGAACGGCGCGGAAATACCAAGGAGGCCGATGAATTTTCCCCGGCGATACCGCGCATCCTTTCTGGCTTTTTTTCCCGGTGCATGCTACAATGGTGCGGGACGGCGCAAAAAACGCGCCGCGGCCCCGGAATGAAGAAAAAACGGAGGGAATCCCATGGAATTCGTCATACGGGACAACCGGATCTGGTTCACACGGGCGGGGGAAACCGGCGTGGTCAGCGTGCCGGCGGAGGGCTGCATCCGTTTCCAGGCGACGGCTTCCTCCAGGCTGGAAACGCAGGATTGGACGCTGCTCCCCCGGGAAACGGCGGCCGAGATCTGGCGGGACGGGGAGGACGTATGGCTGCGGACCGGGCGGCTGAAGGTGTGGTTTGAAAAGTGGGGCCGGGTCACCTATTTCATCGGGGAGAGGGCGGTCCTGCGGGAGCAGCCGGAAATGACCTTTACCACGGGCTATCGCAATTACCGCAGCGTGGGCAGCGGCCTGTGGGCCATGCGCGCCACCTTCGAGCCCCACGAAAACGAGCAGTTTTACGGCCTGGGGCACGAAAGGATGAACGTGTTCAGCAAGAAGGGCTGCACGGTGGACCTGCGCCACGTGAACACCAAAGCAGCCATCCCCTACGTTTATTCCTCCCTGGGGTACGGCTTCCTTTGGAATATGCCCTCCACCGGCACCGTGGAGCTGGGCTTCAACCGCACCCGCTGGAACAGCGACTGCGCGAAAACCATGGATTACGTGGTCATCGCCGGCAGCCCCCGGGAGGCCAGCGAAAAACTGGCGGACCTGACGGGCCACGCCCCCATGATCCCGGAATACGCCCTGGGCTTCTGGCAGTGCAAGCTGCGCTATGAGCGGCAGGAGCAGGTGCTGGCGGTGGCCCGGAAGTATCAGGAAATGGGCGTGCCGGTGTCGGTGATCGTGATCGACTATTTCCATTGGACGGAACAGGGGGATTACCGCTTCGATCCCGCTTACTGGCCCGATCCCGGGACGATGGCGGAAGAATTGCACAAAATGGGCATCCGCCTGATGGTTTCCATGTGGCCCACCATCAACGAACACAGCGAGAACTACCATTACATGCTGGAGCACAATCTGCTGATCCGCACCGCCCGCGGCAGCAACCGGGTGTTCGATTTCTACGGCCCCCAGGCCGAGATCGACCCCACCAACCCGGAATGCCGGAAATACGTGTGGAAAAAGCTGAAGGAAAACTACCTGGACAAAGGCGTGGACCTGTTCTGGTTTGACGAGGCGGAGCCGGAGATCCACCCCGAGCAGTTCGACAACCTGATCCTCTACGCGGGCCGGGGAGACGAAGCGGCGCTGATCTACCCGTATTATTACAGCCAGCTGGTGTACGACGGGATGAAGGAAATGGGCCGGGAGGATATCATCACCCTGTCCCGGGCGGCGTATACCGGCGCCCAGCGGTTCGGCACGCTGGTGTGGTCCGGGGACATCCGCTCCACCTTCGAGAGCCTGACCGAGCAGATCAAATCCGGCCTGAACATGGCTATGTGCGGCCTGCCCTGGTGGACCACCGATATCGGGGGCTTTTACGGCGGGGACATTCACAGCGAATATTTCCGGGAGCTGATCGTGCGCTGGTTCCAGTACGGCGTATTCTGCCCCGTGATGCGGCTGCACGGCAGCCGGGACGGGCACGACCGGAGCCGGGACATCAAGGAGCCCAGCGGCGGGGACAACGAGATCTGGAGCTTCGGGGAAGCAAACCTGCCCATCCTTCGGGACCTGATCGCCCTGCGGTACCGCCTGATCCCCTACATTGCGAAGCACATGAAGGAAGCCTCCCGGCACGGGATCCCGGTGATGCGCCCCATGTTTTTTGATTTTCCTCAGGCCCCGGTCTGCTGGACCGTGGGAGACCAGTACATGTTCGGCGACGATATCCTTTTCGCGCCCATCTCCGTTCAGGGGCAGACGGAGCGGGAAGTGTACCTGCCGGAAGGCAAATGGACGCTGACCAAAGACGGGAATGTGTACGAAGGCGGCCGGTGGGTCCGCGTGCATGCGGAGATCTGTGAATTCATCGCCTTCGTAAGAAGCGGCGCCGGGGTGCTGCGCGCGTTCCGGCCGTGAACCGCGCCGATACGGCGGGAAAGGAGGAGGAAATCATGGTACGCTGCATTGTTTCCGCTCCATGCAGGGCCTGAGGAGCCTGTATGGAGACGATCCCATTCCTCAGGCTTTGCTCTTTGATTCTGAATTGAAAAGGAGCAAAGACAATGATGAACAGCAAAAAACTGAAAAGCTTTTATATCCTGTGGAGCACCCAGGGCCTGTCCCAGCTGGGCAGCGCCATGACCGGCTTTGCCCTGACGCTGTGGCTGTATGAAAAGACGGGCTCGGCCCTGAGCACCGCCGCCCTGACCATCTGCACCTACGCGCCGTATGTGCTGATGAGCATTTTTGCCGGCGCGATCTCGGACAAATACGATAAAAAGAAAACCATGCTGGTGTGCGACGCCCTGGCGGCGCTGACCACCGTGACGGTGTTTATTCTGTACCGGACGGACCGGCTGGCGGTGTGGCACCTGTACGCCGTCAACGCGGTTTCCGGGCTGATGAACACGGTGCAGCAGCCCGCCTCGGAGGTGGCCACCACCCTGGTGGTGCCCAAGGAATACTACCAGAAAACCAGCGCCCTGCAGTCGCTTTCCCGGTCGGTCATCGCCATCGGAAATCCCCTGCTGGCTTCTGCGCTGTACGGCCTGGCCGGGCTGGACGCCGTCATCGCCGTGGACCTTGTGACCTTCGCGGTCGCTTTCCTGGCGCTGCTGCTGCTGATCCGACTGCCGGAAACGCGCCGGGAGGCCGGAAAGGAAGAGCGGGTGCTGAAGCTGGCCCGGGAAGGGCTGCGGTTCCTCAGGAACAATCCGCTGGTGCTGGATGTGATCCTGTTCATGTCGGGGGTCAATCTGATCGCCTCGGCTTTCGACGCGGTACTGCCCGCCCTGGTGATCCCCAGGGCCGGGAACGCCGTGCTGGGGGTGGTGACCTCCTGCTCCGGCGTCGCCATGGTGCTGGGCAGCATGCTGGCCACGGCGATGCCCAGGCCCAAAAACCGGGTGCGGGTCATTTACCTGACCATGCTGTTCTCCCTGGGCACGGAAAACTTCCTGCTGGCGTTTTCCCGGGAGCCCGTTCTCTGGTGCGTGGGGCAGGTGATCGGCTGGCTGTTCGTGCCCGTGATGGGCGCAAACCAGAATGTGATCATGCGCAACAGCATTCCCGTGGAGCTGCAGGGGCGGGTCTACGCCTGCAGGAACACCCTGCAGTTTTTCACCATCCCCATCGGCCTGGCGCTGGGCGGGTTCATGGTGGACAGCGTGTGTGAGCCGTTCATGAGCGCAAACGGCGGAAACGGGCTGCTGACGGCGCTGTTCGGCGCCGGGAAAGGCGCGGGCGCGGCGCTGATGATGTTCGTGCTGGGCGTCGCGGGAGTCCTGTGGTGCCTGGGGGCCGGGCGGCGGCTGAAAAAATACCGTTATTCGGACGAGGCGGCCAGCCCTGAATCGTAAAACTGATCCCTGCATGCACAGCATGCAGGGATCAGATTGTTTTACCGGGAAGGCTTACGTTTCATCCGGGTAATCCCAGAACTTGCCTTTGTGGAAGTTCTCGTTCCCCAGCGGCTTTGCCGTCAGATTGAAGATCACGCACCCGTCCGGGCACACGATGGTTTTTTCGTATTTTCCGCTGCCGCCCAGGCATGTCAGATCGCCGCCGCTGCGCACGGCCTCCATCAGGGGGTACAGCATCATCATGGTTTTGGAGCAGATCCCGTATCCGTCCCGATTGACGGGGCAGCCGTAGGTGCAGGTATATTTGTCGCCGATCTCTTCTCCGTTGCGGCAGTATCGCTCCGTATGATCCCCGTGGAGAAAACCGGTCACTTCCACGGTGAATTCATATTCCTCGTCATACCATTTTTTCATGGTTTGCCTCCTCAGGTTCGTTTTTTACAGCTTCAGGATCGCGGGCATTTCTTCGTCTTCCACATACCCCTCCGGGGCTTCCACGAAGCCAAAGGAAGCGTACAGCTTTTTCGCGGCTTCGTTTTCCGGTTCGTAGGACAGCCAGCAGATATCCGATTGTCCGCACGGGAGCGTCCGCACGAAATCCAGCGCCAGCTGGAAGGCTTGCTTTCCGTACCCCTTTCCCTGGTACCGCCGGTCGATCATGAATCGCCAGATGAAATAGGTATCCTTCATAAACGCGGGATCGCCCTCTTCGTAGCCGTTATAGCCGATCATCACAAACCCGATGGGTTTCCTGTCCAGATAGATCCCGAACGGGTATACGTGATTCCCCTCCGAAAGCCACAGATAGGCATGGATGAGGCTGTTCGTATTTCGGGCTACAAAGTGATCCTGCTCTTTGCTGACCCGCAGCTTGATCAGCTGGGAATAGTTTTTCCAGGTGACTTTTTCCAGATGGACCTGTTCCGTGGGCATGTGCCGTTTCCTCCCGTTTTGATACGCTCAATACAATCATACAGGAATTTGGAAAGATGTCAAGAACCCAACGGCTTTATGCAGGGCGCCGCCGGGCCGCAGGGCGAAATATTGCCGTTTCACTTGTGGGGCGGCTCATTTTATTGTACAATGATTCTGCCGGGGCGGCGGCCTTTTCTGATCGTTTTTTGTAATCAAGCGCTTTCCTGGCCCCGTGGGTTTCTCCCGGTGAAAGGCGCGCGCCGCAGTCAAAGGGAAAGGAGGCGGGCAGGAAAATGAACATCAGCGTGCTTTCCGAAGCGTTTCCTCTGCTGCTCTTGCTGATCGGATTGAGCTTTACCGTGCTGATCGACCCTTATCTGAAAAAGAATAACCGCCGGGTCATGCTGATCGTCATTGCGCTGTGCTTTGTGCTGATCGTGCAGAATCTGTGGGAGTATGCGCTGTCCATCGGCCCGGCGCGGCCGCGCTACCGGACGGTGCTGGCCATCTGCGGGTATTCCATCCGGCCGGTGTTCCTGATCCTGTTTCTGTATATCGTTCAGCCGGGGAAGAAGCACTGGTACTGCTGGGCGCTGGCGGGCGTCAATGCGGCGGTGAACTGTACGGCGCTGTTTTCCGGCGTCTGCTTCACCATCACCGAGGACAATCATTATATTTCCGGCCCCCTGGGGGACGCCGCGCTGTACGTCAGCGCCATCCTGATGGTTTACCTGTTTATTCAATCCATCCGAAACTACCGCGAATCGAAAAAGCTTGAAAAATGGATCCCTCTGATCGTTACGGCCATGATCGTGGTTTCCGTGGCGCTGGATTTTCGGTTGCACAGCGAGGTGGATCAGTCGATCTCTTTCCTGACCTATGCCATCGTCGCCGGCAGCGTGTTCTATTATATCTGGCTGCATCTGCAGTTCGTCCGGGAGCATGAACGCGATCTGATGGCCTCCCAGCGCATCCAGATCATGATGACCCAGATCCAGCCGCACTTTCTGTTCAACGCGCTCAACACCATTCGGGCGCTTTACGCCAAAGACCCGCCGCTGGCGGACCAGACGCTGGAAAATTTCAGCGTTTACCTCAGGCAGAATCTGGATTCGCTGAGCCACACCGACCTGATCCCCATCGCCAAGGAGCTGGAGCACACCCGGCTGTATGCGGAGATCGAAATGCTGCGCTTCCCCAACGTTCGCATGGAATATCAGATCGAGGACGGATATTTTGAGATCCCGCCGCTGACGATCCAGCCCCTGGTGGAAAACGCCATCCGCCATGGCGTGCGCAGCCGGAAGGAGGGCCGGGTGACCGTATCCGTGGCCCGGGAGGGCGGCATGCACCGGATCACCATTGAGGATAACGGCGTCGGGTTCGATCCCGGGCAGGAGCAGCTTTCGGATGAATCGCACATCGGCATCCGGAATGTGAAGAACCGGGTGGAGCAGATGTGCGGCGGAACGATGATCCTGAAAAGCGAGATCGGGAAGGGAACCAGCGTGACGCTCCTGATCCCGGAGGTCGCCGGGAACGGCAAAAAGGAGGGACGGAAATGAAGGCGATCTGCGTGGACGACGAGCCGCTGGCGGTGGAGTACACCGTGAACCAATGCGCGCAGCTGCCTCAGATCGACGAGGTGAAGGGCTTCACCGACGCCGGGGAAGCGCTGGCCTATCTTCGCATCCATCCCGTGGACATTGCGCTGCTGGATATCAACATGCCCGGGACCGACGGGATCACCCTGGCGTCCCGGATCAAGCAGATCAGGCCGAAAACGTCCATTCTGTTCCTGACGGCCTACAAGGAATACGCCTTCGACGCTTATGCGGTGCACCCCACGGGGTATCTGCTCAAGCCTGTTTCCCTGGAAAAGCTGGCGGCCGAAATCGCTTACGCGCACCGCAGCGAGGTTCCTTCCGCTTCCCCGCATATCTTCATCAAAGCATTCGGATATTTTGACGTGTATGCGGACGGCAGGCCGATCGCCTTCAAGCTGGCCAAAAGTAAGGAGATCCTGGCCTTTTTGGTGGACAAGCAGGGCTCCGGGGTCACGCGGGCGGAGGTTTTTTCCGCCGTGTGGGAGGGCCAGCTCTACGACCGCCGGATGCAGAAGCAGATGGACGTTTATATCCGCTCCCTCCGGGATACGCTGCGGGAATACGGCATATCGGAGATCATGGAGATCGAAAAAGGCATCCTCCGCGTCAGGCCGGACGCGTTCACCTGCGACGCATACCTGTTTTTTTCCGGCGACAGCGAGATGATCAACGCCTATCGCGGGGAATACATGAACCCCTATTCCTGGGCCAGCATGACCGAGGGGATCCTGACCTGGAGCCAATCAAAAACAGAGTAAAATATGCAGCGCGGAAGCGCCCGGAAATGTCCTTTCTAAAATGAAGAAAGGCGTTTCTTCTTTGGACATTCTTTGGACGCAGGCGGGTAAACTGTTTCAATGAGGTGTGGGGTTTGCCGATCACGCATCTTCGCTGCAGGCAGGAGCGCAGCAGCGAAAAACCATGGGAAACCGCATGTGAAGCGCATGCAGAAATAAAAAAGGAGGAAAATCCTCATGAAGAAACAAATCATTGCTTTCCTTCTGGCGGCCGTGCTGCTGCTGGCGGCGGTGCCGATGGCTTTGGCGGAAAATGCCGAACCGGAAAGCACCGAACCGGAAGGCGTCCCGATGACCCTGGAAGAAATGATGGGCCTCAATCCGGCGGAGTGGCCCAAGACCATGTACGTCTACACCGAGAACAGAGGAAAGCTGAACGTTCGCAGCGAGCCCATGGCCAAGGACGGCAATGTGATCGAGCAGCTGGAATACGGCACAAAGGTGATCGTGGAAAGCCCCGTGATCATCGACCCGGAATGGAGCTGCATCCAGAGCCAGAAAGGCAAGGACGGCGTCGCGTACGTGATGACCCGTTTTCTGGTGAACAGCAGGCCTCAGGACACCGACAAAGTGATCGCGGAAAAAGAATACAAGGCGAACCTGGAGGAGCTCAAGAAGCAGCAGGGCACCGAAAAGGGCCTGGAGCAGCCCCTGTTGATCGCCGTGCGGGCCGGCCGTCCCTCCGGCTGGGTGAATTTCCGGGTGGGCCCCGGCGTGGCGGCGGACCGTATCGCCTCCCTGCCGGACGGCCGTCAGCTCAAGGCCATCGGCGAAACCGAGAAGTGGTATAAGGCCGTGGATCTGGAAACCGAAAAAACCGGCTATATCAGCAAGAATTACGTCACCGTGCTGGGCACCTATGTGGAAACGCCCGCCAAGGAGCAGATGGGCAAGCTGAACGTGAACGGCGAATTCTCCCTCCAGTGCCAGCTGCCGGAAGGCTACACCATGCAGCTGATCAACACCATGGGCTCCAAGATCAACGCCTACATCACCTCCGAGGACAAGGAAAAGCCCATCCTGCAGCTGTCCATCGCCTTCAACGAGCTGTATGCCGACGTGGACCGGATGAACGACCTGGGCGAGGAGGACTTAAAGGTGCTGGAAGCCACCTTCACCGATATGAACGAAGTGGAGATCAGCTATCAGGAAACCGCCTACGGCACCAAGCTGCTCATTGCCAAGGAAGTGGGCGACGATACGGATTTTGTGGACATCCTGTCCGTGTACAAGGGCTATTCCATCGAATTCGTCATGACACCCAATCCCGAGGCCAAGGCCCAGGCCCTGACCGACGAACAGATCGGGATGTGCATCGATTTCCTCAGCGAACTGGACTTCGTGGAAGCCAAATAACCTTGCTTCATCAAATATGTAGGCTGAAAGGAGAAAACCCATGAAGAAGCAGATCCTTTCCCTGGCGCTCATTGCCGTCATGATGGCAGTTTTCCTTCCCACGCAGGCTGCCGCCGATTCCTACTATGGCACCCAGTACGTCTATACGGATAACGGCAAGACCCTGAACGTCCGCAGCTCGCCCTCCATGGACAACAACTGCATCGGCGCCCTGCCATACGGCGCGGAAGTGACGGTTATGGAAATGTACAGCAACGGATGGGCCAAAATCCTGTGGGAGCAAAACGACTACGGTGAATTTGGCACGGCTTATGTGCAAAGGCGGTTCCTGGTGAATCATAAGCCCACTTCCAAGCCTTCGCAGTCCGCGGCCCCCGCTTCCTCCAGCAGCAAAACTGCCGCCGCGACGGATTACACCAAGCAGTTCACCGCGATGAACGACGAATTCAGAACCGGAAAGCTGGTGCCGCAGCAGTTCACCGTGTACGCCCGCCCCTCCCGCGCCTCCGGCTGGGTGAATCTGCGCTGGGCGCCCTCCGTGGAAGCGGAGCGCATCGCCACCTGCCCGCAGGGAAAAGCGCTCACCGTGATCGCGGAAACCAGGAACTGGTATCAGGTCCGCGACCCGCAGACCGGCATGATCGGTTTCATCAGCAAGCAGTATGTTTCCGTTCAGTGATCCATGAATGATTGGGAGGAAAGAGCATATGAAGAAAGCATTGACGATCCTGCTGTGCCTGGCGATGACGCTGTGCTGCGCGTCCGCTTTGGCGGAGGGCGCGGAAAAGGAGTATATGGGCACCATCAGCATGAACGGCGCGTTTGATTTGCGCTGCGTGCTGCCCGAGGGCTATCAGCTCGCCACCCTGCAGGCGGAACCGGGCCGCTATATCGCCTCCATCCTGGCGGATGAAAGCAAGCCGGCCATGACCATTTCCATCGCCTACAACGAGCTGATGTCCGAAGTGGAGCGGCTGAACGACCTGGACGATGAAGCGCTGGCCGGGATCGAAGCCACTTTCCGGACGGAGGACGGAGTGGAGATTTCCTATATGGAAACGGCCTACGGCACCAAGCTGATGGTGGTGAAGGAAATCGTGGACGGAAGCGACTATGTGGATTTCTACACCGTCTACAAGGGATATGAGATCGAATTTGTCCTGACCCAGACGGAAGCCAACGCCGGACAGCCCATCACGGACGAACAAATTGAAACCGCCGTGAAATTCCTGAGCGATCTGGATTTTGTGGCAGCGGAATAACGCCGAATGAGATAAACAGGAATTGCACCCCATTTGTTGGCAGTATACGATACCTGTCTGACAAATGGGGTGCAATTCATTCACGGCGGACCGCTTTTATTGCGCATTTCCGTTTCATTTCTGTGCCGCGAAATAAGCTCTTGAGCTTGAATCCATATCGCCGCAGCGTTAAAATAGAAAACGATGGGAGCCGATATGCGTGCCCGCGTATCACGGCCCGGATCATATCGTTGAAAAGCCGGCCTATAACGGAAGCAAATATACTCTGAATTGAAAAAAGAGGAGAATAATCATGAATGAATTGCAATCCATTTTCGCTGTGGTGTCCCTTTTCATTTAAACCTGCATTGCCACCTGTATTTCTTTTGCGTTCGCGCTCCTGCTTTGCGCAGTGATTGAAAGGTTCGTTCCGCAGCTGCTGGGACAGTTTCCGCGATATCCTGTTCAGGACGGCCAATAACGCAGCTGAGTGTCCCGCTGAAAAACTGCCCGGTGGAAGGTTACGTCTTCTGCGACATAGTGAGATGATTAAATATAAAGGCGGCAGACACAAAAATATGCACCGCAGCCCCTTCCCGGCGAAACGCCTCGGCAATGGCCCTGCCGATGCCGTGGGCCCCGCCGGTGATCACCGCGGCCTTTCCCTGCATGCAAATTCCTCCTAAAGAAACAGGATTGTCGGTCATTCTGCCGCTTTACATGCACACCGTACGTTTCCGGATGTCTGTTCCGATCATCAGTATTCATAGGATTGATTTGCTTTTGTAAGCCTGGCGGTATAATCGCACCCTTTTTCTTTCACATCTTCCGGGTTCATCGGATAATGAATATTGTAAAGGACTCCTTTGCCTCCGAACCTGTTTTCCAAATAGTCCTTCTCGATATGCCCGCCTATGACTTCCATGCAGACCATGACATGGTCATCGCCCGGAACGATCTCCTTCTCCCACATATATCTGCATTCCAGGTTCATGAAGCAC
>CACWLP010000015.1 GCA_902761755.1 uncultured Eubacteriales bacterium | reverse complement strand
TTTCATGATCAATTCTGCATCATATTTCCGTTTCCTCATAATGCAATACTCCCTTCATGTGACAGTTTTTTTACTGTCTCTCATGAAGGGAGCATATCATTCATCGGCCGGGGTTTTTTATTCTTTCCAAATAGCGGGAACTTTTTTTCTTTCCTGCCGTCCAATTTAAGCGAAACGGAAAAGGCAGGGAAGAGAATCCCTTGCAAATTTTTTCCAGATCCGTATAATGGAAAAAGACATTGATTCCTTTATACCGATCGTTCACAGCCAATAAAGGAGTGAAACGCCATGAAACGGTCCATCGCCCTGCTGCTGGCGCTGCTGCTCGTAACGGCTTACGCAGCGGCCATCGCCCAGGTCCCCGCCGATTCCCAGAAGGTCGTCTGTGAAGCTCTGCAGTATTCCACCCTGGCGCCCGAGGACGCCGCCGTGTATGCGGACGGGGAATCCATGTTCATCGATCTGAATCCCGTGAACGGCATCCCCTACGTGGAGATCGACAAGGTCCTGGGCCAGCGGTACGATACCGGCAGGTATTTCAATGAAATTCTGATGAACGATATGCAGTCCCGCTACGGCGACAACCTGCGCGGCACCTCCGTCATGGAATACTATACCGTCGGCGGCAAGGATCTGCCCGCCGCCCAGTTCACCTACAAGGTGGGCGAATACACGGTATACTTCCTGCAGGCGCTGGAGCTCAACGGGAACGATACGGTGTTCTACACCGCCAAATTCCTCTCCGAGTACCGGGAAGAGACCCTGAACGCTTTGGACATGGCCGTCCGCTGTTATCAGCCCGACGCCCATTATTACGACGGCGCTCAGCCGCCTGTGAATGAGCCCGTTCCTCCCCAGACCAGCCCCGCCCCGCAGCCCGCGCCCGTCACCGGCGCCGTCGCCGTATCCTTCGAGCATGTGCGGTATGAAGACATGCGCCTCGCCCTATGCGCAGCGCCCGCAGGCTACAGCATCACGCCTTATCCGGACATCTGCGGCGAAATCCGCAGCTTCACCGCGCCCCTGGGCCTGACCGTCATCGCCAAATCTCCGGACGGGCGGATCTCCATGGTGTACGAATCCCCCAGCGCTTACCTGGAAATCGTATCCTCCACCAAGGGCGGCAGGCCTTTCCGGACGCAGGAAAACGGCGGCTACGATACCATGACCATGACCCCCATGGCCCAGTTTCCCCAGCCCAACGCCTATGCCTACGCCTACCTGACCGGCATGTATCCCGGCACGGAAATCACCTATATCGGTTCCAAGGATCTGTCTGCTTATCAGCCCCTGTTCCAGAAAAACGCCGAGGAGAAATACAACGCCCTGCGCGCCGGCCATCCCGAACTGTTGGGCCTGAACATCGACAGCGTTTCCGTCAACGGGGATATCTGCGCTTTCAGCGGCGAAGTGAACGGCGAACCCTATTTCTTCGTGGTGGGCACCGTGATCGAGGCCACCCAGACCACCTCCACCATGGCCCTGCTGGAAGGCACGCTGAAGGAAGAAGAAATCCTGTGGAGCCCCCTGTGCACCTATGTGCTCTCCTGCCCCGTAGCGGAGTTTGACAGCGTTTATCCCGCCTTTGAGATTTTCATGGAAAACACCACCGTCAGCGACCAGTTCATCGCCACCAACCAGCGCCTGAGCGACGAGCTGCGCCAGATCATCGTGGATTCACGGATGCCGTCCGGCTACAAATACAGCCGCGCTGCCCTGAGCACCGCCACCGGCTCCGACGAAACCTACGACGACGAACGCTTCACCGATTACATCTTCGATCAGAACGATTACACGCTGTCCGACGGCTCCCACGTCAAGGTCTCCACCGCCTATGATTACGTTTACGAAGGCGACAACGGCGTGGTGTATTTTTCCGACAGCGCCTTCCCCCAGCCCGGCACCCAGCTGACCCCGAACCGGTAAGTAACACAAAGAAAAGCAGGAGGCGGCTTTTGACGCAAAAGCCCCTCCCGCGACCTCCCGAAAACCGTCCAGAACACAGGGCGATGGACCAGAAATGCGCCTCCTTTCAGAGGCGCATTTTTATTGCAGCTTTTTCCTCCGCTTCTGTTCCTTCGCGCTCGGCCCGAATGGGCCGAGAAAGCGGCCGCCAGGAAATATAGAAAAGAAGCACGCCTCCCCGGTGAGAGGCGTGCGAAGTAATAAAAGAAGCGCGCCTCCGGCAGCGCCGCCGTAGGCGGCTGAGGGCGAAGCGATCCTTCTGGATCGCCGCCCGAAACCCGTGCGCAAGCGAAGCGATGGGCACGGGGCAAAACGGGCGAAGGGGCGCGCGAAGATTCCCGTCGCGCTCGGCCCGAACGGGCCGAGAAAGCGTCCGCCACGATATATAGAACAGAAGCACGCCTCCCCGGTGAGAGGCGTGCGAAGTTACTTACTGTAGGCGATCGCGTCCGCCTGGAACTGTAAGCCATCCGGTCCGCCCACGTGGGCAAAATTGGTCTGGATGGATTTCCGGGCGGGATAATGCCCGCCGAAGCGTTCGTGAATCACCTTTTCCATCACCGGGATGTTCCATACGTCCCGGAACAGGCAATCCATCTGCACCACGTTTTCAAGCGTCAGCCCGAACAGCGAAAGCCGCCTTTCCATCTCGTCGAAGGCGCCGTTTACCTGCTCCTCCACCGTGCCGCCCACGTTGCCCACGCAGTAGGACAGGAAACAGTAATCCCCCGCCTTCACGATGCCGGAATGGGCGAAGCCCTCGTTGATGTCTTTCCGTACGATCCCGCTCATTTCAATACTCCCTTCAAAAACTGCCCGGTATAGCTTGCCTTCACGCCGGCGATTTCCTCCGGCGTCCCCGCCGCGATCACTTTTCCGCCGGCGTCGCCCCCTTCGGGCCCCAGGTCGATGATATAATCGGCGGTCTTGATGATGTCCAGGTTGTGCTCGATCACCAGCACGGTGTTGCCCTGATCCGTCAGCTGCTGCAGCACCTTCACCAGCCGGCTCACATCGTCCATGTGCAGCCCGGTGGTGGGCTCGTCCAGCAGCACCAGGGTCTTTCCCGTGGCGCGGCGGCTCAGCTCCGTGGCCAGCTTCACCCGCTGGGCCTCGCCGCCGGACAGGGTGGTGCTGGGCTGGCCCAGCTTCATGTAGCCCAGGCCCACGTCGTACAGCGTGCGCAGCTTCTGCATCACGGCGGGATGCGCCTCGAAAACGCCCATGGCTTCCTCCACCGTCAGATCCAGCACGTCGGCGATGGACAGCCCCTTGTATTTGACCTCCAGCGTTTCCCGGTTGTACCTTTTCCCGCGGCACACTTCGCAGGGCACGTAAATATCCGCCATAAAGTGCATTTCGATCTTCAGCAGCCCGTCCCCGGAGCAGGCCTCGCACCGGCCGCCCTTCACGTTGAAGGAGAAGCGGTTCTCCTTATAGCCCCGGATCTTGGCCTCGGTCAGCTGGGCGAACACCTTGCGGATCAGATCGAACAGCCCGGTATAGGTGGCCGGATTGCTCCGGGGAGAGCGCCCGATGGGCGACTGGTCGATATTGATGATCTTGTCCAGCTGCTCCACGCCCTCGATGCGGTCGTAATCCGCCTTCCGGGGGCGGGCGCGGTTGAGCTGATGGGCCAGGGCGGTGTACAGGATGGCGTTCACCAGGCTGCTCTTCCCGCTGCCGCTGACCCCCGTGACGCAGCAGAACACCCCCAGGGGGAAGCTGACATCGATATTTTTCAGGTTATGCTCCCGGGCGCCCCGCACCGTCAGCCACCCCTGGGGCGTGCGCCGCGCTTTGGGCACCGGGATGCGCTTTTTTCCGCTCAGGTATTGGCCGGTAATGGATTCCGGGGCATTCATCACGTCCTCCACTGTGCCCTGGGCCACGATGCGGCCCCCGTGTTCTCCGGCCCCGGGGCCGATATCCACCAGGTAATCCGCGCTGCGCAGCGTTTCCTCGTCATGCTCCACCACGATCAGGGTGTTGCCCAGCTGTTGCAGATGGCGCAGGGTGCGGAGCAGACGGGCGTTGTCCCGCTGGTGCAGGCCGATGCTGGGCTCGTCCAGGATATAGAGCACCCCCACCAGCCCGCTGCCGATCTGGGTGGCCAGGCGGATACGCTGAGCCTCCCCGCCGGACAGCGTGGCCGCCGCCCGGGACAGCGTCAGGTAATCCAGCCCCACGTCGCACAGGAAGCCCAGGCGCGCGTTTACCTCCCGCAGGATGGGCGCGGCGATCATCCGCTCTTTTTCGGATTGCTTCAGCTGCCCGAGGAAATCCCGGGTCTTGCGGATGTTCCATTCGCTGATCTCGGCGATGTTCCTGCCCCCCACGGTGACGGCCAGGGCCTCGGGCTTCAGCCGCCGGCCTTTGCAGACCGGGCAGGTCTCGTGGGCCATGTATTCCTCGTACGCGGCCTTCATGCCTTCGCTCTGCGTCTCCTGATAGCGGCGCTCCAGGGAGGGGATCACCCCTTCGAAGGTGGTCTGGTAAGTGCCCGTTTCAAATACGATTTTCAGCTTCTGCGCCCCGGTGCCGTAGAGGATCTTTTCTTTGATCTCCTCCGGCAGCGCCCGGAAGGGCGTATCCATGGAAAAGCCGTAAAAATTCGCCATGGCCTGGAACATGCTGTGGGCGGTGGAGCCCACGTCCCCGCTGTTCCAGCCCATGCAGCTGACGGCCCCTTCGTTCAGGGATTTTCCCGCGTCCGGCACCACCAGATCGGCGCTGACCTTCATGGTCTCCCCCAGGCCGGAGCAGTGGGGGCACGCCCCGTAGGGGTTGTTGAAGGAGAACATCCGGGGAGCCAGCTCCTCGATGTTCACGCCGCAGTCCGGACAGGCGTAGTTCTGGGAGAACATCATTTCCTTATCGTCCGGGGAAACCAGCACGCAGGCCAGCCCGCCGGATTGCTTCATGGCAGTCTCCAGGCTGTCGGTCAGCCGTTGCTGGATGCCCGGGCGCACCACCAGCCGGTCCACCACCAGATCGATCTGGTGCTTTTTCTGCTTGTCCAGGGGCGGCACGTCGTCCAGTTCGTACATTTCCCCGTCGATCCGCGCCCGCACGAACCCGCTTTTCAGCGCGTCCTCCATCAGCTTCACGTGCTCGCCCTTGCGCTGACGCACCACCGGCGCCAGGATCTGGATCCTCGTGCCCTCCGGCAGGGCCTCGACGGCGTCCACCATCTGGTCCACCGTCTGCTGCCTGATCTCCCGGCCGCATTTGGGGCAGTGGGGCAGGCCCGTCCGGGCGTATAAAAGCCGCAGATAATCGTGGATCTCCGTCACCGTGCCCACCGTGGACCGGGGGTTCCGGGCGGTGGTTTTCTGGTCGATGGAAATGGCGGGCGAAAGGCCCTCGATGCCGTCCACGTCCGGCTTGTCCATCTGGCCCAAAAACATCCGGGCATAGCTGCTCATGCTTTCCACATAGCGGCGCTGCCCCTCGGCGTATATCGTATCGAAGGCCAGAGAGGATTTGCCCGATCCGCTCAGCCCCGTGAATACCACCAGCTTGTCCCGGGGGATCGTCAGGTCCACGTTTTTCAGGTTGTGCTCCCGGGCGCCCCGGACAATAATTTTGTCCTCCATCTCCGCCTCCGTCAATTCAATCGGGTACGGCCCATTATAGCACATATGTTCGCATTTGTGAAGGGGCATCTTTCGCGTTTTTTCCCTTGAAATCGGGGGCGTTCTATGCCATAATAAACCGATAAGGAGATGATGCCCATGGCCACCGGCATCTGGGTGCGCCTGATGCACAAGAACCACATCCTCCGGGACGCCGCGGTGGACTGCGCCCATAACGAATGGCAGACGGCGCTGGATACCGCCTGCCGCCAGCTGGATATGCCCCGGCCGCTGATCCTCGCCCGGCATGAACGGGACTGGGAGCAATTCAATCAGGCCCGGTTCCTGCCGGAGCATTTTATGGAGTCCGTTCCTTTCGACCGGATGGAAGTGGAATTCATCGACCCGGACAAAAAGAAAAAGAACCCGAACCCTTACGCACCTCTATTGTAAACGGGGTGGACGGCCATGAAAAAATTTCTGTTTCCGTTTTTGCTTCTTCTCCTCCTGTCCGCCCCCGCCTGCGCGGAGATCGCGGTCACGGAGGTGATGGCCTCCAACGGCGTGTATATCAACGGCGAAGCCTACGACTGGGTGGAATTGTACAACGCCGGGGAAAAAACCGTGGACCTGAGCGGCTGCTACCTTTCCGACAGCAAAAAGAACCCCACCAAATGGGCCTTCCCCGAAAAAACCGTGCTCAAGCGCGGGGAATACCTGCTGGTTTACTGCACCGGCGAGGACGTGAACCCCGGAAAAAACGGCGTGTACTACGCCAATTTCAAGCTGTCCTCCTCCGGCGATAAAGTGATCCTGACGGACCGGGACGGAGAAACGGAGATTGTTTCCCTCAAATTCCCCGTTCAGTACGGCAACGTCTCCTGGGGCCTGCCGTCGGGCGGCGGGGAATACGGCTTCTTCGCCCAAGCCACGCCGGGGAAAAAGAATCCTGCCCAGGCGTATCCCGCCCGGGCGGCGCTGCCGGCGCTGACGCTGGAAGGCGGGTTTTACGACGGCCCGGTCACCGTCGGGGCGGCGGCGGAAGAGGAGCTCTCTCTGCGCTACACCCTGGACGGCTCCACCCCCACGGAAAAATCCAAGCTCCTGCCGCCGGAGGGCGTCGCGTTCCAGAAAACCGGCGTTTTCCGCGTCCGGGCCTTCGGGGAAAACCTGGTGCCTTCCGAAACCGTGTCCGCCACCTACCTGATCGGGCAGGACCATCCCGTGCCCGCGGTGTGCCTGGTGACGGACGAAAAATACCTCTTCGATCAGAACACGGGCCTTTTGGTGAAGGGCAAAAGCAAGAGCTACCCCAACTATGAGCACGACTGGGAATACCCCGCCAACGTGGAATACTACGGCGCCGACGGAGTCTGTGAGATCAACCAGCTGGGCACCTTCACCACCGCGGGCCATTCCGCCCGGCAGAACAACCAGAAATCCATCGCCATTTTCGCCCGCAAGGCCTACGGGCCGGACCGGTTTTATTTCAACCCCTTCCCCCACCGGAACTATGAAAGCTATAAATCCCTCCTGCTGCGCGGCGCCAATTCCGACGCTTTCTCCACCCGCATCCGGGACGCGGTGATCTCCTCCCTGGCGGAGCCGCTGGACATCTGTTACCAGGACGCGCTGGCCATCGAAGTGTACATCAACGGCAAATACTGGGGGCATTACAATCTGCGGGAAAAGATCAACAAGCATTTCGTAGCCCAGTGGGAGGGCGTCACCGACGAAAAGGAGATCGACCGGATCGACCTGCTGGCCCGCACCGGCCGGGACGAATTCGTCAATAACGGCGATAACGCCGACTGGCTCTCCCTGTGCGATTTCTGCAAAACCAAGGACCTGAACGATCCGGAAAACCTGCAGTATGTCCTGGACCGCCTGGATACGGAAAGCCTGTTTACCCACGCCGCCTTTGAAATCATCATCGGCAACAACGATTTCACCAACGTGCGGGTTTACCGGGTGCCGGGAGGCAAATGGAAATACCTGCTCTTCGACGTGGAAGCCGGCTTTTTGTCCATGGACAAGGGGCCTATGAATTACTACATCAAGAAAGTGAACGACAAGGTGCAGGGCTTCCGGCACGAGCCCCTGGCCGCGCTGCTGAACGTGCCGGAGATGAAAGCAAGATTTCTTACCCGTTTTGCCGAGGTGCTGGAAAAATCCTTCCAATGGCCTTATGTGGAAAGCCATTTCCTGCCCTGGGAGGAAACCATGGAAATCCTGCTGCCCCGGCACCAGACCCGGTGGAAGCACGTCACCATGAAGGCCTGGCGGCAGAATGTGGACGCGGTGAAATACTACGCCCGGATGCGGCCGGTAAAGATCGTATCCATGCTGCAAAGCCATATGAAGCTGACAGACGAGGAAGTGGAACAGTATTTCGGCCCGGTGCAGCGGCTGCTGGAAAGCACCAATAAACTGCCTTGAATGAGAGGATCGCCTCATGAAACTGTTTATCGCGTCGGATCTTCACGGTTCCGCCCTTTATTGCAGGAAAATGCTGGAAGCCTTTGACCGGGAAGGCGCAGACCGGCTGATCCTGCTGGGGGATTTGCTGTATCACGGCCCCCGCAACAGCCTGCCGGAGGAATATGATCCCAGGCAGACCGCGGAAATGCTCAACCGGCGTAAAGAACGCATTCTCTGCATCCGGGGGAACTGCGATGCAGAGGTGGATCAGATGATGCTGGGTTTTCCCCTGCTGTCGAATTTCGCCCTGATCCATCAGGACGGCGTCTCCGCGTATCTGGTACACGGCCACGATTATGGGCCGGAGAAACTGCCGTCCATGGCCTCGGGGGATATCCTGCTTTTCGGGCATACCCACGTTCCCGCCTGGGATAAAAGAAACGGCGTCCTGTGCCTCAATCCCGGCTCCGTTTCCATCCCCAAAGCGGGATCGTCCCGGGGATACATGTTGTGGGAAGGCCGCGCATTTTTGTGGAAAACCCTGGAGGGAGAAACCTGGCACACGCTGGTCCTTTCCTGACCGAATCATAAAAAACGGAACCGCGCTCACTCGTACTGCGCGGTTCCGTTTTTTACCGTCCCTTATTTTAACACAATGTAGCCCGCGTCGGTGACCGCTTTTTCCAGTGCTTCGTCGGCCACGGGTTTGCTCAGGGTCACCACGGCGGTGCCGTTTTCGTGGCTCACCGCGGCGCTTTCCACGCCGTCCACGGCTTCCAGGGCCTTCTGCACCCGGCCGGAGCAATGCATGCACATCATGCCTTCGATCTTCAATGTCTTTTCCATGGTTTTTCTCTCCTTTTTTTTGATTTTTCTGTCCCTTTTCGCGCTGTACAGATCGAAAAAGTTCAATCGCAGCGCGTTGGAAACCACGCAGAAGCTGCTCAGGCTCATGGCCGCGGCCCCGAACATGGGGTTCATGGACCAGCCGAACAGATGGATGAAGCACCCCGCCGCCAGGGGGATCCCGATGACGTTGTATATGAATGCCCAGAACAGGTTTTCGTGGATATTGCGCAGCGTGGCGCGGCTCAGGCGCACGGCGGCGGCCACGTCGGTAAGGCGGCTGTTCATCAGCACCACGTCCGCCGCGTCGATGGCCACGTCCGTGCCCGCGCCGATGGCGACGCCCATGTCCGCCCGGGTGAGGGCCGGGGCGTCGTTGATGCCGTCCCCCACCATGATGACCTTCCCCTGCTTTTTCAGCGCCCGGACAGCCTGCTCCTTGCCCGCGGGCAGCACCCCGGCGATCACCTCGTCCACCCCGGCCTGGCTGCCGATGGCCCGGGCGGTGGCTTCGTTGTCCCCGGTGAGCATCACCACCCGGACGCCCATGCCCTTCAGCTGCCGGATGGCCTCCGGACTGTCTTCCTTCAGGGTATCCGCCACGGCGATGAGCCCCAGGAGAGCGTCCTCCCGGCAGAAATACAGGGGCGTTTTCCCCTGGGCGGCCAGGGCGTCTCCCCGGGCGGCCAGCGCTTCCGGGAGCGTGGCTTTCCCGGCAATGAACGCCCGGTTCCCGCCGTACAGCCTCTGGCCCCGCCATACCGCGGTCAGGCCGTTCCCAGGCAGAGCGGAAAAGCCCTCCGTTTCCCCGGCGCTCAGGCCCTTTTCCGCGCCGTAGGCGGCGACGGCCCGGGCCAGGGGATGCTCGCTTTTGCTCTCCAGGGCCAAGGCGGCCCCCATCAGTTCTTCTTCGCCGATCCCCTCCGCGGAAACCACGTCCGTCACCACGGGGGTCCCCGCCGTGATGGTGCCGGTCTTGTCCAGGGCGACGATCTGCGCCCGGCCGGTCTCCTCCAGGGCGGCGGCAGTCTTGAACAGGATGCCGTGCTTTGCGCCCACGCCGCTGCCCACCATGATGGCCACGGGGGTGGCCAGGCCCAGAGCGCAGGGACAGGAGATCACCAGCACGGAAATACCCCGGGCCAGAGCGAAGCCGAATTCTTTCCCCAGCAGCCCCCAGATCAGCACGGTCACCGCCGCAACGGTGATCACCGCCGGCACGAACACCCCGGATACCCGGTCCGCGATCTTGGCGATGGGCGCTTTCGTGGCCGCGGCGTCGGACACCATCCGGATGATCTGGCTCAGCGTGGTATCCTCTCCCACCCGTGTGGCCCGGCAGGTGAGAAACCCGGACTGGTTCACCGTGGCGGCGGACACCGGATCCCCTTCGGCCTTATCCACCGGGATGCTCTCCCCGGTGAGGGCGGCTTCGTTCACCGCGCTCTCGCCGCTCACCACCACCCCGTCCACCGGGATGCTCTCCCCGGGCCGCACGGCAAAAATATCGCCGGGGCGCACTTCCTCCACGGGCACGGTGTATTCCTGCCCGTCCCGGATCAGCCGGGCGGTCCGGGGTGACAGGCGCATCAGGCCTTTCAGGGCATCGGTGGTTTTCCCCTTGCTCCGGGCTTCCAGCATTTTGCCCACGGTGATGAGGGTCAGGATCATGGCGGCGGACTCAAAGTAAAACTGCATCATCAGTTCGTCCGCCGCCGCTGCGTCCCCCGCCGCCGTTGCCCGGGTCAGCGCAAACAGCACGTATACGCTCCACAGAAAGGACGCGGACGAGCCCAGCGCCACCAGGGTGTCCATGTTAGGGGCGTGATGGAAAAGGGCCCTGAAGCCGCTGATAAAGAATTTCTGGTTGATCACCATCACGATGACGGTCAGCAGCATTTGAATAAGCCCCATGGCCACGTGATTCTGCACCGCTTCACCCGCCGCTGTTTCCACCGTGAACCAGCCCGGCAGCGGCAGCCCAATCATATGGCCCATGGAAAAATACATGAGCGCCAGCAGAAAAACAAGCGACGCGATCAGGCGCTTTTTCAGCCGGGGGGTTTCGGTGTCCCGCAGCGCGTCCTCGTTTTTTTCCGCCGCGGCGGCTGTTCCCGCGTCCTTGCTTTTCGCGCCGTAGCCGGCCTCCTCCACGGCGCGGATCACGGCTTCTTCCTCTGCGCTGCCCTCCACGCCCATAGAATTGGTGAGCAGGCTGACGGAGCACGCCGTCACTCCCGGCACCTTGCTTACCGCCTTTTCCACCCGGGCGGAGCAGGCGGCGCAGCTCATGCCCGTTACGGTATATTGCTTCATTTTCTCCCCTTACTTCATCAGCTTTTCCAGGGTCTTCACCAGCTCGTCCACCGTTTCGTCCTTCCCCGCCCGGATGTCCCGGGCCACGCAGGTGCGGATGTGCTCGGCCAGCAGTTCCCGGTTGAAGGCCGCCAGGGCCGCGTTCACCGCCGATACCTGGATCAGGATCTCCGGGCAGTAGGCGTTTTTTTCCACCATGCCCCGGATGCCCCGCACCTGGCCCTCGATGCGGCTGAGCCGATGGATCAGGCCGGTTTTTTCCTCCGGAGAACGCTCCTTGGTGCGGCCCTCCGTCAGCTGTTCCCCGCAGCAGGTTTTTCCATGCGTCATGGCGATCACCTCGTTCAAAATACCCCATTGGGGTATCCGTATTATATACCCCTCCACGGTATATGTCAACCGTTTTTGAAAAAAACAAAGCCCGGCCAATCCGCCTCTTGCGGAATCCGGGCAAAAATGCTACAATACAGGCGATTCGTACGCAGAGTAGCGGCAGACGCGTCAAGTGCTCATGGACGGGGAGTTGCCATGGGACGAAGCCGGTTTTCCGGCGCGGTGTCTGCTGCGCATCCCGCTGCTTTAGGAAACTGCCTCTGCGGATCGAGCAATTCATCTGTGAGGAGGCGGTTTTTTATGTCCGAAAAAGAGCAGAACAAGGTCCTTTCGTACTTCAAAAGCCTGATGCCCAGGCGGGAAAATCAGGGGGGGCAGCTGTTTACCACGCAGAAGCTGGTCACGCTGGCGATCCTGGTGGCCCTGCACGTGATCATCGCCCGCATCGCCAGCATTAAGATCGGGCCCAGCATCGTGATCACCGTGTCCGGCATCACGGAAGTGGTGGCCGGGCTGCTGTTCGGCCCCCTCAGCGGTGGGATCACGGGCCTGCTGGGCAGCTTTCTCAACCAGCTCATAACCTACGGCTTCACCGCCACCACCGTGCTGTGGATCCTGCCGGCGGCGGTGAAGGGCTGGATGTGCGGCGTGTACGCCAAGGCCTACGATTATCAGCTGAACCCCTTCCAGATCCTGTGGATCCTGGCCGTTTCCGCGCTTGTGGTCACCACCATGAACACCGTGGTCCAGATCATCGACGCGGAAATCTTCCAGTATTCCACGAAAGCCACCCAAGTCGCGATCATGGTGACCCGTTACATTAACGGCGCGCTGACCTCCGTGGTTTACATGATCGTCACCACGCCCCTGCTGCACCGGCTGAACAAGCTGCCCGGCATCAAAAAGATGCGGGAATGATCCCGGGGAGGCCGCGCGATGACACAGCAGCAAAAAGCCGTTTTGCAGGGCCTGGCGGAGCTGTACCCCAACGCCGGGCCGGAGCTGCACTTCACGAACCCCTTCGAAACCTTGGTGGCCACCATCCTGGCCGCCCAGTGCACCGACGCCCGGGTGAACATGGTGACCCCCGCCCTGTTCCGGGATTATCCCGATCCCGCCGCTATGGCGAAGGCGGAGCCGGAGGAGATTTTCCCCTACGTCAAATCCTGCGGCTTCAAAAGCAAGGCGGCCAACATCGTGGCCGCCAGCCGGATGATCGTGGAGAAATTCGGCGGCCGGGTGCCGGACACCCTGGAGGAGCTCACCCAGCTCCCCGGCGTGGGCAGGAAAACCGCCAACGTGGTGCTGGCCTTTTCCTTCGGCAAGGCCGCCATCCCGGTGGACACCCACGTATTCCGGGTGGCCAACCGCCTGGGGCTTTCCGACGCCCGGACGGTGGAGGAAACGGAAAGGCAGCTCATGGCCCTGATCCCGGAATCGGACTGGAGCCAGGCGCATCACTGGCTGATCTGGCACGGACGCCGGGTGTGCCACAGCCAGAAGCCGGACTGCGAACACTGCGCGCTGAAGTCCTTCTGCAAATCCGCCTGCCAGGGGCGTATGATCAACCCCAAGGCCGACGCCAAGCGCCGCGCCCGGGAGAGGAAGCAAGGCGTATCCTGCTGATTCTCCGCAACAAAAAAAGCCGCCCGGAGCATTGCGCTTCAGGCGGCTTTTCGCGCGGTATCAGTAATCCGCGCCGTAAGGCACCACGGCCACGATCTGATCCCGGATGTAGACGATGGTGTACAGGTTGCTGCCGTAGTTCTGGTAGTTGTTCATGAAATCCACCAGGTTCACGCTGCGGTGGCAATCCTGCTTGGTGCCGTAGTACAGGATGCAGTTGGGGTTCACGGCGTAGCGGTAATGATCCACGGAGCCGTTGGAGAACGTGGACAGGTTGCCGCTGGTATAGTCCTCGCCGCTGTACTTGACGGAGACCAGGTCGGCGTCGATCATCCAGGTGTTGCCGTCCAGGTAGATGTTGTTGATGTAGCCGGCGGACACGCGGGTGCGCCTTTCATCCGGCCGGCGCTGCATGAAGATGGTGTAGGTGGTGGACGCGCTGCCGTTGGTCACCACGATCTCCGCCACCTGGGGCTTGTTGTCTTCCGGCAGGGTGAGGTAATTGGAATCCTGGCCGCTGCGCACCACCTGGCCGTTCACGGTGATGACGGCGTTGGGGTCCGCGGCGGTGGGGGTAAAGCGGGGACGGGTCACGTTATAGCCCACCGTCAGCAGGTATGTGGTCTGGTACGGGCTGAACACTTCAGGCAGCATGATGCCGGTGTGGGTGCAGTTATGGGTCAGGGAGACCAGCAGCGTGGAGCCGGGGCCCATGCTGTAGGGATTCACCGCTTCGCCGTCGTCGGCCAGCGCGGGGATGCAGGCGCACAGCAGCGCCAGGACCATCGCCAGGGAAATGATGCGTTTCATCGTTTTTTCTCCTCTCTGTGGGTTTTCACCGATACAACGTTCCTGTCCTCGTTTTTCTTGCATCTTTTTCCAGTCTTTGCGGAAAAACGATCCTTTTATTGTTCTTTTCGCCGTCCGGGGCTTGCTTCCTTCCTGCCGGGGCGGTATAATTCAGAAAAATCTTTTGGGAGGTAACCCCATGGACGACGCCGTATACACCCTGCTCCCCGGCGCGCCGCAGTCTCCCCGGGGCGAAGCCGAAACCGCCGTGTACCGGCTGCTCACGGATCTGGGCATCCCCTTTTTCCGCATCGACCATCCGCCGGTGTCCACCATGGAGGACTGCCAGGCCATCGACCGCGCCCTGGGCGGCGAGATCTGCAAAAACCTGTTCCTGTGCAATCAGCAGAAAACCGTTTTTTACCTGCTGATGATCCAGGAAACGAAATCCTTCAAAACCAAGGATATTTCCAAGCAGCTGGGGGTGTCCCGCCTGTCCTTCGGCACGCCGGAGGATATGCGCAGGCTGCTGCACATTTCCCCCGGCGCGGTATCCCCCATGGGATTGCTGTTTGAAAGCGCCCGGGACGTGCGCCTCATTATGGACCGGGCGCTGCTCTCCGCATCGCAGCTGGGCTGCCATCCCTGCGTGAACACGGCCTCCATCCGCCTTTCCATGCGGGATTTTCTTGATATTTACCTGCCCGCCGTCCACCACGTTCCCACCTTCGTGGACGTGGCGGACGCCCCGTGACGCCGGGAGGATGAAGATGGAATACAGGATCGTTGACGGCGCGGAGCATATCCGCCCGGAAGAAGTGGAAAGGCTGCTGAAAACCACGTATTGGGCGGGCAAACGCTCTTTGGAACAAATCGAAGCGTCCATGCGCAATTCATGCTGCTACGGCGTCTTCCCGGCGGAGGAAAACAGGCTGATCGGCTTTGCCCGGGTGATCACCGATCACGCCACCGCCTACTATCTGTGCGACGTGATCATCGACGGGGCGTACCGGCGTCAGGGCCTGGGCAAGGCGCTGGTTTCCCATATCGTGTCGCTGCCGGAGTACGCCGCTCTCCGGGGCTTCCTGTTCACCCGGGACGCCCATGGGCTGTATGAAAAATTCGGCTTTGAAACGGTGAACGGCAGAGCCATGATAAAATCCCCGGACCGTGCCTGATCCGGGGATTGATTTATTTGGTCGGTCAGCCGTTCCGCCCTGCATCCAGCCGCAGGATCTGCGCGCCCATCAGCGCCGCCTCCTCCGGGTCGTGGACAGCCAATACCGTCAGGGGGAAGACATCCCGGATGCGCCCGGCGATCCGATCCCGCAGCGCTTCGTCCAGGCCCTTGAAGGGCTCGTCCAGCAGCAGCACGTCCCCGCCGAAGGCCATCGCCCGCGCCAGGGCCACCCGGCGCTGCATGCCCCCGCTCATTGCCCGGGGATACTGCCCGCCGTCGATTTCCATTTTTTCCAGCCAGTATGCCGCCCTTTCAGCATCGCTGACCAGGGCGATATTTTTTTCCGCCGTCAGCCAGGGCAGCAGCCGGTCCTCCTGGAACAGGAAGGCGGTCTTGCGGTTCTCCAGGCCCGTGATCCTGCCCGATGCCGGCGCTTCCAGCCCGGCCAGCAGCCGAAGCAGGGTCGTTTTCCCATAGCCGGAGGGAGCCATCAGCGCCGCGATCCCCGCGTCCGGCAGCGTCAGATCCAGATGCGAAAACACCGGCTTGCCCGGATAGGAAAAGGATACGTCCTCCACGCGGATCATGGCTTTTCCCCCTTCCTGCGCATCACGGCTTTCAGCGTTTTTTCCAGCGCCATCGAAAGCAGCACCACCGTCAGCGTCCAGGCGAACAGGTCCGCCGCCTCCAGATACACCTTGGCGTCGTTGAGATATTTGCCCACGGACAGATCGGGCGTGGCGATCACCTCCGCCGCGATGCCGGATTTCCATGCGAAGCCCAGCCCGTTCACGCAGGCGGCGATGAGGGCGGGGCGCACGGCGGGGAGATACAGATACCGCGCCGTCTGTTTCTTCGTGAACCGGTACGCCCGGCACATTTCCCTGAGCTGGGAATCCACGCCGGCCAGGGCCTCCTGCACCCCCGTCCATACGATGGGCAGCACCATCAGAAACGAAATGAACACCGGCACCCGGCCTTTGGCGATCCACAGATACACCAGGATGATGATGGACGCCACCGGCGTTGCCCGGATCACCGACCGGATCGGGGACAGGAATTCCTCCGCCGTCCGGAAGCGCCAGCACAGCACCGAAAGCAGGATGCCCGCCGCCACCGCGCACAGATAGCCCGCCGCCACCCGGAGCAGGGTCATGCCCACGCTCAGCCAGAATTCTCCCGTTCCCGCCAGCGCGATCCATGCCCGCAGCGTATCGGCCGGGCCGGGCAGCAGCTTGGGCAGGCCCACCATCAGCATGAGCCCCTGCCACAGCCCGATCCATACGGCGGCAATCAGCGCCCGGCGCACGTACTTGTTCATTTCTTCTCCTTACAGCAGGGGGATCATGTCCCGCAGCCGGTCAAACACAAGATCCGGCTGAATCGGCGATCCACGCAGCATCTCCTGCGTGGTTTCCCCGCTCATCACCAGGATGCTCAGCATCCCGAAGTTCCTGCCCGTGGCGATATCGGTGTACAGCCGGTCCCCCACCATGGCCATTTCTTCCTTTTTCAGGCCCGTCGCCCGCAGCGTTTCCTCCACGATGCCCCCGTAGGGCTTGCCGATGATCACGTCCGGCTCCCGGCCCGTGCTGGCCTTCACATAGGCGATGGTGGCCCCGATATCGGGGATGAAGCCCGTTTCCGTGGGGCAGTTGAAATCCGGATGCGTGGCGATATAGGGCAGCCCGGCCCGCACATGATCGCACAAGGCGGTCAGTTTGGCATAGTCCAGCTCGGTGTCAAAGGCGATCAGCACATAATCGGGATGCTCCCGGTCGGTTTCGACGCCCAGGGCTTCCATTTCCGCGCTCTCGATGCGGTTGGCCAACAGGAACGCTTTCTTCCCCGGGAAACGCGCCGTCACGTACCGCGCCGCCGCCTGTCCGCTGGTGAGCACCCGGCGGAATTCCTCCGGCACGCCCATCCTTTTCAGCTTCTCCACGTAGAACGACGCGGATTTGGACGAATTGTTGGTCAAAAACAGGCACTGGCGGCCGGTATCGCGCAGCTTCTGCAAAAACTCCAGGGAGCCTTCGATCAGCCGGTCCCCCAAATAAAAGGTGCCGTCCATATCCAGCAGGAAGCAGCGGATCTCCTTCAGCCTGTCCGTCATTCTTCGCTTCCTCCCGTCAGCCCCACGTCGAACCGCAGCACGTCCCCGTCCCGGTGCACGATGCCCAGCAGCGTGTTTTCGTCATAGACCCGGCATTTTTCCCCGTCCCGCAATTCCGGGATCAGCCCGGCGGGCAGCTTGCCCCCGTTCCGGCCGGCTTTCACATATTTTTCCGGCAGCACGATCCGCGGCAGCGCCTGCAGGGGCCAATCCAGCGGCAGGAGCAGCTTTTCCAGCCGCCCTTCCTCCGCCGCCTGCACGGTTTCCTCTATCGTCACGCTGTCTGCAACGGAAAAGGCGCCGTGCCGGGTGCGCAGCAGAAAGCGCATGTGCGCCGGCGCGCCCAGGGCCTGGCCGATATCGTGGCAAAGGGTGCGGATGTAGGTGCCGCTGCCGCAGTCCACCCGCAGCATATACCCGTCCGGCCCCGTCTTCTCCTGAAGTTCCAGGGAACGGATCTCCGTTTTCCTCTCCTTGGTTTCCACCGCCTGCCCCTTCCGGGCCAGGGCGTAGAGGGGCACGCCGTTCTGCTTGAGGGCCGAATAGGCCGGGGGCCGTTGCAGGATCATGCCCCGGAAGGCGCACAGCGCCTTTTCGATCTCCTCCCTTTCCGGCACCCGCACGGCTGCTTCGGTCACTTTTCCCTGGGCATCCTGGGTGTCCGTGGCCCCGGAAAAGGCGATCTCCGCGGCGTAGGACTTGCTCTTGTCCGGCAAATGGTCCAGCAGCCTGGTGGCCCTGCCCACCATGATCGGCAGCACCCCCGCCGCTTCCGGGTCCAGGGTGCCGGCGTGGCCCACCCGCTCGCCGGTCAGACGCTTGACCACCGCCGCGCATGCCCCGGAGGACATGCCCGGGGGCTTGAGCAGATTCAGAAAGCCGTTCATGCGTCCTCCCGCAGCAGCGCCGCCGTCATTTCCTTTTCCAGCGCCGTTTCCATTTCCTCCAGCGTGCCCTTATACCGCATGCCCGCCGCCAGCGCGTGGCCGCCGCCGCCGAAGCGCTTCGCGATCTGCTGCACGTTCCGGGGGCTCACCGCCCGCAGGCTGGCCTTGCATTCCTCTTCCCTTTCCTCCGCCAGGAACGCCATTTCCACCCCCGGCAGGTCCAGGGCGTAATTGACGATGCCGGTATTGTGCTCCGGCAGCGCCTCCGCCGCGGCGTAATCCGCCATCGTCAGGCGCATGCACGCGCCCCGTCCGCCGGCGAAAAAGCGCAGGGAATCCAGCGCCCGTCCCAGCAGCCGCGCCGCCGGGATCTCCCGGATCTGGTGCACCGTCCGGGCAACCTTGGAAAGCTCCAGCCCGGCGTCCATCAATTCCGCCATCATGGAGAAGGCCTCCGGCGTGGTGTTGGGGAAACGGAAATTGCCCGTGTCCGTGCTGACGGCGCAGTACAGGCATTCCGCCGTTTCCCTGTCCGGGCGGACGCCCAGCTTTTTCATCATCCGCCACACCAGGCACCCGGCGGCGGAGGCGTCCCCGTCGATCAGGTTCATCCCGGCGTAGCCCTCGTTGTCCCCGTGGTGATCCAATTGCATCGTCACCGGGCAGCCGAAAAACGCCTCCGCGCATTTGCCCATCCTCTCGATGCTGGCGCAGTCCAGGGCCAGGCCCAGGTCGAAACTGCGCCCGCCGACGGCAGCTGCGTCCGTCACCCGGCCGACGCCCCAGAGAAAGCCGTACAGTCCGGGCATGGGATCGGCGCAGCACATCGCGATTTTTTTGCCCATTCTTTCCAGCGTCCGCCCCATGGCCAGCAGCGATCCCACCGCGTCGCCGTCCGGCGCGGCATGGGTACATAACAAGATGCTGTTCGCGCCCTGGAGCGCGGACAGCATATCGTTTTCGCAGGTGTCAGTCTGCATGTTCTTGCGTATCCTCCTTGGGGGCCACTTCCCTGAGCACCTGGGCGATGTGCACGCCGTAGGCGATGTTGCGGTCCCGTTCAAACAAGAGCTCCGGGGTGTAGCGCAGGTCCACCCGCGCCCCCAGCTCGCGGCGGATGTATCCGGCGGCTTTCTTGAGGGCTTTCACCATTTCATCCGCCTTGTCGTCCTCCAGGACGCTGACAAATACCTTGCAGTACCGCAGGTCCCTGGTCACGTCCGCCCGGGTCACGGCGTAGGTGCCGGTGATCCGCGGGTCGTTCATCTCCCGGATGATGGCGTCGATGGCGTGGCGCACCTCCTCCGAGATCCTGTCAATGCGAAAACTGCTCACTGGTTTTTCCTTTCTTCTTGCAGGCGAGGGCTTTTAAGGAAACAGATTCTCCCTGCCCGCGCCTTTCCCTGAGAAAACCGCCCGGCCGGACGGCCTGTTCCTCAGCCGGTTTTCTCCGGGCGGGCGCGGGAGGGCCCTTCTTCTTCCCGAAAAGCCCTCCCGCCTGTCCCGGCTTTTATCTTTCTACTTCTTCCATCACGAAGCACTCGATGACGTCGCCTTCCTTGACGTCGTTGTAATTTTCCAGGCCGATGCCGCACTCGTAGCCGCTGGCTACCTCGCGCACGTCGTCCTTGAAGCGGCGCAGGGAAGAGAGCTTGCCCTCGAACACCACCACGTTGTCCCGCAGCAGGCGCACGCTGGCGTTGCGCTGCACCTTGCCGTCGGTGACGTAGCAGCCGGCGATGGTGCCCGCGCCGGTGATCTTGAAGGTATTGCGCACCTGGGCGTGGCCCAGCAGGTTCTCCTTGAATTCCGGCGCCAGCAGGCCCTTCATGGCCTTTTCGATGTCCTCGATGGCCTGATAGATGATGCGGTACAGCCGGATATCCACGCCTTCCTTCTCGGCGGCGTCCCGGGCGGTGGCGTCCGGACGGATGTTGAAGCCGATGATGATGGCGTTGAAGGCGGAGGCCAGGTTCACGTCGTCCTGGGTGACGGCGCCCACGGCGGAATGCAGCACGCGGACCTTCACTTCGTCGTTGCTCAGCTTTTCCAGCGCCTGCTTCACGGCTTCCACGCTGCCCTGCACGTCGGCTTTGATGATGATGTTCAGGTTCTGCACCTTGCCCTCGGAGATCCCGGCGAACAGATTGTCCAGGGATACCTTGGCCGTATTGCTCCGGGCGGCCTTCAGCTTGTCGCGGCGCTCCTGGGCCACCTGGCGGCTGAGGTGATCGTCCGCCACGGCGAACATTTCATCGCCGGCGGAGGGCACTTCGTTGAAGCCGGAAATCTCCACGGGGGTGGAGGGCCCAGCGCTCTGCACGCGCTCGCCCCGGTCGTTGACCATGGCGCGCACGCGGCCCGCGGCCATGCCGGCCACGATATTGTCGCCGATTTTCAGCGTGCCGTTCTGCAGCAGCACCGTGGCCAGCGGGCCCCGGGCCTTATCCAGCTTGGCCTCGATGATAACGCCCTTGGCCATGCGGTTGGGATTGGCCCGCAGTTCCATGGTGTCGGCCTGCAGAAGGATCATTTCCAGCAGCTCGTCCACGCCCTGGCCGGTCACGGCGCTGACGGGCACCATAATGGTCTCGCCGCCCCAGGCTTCCGGCACCAGATCGTACTTGGTCAGGTCCTGCATGATGCGGTCGGGATTGGCCGCTTCCTTGTCCATTTTGTTGATGGCCACCACGATGGGCACTCCGGCGGCCTTGGCGTGGTTGATGGCCTCAATGGTCTGGGGCATCACGCCGTCGTCCGCGGCCACCACCAGCACGGCGATGTCCGTGGCCTGGGCGCCGCGCATGCGCATGGCGGTGAAGGCCTCGTGGCCGGGGGTATCCAGGAAGGTGATCTGCCGGCCGTCCAGCTTCACGGTATAGGCGCCGATGTGCTGGGTGATGCCGCCGGCTTCGGTGGCGGTGACGTGGGCCTTGCGGATATAGTCCAGCAGGCTCGTTTTGCCGTGGTCCACGTGGCCCATGATGGTGATGACCGGGGGCCGGGGCTGCAAATCGTCTTCGCTGTCCTCCTGAATGGTTTCGGAAAGCACGTCCTCGGCGGTCTTATCCAGCTTCATTTCCAGCTCAACGCCGAATTCGGAACAGACCAGGGACGCGGTATCGTAATCCAGTTCGCTGTTGATATTGCTCATGATGCCCAGCATCAGCAGCTTCTTGAGGATTTCGCCCGCGGGCTTGCCGATGCGCTCGGTCAGGTCCTTGACGGTGATGGTTTCCGCGGTCATGAACGCCTTTTCGATCTTGATGGGGGCCATCATCTGCTGGGCGGAGGGCTGCTTCTTGGTGGTGCGGGCCTTCTTGCCGCCGCGGACGGTATCGTCGTCGTAGCCGTTGAAGGATTCCTTCACCAGCTGCTTGCGGTTCTTCGCCACATGCTCCGGATCGTGCTGGCGGATATACTGCTTCTTATTGGGATCGTAATTGCTGACCCGCTCCTTTTCCACCACGGGAGTCAGCTCGGGCCCGCGGCTGCGTCCGCCGCCCATAGGCCGGCTGCCGCCCTGCTGGGGCCGGGGAGCGCCGCCGCCCACGGGACGGGCGCCCTGCGCGCCGGGAGCGGGCCGCCCATAGGGCTGCTGCCCCGCATTGGCGGGCCGTCCGTAGGGGCCCTGGGGATTGGCGGGCCGCCCGTAGGGGCCCTGGGGATTGGCAGGCCGCCCGTAGGGGCCCTGCGGGTTCGCGGGCCGCCCATAAGGGCCCTGGGGATTGGCGGGGCGCCCGTAGGGGCCCTGCGGGTTCGCAGGCCGTCCGTAGGGGCCCTGGGGCCGCGGACCGCCCTGTACGGGCGCGGCGGGACGCGCAGGCTGCGCCGGACGCGGGGCCTGGGGCGCGGCGGGACGCGGAGCGGGCTTTTCCGCAGGCTTCGCCGCAGCAGGCGCTTCCGCGGCGGGCTTCTTTTCCGCCGCCGACTTTTCTGCGGGCGTTTCCGCCGCGGGCTCCTTTTCCTTCTTTTCAGGCTGCTTCGGGGCGGGCGCTTCCGCCTGCTCCTCGGCCTTTGCCGTTTTTTCGGCCGGGGCGGGCTCCTCCGCCTTTTCCGGGGCCGGAGCGGCGGCTTCAGGCTGCGGCGCGGCAGCAGGCGCGGGCGCTTCCGGCGCGGGGGCCTCTTCGGCCTCCTCGTCGGGCATGGTCCACGCCTTGGTGTGCTGCTGGGCCAGCATCTGCTGCTCTTCCCGGTGCTTGCGTTCCTGCTCTTCTGCCTCCCGGCGCTGGAAATCGCTTTCCTGCCGGCGCAGGGCCGACAGGACGCTTTCCAGGCTCCTGCGGATCCGCGACGCCTCCTCCAGCATAGTGGCCGCCTGCTGATTGATTTCCTTGGTGGCTTCCGCCAGTTTCACTTTGGTCATTCGATGCTTGCACCCCCGCCATATGGCTAGTCAATTATATATTTCTTATCCGTTCATCCGCCTGGGATCGGTTCAGCAGTTCCAGGATCCTCCGGGTCAGCCCGCCCTTTTTCAGCGCCGCGGCCATCCGGCCTTCTTTTCCGCAGGCCCGGGATAATTCTCCCGCTGGCAGCATATGCGCCGGCAGCCCCCGGTAAGCGCAGGCGTCCAGGATTTTTTTCTTCGTTCCCTCCGACGCTTCCTCGTCCAGGAGCGCCGCTTCCGCCCGGCCGGCCCGGATCTCCTGCAGGGCCAGGTCCGCCCCCAGGGTGATCTGCCCGCTCCGGCAGGCGAGGCCCAGCAGCCCGGATACTTCCTTCATTCCGCGGCCTCCAGGGCTTCCAGCTCCCGCAGCAGGGACGCGCGGGTTTCTTCCCCCAGGGCACACTCGAAGGCGCGCTCCAGCTGCTTTTGCTTCAGCGCCTTTTTCAGGCATTCGGCGCTGCGGCACACATACGCCCCGCGCCCGGCTTTCCGGCCCGTGGGATCGATGCTTACTTCCCCCTCGGGGGATCTCACCACCCGCAGCAGCTCCTTCTTGGGCTTCATCTCCCGGCAGCCCACGCACATCCGCATGGGCACCTTCTTTTCCTTCATGGGCACGTCCTCTGCTTATTCGATATCATCGGGGATCTGGGAGAAGCTGCCGTCGTCGTATTCGTCGGCGATCACCTGGCCGTCCCCCATCTGCAGTTCCGCCACGGTCTGGCCCATCAGCTCATTGTACTGGGTCTGGGACTTGATATCGATTTTCCATCCCGTCAGCTTGGCGGCCAGGCGGGCGTTCTGCCCTTCCTTGCCGATGGCCAGGCTGAGCTGGTTATCCGGCACGATCACGCGGCAGATCTTCTCCGCGTCGGATACGAACACGCTGACCACGTGGGCGGGGTTCAGGGCGTTGGCCACGAATTCCGCCGGGTCCGCGCTCCATTTGATGATGTCGATCTTCTCATTCTTCAGCTCGGACACCACCTTGTCCACACGGCTGCCCCGGGGCCCCACGCAGGCGCCCACCGGGTCGATCATGGCGTCCACGGAAGCCACGGCCATCTTGGTGCGGCTGCCGGCTTCCCGGGTGATGGATTTGATCTGCACCACGCCCGTGGCGATCTCCGGCACTTCCATTTCAAACAGGCGCTTCACCAGCCCCACGTGGGTGCGGCTGACGGCCACCTGGGGCGCCCGGTTCAGATCGTGCCGGTCGCGGTACACCTGCAGCACGTACACCTTGATATGGTCGCCGGGGCGGTATTCCTCCCCGGGCATGAACTGGTCGCTTTCCAGGATGCCCTCGGTGCGGCCCAGCTCCACGTACACGGCCTTGGTATCCACCCGCTCCACGATGCCGGTGAGGATCTCGTTTTCCTTCTCGATAAATTCGTCGTAGATCTTGCCCCGCTCCGCTTCCCGCAGCTTCTGCAGCATCACCTGCTTGGCGGTCTGGGCGGCCACGCGGCCGAAATCCTTGGGCGTCACGTCGATTTCCACGATGTCGTCCAGTTCATAATTAGGGCTGATTTCCCGGGCCTCGGCCAGGGAGATCTGCTGGCTGTCGTCCTCCACCTCTTCCACGACCTTTTTCCGGGCGAAGATCTGGGCGTCCTTTTCCCGGGAAATGACCACGGAAAGGTTCATGGGGGCGTTGGCGTTCTTTTTCATGTACCGCTTGTACGCCGCCTTCAGGCCGTCCTCCATCGCCTCCAGGATCTGCTCCACGCTGATGTCCTTGGCCTTGGCCAGGGCTTCGATCGCTTCGTACATTTCTGATTTGCGTGCCATTTTCTTTTTCTCCTGCCTTCCACTTTTTTCAAGGCTTTTCAGCCGTCGGTCTCTTCGCTGTCTTCTTCGTCCAGGGCGCTCAGATCCGGCACCAGACGCACCTGAGCCACCGCCTTGCGGGGCAGCTCCACGGTTTCCCCGTCCGCCGTCAGGGTGACTTTTTCCGCGTCCATCCCTTCCAGCAGCCCCTGCACGGCCTTTTTCCCGTCCACGGGGCGGTACAGCTTCGCCTCCACCAGGAGCCCCCGGCATTTTTCGGCGTCCCGCTGCGTCCTGATCACCCGGTCGATGCCCGGGGAGCACACCTCCAGGAAATCGTAATCGAATTCCTCCAGCTTCCCCTGCACCGCCCGGTGGTATTTTTCGCAGTCGTCCAGGGTTACGCCGCCCTCCGTATCAATGTAGATCCGCAGGTACCGGCCCGTGGGCTCCTTCTCCATGGCGGCGGCGCAAAGCTCGTATCCCAGGGCCTCCGCCGTCTTTTCGCAGATGCCTTCGATCCACTGCATGTCGTCCTTTTTTCTGGCGGGCATTTGCTCTTTCCTTTCCCGAAAAACAGACAAAGAGCGGGATCAGCACGCACGGTACGGAAAACGCGGGTCGCGGAACACACATTCCGCCTGCGCTTTCCCCCATGCAGCTCCCACTCTTCGTTAAACCCTTCTTTCTCTCAGGTCGCCCTGATCACGCTTGTTTTCGTCGGATCGGCCGATTGCCGGTCCAAATGATATTATAGCATGGGATTTCAGGAAATACAAGGGTTTTTCAAGAATTCTTCGCGCTTTCCCCCTTTTCCGCCGCTGCGGCCGCCTCGCATTCCCGCAGGAAGCGGATCATGCCGTCGGCGATCTTTCCCATCTCCGGGGAAATGGTGCACACGTGGGGCGCGTCCTGCAGCCACAGCGCGGCCTTTTTTTCGCTGCCCGCCTCCCGCAGGATGATTTCCGGGCTGTCCTCCGTCACGGTCTCGTCCCGGCGGCTCTGCACCGCCAGCAGCGGGCAGCGGATCAGGGGCAGCCCCTGCCGGGCCAGGCGCATGATCACGTTCAGATCATGCACGCTGGAAGTGGGAAAGCAATCGTATCCCACGTCGTATTCCGCGTCCACGCCCCGCGATTCTCCCCGCTTGCGCACCGTGGGATACACTTTCGCCAGCAGCGGCGCCAGGCCGCGGAAGCGCTGGCGCGTCCGCATGGGCGAAGCGATGGACACGCAGGCGTCCGCCGTCCCCTCCGAGGCGATCAGCAGCGATAAAAGCCCGCCCATGGAAAGCCCCGCCACGGAGAAAAACGCATACTTTTTCCGCATTTCCCCCGCCGCTTCCCGGGCGGCAAGCACCCAATCCTGCCAGGATACCTTCCGCATGTCCTCCGCGTCCGTTCCGTGCCCCGGCAGCAGGATGCCCTTTACCGAAAACCCCGCATCGCGCAGCCTCTCCCCCAGGGGGCGCATGTGGGCCGGCGAGCCCGTGTATCCGTGGATCAGAAGCACCCCGTGGCCGTCCCCGGCAAATTCAAAGGGCGCCGCCAGCGGGGAAAGATAATCCGCCATTCGCTCTTCCTTTCTTTCATACAAGAATGCGCCGCCCGGCATGGCGGGCGACGCTTTTCTTTGGCATACAGCTCAGTTTCAGAACATGCTCATGCCGCCGAGGGCACCGTTGAACAGGCTCATGATGCTGTTCATTTCGCTGGGCATAGCGTCCTGGGCCCGGCTCAGCAGCAGCGGCACCGCCGTCATCACCAGCGCCTGCTGGAAATTCTGAAATTCCTGGCTGGAGGAATCGCCGGAGGCAAGCTGTTCAAAGGGGATCACATCCCGCCCGTTGGTGGTGGCCGACAGGGTGATATTGGCGCCGGAATGTACGTTCAGATACACCGCGCCGAAGCTCATATTGTTGATGAATACATCGGTCTTGGAATCAAAGCCGCCGTCGTTGCGATCGGTGATCTCGCTTTTGAGGTAGACGTCGCTGCTGGAATCCTTGACCCGCAGCGAAGCCAGGGAGCCCTTCTCCGTGTCCTCGATATCCAGGGAAATGGTATCGTTATTGTATTCCCGCACCATTTTCGCCACGAAGCGGTTATCCATCTGGCCCACATACACTTTGGTATCGTAACCGACCGTGATCACCGCGTAGGTTTTCGAGGCCACGCCGTACATATTCACGTCGCCGTAGATTTCCACGGGAATGGGATCGTCGCTGCCGTACTGCTCCACCTCGGCGATCGCCTGGTCGATGGTGGCGGGGTCAAAATCCCCCGCCTGCTTGACCAGATTGGCCACGGCGGGCTCCGCGAGCACCTGCTTGGCGTAATTCATCAGCATCAGCTGGGCGTCCTTCTGGGTGATATTGACGGGGATGCGGCTGTTGAAGGTGATGCCGTCCACGGTGTAGGAGCCGCTTTCCGGCGCGCCCACCTTCTGGGAAACGGAGGTGATCAGTTCATCCAGGGGCTTGAGCAGCGCGTTGGTCACAGCCGTCACGTCGATATTGGCGGGAATGGTTTTGGTGATTTCCCGGGTCATCTGCTCCATGGTTTCGGCGGACAGATGGAAGGCATAAGTGGGAATCAGGTCGCACACCATGGTATACCCGCCCTTGTCCGGCCCGATGCCCAGGGAAATGAGCGGCTTATTCTTCACCGTCACGTCGATCTGCGAGGCGTCGCCCTTGGCGGCATATTTGATCTTGGTGTTGCTTACGATGGAAACCACGCTGTTGAGCACGTCCGTAAAATCCATTCCGGCCATGCCGCCCATCATGCTGGCATACTGGAGGATGGAATTGCCGTTCAGATCAACGGAAAGCTCGACCGTAAAGCCCTTGCCCGTGGTCAGCGAGCCTGCAAGCGCAGGCACGCTGCAAAGCAGCATCGCTGCAATCAACAGAACGGAAATCAGTTTTTTCATAATGGAAAAGGCTCCTTTCTGCGTATCATTCGCGTCTTCACTTCCGCACCGCGAATGGGAATTGTGGATATTATAGCATAAAACGGACAAAACATCAATCCCCATCCGGCCTGTTTGCGTAAAAAACGCCGCCCGGCTGAGCCGGGCGGCGAAGGAATCGGGTTCTTGCGTAAAATCAGTACATCTGAGCCTGACCGCCGTTGACCATGGTCATGATGACGTTGAATTCGTCGGGCATCACCTGCATGGCCTTGCCCATGATCACGATGGCCGCGCTCTGCAGAGCGGTCATGGCGTTCTGGGTGGCTTCGCTGTCGTTGTTCATCAGGTCTTCCAGCGCGATGCAGATCTTGCCTTCCGCGGAAGCGGGAGCAGCGATCTCGGCGCCGGGCACCACGGACAGATAGCCGGTGAACAGCGGAGCGCTGCCGTTCAGGGAGATATCGCCGCGCAGGTCAACGCCGCCGTCGGCGCGGGCAGCAGCATCCAGGGTCGCCAGGGCGGTCATGCCCTGCGCTTCCACGGTGAACGCCACGTTGGCGCCGTTGTCCTTGATTTCGGCATCCAGCTTGAAGGAGCCCTGGTCCAGGACCTTCACGCTGCCCAGGATGTGGTTGCCCACCATGCCGCCGCGGGTGGCGATGGTTTGGCCGTTCTGGCTGATGTCAATGGCGACGTAGATGCTGTTGGCGTTGCCGGCTTCGTCCAGCTGGCCGTAAACGAAGGCTTCGGTGACGGGCATCTGGGCTTCGTCCAGGGTTTCCAGCTCCTGGATCGCTTCGTCCAGGTCGCCCAGGTTCAGCTGATCGCCGATCATGCCCAGGACAGGAGCGAAAGCCGGGTCATTCAGCACGTCCTTCACGAAGTTCATGGTCAGCAGGGCCAGTTCCTTGGTGGTGATGTTCAGGGGGATCCTGGCGTTGAAATCCATGCCGTCCACGCTGAAGCTGCCGGTTTCGGTTTCGCCGGCCTTGGCGAGCACTTCCTGGATCAGCGCGCCCAGGCGGCTGCCGATGGCTTCGCCCAGGGCTTCGGGATCGATGCCGTCCAGGCCCTTGGGCATGGCTTCGGCGATCTGGGTCATCAGCTGCTGGATGGTTTCGGCGGAAATGGTGAAAGCGTAGTTGGGGATGGCGTCGCAGGTCACCACGATGCCGCTTTCATTCACGCCCAGGTTCAGCGCGAGCACGGAAGCGTCCTTCAGCAGCAGGTCGATCTGGGCGTCGGTGCCCTTGACGGCGGCCTTCACGCCCAGGTTGTTGATGATGCCGAAGGCGGCCGTCATCGCTTCCTCGGGGAAATCGCTAAAGTCTTCGCCGGCCTGAGTAGCCAGGGCCATGACGGCTTCGGCGTCAAAGTTCATCGCAGCCGCCACGGTCACGCCGTTTTCCAGATCCGGCATCGCAGCCAGGGCGGATACGCAGCTCGTCGCCAGCAGCAGCGCCAGCAGCAAGGCAAGCAGTTTCTTCATAATACGGTTTCTCCTTTCTTACTCACATTTGCCGCAGCAAATGTCTTTTACGGGATATATGATAGCATACCGCGGGGAAAAAAACAATGCGTTTCAGCGTAAAAATTCCATCTTTTACACATTGATCCCGACATTTGGGACAGACGCTTCCTTTATTCCTCCGTAAGGAGCCGCGCCGTTCTTTCCAGCCACTCTTCGGCGCTTTCGCCCCACCGGACCGCCAGGGACAGCGTCTCTTCCGCATCCGCCCGGTCCAGCCGCACGCATTCCTCCTCGGGGATTTCCTCAATGGCGAAGGGCGCCGCGGTGCGGCTTTCCAGGGTGAATACGATCCGGCCGCCGTTTTCCGTGTCTTCCCAGGTCAGGGCCCCGTCCAGCCGGGTGGGGGACTGCTGGGAGCTGCCGGACATAAGCGTCGCTTCCGCCGTCAGCCGCTGCGCGGGAAACGCCTTCCCGTCCAGAGGACGCAGGTTCATTTCGCCTTTCAGCGTCTTTTCAAATTTGTCGGTGGCCAGGTTGTAGCTTTCCTCGCCCATTTCCCATTTCAGGTCCCAGCCCAAAGCCAGCCCGTTTCCGTCCGCCCCGGAATATTCAATCTCTCCCGCATACTTCGCATCCGCAAGGGGCGTCCAGGCGACGCGCGCCCATCCGCCGTCCCTGAAAAAGCAGGAAACCGCCGTTTCCCTGCCCCCGTCCCGGGGCCGCGCGGTCAGGGCCAGCTTCTCCACCGGCCCGTCCCCCGCCAGCGGCAGCGTCACCGTATCCAGCATAGGCTGCCCCGCGGCGTCGAACCTGCGCGCCAGGATCACGTCCCCGTTAAGCGGCAGCGCGTCCGCCGCCTTAAGGAGACTGTCCAGGCAGCCGGGCTGCAGATAAAGCTGCACCCTGCCGCCGCAGATCTCCCGCAGCAAACCCAGCAGCTCCCCGTCCTGGTAAATCAGCGTCAGCACCCGCTTGATCTCTTCCTTCACTTCCCAATCGGGAATGACGCAGGAAAGCTCCGTATACTCCGTGCCGTCCTCGGCGCTCCCCGTATCGTAGAGCACCAGGTCTCCCAGCCAGAGCTCCACCTCCATTTCGACGGCCTGCCAGTGCTTTTCCGCCCGGGCGTTCCATTCCCCGTCCGCGCCGTACACGGAAAGCAATACGGGCCAGACCGCCGGCCAGGCGCCTTCCTCCTCCGTCAGCCCCGACAGCCATTCCGCCGCATCCCAGTCCGCGGGAACGGCATAAAAGGCGCCCGCCCCCGCCAGCAGATCGCTGGCAAAGGCATAGAGCGCGCCGTTGCAGCGCAGGTCCGTCCTGCCGGCGGAAGCGCCGTCCACCAGCAATTCCGCCACGGTCTGGCTGTGCCCGCGCTGCACGCTGTGGTCCACCTGCAGGGAAAGCCGGGGCGCGGTTTTTTGGATCAGCGCCCACGCTTCTTCCCCGAAAAGCGCGCTTTCGCCCTCCGCCCGCACCGCTACCGTGCCCCGGTACGCGGACTGCTGGATCTGCTTGATCAGCTTCACTTCCAGGGGATAATCCGCCGCCAGGGCGGGGGCGGCGGAAAGCAACAGCACCGCCGCGGCCATCAGGCACGCGATCCGCCTTTTCATTCCTTCGTTTCCTCCTTTACCGTCCATGCGTCCCCCTCAGGCAGCGGGGACGCATCCGGCCCGTACATCCAGGTTTCCGTGCGCAGGGCGTGGGTGATCAGCGCCCGGTCCTCCTCCGGCAGCGTCTTCATCAGCCGGGCCGCCGCGCGCGCAAGATTCGCCCACTCCGCCTGCACCGCGGCGCGGGCTTCCTCCTCCGGCATGCCGCGCAGGTCCCGGGCGTCTTCCGGCGCCTCATCCGGGAAACCGGCCGCCGCGCCGCGCCGGATCTGCAGGGCGATTTCGCCCTTCACGGGATCCTTCTTCCCTTCCTGCCGCGCAAAGCGCACGGCGCCCGTCAGCGTTTCCCCGTCGGAAGCCAGGCTGGGCGTCAGCGTCCATTCCACGCGCCGCTTGTTCTCCGTGCGGCTGCATACGATCCTGCCGGTCCAGTCTTCCCCGCCGTCCCGGCCCACGCTTTTGAGCGCCGCATCCAGCTTCGCCGCGGTTTTTTCGCCCTCATACGTCCTGTCAAACGCCGCGCTCAGCGTCCACGTCCGGGTATCCCCCTGGGCCGCTTCCGCGTAATCCAGCACGATATGCAGATCGTTGTCCCCCCGCGCGGCGGGCAGCCGCAGGCTGAAATATCCGCCCTTGCCCGGGGTGTATCCGCAGAACAGCGTCACCTTGCGCTTGTCCCGCCGCCAGGACGCCGTGCCGGTGAACTGCATGCCCATGTCGGCGCCGTCCTTGTCCAGAAACCGCTTGAAGGTGCATCCCCCGGAAAAAATCAGCTCCTCCAGCACGCTTTCCGCGCTTTCGTACAGGTCCTCCCGGTCCCCCAGCGTGTCCCGCAGCAGGGGCAGGATTTCCTCCAGCACCTCTTCCCAGATTTCGTCCGTCAGGGCGTCCGCCTTGAAAGCATAGGTGACGAAGGACGCCGAGCCGGCCGTATTCTTAATGGACGTTCTTTGTTTTTCATTCCGGGGCGCGCAGTTTTTTTCCAGCACGCCGAACAGCTTTTCCGCCAGGGCGGGGTAGCTCCCGGCCCATTCCAGCACCGGCGGCAGATCCGTCCTATCCCCCGCGCCTGTCAGCAGCGTCAGCGCGTCCTTTTCCCCGGGGGCGGTCAGGTAAGCGTTCCCCTCCGGGCCGAACGCCGTCAGGGTGTACCCATCCCCGCCGAGCACCGCGGCGGAAAGGATCTCCGTCCCGTCCGAAAGCACTGCGATCCGCCCGGCGTCCTCCCCGGCCTGCACGGAAAAAGCGAGCCGCTCCAGCAGCCCGTTCACGGCCGCCAGGGCGTCCTTGCCCATGTCCGGCGCGTCCGTAAGGCGCATTTCCGCCGTCAGCGCGATCCCGGTCCCCTCGCTCATCGCAGGCGCCGCCAGGCAGAAAAACGCCAGCAGGATCACGATTCCTCTCCGCATCCTCTCGCCCATGCGTCCGCTTCCTTTCCTGATCGCCGCAGCGTACTTGGGCAGCCTTTTCCTTCCGGCGTTTTTTAGATGGGCCGCCCCGGTTTCATCCCATTATAGCGCACATCCGCCGAAAAGAAAAGCCGGGCCGCGGACAAATGCCGATTGATTTTTGCCCGGGCAGATGGTAAAATGATGCTATCATCCCGATTCTCCATCAAATTTGAGGAGGAAGTATGCAGCTTTATCATGATTCTTATTCTTCCCTGTGCCGGCTGCCGGCCGGGGCCGTTCCCTGCGGCGAAAGCGTGATGTTCCGCATCCGCTGCTCCGACGACGCCGCATCCCTGACCCTGCGTTTCTATGACGGCAGCGAAAAATGGTTCCCCATGCGCCGGGAGCTGGGCGGCTGGCACAGCGTTTCCGTGAAAATGCCCGCCGTTCCCATCCTCTGCTGGTACGATTTCCGGGCCAAGGACGGCCACGGCAACGAATACGCCTACGGCGGCCCCCAGGACGGCATGGGCGGGGAAGGCCACTTCGCCCCCCATCCCCACGCCTGGCAGATCACCGTGTACGATCCCGCCTACAAGACCCCCGAATGGCTGCGCACCGGCGTCATGTACCAGATCTTCCCCGACCGCTTCTTTGCCAGCGGCGAAAAGCACCCCCGCCGGGAGGAATGCTTCTATCACGAAAAATGGGAGGACGATCCCATCCTCATGCCCGAGGGCGGGGACGACAACTGCGCCCGGGATTTCTTCGGCGGCGACCTCAGGGGCATTCAGGAGAAGCTGCCCTACCTGGCCTCCCTGGGAGTTACGGTGCTGTACCTGAACCCCATTTTCCAGGCCCGCTCCAATCACCGCTACGACACCGCCGATTATCTGCGCATCGACCCGCTCCTGGGCACCAACGCGGATTTTTCCGCCCTGTGCAGCGCGGCGAAGAAACTGGGCATCCGCGTCATGCTGGACGGGGTGTTCAGCCACACCGGGGAAGACAGCGTGTATTTCAACCGCTACGGCCGCTTCCCTTCCGTGGGCGCCTGCCAGTCCACCAAGTCCCCCTATTATCCCTGGTACAAATTCATCCGCTACCCGGACGATTACAAGGCCTGGTGGGGCTTCCACACCCTGCCGGAATTGGAAAAGAACGATCCCTCCTACCAGGATTTCATGTTCCGGGAGGGGGGCGTGGTGCGCTCCTGGATCGCAAACGGCTCCTCCGGCTGGCGGCTGGATGTGGCGGACGAGCTCACCATGGATTTCCTGCGCAAGCTCCGCACCGCCGCGAAAAAGGAGGACCCGGACGCCGTGGTGCTGGGCGAGGTGTGGGAGGACGCCAGCCATAAGGTGGCCTACGGGGAAATGCGCTGCTACTGCCAGGGCGACACCCTGGACAGCGTGATGAATTATCCCCTGCGCAGCGCCGCCATCGACTTTTTCACCGGCAAATCGGACGCCTACGCCCTGCTCCGGCTGATCCTGAGCCAGAAGGAAAATTATCCCCTGCCCTTCTATTACTCCCTGATGAACCTGGCCGGCAGCCACGACCGGGCGCGCTCCATCAACACCCTCTGCGGCCGCACCTTTGAGGAATACGCCCCCGCCAGCCGGCGGGGCAAGCGCCTGACGGACCAGGAATACGCCCTGGGAAAGAAGCGCTATGTGGAAATGATGCGGCTGCTGTGCGCCCTGCCGGGCATCCCCTGCGTCTATTACGGCGACGAGCGCGGGGCCCAGGGCGGGCCCGATCCCTTCTGCCGCGGCACCTTCCCCTGGGCGGGCGGCGACCGGGATCTGGAGGAGCAGATCCGCGCGCTCCTTCTGCAGCGCCGCCAGAGCCCCATCCTCCAGACCGGCGGCCTCACCGTATCCGCCCGGGACGCGGACACCCTGGTGATCAAGCGCTGGATTGAGGGCGGCACCGACGTGTTCGGGAATCCCGCCGAGGACGGGGAAATCACCGTCGAGATCACGCGGTAAACCGGCATGCTGGCGCTGCGGGATTTGAAAGGGCTGGGCAAGGCCCGGCTGGATACGCTGGAAAAGGCGGGGGTGCATACCCTCGCCGACCTCCTTTTGACCCTGCCCGCCCGGTATCAGGATACGTCCGTTTCTCTCCCCATCAAGGACATCGCCCCCGGGATGGAGGTCTGCGTCAGCGGCTGGCCCAAGGCCGAGCCGCGGCTGAGCCGTTTCCGGGGGCTTTCCGCCGTGACGCTGCGGCTGCTGGACGAAACCGGGGGCCTCAGCGTGGTATGGTACAATCAGCCCTGGCTGCAGACCCAGATCCATAAGGAAGACCCCCTCACCCTCTACGGCCGCATCGACCGGGACAAGCAGGGCCGCGTCCGCATGGCCAGCCCCGTGATCGTGAAGGAGCGGGGCATCCTGCCCGTGTACCGGACGCTGGCCGGGCTGCCGCCCAAAACCATGCGGGATCTGATCCGCCAGGCCCTCACCCAATTGGAAGACTGCTGCCCGGAAACGCTGCCGGAATCCCTCCGCATGAAATACGGCCTGTGCGAGCGCAATTTTGCCCTGCGCCAGGCCCATTTCCCGGATACCAAGGAAAGCCTGGCCATCGCGCTGCGCCGGGTGTCCTTTGAAGGGATGCTGCTGTATCAGGCGGCGGCCGCGGCCTTGCGGGGCGAGCGGACCAAGGGCGCCGTGATCGGCGTAAACGAGGACGATGTGAAGCGCTACTGGGCTTCCCTGCCTTTTCCTCCCACAAACGCCCAGGCCCGGGTGCTGGGCGAGATCGCCGCGGATCTTTCCGCCCCCCACGCCATGGGCCGCATGGTGCAGGGCGACGTGGGCTGCGGCAAGACCGCCCTGGCCTTCGGCGCCATGTACCTTGCCGCCCGGGCCGGATGGCAGAGCGCCCTGATGGCCCCCACGGAGATCCTGGCCCGGCAGCACCTGGAAAGCGCCCGGCGGATCCTTGAGCCCCTGGGGGTATCCTGCGGGCTGCTGGTGGGCGGCATGAAGGCAAAGGAGCGCCGGGAGGCGCTGGAAATGATTTCTTCCGGCCGGTGGCAGTGCGTCATCGGCACCCACGCCCTGATTTCCGAGAGCGTGGAATACAGCCGTCTGGGGCTGGTGGTGACGGACGAGCAGCACCGCTTCGGCGTGCGTCAGCGGCGGCTGCTGTCGAAAAAAGCCGAAAAAGCGGAGGCCGCGCCCAACGAGCTGGTGCTTTCCGCCACCCCCATTCCCCGCACCCTGGCCCTGGTGCTCTACGGGGATCTGGATCTGTCCGTGGTGGACGAGCTGCCCCCGGGCCGCACCCCGGTCAAGACCCGGATCGTCCCCGAGGACAGGCGGGACGGGCTGTACGATTTCATCCGGAAGCAGGCCGCCGCCGGGCGGCAGGCGTACATCGTCTGCCCCCTGGTGGAGGAAAGCGAATTAATCGACGCGAGAAGCGCCCAGGACGCCTATGCGGAACTGTCCCTGGGCCCCCTTGCGGACCTGCGCCTGGGCCTCACCTACGGCGACCAGGATCCTGTGGAAAAGGAAGAAACCATCCGGAAGTTCTCCGCCGGGGAAATAGACGTGCTGGTATCCACCACCGTGATCGAGGTGGGGGTCAACGTGCCCAGCGCCACCGTCATGGTCATCGAGAACGCGGACCGGTTCGGCCTGTCCCAGCTGCATCAGCTCCGGGGCCGGGTAGGCCGGGGGGCGGAGGAAAGCTGGTGCTTCCTCATGGCTTCGCCCAACGAACGGCTGAAAACCCTGTGCGAAACCAACGACGGCTTCCGTATCGCCCAGAAGGATCTGGAGCTCCGGGGGCCCGGGGATTTCCTGGGCACCCGCCAGCACGGGGACACCCTGATCCCCGGCATGGCGCTGGGCGCCGACGTGCAGATGCTGGAGGAAACCAGCCAATGCCTCAAATGGCTGCGCGCCCCCGGCCAGGAAGCGGAATGGGCCGCCGTCCGGGAAAGCGCCCGGGCCGCCTTCGCCCGTATCACCGACGAAATCGCCATGAACTGATAATTGAGAAAGGGATTGGATCATGCTGCAAATCATCGGCGGCAATCAGCGCGCCCTCAGGCGGTATCTGGCCGCCTTTGCCCGGGAAAACCCGGCCTTGCTGGTGATCGTGCCGGAGCAGTACACCCTGCAGACGGAACGGGAGCTGATGAACGGCCTGAACGCCCCCGGTTTTTTCGATCTGGAGGTGCTCTCCCCTTCCCGGCTCACCGAACGGGTCTTCGCCGCCGCCGGGGCGGACAGCCGGGTGCGGGTGGACGCCCGGGGCAAGCAGTTCGCCCTGGCCCGGGTGCTATTGCAGTGTAAAAATAAGCTGAAATATTATGAAAGCGCCGCCGAGCGCCCGGGCTTCATCAAGCGTCTGGGCGCCCTGATCGCGGATTTCAAGCGCGCCGGGGTCAGCCCGGAGGCGCTGGCCGGATGCGCCGCGGACACGGAGGAAGGCCCCGCCCGGGATAAGCTCGCGGACCTGGCCCTGCTCTACGGCGCGTACGAAAGCGCCCTTTCCGGGCGGTTCGTGGACGGCGAGGACGTGCTTGAAAGCATGCTGCGCCGCCTGCCGGACAGCGGCGTCTGCCATGACCGCCCGGCGGCGGTGTACGGCTTCGACGTGCTCACCGGGCAGATGGACCGGCTGCTGCTTACCCTGGCCCGGGAAAGCGGGGACGTGCGCGCCCTGATCCAGATGGGGGAAGAAGAAGCGTTCGCTCCCGTCCGGGAAAGCGCCCGCCGGCTGGAGGAAGCCGCACGGGACGCCGGCGTTCCCTGCCGGTTCATGCAGCTGCCCCCGGATCATTCGGGGCAGAGCGCGGATCTTTCCCATCTTTCCGCCCAGTTCCTTTCGTCCCCCGGCGCGCCCTGGGCCGGCGCGGCCCCCTCCATCCGCCTGTTCGCCGCCCCGTCGCCCTTCTTCGAGGCCCACTTCATCGCCCAGGAAATGCTGCTGCTGAACGAGGGCGGCATGTCCTTCGGGGATATGGCCGTGGTGATGGGCGATCCCGGCTTCGCGGGCACCCTCGCCACCGTGCTGCGGGGCTATCGCATCCCCGCGTACGTGAACCGCAAGCTCCCCGCCGCCTCCCACGGCGCGGCGCGGTTCCTGCTTGCCTCCCTCCGGGCGGTGTCCGGCGGGTACGACGGCGAGGATATGATCGCCCTGATCAAATCCGGCTTCGCCCCCATCGGGGAGAAGGACGCCTGGCGGCTGGAGAACTATCTCATTTCCTACGGCATCCGGGGCAGGATGTGGCTTTCGCCCTTCACCCGGGGCAGCGCGGAGGAATGCGCCCATCTGGAGGACGCCCGGCTTTCCCTCATCACCCCGCTGGAGGCCCTGCGCGCCGGCTTGCGGGAAGCGAAGGACGCCGACGCCGCGCTGAAAACGCTCTACGCTTACCTCACCGACACCGGCCTGCCGGAGCGCCTCGCCCACGCCCAGGAGGAGCTGCTCGCCCGGGGCATGGCGGCGGAGGCCGTGCAGGCGCGCCAGGTGTGGGACGTGCTGACGCAGCTTCTGTCCCAGGCCTGGGTGCTGCTGGCGGACGCGCCGGTACGGGCAAGGCAGCTTTCCGCCTGGCTGGAGGCCGGATTGGCGGAATGCGAGCTGTCCTCCCTGCCCCCCACGGCGGACGCCGTCATGTGCGGGGCGCTGGGAACGCTGCCCCTGTCCGCCCCCCGGGCGCTGTTCCTGACGGGGCTCACCGACGGCTTGCTTTCCCCCGCCGATCCCGGCCTGCTCACCCCCCGGGAGCAGGAGGACGCCCAGAAGCGTCTGCACGCCTATCTGTCCCAGGATCCGGACGGGCAGGACGCGCTGCGGCTGCTGGACGTGTGGAAGGCCCTCTCCGCCCCCCGGGAAAGGCTGTATCTCACCCGTTCCCAGGCCACCCAGGAGGGGGCGGCCCTGCGCCCCTTCATGCGCCTGAAGCATATCCGCCGCCTGTTCCCCGCCCTGGTGGAGGAAGGCGGCGTCAGCCAGAAAACCGCCGCGCGGCTGCCCCTTGCTCCCGGCCCCGCCCTGGACGCCCTGGGCGCCAAGGCCCGGGAAGGCCGGCTCACGGGCGAATGGCTGGAAGCGTGGAAATATCTTTCCCAGGCGCCCGACACCCGGGCGCGGGCGGAAAGGCTGCGGGCCGCCTTCATCCCGGAAAGCGCCGCTTCTCCCCTGCCCCGGGAGATCACAAGGGCGCTGTTCATGGAAAGGATCATGTCCGTCAGCCGTCTGGAGAGCTTCGCCGTCTGCCCCTATAAGCACTTCGTGGACCAGGGGCTAGCCCCCCGCCCCCGGAAGGAATGGGCGCTGACCCCCATCGACGCGGGGAATTTCTATCACAGCGCCCTGGAGGGCTTCACCCGGCTGCTCCCCTCCGTGCCCGGCTGGCCCGCCATTTCCCGGGAAACGTGCGACGCGCTGGTGGATCAGGCCGCAAAGCCCATGCTGGAGGGGATGCTCTCCGGCGTCATGGGCGACAGCGCCCGGATGCGCGCCCAGGGCGAAAAATACGTGCGGGTGCTGCGCCGGGTGGCCTGGACGTTCACCCGGGGGACCCGGAAAAGCGCCTTTTCCCCGGCGGGGGCGGAGGTGCGCTTCGGCTACGAGGGCGGCATTCCGCCCATCCTCCTGCGGCTCAAAGACGGCTCCGCCGTGTACGTCCGGGGCGTCATTGACCGTATCGACCGCTACGCCGGGGACGAGGGGGTGTACCTCCGGGTGGTGGATTACAAGTCCGGCGCCGAAAAGCTGGACCCCGCCCGGCTGTTCTGGGGCGCGCAGCTGCAGCTGCTGCTGTACCTCCGGGCTGCCCTGTCTACCGAAGCAGGCGCCCTGCCTGCCGGCGCGTTTTATATGCACCTGTTCGATCCGCTGGTGGATGATCCCGCCGCGGAGCAGGACATCGAGGACGCCCTGGCCCGGGCTCTCCAGCTGCGGGGCGTGGCCCTGAAAGACGTTTCGGTGCTCCGGCTCATGGACGGGGCCGAGCCGCCCCTTACGCTGCCCAAGGCCGTTACGAAAAACGGGGACTTTGATAAACGCGCGCCCCTGGCGGACCTGGAGGACATGCGCAGGCTGATCCTGCGGGCGGAAAAAATGGCCGGCGAATGGGCCGAGCGCATGCGCGCCGGGGAGATCGCCGCTTCTCCGCTGTGCGGCAGGGACCTGCACGGCCCCTGCGACCGCTGCGATTACGCCATGATCTGCCGCCGGGACGTGCGCACCGCCCCCGGGGACGCCCGCATCCTTCCCGGGATGGGCTTCGATGAAATGCTGGATCGTCTCCGGCAGGAGGAAGAATCCGGCCCGACACCTTGAAATCGTCGCCAACATCAGGTATAATGGTATCAGAAATACTGTAAAGGGGGAATTTCCCATGATACAGGTCATTCACGGCAAAAAAGGCTCCGGCAAAACCAAGCGCATCCTGGACATGGCCAACGACGCCATCAAGGCCCACAAGGGCGACGTGATCTTCGTGGACGACGATAACCGCTACATGTTCGATCTGCGCCACGAAGTGCGCTTCGTCAACGCCGGCGAGTACGGCACCGACGGCCCGGAAATGTTCTTCGGCTTCCTCTGCGGCATGCTGGCCCAGAATTTCGATATCAGCGTCGTGTTCATCGACGCGTTCCTCAAGCTGGTCAAAACCGACGTGGCCAACACCGAAGCGTTCTTCGCCCGGCTGGACAGGCTGTCCGAAAAGCATAACGTGGGGTTCATCCTCTCCGTCAGCGTGGACGACGCCGTGGCGCCCGAGTTTTTGATAAAATACTTTATCTGATTTGAAGGGGGCTTACCCTTGCCTTATCTGAGCACCCGCGGGGCGGAAGGCGTTTCCGCCCCGGAGGCCATCGTGCGCGGCATCGCGCCGGACGGCGGCCTGTATGTTCCTGCGTCCCTTCCCGCGCTGACGAAGGCGGATTTTGATGCTTTCGCCGCGCTGGATTATCCCGCCCGTGCGGCCCGGACCCTTTCCTGGCTGCTGGACGGGTTTTCTGAAAAAGAGCTGCTTGCCATGGCCCGCGCGGCCTACGCCCGGTTCGACGATCCAGCCGTGGCCCCGGTGAAGGCCCTTTCCGGCCGCCGGTTCGTGCTGGAACTGTTCCACGGCCCCACCCTGGCCTTCAAGGATATGGCGCTGCAGATGCTGCCCCATCTCATGACCGCCGCCGCCCGCAAAACCGGCGAAGAGCGGGAGATCGCCATCCTCACCGCCACCTCCGGCGACACCGGCAAGGCAGCCCTGGAGGGCTTCCGGGATATCGCAGGCACCTCCGTCACCGTGTTTTATCCCCAGGGCGGCGTCAGCGCCGTTCAGGAAAAGCAGATGGTCACCTCCCAGGGCAGAAACGTGCACGTGGTAGCCGTAAAGGGCAATTTTGACGACGCCCAGACGGGGGTCAAGGCCCTGTTTGCCGACGCGGATTTCCGGCGGGAAATGAACGCCCTGGGCAAGACGCTTTCCTCCGCCAATTCCATCAATCTGGGCCGGCTGGCCCCCCAGGTGGCCTATTATCTCTCCGCCTGCGCGGATCTGCTCTCCCGGGGAGAAATCGCCTGGGAGGAGGGCGTCAACGTCTGCGTGCCCACGGGCAATTTCGGCAATATCCTGGCCGCCTGGTACGCCCGGCGCATGGGCGCGCCCATCCGCCGCCTGATCTGCGCCAGCAACCGCAACGACGTGCTCACCGATTTCATCCGCACCGGCGTTTACGACCGGCGGCGGGATTTCCACAAGACCATCTCCCCCTCCATGGACATCCTGATCTCCTCCAACCTGGAAAGGTATCTGTGGGAGCTGGCGGAGGGGGACTGCGCCCAGGTCCACGCCTGGATGGAGCAGCTGAAAACGGAGGGCGCGTACGCCGTTTCCGAAAGCGCCAAGGCCCGCATGCGCGCCTGCTTCTTCGGCGGCTTCGCGGACGATAAGGCCACCGCCGCTTCCATCGCCCGGGTCTGGCGGCAGGACGGATATCTTTCCGATCCCCATACCGCCGTGGCCCTGGCCGTTCTGGAGGATTACCGCCACGATTCCGGCGATCCCACGCCCATCCTGGCCGTGTCCACCGCCAGCCCGTACAAATTCTCCGCGGACGTGGCCGCCGCCCTGGGCGTTTCCGTGTCCGGCGACGCCTTCGACGCCGCCCGGGCGCTGGAAGACCATACCGGCGTGCCCGCTCCCCGGGCGGTGAAGGAGCTCAAAACCCTGCCCGTATTGCACACCCGGGTCTGCGAAAAGGGCCGGATGGGCGAAGCGGTGCTCCGGGGCTTTGCGTAAGAAACCATGAAAACTGTCAGAACATACGCCCGGGACGCGGATTTCCAGCGCTTCGAGGCATTGAAGCGCAGCCGGGAAAAGCGCGCGAAGCAGGGCCTGGCTTTCCTGGAGGGCGTGCAGATGGTGGAGCAGGCCCTCCGCGGCGGATGGCATTTTTCCGCCATGGCCGTGGCGGAAGGCAAGCGCCTCTCCGGCTGGGCGGAGGATATGATCCGGAAAGCCGCGCCGGACACCCTTTACCGCATGGACGCCGCGCTTCACGCGGAATTGTCCGATCGGGAAAACCCCTGCGAGATCCTGGGCCTGATCGAAACCCGTACGGACGGGCTTGAGCGCATGGCCGCCCGGGCGGAGCAAGCCGCCTGTCCCCCGTTTTTCGCGGTGTTCGACCGCCCCGCGTCCCCCGGCAACTTAGGCACCTTCATTCGTTCGGCGGACGCGTTTTCCGCCTCCGGCGTCCTGGTCACCGGCCACGCCGCGGATTTTTACGATCCCCAGTGCATCCGTGCCAGCGTGGGCACCCTGTTTTCCCTGCCCTTCGGCGCCCTCTCCGGCGCGGAGGAAGGCGTTTCCTTCCTGCGGGGCCGGCCCTGCCGTCCCCTGATCGTGGGCACCAGCGCCCACGGGGAGGCGAATCTTTCCGATCTGGATCTTACGGGCCCCGTGGCCCTGATCGTGGGCAACGAGACCTTCGGCCTTTCCCAGGCCTGGAAGGACAAGTGCGACGTGCTGGCCCGCATCCCCATTTTCGGCGCGGCCTCCAGCCTGAACGCAGGCAGCGCCGCCACGGTCTGCTTTTACGAAATCTGCCGCCAGCGGCTGGCAAAGGGCCTGTCCACCGCCGGCGCTCCCTCCCGTCCCTGACGCCGCGGCGTGCGGCGTGCGCATAGAACAAAAATCAAAAATGAAACGGAGGAATCATCAATGAAGTGGGTATGTCAGGTTTGCGGTTACGTGCATGAAGGCGATCAGCCCCCGGAAAAGTGCCCGGTGTGCAAGGCCCCGGCCAGCAAGTTCACCAAGCAGGACGCTGAAATGACCTGGGCGGCGGAGCACGTGGTGGGCGTGGCCCAGGGCGTCCCCCAGGACATCATCGACGATCTGCGGGCCAATTTCCAGGGCGAATGCAGCGAAGTGGGCATGTACCTGGCCATGGGCCGGGTGGCCGCCCGGGAAGGCTATCCCGAGATCGCCGAATACTGGAAGACCGCCGCGTTTGAGGAGGCCGAGCATGCCGCCAAGTTCGCGGAGCTGCTGGGCGAAGTGCTCACCGACTCTACGGAAAAGAACCTGAAAATGCGGGTGGAGGCCGAAAACGGCGCCACCGCCGGCAAGACCGACCTGGCCAAACGGGCGAAGGCCCTGAACCTGGACGCCATCCATGACACCGTGCATGAGATGGCAAGGGACGAGGCGAGACACGGAAAGGCCTTTGCGGGGCTGCTGAAAAGGTATTTCGGGAAGTAATGCCCGCCAAGAGAATGCCACAGCCTCCAGCAGAACCAACTTATGCCGAAGCAGCAAGAGCGTATTTCAAGCATCATCGTGTGTTCCGCTATCGCCTCAAGAAGATTTCTGATATGACGGATGATGAAGTCATTCAGAAATGCCATTGGTGGCAGGAAGAACATCACATGGTGGATGATTACTGGGCCTTTGTGAAGGAGAACTTTCCGCATCTGGCATAAGCACAGCACGGCAAGGCCTTTGCGGGGCTGCTCAAGCGGTATTTCGGGAAGTAATCGCATATATCCAAAGAGGGAGGAATTTGGTTTTCTCCCTCTTTTTGAGGAGTAACTATGAAGGTTCCTTTTCAGCCGGACGGCGTATGGTATCATGGTTCAAATGCCTTGTTTGCCGAATTGAGAGCAGGCAGCACGATCACCCAATGGCGGGCGCTTGCCGAAGCTTTCTCTCACCAACCCGGTATGCTGAGCTATAATGATTTGGGGGAAATCACACACAACGGTCATGAACCGGGTTATTTGTATGTGATCGATGAACCTGTAACCGTGGGTGTGGACTGTTATCAGCATCCCCGCACAGTCATGGATGCTAACGCCGAGTTTTTAACAAAGCGTCCCCTGCGCGTCCGCCTGATCACGGAGCTGCCAGTATAACCAAACACGGAAAAGCCTTCCGGGGCCTGCCGGAGGGGCATTCCGGGAAGCGGCTCTTCCCTCTGCGATTCTTGCGGAGCGGTTTTATTGCCGCTCCGTTTTCAATTTCAGCTTGTTTTTCTCTTTGAAATATCAAGCAGCAGCCCGTTCCCTTTTCCTTCGCGTTCGGCTATAATTGTCCCGAAACAAGTCTGCGAATAAAAAGTCAAGCCCCTGAAGACAAAAATTTGCAGAAAAAGAGAGGAGAAAAAGAGTACGACAAACAGACCACCCCGGGAGGCG
>CACWLP010000014.1 GCA_902761755.1 uncultured Eubacteriales bacterium | reverse complement strand
CAGACCGATGCTTCCCCATTCTAACAGCTTTGGCAACAAGATGGTTAGTCTTCTGACTGGCTGTCAAAAATACCAACCAAATATATTGTAGTAGGAGGCCACCATCATGACAAACGCATCGATCATCTTCAACCGCAGCCAGTACCTTTTGCGCGCCGGAAAGATCCGTTCCACGGGCCGCACGTTCGAAGCGGTAGACGGCGAAGGAAACACGATCATCATGCAGGAGCCGGAGCAGATCCACACCTTTGCCACCTGGAAGGCCCTGGGCTACTTCGTCCGGAAGGGCGAAAAGGCTGTGGACAGCTTCTCAATCTGGAAGTACACCACCCGCAGGAACCCGGACCAGACCGAGGAGGAAGCCCAGGAAGAAGGCCAAGGCCGCTGCTTCCTCAAGTACTCGCATTTCTTCGCCGCCCACCAGGTTGAGCGGATCGCGTGAAAGGAGGATCAGGCAATGCAGCAGCAAATCGTTTACCAGACCCCTTCCGGAAAGTACTTCGACGCATTCCGGCAGATGGCGGACGGGAACCACCTTCTTATCGGCGGAGCGACCGGCTGCGGGAAATCCACGCTGCTCCACGGCATCATCCACACGTTGCTCTATTCCGGCCCGTGGGCCGCTCAATTCATCCTGATCGACCCGAAAATGGTTGAACTCAGCGAATATCAGAGCGTTCCGCACTGCGTCCGGTACGCAAACGACCATCGCAGCATCGTTGACGCGCTTTGCCACACCGTCCGGATCATGGAAGCTAGGTTGTCCACGATGAACCAGCGTCGGGAGAAAAGCTGGACCGGGCCTCACCTGTATGTCGTGATTGACGAACTTGCCGATCTGATGACCGTTTCCGCCACCCGGAAAGCATGCTTGCCCTTGCTTCAACGCATCCTCCAGACGGGCAGGGCAGCGGGAATCTCGGTCCTTGCGGCTACACAAACCACCGTCGCAACCGTCATCCCGACCACGCTCAAATGCAACTTTGCCGACCGGGTAGCGCTGCGGACCGCAACCGCCCAGGACAGCCGGAACATCATCGCCCAGGCCGGTGCGGAATGCTTCCCCGATCCGATCCGGACCGGAAAAGCCCTTTGCTACTGGAGGCACGGCGCGAACCTGGATCTGTACCGGATCCCCACGTATTCCGCCGCAGAGCATGAGCGGATCCTGACCCACTGGACAAACCCCCGGCTGTGCCGGGTAGCATAAAGAAGGAGGACAAACAAAAATGGAAAGAATGGAAAAAGCAGCAGAGAAGGTCCGTTCCGGTAATTTCATTCCTGATTGTTATGATATGAATTGTGAGCAAATGCGTTCGCTCATATTCAAGATAACGCAGGGGGAGGACTTCAACGTTACATGGGCCGCAATCGCCACCGCATTCCGGTACGGCTTCTATCAGGGCAATCACTGCACGATCAACCGCAAATTGAAAAAATTGTAACCACAACCCGACCGGACAGAACCCCACCCAGGGCGGCGAGAAATCGCCGCTTTTTCTGTCTCCGGCATTCAAGCGAAAAAGCAACACGCCGGAGAGCGTTTGTCCCCGACGTGTGCAAGCAGCAGCATTTGAGCATAATTATTTTATCATGATAACAGCACAAAATCAATCGTTTAACTATCCTGAAATTTCACCCTTTTTTTGATCCACACTTTTACCCACACCGCATAAAACACATGATAACGGATAAACACAGAAACACGCAGAAATCCTTATTTTTCAATGGTTTTTTATCACGAATAATCACACAAAAAACGCAATATTTATATTTCGAATCCTTCTTCCCCTGCCAATGCAAAAACCCGCTGACGGCTGTCGGCGGGTTTTTTGCGTAACTTGGATATTCGCCGGGTCGGCCCTTGCGACGAGCGGGGCCATAGGCGCTCTGGGCAGGGGTGCCGGAAGCGGAGGGCCGAACGGCGCTTTGCCGATCTTTGCCGGGCTTCATGCCCCCGGGCGGAGCTTTTCCCGCAGCGCATCGGCCACCGCCTGGACCTTCAGCCCGATGATAACCTGCACCGCCGTATCCCCGAGGCGAACAACGCCCCGGGCGCCCGCTTTTTTGAGTGCTGCATCCTGCACCTGCCCGGCGTCCCGGACTTCCAGCCGCAGCCGGGTGGCGCAGCTGTCCAGGCTGCGGATATTGCCGGCGCCGCCGAGCCCGCGGAGCAGGGATGTAACGTTCACGCCCCCTGCCACGCAGTCCGCTTCGCCGTCTTCCCCGGGCTGCGGCTGTTCTTCCGGGGCGGCTTCCCCTTCCGGTGGAAGATCCGCTTCGTTGCCCGGGGTATTCAGATGCAGCTTCCGGATCATCACCCGGAAGGTGAAATAGAACGCCGCGAACGCCGCCGCGCCCAAGGGCAGGATCAGCCAGGTATCCCGGGCCGCCGGGAGCGAAGCGGAAAACAGCAGGTCCGTGGCGCCCGCCGAAAAGGAAAAGCCCGCCCGAAACCCCGTCAGCGCCGTTACATACGTAAACACGCCGTACAAAAGCGCGTACGCCGCGTACAGCGCCGGGGCGGCGAACATGAAGGCGAATTCAAAGGGCTCCGTGATCCCGCAGGCAAAGGCGCACAGCGCCGCGGACGCCAGGATGCCCACGGCGTATTTGCGCCTTTTCGTTTTCGCGCTGCGGATCATGGCCAGCGCCGCCCCCGGCACGCCGAACATCATGCAGGGAAAGAAGCCGGACATATACATGCCCAGGGACCAGGTGACATCCGCGCTGGTGTGCCCCGCCCAGAAGTGGGTCAGATCCCCCAGGCCGATGGTGTCGAACCAGAACACGTTGTTCAGCGCGTGATGCAGCCCCAGTGGGATCAGCAGCCGGTTGAGGAAGGCGTACAGGCCCGCGCCCACGGCCCCCAGCCCGGCGATCCCCTGCCCCAGGCGCACCAGGCCGCCGAAAAGCACCGGCCACACGAAGAACAGCAGCGCCGCAGCCGCGATGGAAATGAGCCCGCTCATGATCACCGTGCTGCGCCGGCGGCTGAAAAACGCCAGCCATTCCGGCAGGGACGTATTCTTGAACCGGTTATAGCTTTCCGCCCCGATCAGCCCGGCCAGGATGCCGATGAACGGGTTTTCGATTTTTTTGAAAGCCAGCAGCGCCTCCGGCCTGTCCGCGATGGACGGCATGAGCTTCTGCACCGTATCCGCGCTCAGCAGGATGGTAATGATCAGCCAGGAAACCAGCGCCGTGATCCCCGCGGTGCCGTTCTGATCGTCGGACATGCCCACGCCGATGCCCACGGCGAACAAAAGCGCGATATGGTCGATCAGCGCGCCCCCCGCCTTCACCAGGAACATGCCGATCACCGGGCCGGCCCCGGCGATGGCTCCGCCCTGCATGGACGCCGGGCACAGCAGATACCCGATCCCCATCAGGATACCGCTCAGCGGCAGGCACGCCACCGGCAGCATGATGGATTTGCCCAGCTTCTGCAGGTATTTTACCGCCGCCATCAGCATGCCTTTCCCCCTTTTCTGAATCTTGTTCATAGACAGGCCCCTTTCCGATGCGGTCTTTCGTTGGATGGATCTGTATCCGGCTAAATCTGTTATAGCACGTTTCCGCTTCGTTTACAAGCGCTTTCCTCCCCCGCGGCGGGATTGATCGACGGGAAAAGACATGGTATAATGTCACCGGCATCCACGCGATAACGGAGGCGATCGGAATGAAAAAAATCCTGGTCCTGCTGCTGCTCCTGGCGCTCACGGTCCCCGCGGCGGCGGAAAGCGTCCGCCTGGAGGGGGACGGCTTCGACACGCCGGAGGAAGCGGCGCTGGCTTTCGTGGACGCCCTGAACCGGGCGGACGCGGGCGGCATGCTCTCCGCCTTCGCCATGGAATCCTTCGCCGCCCATGCCGATCCCATCCTCAGCCTGGAGCATAACAGCCGATTTATTTATAACAGCATTTACAGCATCCCCTATACCGACGGCTTTCTCCGTTCCCTGGTGACGCACGCAAGATACGGCAGGATCGCATCCGATCTGCTGCTGTCCTTCGGCGAGTACGCAGTGGGGATGGGCATGAATACGCAGTCAGTCAGTTACCCGGAGGTGGAAGCGCTGTTCGTTTCCTCGCCGCTGTACGATCTGAAAGGCCACGTGGAGTTCGTGGAATGGATCAGCCCGGCGGCGGTGACGGGCGGCATCGCCGCGGATCCCCGCTGGGGCGGCGACGCCGTCGTGGAAGCGGCGTACAGCGGCGCGGAGGACCTGGCGGAATTGGCGGCGCACCTGCGGATCAACGGAAATAACGCGTATCTTTCGCTGCAATGCGCCCGGTACGACGGCCGATGGTATCTGCTCGGCCCCGGCAAAGCACAGCAGTATATGACCGAAAGCTCCCTGGAAGCGTTTCTGATCCTCCCCGACGATCAGGAGCAGCAAAGGCTCGAAAACACCCTGGCGGAGGATCACGCGGAGGAGACCGCACAATGGGACGCGCTCCGCGCAAGCGATCTGGGCGGCTCCCTGTGGCAGCTGGAAGCCCTGAACGCCCCGGGGGTCGCCCTCTGCGGCAGCCCGGAGGATGCCCAGGCGGACGGCGGCGGCGCGGGCGTGTACGCAGAGATGCGCTTCTTCAGCGTGGGCGGCGGCATCATCACCGTATGGGCTGCTCCCGCCCTGCAGCAGGCCCTGTCCATGGACGATCCCACCGCCCACATCCGTTTTTCCTGGAATCCCTCCGGGATCAGCACGGAATATACCGTTGCAAAGCGCGGGAAAACTTTCACATTCCCGAATTTCAGGGCGTTCCATGACGAGGATATCGCCCTGGATCTGACGGATCTCAGCATCCGCATGGACGAAACCAGCGTGGTATTCACCCTGCAGGACGGCACGGAAGCCGTATTCCGCCGGCAGTAACAAGAGAAGGAGGCGAAATCCCGTGAAGAAGCCGATCGTTTTTCTTCTGATCCTGGCGCTTGCCTGTTCTTTTCTCCCCTTCGCCGCGGCGGAAAGCGGCCGCCTGGAGGGCGCGGGCTATGATACCCCGGAGGAAGCCCTGCTTGCCTATATCGACGCCCTGAACCGGGGCGACGTGGGCGGTATGCTGTCCACCTTTGCCCTGGAATCCTACGTGGAGCACGCCGATCCCTCCGTCCAGATAAACGTGCGCGGTTTTTTCCTCACGCATGATCTTCTCTCCATCCCCTGTCCGGATGATTACAGCCGCTCCCTGGTGCTGCACGCCCGGTACGGCTCCCTCGCCACCAGCCTGCTGCAAAGCGCCGTGGAATGCGCCGCAAAGCTGGATGGCAGACCGATCAGCTTCGAAACGTCGAAGGATCGAAAGGAGTTTGCTGCTTTATTCGCCGATTCCCCGCTGAACGGTCTGATCGGCCACGTGGAATTCGTCCGGTGGCTCAGCCCCGTGGATCTGACGGACGGCAGCTTTCCGGACAGCATCGTCACCAACGGCACGCCCCTCGCCCTAAGCGGCGGGGACGATTACACCGAACTGACGGCGCTGCTTGAGATCAACGGCTATCCCGCCGTTCAGGCCATGCAGTGCGTCCGGTACGGCGATAAATGGTATAACCTGCAATTTGGCGGCGTCTGTGCTTCCGCCCTGGGCTGGACACCCATGGAATATCCCCTGCACATCCTGACGCCGGAGGAGCAGCAAAAGCTCGAAGCGGCCGTTGGGTCGGCCTATCCGGAAGAAAACGCGCGCTGGGACGCGCTGGGGCGCAGCGGCCTTTCCGGCGCCCGCTTTTCCCTTTCCTCCCTGACCGCCGGGGAAATCGCCATTCACAACAGCCCGGAGGAGGCAAAAGCGGACGGCGGCATGGGCCTGTGGGCGGAGCTCCATTTCTTCCGTACCGGCGCTGTACTGGTCACCCTGGCGGCCAGCCCCGCCCTGCAGGAAAAGCTCAGCATGGACGACGCCGTCGCCCGCCTACTCCTTTCCTGGACCCCCGGGGAGGGCGTAAAGGAATTCGCCTACGGTGCCGTCGCGGGCAGGCCGGTCAATCCGCTGTACCCCGCCGACATCCAGTATGATTTTTCCGGTTTCTCCGTGATCAGCGGCGAATCCTCCGTTACCTTCGTCTTCCCGGACGGCGCTGAGGCGGTGTTCAGCCGGCCCTGAAGGAATTCCCTCAGCAGAAAAACGCCCCGCTTGCTTTTTCCGGCAAACGGGGCGTTATTTTTTGCTATTTCAGCTCTCTGTGGGCCTGATCCACCAGCGCCTGGATGCGCTCGGCGGAGATCATGTTCCCCTCTCCCGGCTGAATGTCCGCCAGGAATTCGATGTTTCCCGCCGGGCCTTTGATGGGAGAAAAGGTCAGATCCCGCACGTGCCAGCCGAACGTGGGCGCAAACAGGCAGATTTCCCCGATCACCCGCTCGTGGATCTCCTTTTCCCGGACCACCCCATGCTTGCCCACCTGGCCGCGCCCGGCCTCGAACTGGGGCTTGATGAGGGTGAGGAACCGGCCCTTTTCCCCCATCACCGCCGCAGCGGCGGGCAATATCAGCCTGATGGAAATGAAGCTCACGTCCATCACCGCCAGATTGGGCCTTTCGGGAAACTGCTCCGCGGTCAGGGCGCGGGCGTTGGTGCGCTCCATCACCGTCACCCGGGGATCGTTGCGCAGCCGCCAGTCCAGCTGGCCGTAGCCCACGTCGATGGCATACACGTGCGCCGCCCCGTGGCGCAGCAGCACGTCCGTGAATCCGCCGGTGGCCGCGCCGATATCCATGGCGACTGCCCCGGCCACATCCGCCCCGAAGGCGGCGATGGCCTTTTCCAGCTTGTGCCCGCCCCGGCTGGCGAAGGCGTTCTGATCGCCCCGGACGTGCAGCGGCTCCTCCTCCCCGATCTGCTCGGAAGATTTGAGCACTTTTCTTTCCCCCACGTATACCCGGCCCGCCATGATCAGCGCCTGGGCCTTTTCCCGGCTTTCGGCCAATCCCCGGGCCGCCAGCCATACGTCCGCACGCTGCTTCACGGTTTCACCGCCTTCCGGATCGTTTCCGCGATGCCTTCCGCGTCCAGCTTAAGGCGCCTGAGCAGTCCGGCGCGGCTGCCGTGGGGCACGAAAGGCGCGTCGATGGCGAGCATGCCCAGGGGCGGCGTGAGCCCCGCCCGGACACAGTGGGCCGCCACCGCTTCCCCGAAGCCGCCGGCGCGCATATGCTCCTCCACGGTGAATACAGGAACGCCCTTTTCATGAAGCGCCCGCAGCATATCCACGTCCAGGGGGCGGAGGGTGGAGGCGTTGATCACGGATGCGGAAACGCCTGCCTTGTCCAGCAGCGCCGCCGCGTCCATGCACTCCTTCAGAATGGCCGAGGACGCCAGGATCGCCGCGTCCTTCCCTTCCCGCAGAGTTTCCCATTTCCCGAAGGAAAACCCGCCGCAGGCCGGCAGCCCCTCCGGCAGATCCCGGGGGTAGCGGATGGCCGCGGGGCCGTCCTGGGAAAACGCCCAGTCCATCATCCCCCGCAGCTCCTCCGGGCAGCGGGGCGCCAGAACGGGCAGCCCGGGCACCGCCCGCAGCATGGAAACCCCCAGGATGCCGTGGTGGGTGGCCCCGTCCTCGCCGCCGATGCCCGCCCGGTCCATCAGGAAGAGCACCGGCAGCTTCTGCAGGCACACGTCCACGGCGATCTGGTCGAAAGCGCGCTGCATGAAGGATTCGTAAATCACCGCCATGGGCCGCATGCCCCCGGCGGCCAGCCCGGCGGCCAGGGTGACGGCGTGTTCCTCGGCGATGCCCACGTCGAACAGCCTGTCCGGGAATTGCTTCGCAAAGGGCCCGAAGCCCGTGCTGTCCGTCATGGCGGCGGTGACGGCGCAGACCCGCGCGTCCTTTTCCGCCAGGGCGCAGGCGTGCTGCCCTGCGGACGCGCCGGCGGAGGGGCCGGAATGGTTCCGCGTCCGCCCGTTATCCAGCACGAAGGGGGCCACGCCGTGGTATTTTTCCGGCTTTTCCTCGGCCTCCGCAAAGCCCGCGCCTTTTTTCGTCACCACATGCACGGCCACGGGCTCCTGCATTTCCATCAGCCGACGGAACGTCTTTTCCATCGCCCGGATGTCGTGGCCGTCGATGGGCCCGAAATAGCGGAAGCCCAGGGCGGTGAAAAACCGGTCCTTCACCAGGGCGTTGCGCAGCCGGTTTTTGACCTTCTGGAACGCCCGGTGCAGCCCCTTGCCGACGCCCGGCACCCGCAGCAGGCCCTCCGCCACGCTGTGCTTCATCCCCAGCCAGCCCCGGCTGAGGCGCAGGCGGGTGAGCTGCTTGGCCAGGGCCCCGGTGTTCCGGGAAATGGACATTTCATTGTCGTTGATGATCAGGAGCAGCTGGGTCCTGCGGCTGCCCACGTCGCTGAGGGCCTCGTAGCACATGCCGCCGGTCAGCGCCCCGTCGCCCACCAGCGCGGCCACGTGCCAATCGCCGCCCAGCAGATCCCGGGCCCGGGCCAGCCCGGCCGCGGCGGATATGGCGGTGGAAGCGTGGCCGGTATCGAAGGCGTCGTATTCGCTTTCCTCCCGGCGGGGAAAGCCGCACAGGCCGTCCAGCTGCCGCAGGGTGGAAAAGGCTTCGTACCGCCCGGTGAGCATTTTATGGGCGTAGCACTGGTGCCCCACGTCGAATACGATCCTGTCCCGGGGGCAGTCGAAGGCCCGGTGGAGGGCGATGGTCATTTCCACCACCCCCAGGTTGGAGGCCAGATGGCCCCCGTTCCGGGCGACGGTGCGGATGATCTCCGTGCGGATCTCCCCCGCCAGGGTTTTCAGTTCTTTATCGTTCAGTCCCCGCAGGTCTTCGGGGGATCGGATTTCGGAAAGCTGCATGCCATTCCTCCAGCATCCATCAAGTATGGGTTTTCAGTATACCACAGCGGACTGATCTTTGCAAACGCGCACCGCCGCACGAAAAAACCGGCCCACCGAAGGGCCGGCTGCGCCGCGGCGTCATTCCGTCAGTTCGTAGGGGATGCCGTTTTCGGTGCAGAACTGCTCGGCATAGCTCCCGGCATATACCCGGATCCTGGACTCGTCTGAATCGTACGAGTACAATCCGCTGAACGCATAGTCGCTGATCTCCGTAACGCTTGCGGGGATCTCCACGTTTTTCAGTCTGACGCATCCGGAAAACGTGAACGGCGCGATTTTCGTTACGCCGGATGGGATCACGATGCTTTCAAGATCGGCGCATTTGCTGAAGGCCGAATGTCCGATCGCCGTCACGCTTTCCGGAATCACCACGCTTTTAAGCCCTGCGCACTCAGAAAAAGCCCCAATACCCACGGCTTTCACCGGATGACCCTCATATTCCGCAGGGACCGTGTATTCGCTGTCGCCCCTCGGATAATACAGAAGCGCCGCGGTTCCGTCAGGCCGAATGGAGAAAAGCGGCCGGCTGAAATCGCTGAACCTGGTATCCGCCCTGTATTCTTCGTCGCTGTAGCCGATCATTTCCAAAGCCAGCTGCATACTCCGTAACATATCTTGCCGCGTAGATTTTGACATATAATACTTCCGATCCAGTATCTGCGTATGCGCCGGATTGCCGGCCGCACCTTCAAGAAGTGCCGTTAAGTCCGCGTCGTTCCCCGTAGCCAGGCATTCTTCCAAGGCGACAACGAGGCTGACAGTCCAGGCCCTGTCTTCTTCCGTCAGCGTTCCTTCCTCCGCCAGCTCCATCAGAATGTTGCGGCAGACCAGGATAGGCGTTATGGCAAATGGGCCGTCGTCCATGCTGAAGCGCAGCATATCTTCCAGGCTTCTGTAAAAAAAATTTGGCGTAAACGCTTTAATATAACGGCGTACCCTCAAATCTTCCGCACAATCAATACGATTTCGTATTTCAAAATACCTTTCCTCTGTCAGCACCAGCTTCTCCAGAGGCCCCCAAGTCCAACGGAATTCCTCTTCTCCACGGGATAATACCGGCACACAAAGCGCCAGGATCACGAATACGCACAGGAGTTTTTTCAGCATGCTTTCCACCCTTTTTCTGTTTTTTTCCGTTTTTGCTATTATATCATTCCCGCCGGCCCTCTGTCAACGCGCGCCGGCCCTTTCATTCGGCGCCTTTTCCCCCGTTTCGCCGGGAAAATCCTCCGGTCGGCAGGATTTTTCCCGACGGATTGCGAAATAATATAAGATGTGTATTTTTACACACGCATCATCCACAGGAGGCCGAAGATGAAGTGTCCCCAATGCGGCCATTGGAACCGCGATTCTTTTCCCCGGTGCTTTCAGTGCGGAGCGGAGCTGCCCAAGGCGCAGCCGTCTGCGAAGGAAGACCGCCGCTCCGTCCCTCCCAAGGAGGTGCGGGAAGCGGGGCCCGGAAAAATCTATATACAGATCAATGAGGAAGGCCGCGCCACCCCCGCCATGGACGCCCGGGACCAGCTGGCCCGGGACATGGAAAACCTGGTGGAGCGCAAGCGCCGGGGCGAGGAGCAGCACAAGCGCCTGGCCCGCAACAGCATCGATTCCGGCATCGCGCCCTCCGGCCGCAGCGTGCAGACCCTGACGGGCCGCCGCCCCTTCCCGATCCCCCAGAGCATTTCCTACGAGCAGCCGGAGGGCGACGTGGGCGGCAGCGTGCGCCCCGACGCCATCCAGGTTTCCTCTCCCCGGGTGATCGGGGAAGAATATATGCCGCCCACGCCCGCCGAAGCTGCCGCCGCCGGGCGGCAGAAGGGCAAGCGCAGCCGGGTTTCCATGACGCGGCGGATGGGCGTGCGCCGCTTCCTGCAGGCGTGCGGCATCGTGCTGGCGCTGCTGGCCGTCGGCTTCGGAGGGTGGTTCGGCATCCGGCATCTGCGAAACGCCGGTCCCGAACTGGATTACACCGTCAGCCCCTCCATTTACAACGAGCTGCCTTCCCACCTGATCCAGATCGCCGGCGAGGAAGGGCAGAATTACTGGATCAAGGAGCTGAAAAAATCCTATATCGTGGTGGGGGGCTACGCCTCCTTCGAGGTGCCGGATTATACCTGGTACGAATCCTCCGAAAACGTTACGGAAGAAAGCGTCACCGCCACCATCACCCCCTTCCTCAAAACCGCCGCCGGCGAACAGAAGCAGATGGGGCAGATCACCTACCAGGTGGATGTGCCCCTGTCCACCCTGAGCCTGATCAATCCCTCCTCCGGCTGGGCGGAAACCTCCACCGCCCTGTACAACATCAGCTTCGAGGTGGCGAAAAACAGCACCGTCATCATCAACGGCGACGATTTTTCCGATCTGGTGAACACCCAGGACGGCCTGATCTCCTATAACGCTTCGGTGGCCCCCATCGGGGACAATATATTCACCATTGCGGTCCGTTCCCCCTACTACCGGGAAAACTCCGTCACCGTCACCATTTACCGCGCTCCCCAGGAGATCCGCCTGGACCTGGCGGCGGATATCGCCACCCGCTGGAGCCCCACCCCCGTGGAGGATACCACCAAGGAAAAGGACAGCAAGGGCAATTATCCCCTGCGGGAGCCCAACATGACGGTGAAGTGCTCCACCGTCTCCTGGGCCAATATCACCATCAAATCCCCTTACGCCAATCTGGATGAAAGCCAGCTGCGCACCAAAGGCGAGTTTACTTTCGAAGCCATATTCGACAAGATCGGCACCAACACCATCATCATCGAGGCTTCCGCCCCGGGATACGAAACCAGCGTGGTCAAGCACGATGTCTATTACATGCCCGTGGCCGCCATCTACACCCGCAAGGCCTGGGATATGAACGCCCAGTATTTCGATTACCTGAACAACGCCGAAAAGCGCATCAACAGCACCCAGATCTACGTCTGCAAGGGCGAGATCGTACGGATCCTGTCCGAAAAGCCGCAGCTGGCGATCATGAAGCTGGATTCTTCCCAGGAGCGCACGGTGTGCCTGGAGAATTATACCAACGACAAATGGGCCGTGGGCATGACGGGCCGGGTGTTCGCCGACGCCTCCGGCACCTATGCCGGCACGCCCCGGCTCAACGGCCGGTACTCCTACCTGGAAATGCCGAAATAACGTGGGAAAGCGAGGGAGCCGAACATGAAAAAACAGCTTCTGTGCGCGCTTGCGATCCTGGCGCTGCTCCTCCCCTGCGCAGGGCTTGCGGAGCAGAACGCCTTGGAGGGCACGGCCTGGCAGGGAATAGACCGCGATGTCGTCTTTACCCTGACCTTCCGGGACGGCACTTACTGCCTTCAGTCTGTCATCATCAGCTCCGGAAAGAAAACGATCTTGGCAGAAAACGAGTACAGCTTCGATCCGGAAAGAGGCGCGTACGTCGGCCAGTATCAGTGGGTGAAGCGTAAAGGCAAAAAAGAAATCATCATGACCAGCTCCATCTACTTCTCCGTTTCCGACGACGGGCAGGCCCTGTTGGGAAGAGGCTACCCCCTTTTCCCCGACGGATTGGCCTTCGTCCGCATCGACCCGGAAGAAGCCAATGCCGGCAGCCTCCCCGAACCGCTGACCTTTGAAGAAATCGAAGAAAGGTTCCACGGCGTATGGATTGCCGACGGCGGGGAAGACGGCCCGGAGCTGATGGTATTCGAGCCGGACCACGTCCACGTTCTTTCCCTGCGGGGGGCGGACGCATCCGCATCCGCTTACAGGTTTACCCCGTACGGCAGCGACGTGATCCTGTACTTGCAGGAGATCCTGCCCGTCCTGAAATGGACGGACGGCGTGCTTGAAACCGAAAAAGACGGACGGCGCACCGTCTTTACCCGGTTGGCGGACGCCCCCATGGACCCGGCCCGCATCGGCGCCGCCCAGCTGCCCGAAAACACAGAAAGCTTTGAGCCCGGAAACGCGTTCAGCCTCGAAGCCATCCTTCACAGCCTGTGGCTGGCCGGCGGGGAGATGGGCGCGGACGCCCGGACGCTGATGATTTTTGAATTAGATCACGTTCATTACGTCACGCTGGACGGACCGGACGCTTCCTCCGCCGTTTTCCGCCTGTCTTTTCTGGGGAATGCGGTGATGCTGTCCGCCGGCGACGAAACCGCCTTCCTGCTGTGGCAGGGGGAAACCATCGAGGCCGACCCGGAGGGCGGGCCCGTCGTGTTCCACCATGTGCGCATAATACGCAAGGATTGAAAAAAGGAGAGAGCCACCCATGAAAAAACAGCTTCTGTGCGCGCTTGTGGCCCTGGCGCTGCTGCTTCCCTGCTCCGCCCTGGCCGGGCAGGACCGGCTGAGAAACACCGCCTGGCGCGGCAGCCGGGACGCGGGCTACGGCATCACCACCGACATCACCCTGGTCTTCGGGGACGGCGCCTATCACCTGCACGAAACCCACGCCGCCTCCGGCGAAACCATATCTGATTTCGACGGCACGTATATCCCCAACGAGCAGCGGGGCATGTACGTGGGCGATTATCCGGTAAACGATCCCCGCACCGGTGAAACCACCGTTCAGTCGCTGCAGTTCTTCATCTCCGATGACAGCCAAAGCCTGAGCATCTACTTTGGCTCCGGCCTGACGCTTTCCTTCGTCCGGGACGGCGAAAGCGCCGGCACGGGCAGCGTCGCCGATACCGTCGCTTCCGAAGCGGCAAAGGCCCTGCTGCACGGCGTGTGGCTGGGCACCGTGGAGGAAGGCGGCCAGTACGTGCAGGCGCTGATGATCTTTGAAGAAGACCACGTACACTATATCATCTTAAACGGGCCGGATGCGAACGCCGCGGTGCTGGGCTGGTCCCTGAACGGCGATACCGTCACGCTGACCTACGGCGGGGCCGCCTTTGACATTACCGTGAACGGCGACACCATCGAATACGATCTGAACGGCGAGCACGCCGTTTTCACCAGGATCAGCGAGCTGTAAAAAGGGGCTGTTGCACAGCCCCTTCGATCAAATGGATCCTCCATTTGATCGACAGATACGCAAGGAAAGCATTTTTGCTCTCGCAGGGCATGCTCTGCTTCGCAAAAATGCTCCTCGCAGCGCACAGGTCGCTGCTGCGGATTCCGCTTGGAGGGGCTGTGGCCCCTCCAAACCACCCTGGGGTTTTCGTTTTTCCCGGTATTCACTGTTGCTCATTCTGAAAACCAATATCCCTGTAAACAAAGGGGCTGCTGCAGATTGACTTCTGCAACAGCCCCTTTTCCGCAGGGATCAGCCTTTTTTCAGCGCGGCGATCTCCGCCTCGGAAACGGAAACCACCGCCGTTTTCTGGTTGGTATAGATCACGAAGCCCGCGGGAGCGCCCCCGGGCTTTTTTACGTGCTTGCGCAGCGTGTAATCCACCGGCACGGAAACGCCCTTGCCCCTGGAATACCAGGCGGCCAGCTTCAAGGCCGTTTCCATGGCCTCCCGGGAGGGCTGCATGCTGCGGATGATCACGTGGGAGCCGGGCATGTCCTTGGCGTGGAGCCAGGTGTCCGTCCCCCGGGCGGCGGAGGTGAGCCGGTCGTTCTGGGCGCTGTTTTTGCCCACCAGGATCTCCGTGCCGTCCGGAGCCGCGAAGCGCAGCGCCTCGCTTTCCCTTTGCTTCTGCTGCTTTTTCCCGCCGGGGGCTTTCACCAGCCCGGCGTTTTCCAGGGCCCTGCGCACGTCGGAGAGATCCTGCTCCGTTTCGCACTCCTCCAGGTCGAAGGAAAGCTGCTCCAGCAATCCGATTTCCGCCAGGGTCTTTTCCTTCTGCTCCCGGGCCAGCTCCATGGCGATCTTCGCCTTGCGGTAGCGCTTGAAATACTTCTGCGCGTTCTGGGCGGGGGTCATGGCCGGGTCCAGGGCGATTTCCACCGTGCCGCCCGCGGGGTCGTAGAAATTCTGCAGTTCCGCCTTTTCCGCCCCCCGGGGCACCAGATAGCCCTGGGCGGTGAGCAGTTCGCCGGCAATGCGGTATTCCTCCAGCCGGGCGGAGGCGGCGATCTCCTCCTCCTGCAAGGCCAGCTTTTTTTCGTCCCGCTCCTGCACGGTTCTGATCAGGCGCTTCAGGGACGCGCTCTTCTGGTTCATCCGGTCCCGCCGGTCCCGGCCGAAGTAGTATTCGTCCAGCGCCAGGGACAGGGAGGCGCGGGGCTGCTGCAAAGCGGGATCCAGGCTCAGGTACGGGAAGGGCAGCACGTCCGCGATCAGCCCGTCCGGGCTCATCTGCACCGTGGGCCGCGCCCGGCCCTCCAGCCCGGAGAAAAAGGCGCATACGGCCCGGCAGGCGTCCCGCAGTTCCAGATCCTTCATATCCGTCCGCGCTCCGCCCGTCACCCGGCAGGCGATCTCCCGGGCGGAAACCGGCGACAGGCCCCGGACGGCCCCGGAAAGGGCCTTGTCGAAGGGCCCCGCGGCGGCGGACAGGCGGGAAAGCAGCGCGTCCTCCGTCATTTCCTCCGGGGCCAGCTTATCCTGGGCCGGGGGCAGGGTGAAGGGCAGCCCGGGCAGCGCCTGGCGCACCCGGCTCATATCCCCGCTTACGTGGCGGATGGCGTCCACGATCCGCCCGTTCATCACCAGCGTCAGATTGCTGTGGCGGCCCATCAGCTCCAGATACAGTTCCTTCTGCGCCGTATCCCCCATCTCGTCCCGGTTTTCCACCGTGATGTTCAGGATCCTGTCGCCCCCCAGCTGGCAGATCTTTGCGATCCTGCCGCCCTGGAGGTGCTTGCGCATCAGCATGCAGAACATAGGCGCGTCCTGGGGGTTCTGGTAAGCCGCTTCCGTCAGGTGCGCCCGGGCAAAGGAGGGCGCGGCGGACAGGAGCAGGCGGCGGTTCTTCCCGCCCGCGCGGACCAGGAGCACCAGCATGTCCTTTTCCGGCTGGTTCACCCTTTCGATCCGCCCGTCCGTCAGCGTGTCTTTCATCTCCCGGGCGATAAAGCCCAGCGTCAGGCCGTCCATCGGCATAAATCAAGCGCTCCTTTGCTCGTGGTGGATCCCCATGTAAACCAGGGAAAGCCCCGCGCCGCCCAGAAGGTTTCCCAGCGTCACGGGCAGCAGGTTCCCAAGCAGGAAATCCCCGGCGGTTTCCGCCGCCCCCGCCAGCATCCCCGCGGGGATATAGTACATATTGGCTACGGAATGCTCAAACCCGCACAGCACGAAGAGCATCACCGGGAAAAAGCAGCATACGGCCTTGCCCCCGGCGCTTTCCGCCCCGGACGTCATCCACACCGCGCCGCACACCAGGATATTGCACGCCGCGCCCCGGGCGGCGGCCTGGAAAAAGCCGAGGGCGCACTTGTTCCGGGCGATCTGCGCCGCCGCTTCCCCCAGCGCCCCCTGCAGGAAGCCCCCGGCATACATGATCCCCGCCGCCAGCAGGGCCCCCGCGAAGTTGCCCAGGTATACGATGCCCCAATTCCGCAGGGCGCCCTTCCACGGCGCCTTGCCCGCGGCGGCCTGGCCCGCCATGAGGCAGTTGCCGGTAAACAATTCCGCCCCGGCCAGCACCACCAGGATCAGCCCCGCCGGGAACACGCAGGCCCCCAGCAGCTTGCCCGGGCCGCCGCCGATCAGCGTCTGGGCGGCCGTGCAGCCGACGGCCCCCAGGGCGATGTACAGCCCCGCCAGCACCGCAAGCAGAAAGCATTTTCCCGCGGGCAGCTTCGCCTTTTCCGCGGCGATCCCGCCCCATTTTTCCCAGATTGCCCTGGATGAAAGCATGTGCGTTTTCTCCTCTTCCTCGTTTTACCGGAACAGCCGGCCCACGGCCTCCCGCCAGCCGTCCAGGAACGCCCGGACGGAGGGCGGGCGCTCGCCCCGCTTTTCCCGGCAGGCCCTTTCCGCCATAGGATAGAGGCTCCCGGGGCCGATCCAGCTTTCCCGGTCCCTTTTCCCTTCGTTCCCCAGCAGCGCAAAGGCAATGGCCCCCAGATGATACACCATGGTGCTCTCGGTCAGGGGCTGGTCCTTTTCGTATTCCTCGGGGGACAGGAAGCGGGAATCGCCGTACATCCGCCCCCGGTCGTTCACGGCGGGCTTGCGGCGGTAGGAATCGATGTCCCACACCACGGCTTTGCCTGTTTCCGGGTCGATCAGCAGGTTTTCATCCGACACCCCGGCGGATACCAGGCCGTTCTCCGCCAGGCAGGCGTGCAGATCGAATACCCCGTCCAGCATGCGCAGCTGCTTGTCCAGGGGCAGCCGCCGGGCCTGATCCCGGCATTGGGAAAGGGGGGGCAGCTCCCGCCAGGGGAACACCGCGGCGTACCCCGCCCCGGCGGCCCCGTGGGCCAGGATGGGCAGCAGCGCGGGGTGCCCCTTTTCATAATACGCCGCCGCGTCCCGAAGCCGCAGCACCGATTCGTAAGGCCGCGCGCCCCCCATGGCGGTCCAGGCGCCGGCGTATTTCACAATCAGGCGGCCGTAGTCTCCTTCCATGAAGAACCACAGCACGCCGGAGGGCCTGTCGTCCCGCAGGGCCAGCACCCGTCCGTATCCGGCCAGCCAGGAAAAATCCTCCTCCCGGATCAGGCGGCAGGGCACGCCGTCCACCCATTGGGTCACGATGCCTTCCCTTTCCTCCATGCCGCCGCCTCCTTTCCGGGCCCTTTTACCGGCATTATACACCATTTTTCCCCCGCCGGAAAGCGCCTGCGCTTCTTTTTGCTTTTTTGGGAAAAATATGATACCATAAATCCGATCTTTGATCCAAGGAGGAATGATGCTTTATGCCCATGATCTGCACCCGGGTGAACCGCCATATTTCCCACGAAACCGAAAAAAAGCTGGCCCGCCGCCTGGGCGAGGCCATCCGGCTGCTCGGCAAAAGCGAAGAATGGCTGATGCTGGATTTCGAGGATGAAAGCCGTTTGTATTTCAAGGGCGAATCCGACCGCCCGCTGGCCTACGTGGAGGTAAAGCTGCTGGGCAAGGCGACCGCAGAGGCCTATGAACGCATGACCGCGGAGATCTGCCGCATCCTGGAGGATGAAATGGGCATCGCTCCGGACGGCGTGTACGTGTATTACGCCGAAACCGGCCACTGGGGCTGGAACGGCAGCAATTTCTGAGAGGACCGCCCATGCAGACCGTATTGATCACCGGCGGCAGCCGGGGCATCGGCGCGGAAACAGTGCGCGCTTTTTCCCGGGCGGGCTGGCGCGCCGCCTTCACCTACCTCAGCAGCGAAGAAAAGGCCGCCGCCCTTTCCCGGGAAACCGGGGCCCTCGCCCTGCGCTGCGACGCCCGCAGCGAAGCAGAAACCGAGGAAATGGCCCGGCGGGTGCTGCGCGATTTCGGGCATCTGGACGCCCTGATCTGCAGCGCCGGCACGTCCTGGACGGGCCTTTTGCAGGATATGACCGTTCCCGAATGGGACGATCTGTTCGCCGTCCACGTCCGGGGCGCGTTCCTGGCCACGCGGGCGTTCCTGCCGGGCATGATCTCCCGCCAGTCCGGCAGCATCCTGTATCTCTCCTCCATGTGGGGGCGGTCCGGCGGCTCCTGCGAGGCGGCCTATTCCGCCTGCAAGGCGGCGCTGATCGGGCTGACGAAGGCCCTGGCCAAGGAAGCCGGGCCCTCCCGGGTGCGGGTGAACTGCCTGTGCCCCGGCGCGATCCAAACGGATATGCTCTCCGGCTATTCGGAAAGCGATCTGGAAGCGCTGCGCCTGGAAACCCCCCTGCAGCGCCTGGGTAAGCCGGAGGATATCGCCGGCGCCGCCCTGTTCCTGTGCGGGCCGGACGCTTCCTTCATCACCGGCCAGGCCCTGGGCGTCGACGGCGGATATATCATCTGACCGGAAACAGGCCGGTTTGTGCATCGCCGCATTGTTCTTTCTTTGCTTTTTTTGCGCTTTTGACAAAATTTCAAAAAAAGCGGATTCCTCTCTTCCCTCCGGCTGAAAGATCATGTATAATGTAGGCGGTATCAAACTGTCTTCCCTGCCGTCGGCGCGAAGGCGCCGCAGCACCCAGGATACGTCATTGCACGAAAGGGTGATCCGGTATGAACAGCAGCTTTCTTACCGAATGGAACAAGGATTTGAAGAGCATCCCCGTGGGCCCGCTCGGCATCATCGCCATGTCCGGCTGCGAGGAAATGGGAAACAAAGTCAACGCCTGGCTGCAGAGATGGAATTCCCTCCAGGAAAGCCAGGATGAAGAGTTTTACACCCTCCCCGGCGTGAACCGGGATTCGTTCCTGATCAAAACGTACTGCCCCCGCTTCGGCACCGGGGAAAGCAAGGGCGTGATCAAGGAATCCGTCCGCGGCTACGACCTGTACATCATCGTGGACGTGTGCGCATACAACAAAACCTTCCGGATGTACGACATGGAAGTGCCCATGAGCCCGGACGACCACTTCCAGGATCTCAAGCGCATCATCGCCGCCGTGGGCGGCAAGGCCAAGCGGGTCAGCGTCATCATGCCCATGCTGTACGAAAGCCGGCAGCACAAGCGCTCCTCCCGGGAGAGCCTGGACTGCGCCCTGGCATTGCAGGAGCTGCAGGATTACGGCGTCAGCAACATCATCACCTTCGACGCCCACGATCCCCGGGTGGCCAACGCGGTGCCCCTGTGCGGCTTTGAAAACGTGATGCCCACCTACCAGATGATCAAGGCCCTGTGCCGCACGGAAAAGGACCTGGCCATCAATAAAGAAAGCATGATGGTGGTCTCCCCCGACGAGGGCGCCATGCAGCGCAATATTTTCTATTCCTCCGTGCTGGGGCTGGATCTGGGCATGTTCTACAAGCGGCGGGATTATACCACTGTCATCAACGGCCGCAACCCCATCGTGGCCCACGAATACCTGGGCGCCTCCGTGGAGGGCAAGGACATCATCGTGGTGGACGATATGATCTCCTCCGGCGACAGCATGCTGGATCTGTGCAGGGAGCTGAAAAAGCGCAAGGCGAACCGCATCTACGCCGTGGCCACCTTCGCTTTCTTCACCAGCGGCACCGCCGAATTTGACAGGGCCTACAACGAAGGATACCTCACCAAAGTGATCGCCACCAACCTCACCTACCGCCGCCCGGAGGTGGCCGCCGCCCCCTGGTTCGTGGAGGCGGATCTGAGCAAGTATATTTCCTACCTCATCGCCACTTTGAATCACGACCGTTCCCTGGAAAAGCTGCTCAATCCCTACAACCGGATCAAGAAGCTGCTTTCCCGCTATCAGGCCGAGCAGGCGGAGGCCGGTATCCGCCTGGTGTGAGAAAATGGACCGTCAGGAAGAAACCCACCTGATCCCCCGGGAAGAAGCGCAGGACGTGATCCCCCAGGAAGCCCCCCAGGGTGGAAAGGGCATCATGCGCACCGCCAAGGATTTCATGAACGGCGTCCTCTCCCCCCTGAAGGGCAAGGATATGAACCAGATGGTGGAGGAGTTCACCGCCGAAATGACCCTGGTGATCGAAGGCTTGAGCGAGGATCAGGAAAAGCTGGCGCGGCAGACAGACCGCCTGGACGCCCAGCAGACCCAGCTGGAGCAGCGGCTCATCGACGAAGTGCACGATCTGAACGTGGCCCTGGACGAAAACAAAAAAGAGCTGGCCGCCCTGAAGGGCAGGCTGGAAAAGATGGAAAAGCAATCCGAAAAGGGCAAAAAGGGCGTCACCGCCGCCCTGCGCCAGGCCACCTGGCTGGTGGGCATCGCGGTGATCGGCTGGATCGTCGTCACGGTCATCAACCTGTTCAAGTAAACAATCGAACCGCACGGCGTTTTTTCCCCGCCGTGCGTTTTTTGTTGTAAAACAACGCTTTTTTCATGAATTGCAACCGCCGGTTGACAAATTACCAGCCCCGCTTGGTGGCCTGCAACCGGAAAATGGCCTATGATCAGGCCGTCGGCAGGCAGGAAACGCCGAGAAAAACGAACGGAGGAAAAGCAACATGATCCTGGCAGACAAAATCATTCAGCTCAGAAAAAAGAACGGCTGGTCCCAGGAGGAGCTGGCGGCCCAGCTGAACGTATCCCGGCAGGCCGTATCCAAATGGGAAAGCGCCCAGGCAGCCCCGGACCTGAACAAGATATTGGCCATGAGCCAGCTTTTCGGCGTGACCACCGATTATCTGCTCAAAGACGATCTGGAAGCCGAGGAATATACCGCCGACGGCGGCGCGCCCGCCCTGCGCCGGGTGACCCTCGCCGAAGCGGGGGAATTCCTTTCCTGGCGGGATAAAGCGTCCAAAATCATTGCCGGCGCCCTGCTGCTGTGCATCCTGGGCGTGATCGCCCTGCTGGCCATCGGCGCCTCCGCCGGCCCCCTGGGCCTTTCCGAGGAAGCGGCGGGCGGCCTGGGCGTGGGCGCGCTGCTGGTGTTCATCGCGGCGGCGGTGCTGCTGTTCGTGTACTGCGGGCACAGGAACGAGCCTTACGAATTCCTGGAGAAGGAAGATTTCGATACCGAGTACGGCGTGGACGGCCTGGCCCAGAAAAAGCGGCAGGACGGGCAGAAGGCCTGGTCGCTGCAGACGGGCGCGGGGCTGGCCATGTGCGTGCTTTCCCCCATTCCCCTGGTGATGAGCGCTCTCCTGGCCCATACGGATACCGCCCGGATGCTGCTCACCTGCCTGACGCTGCTTCTGGCGGGCGGGGGCGCGGCGCTGATAGTGCTTTCGGGCGTCCGCCGGGCCGCCGTGGATAAGCTGCTGCGGCAGGGCGATTATTCGCCCGAAGCCAAGCGCGTCGGCAGCGTCACCGGCCCCGTCAGCGTGATTTACTGGCTGCTGGTCACGGCGGCTTTCCTGGCCTGGAGCTTCCTGGGCAACGGCTGGAACGTCAGCTGGGTCATCTGGCCTATCGCCGGGGTGCTGTTCGCCGCCGTGCGGGTGGTCTGCACCATGCTGGCGGACAAAAAGAACGCCTGATTTGCGTTTTGCGGGCAGAAATGCTATAATACTGTCAGAACAAAAACGGGGAGGTGACGGCATGGCAGCTTATCAGGAACTGGTGGACCGGTATGCGAAGCGCCGGAAGGAAAACCTGGTGGATACCCTCACCGCCGGGCTGAGCTACGCCGACAACGTGGCGGTGGACCTGGGGCTGATGGAGGAAAGCGGCGTGCTGGACACGCTTACCGCCGCGGCGCCCTTCGCCGTCATTGCGGTGACGGAGCAGATGCGGGTGATCCTGGGCAGGAAAACGGGCCGCGCCGGGTTCAGCGACGCGGTGCAGCGCATGCTCAAAACCGGCGCCGCCATGGGCGTGGGCGCCCTGGCCGCCGCGGCTGCGGGGCCGGTGGCCGCCGTGCCCGCCGCCATGGGCACCCGGGCGCTGCTGTCGAAATACCGCAGTAAATCCCTTTTGAAGGCCCGGGTGCAGGAGCGCACCGCCCGGCTGCAGTCCCTGCGCCGCCGCCGGGAAAGCCGCGTCCCCTTCGAGGCTGGCCGTCCCGCGCTCCCGCCGGGAGTCAGCTATCTGGAGGACTGAGCAAAGAACCCATAGCGCCCAGGGGTTTCAGCAACCCCTGGGCGCTGTATAATTTTTGGCGTTTTTCCGAATACTGCATCCGGAAAGGCGGTGCGGACATGACGGAAGCGATGGCCGGGGATTACTCCAAAAAGCTGCGGGCCCTCCGCGCCCTGTGCCGGGCGGGAGAAAGCGAGGACGTGACCGTCCGGGAATTTTCGTCCATGGGCCGGCGCGCCGCGCTTTTTTATGTGGACGGCATCGCCTCCTCCGCGGACATGGACCGCTTCCTCCTGCGCCCGCTGCTGACCGCCGCGGCGCCGGAAGCCGGGGCGGAACTTTCGGCCCATCTGCTTTCCCATGTGCTGCCCGTGGCCTCCCTCAAACGGACGGACCGGTACGGGGACGCCGTCGCCCGCATCTTCTCCGGCGACGCGGCGCTGATCCTGGAGGGCATGGACGGGGCGCTGACGGCGGATGTGAAGGGCTTCGTCAAGCGCGCGGTAAGCCAGCCGGTGAACGAAACCGTGGTGGCCGGCCCCCACGCGGCCTTCACCGAATCCCTGCGGGACAATCTGGTGCTGCTGCGGCGGATGTACCCCTCCCCGGATCTGGTGAGCGAGGAAATGACCGTGGGCACGCGGGTGCCCACCCGGCTGTGCCTGCTCTACATTCCCGGGATCGCCCGGGAGGAGGTCATTCGGGAGGTGCGCCGCCGGCTCCTTGGCTGTCGGGCGGATTACGTATCCAGCCTGGGGATGCTGGAGCAACTGATCGAGGACGATCCCTTCGCGCTGCTGCCCCAGGCGGTGTCCACCGAGCGGCCGGACCGGGCGGTGAGCTTCCTGTGCGAGGGCCAGGCGGTGATCGTGATGGAAAACGCGCCCATGGTGCTGGCCCTGCCCGCGGGCTTCCTGCATCTGTTCCACGCCCCGGACGATACCTCCCTGCGCTGGCAGTACGGCGCCTTCCTGCGGCTGCTGCGGCTGGGGGGCATGGCGCTGGCGCTGCTGCTGCCCGGCGCGTTCCTGGCGCTGACGGTGTTCCACCCGGAGGGCATGAGCCTGTCGCTGCTCACCTCGGTGGTGGAAAGCCAGGCCCGGGTGCCCATGACGCTGTTTGCGTCGGTGCTGCTGATGCTGCTGGTGTTCGCGCTGATCAACGAGGCCGCCTCCCGCATCCCTGGGGCCATGGGGGCCAGCCTGTCCATCGTCAGCGGCCTGATCCTGGGCCAGGCGGCGGTGGAAGCGGATCTGATCAGCCCGCTGGTGCTGATCGTGGTGGCGCTCAGCGGGCTGGGCAGCTATACCGCCCCCGCCCACGCCCTGACGCTGGCGCTGCGCATCGCCCAGCTCCTTTTGGCCGTGGCGGCTGGGATCGGCGGATATCCGGGGATGATGCCGGTGCTGTTCTTCCTGCTGTTCCGCGCCGCGGCCCTCAAAAGCGTGGGCTTCCCCTGCTTTTCCCCCGCGGGACGGGGCGACCGGCTGCTGCGTCTGCCCATCTTTCTTCAGCGCGGCCGCGGGCCTTACGCTTCTCCCGCCGCGCCGCCCCGGGCCGCGGAGCCCGTGCGCGCCTGGCGCAGGGAGGGGCCATGACCGAGCCGGCCGCTTCCGCCGATCCCTGGGCGCTTTCCGCCCTGCATTTGTACGCCCAGGTATCCGTAGGCCTGGCGCTGTACCTGTACGGCGGGGTGAGCACCCCCGCCTGGCTGTCCGTGCTGATCGCCGCCGGGCCGCTGACGCTGCTGGCGCTGCTCCTGCGCCGGGGCGCCGCCCGGGGGCCGATGCCGCGCCGTCTTGCCTGGCTGCCGGGGATCGCATGCCTGCTGGACGGGCTCTACGCCTTTTTCGCGCTCTGTTCCCTGCTCCGGGACCTGGCACCGGACCTGGACGTGCGCATCGCCGCCCCGGCCTATGGGCTGATCCTGGGCGTGGCCCTTCTTTCCGCGCCGGACCGGGACGCGCTGCCCCGGCTGGGCCGCCTGGCGCTGCCGGCGCTGGGCGGGCTTTTGCTGTTCTGCCTCCTGTGCGTCCCCGGCCGCGGACGATTCGAGCGCTTCTTTCCCCTGCTGGGCTTCGGCCCGCTGCCGGTGCTGCGGGGCGCCTTGTGGGTCTTCGGCGCGTCGGCCACGGCCCTGACGCCGCTTCTCTCCCCCGGCGAAACCCCGGGGAAAGTCCTTTCCCGGCTGCTCCCGGCGCTGCTTTTCGCTTCCGCCACCGCGGCGGCCGCAGCATGGCTGCTTCCCGCCCGGGCCCTCTGCGCGCCCCGGACGGTAGGCTGGCGTCTGATGCTGATTTCCCACACGACCCCTTCCGTGCCCTGCTGGTCCGCCCAGGCCGCGGCGCTGCTCCTGCTGCTGATGCTCTCGATGTGCACGGGTGTGCGGCGGGGCGTCGCCCTGCTGACGGGAAACGCGGAAAAAACGGGAAAAGAAAACGCCGCGGCGGCGGTGCTGCTGCTGCTCGCGGCCCTTTTCGCGGCCTTCCGGGAGGAAGAAACCAAAGCCCTGCTCCTGGGGGCCGGGCCCTGGCGGGCCGCGCCGGTGACGGCGGCGGCGGCGTGGCTTTGCCTGCGCAGAAAGGAGAAGGAATGAAACGCCTGCTCCTCCTTTTCGCCGCCTGCGCCGCGCTGCTGTGCGGGTGCGTCAGCCGCCAATTGGAGGACGAACTGCTGGTGATCGTCCTGGGGGTGGACGCGGAGGGCGAAGAAACCGTCCTCACGGTGAAGGTGCCCTCCGCGGCCTCGGCGTCCCAGAAGGACGAAAGCGGCGGATACCTGCTGTATTCCGCCCGGGGCCGGGGCTTTGCCGGGGCGCTGTCCGTGCTGCGGGCGGCCGCCCCCCGGAAGCTGAATTTCACCCAGGTGCGGGAAATCGTGCTGGGAAAGGAAGCGGCGTCCGGCCCGCTGCTGCCGCTGCTTACGCAGATCGACGCCGTGCCCCGGCTGCGCTGCTCCGCGGCGCTGATCGTGTGCACCGAAAGCGCAAAAGCCATGATCGACGCCCAGAAGCCGGATCTGGGGGTGCGGCTGAGCCGCTATGCGGACAGCACCCTGGCCGATTCCGCCGGCAAGGGCTTCACCCCCGATACCGATCTGTGCGGCGCGCTGCGGGATCTGCGGGGCGGCCAGCGGGATCCCCTGCTGATCCTGGGCGCGGTGGACGCGGAGGATGCCCCCGACGCGCCGGAGGAACCCACCGCCCTGGACGCCCTGCCCGGCGATCTGCCCCGGCAGGGGGCGGGGAAGATCGAGCTTTTCGGCGCCGCCGCCACCGACGGCGAGCGCGTCACCGGGTATCTGACGGGCCGCGAAATGGCGCTGATCCACCTGATCCAGGGCAACATCCGCTTTTTCCCCTTCACCGCCGCCTCCGGCGCGCTGCTGCGCGTCACCGCCCGGTCCCCCGCCCGCCTGACGGCGGATCTGACGCACACGCCGGCCCGCTTCACCGTGGCCCTGGCCTGCGACGCCCACTGCCCGCCCGGCGCGCTTGAGGACCCGGACGCCCTGGCGGATGCGCTGCAAGGGGAGATCCGGGACGTGCTTGTCCGCCTGCAGTCCCTGGGCTGCGACGCCCTGGGCTTCAGCGCCGCCGCCGCGGGGCAGTTCCTCACCCTGGAGGCATGGGAAGGCCGCGGCCTTTCCGCCGCCTACGCCGACGCCGAGATCGAGGTGCGCCTCTCCGTCCGCTGCCTGGAGGAATGATCAGGGCAGGGCCAGCGCCGCCGCGGCGGCGTATCCCGGCAGACCCAGGCATGCAGTGAGCGCCCAGGCCAGCGCCGAGGGCGGAACGCCCCCCAGCATGCCGCCGCCCCACAGCAGCATCAGGCTCCAGAACGCCCGCCGCAGCGCCCGGCTGCCCCGGGAGGCGGGCCTTCCCCGCAAAGCAATCGCCAGCATCCCGGCCAGCAGGATCCCCGTCCAGGCCAGCGCCGTCAGCCGCTCCCGTCCCATCGCGCATCCCTCCCTGCCCAGTCTATGCCTTTGCGTTGACAAGCATGCCGCGCAGGTGTAAAATAGAGTGAATTTTTACCACGGTTGGAGGTCATGATTATGGGCATCATCCCGTCCCGGAACCTGGAGGCGCAGCGCCGCGAGGAAAACGGCGTCGTTTATTTCGACCGCGGCACGGTGGAGGGCAAAAACGGCAGGAAGTACGACCGCTTCGCCATCCAGACCCATTTCGTCCAGCGGGGCGAAAGCCAGAAGGAGCTGGTGGAAAAGTACGTGCGGCCCCTGTACCGGGAGGGCGACGTGCTGTCCTTCGGCGCCAAGGTCATGTGCATGTGCGTAGAATCGGTCAAGACCCGGGACGAAGTGCATCCCGGCTTCTGGGCCAATTTCCTGTGGCGCTTCGCGGGGATCAACCATACGGGCGTGGGCATGCACGAGCCCTATAAGCTGCAGCTGGTCATCGACATCTGCGGCCTTCCCCGGGTGCTGTGGGCGGCGTTCCTGTCCGCGGTGACGAAGCCTTTCGGCAAGCACGGCGTGTTTTACAAGGTCTGCGGCAAGGGCGTGGGCGGCATCGACGGGTTCTATTTCCGCTCCAGCTTCGACGTATACAAGGAAATGGCCCTCATCAACCCGGACAACCCCGCGGAGCTGTGCAATCAGCTGTATCAGGAAACGGGCATCCCCGTGGTGCTCATGGACGCCAACGACCTGCAGCGGGATCAGCTGGGCAAATCCGACGGCTTCCCGCTGACGGACGAGGAGATCCAGGACGCCATGCAGGACAACCCCTCCGGCCAGGGGGACGAACTGACTCCCCTGATCCTGATCCGCCCGCTGAAATGAGGAGCCGCGCCGTGAAACGGGTGATCTGCCTGGCGCTGTGCCTGCTCCTTGCGCTGCCCGCCGCCCTGGCGGAAAAGGCGCCGGAAAGCAACGGCATGGACTGGCAGGAAAACGATCCCTGGCCCTTCGTGATCCACCACGGCGACCGGTTCGTGCCCAAAGTGGCGGTCACCATGGACGACTGCTACGAATTCCAGTGGGTGGAGGCGGCGTGGAAGCTGGTCGGCCAGTACGGCGGGGCCATGACGTTCTATCCCGTGGGCGACCTGCTCAAGGAGGAAAAGCTGCAGCCCGGAGACAGGGAGCTGTGGCAGGCCATCGCCGATTCCTCCAGCGAGATCGGCACCCACACCCACCATCACCTGAAGATGACCAAGCTGTCCGATTTCAACATGGCGCTTTACAGCAAATACCCCCAGCAGGTGACGGATCAGCTGCTGGGGCGGCATTACCCGCTGCGCACCCTCCGCCCGCCGTTCGGCAGCAACAACGAGGCCCTGCGCCGGGTGCTGAAAATCGTAGGCTACCATCATGTGATCCACTGGGAGATCGCCTCCACCGATCCGGAGGAAGTGCTCTCCCAGGTGCAGAACGGCAGCATCCTGCTCTTCCACGCCCGGAAAAAGGATTACGTCTGCCTGGAAACGGTGATCCCGGCGCTGGCCGAGGCGGACTACGAACTGGTGACGGTCAGCGACCTGCTGGGCCTGCCGCCCCTGGAGGAAGAAGAGGAAATCTTCCTTTGGAACGAGCACAAGGCCGAATATCTCAGGGATCTATGAAAAACCCCCTTCCCGGTGATTGCGCCGGGAAGGGTTTTCCTGTATAATATACTAGTATGAATTTTTCGCTGCGGGAGGTCGCGCCGCCATGGGCCAGGACAACGCCGGTTATCTTTCCCCCTTCTCCACCCGGTATGCCAGCAAAGAAATGCAGTACCTGTTTTCCGCGCAGAACAAGTTTTCTCTGTGGCGGAAGCTGTGGATCATCCTGGCGGAAGCGGAAAAGGAGCTGGGGCTTCCCATCACGGACGGGCAGATCGCCGAAATGCGCGCCCACGTGGACGATATTGATTTTGACCGGGCTGCGGAATATGAAAAAAAGCTGCGGCACGACGTGATGGCCCACATCCACGCCTGGGGCGAGCAATGCCCCACGGCCCGGCCCATCATCCACCTGGGGGCCACCAGCTGCTACGTGGGCGACAACGCGGACGTGATGATCCTGCGCGACGCCCTGACGCTGATCCGCGGGCGGCTTTTGCAGGTGATCCGGGCGCTGGCGGATTTTTCCGAAGCCCACGCCGCCCAGCCCTGCCTGGCCTTCACCCACTTCCAGTCCGCCCAGCCCACCACCGTGGGCAAACGCGCTACGCTCTGGCTCAACGACCTTGCCCTGGACCTGGAGGAGATCGACTTTTGCCTGAACACCCTCAAACCCCTGGGCTGCAAGGGCACCACGGGCACCCAGGCCAGCTTCCTGGAGCTGTTCGGGGGGGATTACGAAAAGGTGAAGCGCCTGGATGGGCTGATCTCCGAAAAGATGGGCTTTGCCCAGGCCGTGCCCGTTTCGGGCCAGACCTATTCCCGCAAAACCGACAGCCGCATCCTCAGCGCCCTGTCCCAGATCGGCCAGAGCGCCCATAAATTCGCCAACGACATCCGCCTGCTGGCCCACAAAAAGGAAATCGAGGAGCCCTTTGAAAAGAATCAGATCGGCTCCTCCGCTATGGCCTACAAGCGCAATCCCATGCGGTCCGAGCGCATGACCGCCCTGAGCCGCTTCCTCATCGCCAACGCCCAGAACGGGGCCATGACCGCCGCAGAGCAGTGGTTTGAGCGCACGCTGGACGACAGCGCCAACCGCCGGCTGTCCCTGGCGGAGGGCTTCCTGTGCGCGGACGCGGTGCTGTCCCTGTATCTGAATATCGCCTCCGGCCTGGTGGTGTACGACAAGGTGATCGAAAAGCACCTGCGGGAGGAGCTGCCCTTCATGGCCACGGAGAATATCCTCATGGACGCGGTGCAGCGGGGCGGAGACCGGCAGGAATTGCACGAGCATATCCGCGTGCATTCCATGGCTGCGGCCAGCGCGGTGAAGATGGAGGGCAGGGAGTGCGATCTGATCTCCCGCATCGCCACCGACCCGGCCTTCCAGGCGGACGAAGCCGCCCTGGAAGCGGCGCTGCAGCCCGAAAACTATATCGGCTGCGCCGAAATGCAGACCCGGGAATACCTGAATACCGTGATCCGGCCCATCCTGGCGGAAAACGCGGATGCGCAGGTGCGGGTGCAGGAAATCAACGTGTAATGCTTTTTACGCTGCAAAGCGTTTCCGGAAAGGACTGATCCTATGCAGAAGAAAACCGGCTGGAAAAGGCTGACGGCGCTGTGGCCGCTGTGGGCGCTGTATTTTTCCTGCGTGCTGATCCGCTGTTTCTTCGCGCTGATCACCAGCAATTTCCCCACGGTGTGCATCGACGAATTCCTCTATTACAGCATGGGCCGCTCCATCGCCACGGAAGGAAGGCTGCTGTATCTGGGCCAGCCGGCGCTGTACAATTACCTGGTATACCCCCTGTTCCTGTCCCCCGTGTATCTGCTTTTCCCCGCCGGGGTCAATTACTACCGGGTGATCCAGGTCTGGAACATCCTGATCATGTCCCTGTCCGTGTTCCCGCTGTTCGCGCTCTGCCGGGAAATGCTTGCCGAAAGGAAAAAAGCCTTCCTGGTCACGGCGGTGTGCATGCTGCTGCCCGATTTCATCCTGGGCCAGTTCGTGCTGAGCGAAGCGGTGATCTATCCGCTGTTCTACACGCTGATGTACTGCGCATACAAAAATCTCCGTTCTCCCCGCCTGCGGTACGCCGTATGGATCGGCGTGCTGGGCGGGCTTCTGTACTGCGCCAAGCCCGGGGCCGTCGTCCCGGCGGCGCTGGCGCTGCTTCTGACCGCGGGAAAAGCCGCCGTGAAAAGATCCGGGCGCGCCGGGCTTTCCGCCCTGGCGGGGGCCGCCGGCCTGGCCGCGGTGTTCTTCGTCTTCAAGCTGCTTTCCGAAAACGCCTTCGGCTACCGGGGCGCGTTCTTTTCCGTTTACGATACCCAGCTCAACAAATACAACGGCGTCAATTTCGATATCTTCTGGCAGACGGCGGCCCTGTATCCCTATTATTTCCTGCTTTCCTGCGGCGTTCTTCCCCTGATCGTCGCCCTGCGGCGCATGCCGCTGTTTGAAAAAAGCAACCGCCGCTTTCTCCTGCTCGTCCTGGTCAGCGTGCTGTTCCTCCTGATCGGCACCGCCTGGACGGTGAACCGGCCGGAGCGGAGCACGACTCTGTTCCTGCGTTATGTGGATATGTATCTGCCCCTGGTGTTCATCCTTTGCCTGCTGCCCCGGCAGGAAGAGCCGGCGGCGATCCGGCCCATGAGCCGCCGGATCCCGGCGGCGGTATGCGTGCTGCTGACGGCCTACGCCGCGGTCTGCGTTTTCGCCGCAGGCTCCACCGCGGGCATCGGCGGGCCCTACGACGATCATTTCCTGTTCAGCCTGGCGGTTCTCTTTACCAGGAACGTCAAGGGGATCGCCAATATCGCGGCGCTGCTCCTGTGCGGCTCGGCGCTGTATCTGGCCTTCCGGAGCCCCTTCGGCCGGGTCGGGAACCGGCTGTGCTGCGCCGCCTTCGCCGGGGTGATGCTGCTGAGCAACGTGCAGGGATACCGGATCACCGCCGAAAACACCAGCAGAAAGCTGGCCCAGGAAACGGCGGGCATCCAGCGGGAGCTGGGCGATGAGGAATACCTGTTCGTGCGTTCCATGATCGACTGCGATTACGGCATGGATATCTCCAGCCGGAAAAACATCGATCACGTCGAGCAGTATGAATTATACAATCATCTGCTGGACAACGGCGGCGTCTACGTCCCCTTTGTGCCGGATTCCATCCGCGGCATGGACGCCCGGGAAAAGACGGCGGACGTGACCACCCTGGTCCTGGACCGCAGGTGCTATCCCCTCTTCGCGTTCAGCAGCGCCGCGGAAGCCCATCTGTCCTCCGGCCAAACCTTTGCGATCGTCCGCTTTGAAAAAGGCGCGCGCATCGTGGACGGCATGCTGGGGAATATCGACGAAATGACGCTGAAGCCCGGCACGGCCAGGCCCGGGCTGATGACGATTCTGAACCGCGCCTGGATCGGCCAGCCGGTCCGGATCCGCCTGGATATCGACAGTCCCGCCGCCCAGGAGCTTCAGTTTTCCGGCGTTTCTTTCAGCGCCGTAAAGCAGCTGAACGAAGGCCGCGCCTGGTATGAGATCGTGGTGGGCCAGGCGGAGACCAATTACCAGTTCACCGTATCCTCGGAAAGCGTTTTGCTTTACGGGTTTGAAATCATTCCCCTTTCGTCCCGGGCTGAATGAAGCCCGTCAGAGCCGGAAAGGAGGCAGACCATGACTGACCGGATCCTGACAAAGAAAAATCTGCTCGTCTTCGGGGTATTCGCGGTGCTTCTCCGGGCGGCCGTCGCCTTGCTGCCGTGGTTTGTCCCGCTGTCCCCGCTGATGCTCACCCTGGCTGATGTGCCGATCCTGATCCTGACTGCAGGCACCATCGTGTACGTGGGCCGGCGGAAAACGCCCGTCCGTTTCCAATGCGCCCAGATGCTGCTGATCCTGTTTTTCGCCTGGATGATCCTGTCCTGTCTGAGTATGTCCGTCACATACGGCAACGACTGGGTCCATCACAATGCCGATCCCCTGCTCAACGCCTTCGTTTCCTGCATGGTCATCTTTCCCCTGGGCTATGTTCTGATCCGGGAAAAGCCGGCCGCCGTGGGCAGAGGATTGTTCCATGCCTTTATCTTGGGCTGGACGGCTTTTATGCTCATCGTGCTCATCGTGGTTGCCCAGGGAAAGACGATGAACCTGGGAAATGATTTGATCGTCCTGAATGAAACCGGCCTGGAAATCAGCTGCAACCGGAATCACACCGGCGCCTGGGAAATGAGCTTCTTCCTGCTGAGCTGCCTGATGGTCCTCCGGTGCAGGCAGCCCGCCCTGAAAGCCGTTTACGGCGCGGCGGCGGCCATCCATTACGTGGCGCTGATCCTGTCCAATTCCCGCGCCCCGATCTATTCCGTGCTGCTGGGGTGGATCGCCCTGGTGGGCATCGGCGTATTCCTCCGCCTGGACAGGCAAAAGCGCCCTCACCGCCTGCTGATCGCCCTGGCGGCCGCCGCCGCCGCAGGCGCGGCGTTTATCCTGCTGCGCAGCGCTGTTTACAGCCTGTTTCTGCGGGAAGGAAGAAACCTGCTGGGCGAAGACGACGTCACTTCCGGCCGTCTGGACATATGGGAATGCGCTTTGAAGGGGATCGTTTCCTCCGTCCGCAGCTTCCTGTTCGGGTTCACGCCTCGGTCGGTGCCCGATATGATCGCCCAGACCAGCAACGGCAGATGGCCCGCTTCTTATTCCCACAATGAATTCCTGGAGATCGCGGCCGGCATCGGCGTCCCCGGGCTGTGCATATTCGGGGGATGGCTTTTCCTCCTCGTCCGGGATACGTACCGCCTGTTCTTCGTTCAGAAAGACAGGTCCCTCCGTCTGGCGCTTCCCGTGGTCGTATTTGCGCTGCTGCTGGCCAACATGGCCGAAGCGCACCTGCTGTTCTACAACCACTTGAGCGGCTATGTCTTTTTCCTCTTCGGCGGCATGCTCCACGGGGCGGCCAACGCCCCTCTGCCCGCCGGGCATCCCCGCCTGAAAGCCGCCGCCCGGGTGTTCCGCGAAAGAAAAAAACACAGTCTGCCCGTATAAAGGCCGCTTTCCGAAAGGATGGATCCCTTGGAAATGAACCCGAAAAAGCCGCGGACGGGATGGCTCCTTATGGGGCTGTACGGCGCGTGCGTGCTGGTCCGCTTCCTCCTGGCGCTTTTCACCAGCGCCTACCCCACGGTGCGGATCGACGAATACCTGTACGCCAGCCTGGCCCGCTCCGTCGCCACGGAAAACACGCTTCTGTACCTGGGGCAGCCGGCGCTGTACAATTATCTGGTTTACCCCCTGTTCCTGGCCCCGATCTACCGTTTTTTCCCCGCCGGAACGGATTATTACCGCCTGATCCAGCTGTGGAATATCCTGGTTATGTCCCTGTCGGTGTTCCCGGTGTACGGGCTGTGCCGCGGCCTGTACGGCGAAAAGAAAAAGGCCCTTTGGGCCGCTGCGCTGTGCATGCTGCTGCCGGATTATATCCTGGGCCAGGGAATCTTCAGCGAAGCGGTGATCTATCCGCTGTTTTACGCGCTGATGTACTGCGCGTACAAAAATCTCTGTTTCCCCCGCCCGCGGTACGCCGTATGGATCGGCGTGCTGGGCGGGCTTTTGTACTGCGCAAAGCCCGGGGCCGTGATCCCGGCGGCGCTGGCGCTGCTTCTGACCGCAGGCGGAGCCCTCCGGAAACGGTCGAAGCGGGACGGGCTTTCCGCCGCGGCGGGCTTTGCCTGCCTGGCGGCGGTGATCCTCTTTTTCAAAGCGCTGGCAAAATTTGCGTTCGGCTATGACGGCGTCGCCTTCTCCGTATACGGCAGCCAGCTGAATTACGACGCGGGCAAAAGCTATGATATCTTCGGCGGCACCGCGGTCCTGTATCCCTATTATTTCCTGCTGGGCTGCGGGGTGCTGCCGCTTATGTACGCCCTGCAGCGTCTGCGGCGGTATCGGGAAAGCGACCGCCGTTTCCTGCTCCTGGCGCTGGCGAGCGCCCTGCTGGTCATGACCGGCACGGCCTGGACGGTGAACCGGCCGGAGAGGACCGATATCCTCTTCATGCGCTATGCCGACATGTATCTGCCCCTGGTGCTGGCCTGCAGCCTCCTGCCCATCGGGGAACCGCCCGTCCTCCTCTGCCCTGGAAAACGGGAGCCTGTCAGCGGCCTGTGCCTGTTCCTGGCGGCTTACGCCGCGGTCTGCACCCTGGTCGCCGGGGCTGCCACGGGCATCGGCGGGCCCCTGGACGTGCATTTTCTCTTCAGCCTGTCGGTGCTCTTCATCAAGGATGCGAACATTATACTGAGCGCAGCGGTGCTGCTCCTGTGCGCCGCTTCCCTGTTCCTGATCTGGAAGAATACGGCGTTCCCCCGGATGGTCCGGGCGTGCTGCTTCCTGTTCCTGGCCGTAGCGGTGCTGAGCAATTATGTGGGCTACGCGGTGACCGCGTCCAACACCTATCACAGCCTGGCCGCCGAAGCCAGGGAAACCCTGCAAGCCCTGGAATACCGGGATTATCTGTACGTTTACGCCGCCTCCCGCTGCGATTACGGGCTGGATGTGAACAGCCGCGAAAACGTTTCCCACGTCACCCTTTCTGAATTTGCGGAAAACCTGCGGGAAAACCGGGGCGCGTACAGGCCCTTCCTGCCCGCCTCCTCCCGGGGCATGACGGCCAGGAACCTCACCCACGACGCCGATACCGCCGTTTTCAACTGGAAAACCTACCCGCTGATCCAGTTCGCCCCCTCTGTTTCCTCCTCCTTCTCCGCGGACCGCACCTACATGGCCGTCCGCTTTGAAAAGGGCGGGCGCATAGCGGACTGCGTGCTGACGGGCACCAAGGAAACGGCCCTGACCGCGGGCAAGCCGGCGGAGCTGCTCCTCCTCAACGACGCCTGGCTGGGCAAGCCCGTCCGGATCACGGTGGAGACGGACAGCGAAGCCGCCCAGGAAATCACCCTGTCCGGCGCCGCCGCGATCACAAAAAGCCTGGACGCGGGCCGAAGCAAATGTGCGTTCCTGCTGGACGCGGCGGAAGAAAGCTATCGCCTGGAGGTTTCGGAGAGCGACGTGAAGCTGCTTTCCTTCAGCGTGCTTCCCACGCCCTCCGAATGAGCAAAACGGAGACGAGAATGATGACTGACCGGATCCTGACGAAAAAAAACCTGCTGATCCTGGGCATCCTGGCGGGGATCCTGTACGCCGCCCTGGGCATGATGCGGTATCTGCTGCCCCTCAGCAGCCTGACGAGAACGCTGATGAAGCTGCCGCTGATGCTGACGGCTGTTTTTTTCCTGCTGTATCTGCTCAGGCATAACGTTTTTCCGCGGCCCGGGGGGGCCCAAACTCTGCTGTTCCTGTTCCTGGGGTGGCTGGCGGTCTCCTGCCTGTCCGCTTCCTTCCGGCAGGACCCCGCCACCGCCGGCGACAACAGCGCGCCTTTCCTCAACGCCGCGGTCTCCTGCCTGCTGCTGTTCCCCCTGGGCTGCGCCCTTGGCGGGGAAAAAGCGCCGGCCGCAGGCAAAGCGCTGCTGCACGCCTGCATGCTGATCTGGACAGCCTTTATCGTTTATGCTCTCGCGGTGGTTTTTCAGGGCAGATATGCCCGGCTGCCCAGCGGCGGCTACATCGCCATGGTCAGCGAATCCCTGCAGCTCAACTGCAACCGGAACACCACCGGCGCCTGGGAAATGCTCTTTTTCCTTGTCAGCTTCCTGATGATCCTCCGGTGCAGGCACCCCGCTCTGAAAGCCGTTTACGGCGCCGCCCTCGCCGTTCACTATACCGCGCTGATCCTGTCCAATTCCCGGGCTTCCATCTTTGCCGCCCTCCCGGGCTTGGCGGCGCTGACGTTCATCGGAGCCTTCCGGCTGCTGAATAAGCAGCCCGTCCGCCGGCGGGCGCTGCTTTCCCTGGCGCTTGCAGCGGCTGCGGCCGCGGTTTTCTATCTGCTGCGGGAGCCGGTTTTCCGTCTGTACACCGCCTGTGCCAAAACCACCGTGACCGACGGCGCCCGGGGCCTGACCCAGACCGCTTACGGCGGCGTCACCGCGGGCCGGCTGGAAATCTGGAAATACACCGTGCAGGGCATTTTTTCTTCCGTTCCCCGGGCCGTGCTGGGGGTAGGGCCCCGGGGCGTGCCCCGGCTGATCACCCTGATCAGCGGACAATTCAGCAATCTGTTTTATTCCCACAATCAGGTACTGGAAATCGCCGCCGCCACGGGCATTCCGGGTATGGGGCTGATGCTGGCCTGGTTCGCGCTGATCCTGCGGGACATGATCCGCATCCCGTTTATCCGGGGCGGACGGGCGCTGCCGCTGTGCCTGTGCGCGCTGATCCTCGTGCTGGCGCTGGCCAATACGGTGGAGGCCTGCCTGATCTTCTATGATTTCCCCGTCGGCTATGCGTTCTTCTTTCTCTGCGGGGCGGTCCACGGCGCCGCGGAGCGCGGGAAGATGCGCTGAACGCTCCTTCAGGACGACGATTGCAGCATTTCCGTCTGCAGCCGGGACAGGATGCGCTTTTCCAGCCGGGAAATATAGGACTGGCTGATGCCCAGCCGGTCCGCCACCTCTTTCTGGGTCATTTCCTTTCCCCCGCCCAGGCCGAAGCGCATCCGCATGATCTTCTGCTCCCGGGGCGCCAGACGGGAAAGGGCCGTGCCCAGCATCTGCCTTTCCGTGTCCTCCTCCAGGCCCCGGGACACCAGATCGCTTTCCGTGCCCAGCACGTCGGACAGCAGCAGCTCGTTCCCGTCCCAGTCCGTGCGCAGCGGCTCGTCCAGGGACACTTCATATTTCAACCGGCTGGTGTGCCTAAGGTACATCAGCACTTCGTTTTCGATACAGCGGCTGGCATAGGTTGCCAGCTTGATTTTTTTATCGGGATCAAAGGTGTTCACCGCTTTGATGAGGCCGATGGTGCCGATGGAGATCAGGTCCTCCAGCCCTACGCCGGTATTCTCGAATTTCCGCGCAATGAACGCCACCAGCCTCAGGTTCCTTTCGATGAGAACGGAGCGCACCGTGCCGTCGTCCCGGGGCAGCTTCTTTACCAGGCGCATTTCCTCTTCGTAGGTCAGCGGCTGGGGCAGGGGATCCGCCCCGTTGATGTAATACAGCTCTCCCGTCCTGATTCTCGCCAGGAACATGAGCATCCACGCTTTACAGGCCTGCATGGGATCCCTCCTTCTCTTCCGCCGGGCGAAACAGGCTGTCCGGTGCAAGGGCATATCTCCCGGGCATATCCATCACCGCCGCCGCGGCGCGCACCGGATAGGTTTTTCCGCCGCGCCGCAGCGCCGCCGCATCCGGCACGAAAGCCATGGCGGTTTTTACCCCCGCCGCCGTCCGCACCCGGATCAGCCGCCACCCCCGGGGCAGGGTGGCAAGATCCCTGAGGTCGGTGCCCGGAGGCAGCAGCGGACGGATCAGCTTTTCCGGCGCCGCGATCACCGGCAGCCCGCCCCCGCCGAAGCGCAGCAGGTTTCCGCTGTCCCGGAGGACGGGCATGCGCGCCGTTTTGCCCCCCGCGGTGAGAATCAGCTGGATCCGGCCCCGGCCCCGCACGGCGCGCCGCCGGGTCAGGGCGCATACCGCCGCCGCAGCGGCGCCGCACAGGAGCGTCACCCCCGCCGTGCCCATTCCCTGCCCGGTGAGCCACGCCGCCGCGCCGGAGAGCATCAGCCCGCCGGTGAAGGTCAATACCGAAGCGACCCCCGCGTCCCGGCCGAAGGCGATCCACGCCATGCCCAGCCCCGCGGCGGCCAGGGCCGGAAGCCCCCGCCAGACGCCGCCCAGGGTCCAGGCGGCCAGGGCGTACCCCGCGCCCAGCACGGACGCCGCCGCCGCCCGCAGCGGGCGGAAATGCCGCCTTCCCACGCAGGCGGCCAGCCAGAGCGCCAGGAAATCCATCCAGGCGTTGATCAGAAGAAACGCTTCCCCCCGTACCCGCATCTGCCCGTCCTCCGGGAAAAGCATACCGCCCGGCCCTGCAGCCGCGCGTCGATATGCCGCGCGAAAAACCGCGGACGGACACCCGCTCCGCTTCCGGAAATTTCCAGAAACGCGGCAGGAATCCGGCCCTCCGCGGCGAATGATAAAAAGATGCGCGTGTTTTTCCGCGCTGTGAGGAGGAAGTTTGCATGCTGACGGAAGAGCGGCTGCGGGAGATGGCGGGCGAGGAGATCTTCGCCCGGGGACGGGCGCTGTTTTACCGTGCGCCGGTGCGGGAAAGCCGCCGGAGCAAGGAGGAGACCGTGTATCTCGTTTCCGGGGAGGAAAAGCATCTCTGCTCCGTCACCGCCCGGGGCGTCCGGTGCGACTGCGGGCGTTTTCCCTGCCCCCACGGCGTCGCCGCGGCGCTGGCGGCGCTGGACAGCGGGGCCATGCGGGATATGGAAGGCCGCCTGGCCCAGCAGGCCGCCCCGGCGCTGCTGGAGGCGGTGGGCGGCGTGCTGCCCGAATCGGACGGCATCCGTCTTTCCCCCACCCTGTTCCTGACCCGGGAGGGCATGCGCGTCGGCCTGCGCATCGGGGAGGACCGGCTGTACGTGGTGCGCCACATCCCGCATTTTCTCTCCTGCCGGGAGAAGGGCGAAAGCCTGGCTTTCGGCAAGGGCTTTGAATACCGTCCCCAATGGATGCACTTCGACGAAAAGCAGGACAGGCTCCTGGACATTCTGGCCGAATGCTGCGAATACCCCGCGGAAAAAGCCCTGACGGGGATGGACGCCCGGGTGATGCGCCTGCCGCCCCGGGCTGCGGCGCGGGTGCTGGAAGCGCTTGAAGACCTGCCTTTTACCCTGCACGCCGAAAACGCCGTATACGCCCTGCCCGGGGTGGCAGCCCGGGGGCTGGACGTGGATTTCAGCATCAGCGGCACGCCCCAGAGCGTCACGGTTTCCGCGGATCTGCCCGCGCCCCTGCTGCCGCTGACGGCGGATTGCCGCTTCGTGCTGCTGGGCGGGGAATGCCTGGATCTGCCCCGGGAGCAGCGGCCGCTGGCCCGGGCGCTGCACCGATACGCCGCGGGGCGGGAATTCCGGGCCGTATTCGGCCCCCAGGACGGCCCCCGGGTGGCCCGGGATCTGCTTCCCTTCCTGCTGCGTTTTTCCCGGGCGGCCATTGATCCGGGCCTGGAAAGCCATTTCGTGCGGCTGCCCCTGAAGGCCCGGGTGTACCTGGACAAAGCGGGGGGCGACGTCACCGCCCGGGTGGCCTTCTGCTACGGGGATATCTCCATTGATCCCTTCATCCCGGAGGCCGCCGCACCGGATACGCTGCTGCTGAGGGACGCCGCAGGAGAAAAGGCGGTGCTGGACGAGCTGGCCGCTTCCGGCTTCCACGTGCGCCGGGGCACGGTATACCTCCACGCCCCCGATCAGATCTATGCTTTCGTCACCGAAGGCGCGTCCCGCCTCGCCGCCCACGCCGAGGTGTTCTTCAGCAAGGATTTCCGCCGCCTGACCCCCCGGAAGCCCCTCTTTTCGGGCACGCTGCGCCTGAAAAACGGCCAGCTGGCCCTGGAGCTCACCGACGGGGGCACCCCGGTGGAAGAATTGCTACCCCTCCTGGAGGCCCTGCGCTGCCGCAGGCGGTATTTCCGGTTCAAGGACGGCGTGTTCCTGGATCTGAGCGACGAAGAGGCATGGCGGCCCCTGGCGGAAGCCGTCCACGAAGCCCGGGAAAACACCGGCGGCCCCATCGGCGCCTGCTGGGCGGCTTACCTGGCCGCGCTGATCCGGGAAAACGGCCTGGACGTGGCCCTGGACGCCCCCGCCGCCCGGGCGGCGGACATGGCCTATACCGCCCCGGACGCTCCCGTAGCCTGCCTGCGGCCGTATCAGGATCGGGGCTACCGCTGGCTCATGGCCCTGCGCGCCCTGGGCATGGGCGGCATCCTGGCGGACGACATGGGCCTGGGCAAAACCGTGCAGACCCTGGCCGCTCTGCTGGCCTGCATGCAGACGGAGAAGGAAAAAAAGCCCTCCGTCATCGTGGCGCCCACGTCGCTTACCTACAACTGGCTCAGCGAATGCGCCCACTTCACCCCCCAGATGCGGGTGCTGCTGCTCTCCGGCGGCCAGGCGGCCCGGGCGGAGCAGATCCGCACCCTCCTGTCCCCCGACGCGCCGGACCTGGTGATCACCAGCTATCCCCTGATCCGCCGGGACGCGGCGCTGCTCCGGGACGTGGCCTTCCGCTTCGCCGTGCTGGACGAAGCCCAGCAGATCAAAAACGTGCAGAGCGTGGGAGCCCACGCGGTGAAGCAGCTCAACGCCGAATGCCGCATCGCCCTCACCGGCACGCCCATGGAAAACCACGCGGGCGAACTGTGGAGTCTGTTTGATTTCGTGCTGCCCGGCTACCTGCCCAAATACCCGGATTTCCTCCGTCGCTGGGGCGACGGCCAGAACGCCGAGGGCCTGCGCAGGCGCATCCGGCCCTTCCTGATGCGCAGGCTGAAAAGCGACGTGCTGTCGGAGCTGCCGGAAAAAATGGAATCCGTGCTCATGGCCGATATGCTGCCGGAGCAGCGGCGCATTTACGACGCGGCCCTTTTGCAGAAGCGCGAACGGGTGCACCAGATCCTCCGGGACCGGGGGCTTTCCCGGGGCCGGGCGGAGGTGCTTTCCGCCATCACGGAGCTGCGGCAGATCTGCTGCCATCCCGCCCTGTGCCTGCCGGATTACGACGGGCAGTCGGGCAAGATGGAAATGCTGATGGATATCCTGCCCGGGGCCCTGGCCGCCGGCAGGCGGGCGCTGATCTTTTCCCAGTTCACCTCCATGCTGCGCCTGATCGAAAAGCGCCTTGCCAAAGAAGGCGTTTCCAGCCTGTACCTGGACGGCGAGACCCCCGCGGAGGAAAGGCTGCTTTTGTGCCGGCGCTTCAACGCCGGGGAGGGCAGCGTGTTCCTGGTGTCCCTGAAGGCCGGCGGCACCGGGCTGAATCTGACGGGGGCCGATCTGGTGATCCATTACGATCCCTGGTGGAACCCCACCGCCGAGGAGCAGGCCACCGGGCGCGCCCACCGCATCGGGCAGAAAAAGAAGGTGGAGGTGCTGCGCCTGGCGGTGCACAGATCCATTGAGGAGCAGGTGCTGCAAATGAGCCAGCGCAAGCGCCGATTGTTCGACCGGCTCATCACCCCCGGCGAGGAAATGCCCACCCGCCTGTCCGAAAAGGATATCCTTTCCCTGTTTGACGGAAATGGGAAATGAGTGTATAATAAATTGTTGATCCTGATTTTCGTAATTCCCGGAGGTTTTGTATGCAGCGTGCTTCCGCTCCCCAGCCCGGCAGCCGTCGCCGCCTGATCCTGATCGCGGCGGCGGTGATTCTGCTGCTGCTGGTGCTGGCCCGGCTGGGCGTGTTCGGCGGCGGCAGCAAGCCCCTTTCCGCCGCCCATTTGCGCTGCATGGCCTCCCAGAGCGTGACGCCCTTCGGCAGCAACGTGCTGTACTACGACGACATGACGCTGTACTGCCTGTCCGCAAACGGGGGCGAAAGGTGGAGCTACACCCTGGGCAACAACGCCAGCTTTTCCTGCTCGGACAGCATGATCGCCGCCTGGACGGGAACGCAGCTGCATCTGATCGACCGCAACGGCCACTCCACCTACAACGAAAACCTCTCCGACGTGATCCAGTTCGCCCGGGTGGGCAGCAAATACGTGGCGGTGGTGCTGGGGGGCGACATCAGCCCGTCCCTGGTGATCAAGGACATGCAGGGCACCAGCGTGGACAATGAAACCAACGCCTACCGGGATATGATCCTCCTGGACCTGGGCTTTTTCAGCGACGGCGATTACCTGTGGACCACCGCCATGGACGTGTACGGCAGCGTGCCGGATACCAGCCTCAACACCTTCCGGGTGAACCTGAGCGGCTCCTACGGCATCTCCCTGGGGCAGAACCTGGTGTACGCCGTGGTGTACGCCGGGCAGAAGCTGAATATCATCAGCACCCGGCAGCTGCGGCAGTACAACAACCAGGGCAAACTGGAATCCACCGAGCCGGTGCTGGTGTACGGCTGGCAGCTGATCGACAGCCGGGTGGCGGGAAACGACGCCATGCTGCTCTTCACGCCCTCCCGGCAGGCCGACGAATACGGCCGCATCAGCCAGCTGCGGCTGCTGTACGGGAAAACGGACAAGCGGTATTCCCTGCCCTCCCCCTGCGTGGGCGCGGCGCTGTACGGGAACCGCATATACGCCTTCTCCCAGGACATGATCTACCGGGCGAACATATCCGACCGGCGCTTCACCCCCATCAGCCTGCCCGGAGAACTGAACAGCTCCCCGGTGACGGGCTATCTGGGCATGCTCAGCAACGGCACCGCCCTGCTGGCCTGCGAAAACGACGTGTACGCCGTCGCCCTGCCATGACGCGGGACGTCGGCTTATATTTTCATATCCCCTTCTGCGCGCGCAAGTGCGCGTACTGCGATTTCGTTTCTTACCCCGGCATGGAGGACGCCATGCCCGCCTATGCGGACGCCCTGATCGCGGAAATGGGCCGCCGCGCCGCGCCGGAAATCCGGATCGCCACGGCCTATATCGGCGGGGGCACGCCGTCGCTTCTGCCCCCGGAGCTGATGGACCGCTTGCTGGACGCGGCGAAGCGGCGTTTTTGTTTCCTCCCGGATGCGGAATGGAGCTGCGAATGCAACCCCGGCACGGTGACAGAGGCATTTTTGGCTGTGCTGCGCGCCCACGGGGTGAACCGGCTGTCCCTGGGCGCCCAGGCGCGGCAGGAAAGGCTGCTCAGACTGCTGGGCCGCATCCACACCTGGGAGCAGGTGGAGCAGAGCGTCCGCCTGGCCCGGGCGGCGGGCTTTGAAAACCTGAACCTGGATCTGATGCTGGGCTTGCCCACCCAGACGGTTTCGGACGTCCGGGAGAGCCTGGACGCCGCCCTGGCGCTTCAGCCCACCCATCTGTCCTGCTACGGGCTGATCGTGGAGGAGGGCACGCCCCTGCACGCCCGGGTGCGGGCGGGGGAATGGACGCTGCCCGCCGACGGGGAGGAGAGGGACATGTACGAAGCCTGCCGCTCCATCCTTGCGGAAAACGGCTTCGAGCAGTACGAGATCAGCAATTTCGCCCGCCCGGGCTACACCTGCCGCCACAATACGGACTGCTGGAAGCGGCGGGAATACCTGGGGCTGGGCTGCGCCGCCTGCGGGTTCATGGGGAATATCCGGTACCGGAACGCGCCGTCCCTGTCCGGCTATCTGGCGGGCGCGCCCGCGGAGGAAGAAACCGTTTCCCCGGAGGAGGCGCGGTTTGAAAGCGTGATGCTGGGGCTGCGCATGACCGAAGGGCTGCGGGAGGAGGATTTCGTCCGCATGCACGGCATGACGCTGCGCGCTGCCTTCGGAAGCAAAATGGACGCGCCCATCCGGGACGGCCTGCTGACGTATGAAAACGGCGTCCTGCGCCTTACCCGCCGGGGCATGGACCTGCAGAACCGGGTGCTGCTGGAATTCCTGTAAAATCCCTGGAAGAAAACCGCGCTTCCCATCGTTCTATGGATGAAAGCAAATCCTTTGGGAGGAAACCGCCATGAAAAGCAGATTTGCAAGAACGCTTCCCGCGCTGCTGTGCGCGCTGTGCCTGATCCTCGCCGCGGCGCCCGCCCGGGCGGAGGTGCCCGGGGTGTACACCTACGCCACGGTCACCGGCACGCTGGATCTGAACGTCCGCTCCGGCCCCGGCACGGAATACGCCGTCATCGGCAACGTGCCCCAGGGCACCGTCGTGGGTGTGCTGAGCGAATACGGGAACTGGTATCAGGTCTATGTGCCCAGCTTATCCATGAACGGATACATGAGCAAAAACTACCTGACGCTGACTTCCTCTCCTTCGCCCTCCACGCCCGCGGCGTCCACAATGCCCGCCAGCGGCACCGGCGTGGTCAGCAACCCCAATCCTTCCTCGTATGTGAACCTGCGCCAGTCCCCCAGCATGTCCGCCCCGGTCCTGGGCATCTATTACAACGGCGCGGTGTTCACATTGCTGGCCGCCACCTCCGACGGCTGGTATCAGGTGCAGATCAACGGGAACATCGGCTATTTCCGGCATGAATACGTCACCGTGAACGGCGGGAACCCGGGCGGCGGCGGCGCCGTGCCCCCCTCCGGGCAGACGGGCTACGTCTACGCCGCCAACGGCAAAAAGGTAAACCTGCGCTCCCTGCCCTCCTATGCCGGCTCCACCATCATCGGCCAGTATCCCTCCGGCACGCCGCTGACGGTGCTCAGCGCTTCCGGCGCTTTCTGGACCGTGCAGGTGCAGGGCACCGTGGGCTATATGGATTCCACCTTCATTTCCGTGTCCGGCGGGGGCGTTTCCCCCAATCCCCGGCCCCAGACCCGCGGCACCGCCACGGTGAACAACCCCCGCGCCACCCAGTTCCTGAATCTGCGCGCCCAGCCCTCCACCACCGCCAAGGTGATCGCCCAGTATAAGAACGGCACCCGGTTCGAGGTCATCGCCCCGGGCGAAACCTGGACCAAGGTGTACGGCAGCGCCACCGGCAACGTGGGGTACTTTATGACCAAATACTTAAAGCTCAGCGGCATATCCGCCTCCCCCACCAAAACGGTGAAGAACAACGGCAGTTACGTGAACCTGCGCACCGCCCCCCGGAAGGTCAGCGGCAACGTCAGCGTGCAGGTGCCCCACGGCGCCACCGTCACCGTGCTCACCCCCGGCGACGAATGGACCCAGGTGCGCTACGGCAGCAAAGTGGGCTACATGATGACGGCGTTCCTGAAATAAGCAAAAATTACAACCAATCAAAAACCCGCCGGGCTGCAGCATCGCTTCCCGGCGGGTGTGTTTTTGTGTCAGGCCAGCCCGAAAATCTTTTCCGCCAGGTGCATGGTCTCCTCCGGAGTCCTGCTTTCGTCCCGCAGGATCACCGGGAAGCCGGAATGCAGGAATTCGTCGTAAACCTCCTGGCTGTTGATCCTCGTCAGCATTTCCCGGTAATTATCCAGCGCCTTCTGCGGGTCCGGTTCCTCCAGAAGCAGGCTGTAAATGAACTGCTTTTCCGGGTCCGGACGGTCAAAAAAGCGGCTGATGGATATGGCCGGGTCCGCCAGCATGATGAGCACGTGGCCTTCGGGGGCGATTTCCCGCAGGGTTTCCAGGCTGATATTGGTGTCCACAAAAATCTTTTTGCCCTGCCCGATCAGCTTCGGCAGGATGCGAAGCTCCACGATCTCGCATTCCTTTTTCGCGCCGTTCAGCCACCGGACGTACTCTTCCGGGGTGCGGCGGACAAATTCATGCCAATCCTTCAGGTCCCGGGTGTAGGTAAGGCACGGAAACTCGTTTTTGTCCAGTTCCGGCAGCGCCTCGTCCTGATAGTTTTCCCCGCAGCAAATGCCGCCGTGCTTCTCGGCCAACAGTTTCACCATGGTGGATTTCCCGCCGTAGGACGACCCGCTGATGAAATACACGTCCTTGAACCGGTCCTTCATCGTCCTTATCCTCCATTTATCGCTCCACCGTGTCAATGATGCCGCCGCCCAGGCACCTGTTTCCTTCGTAGATCACGGCGCTCTGCCCCGGGGTCACCGCCCGCTGGGGCGCGTCGAAGACGAAATGCAGCGTGTCCCCCATCCGGGTGACGGTCACCGGCTGATCCGGCTGGCGGTAGCGGAATTTGGCTGTCACGCGGCAGGGGGTGTTTTCGGGCAATTCCTCCGCAACGAAGGTGGCCTGATCCGCCGTGCAGCCCCGGGAATACAAAAGGGGATGATCCTCCCCCTGGGCCACGATGAGCCGGTTGTTTTTCAGATCCTTGTCCACCACGAAAAAGCTGCGCCCGTCCCCCCGGCCGCCGATGCCCAGGCCCCGGCGCTGGCCCAAGGTGTAGTACATGAGGCCGTCGTGCCGCCCCACCTTTTCGCCCTCCGGGGTCACCATGTCCCCGGGCTGGGCGGGCAGGAAGCCCTGCAAAAACTTTTTGAAGTTGCGCTCCCCGATGAAGCACACGCCGGTGGAGTCCTTTTTTTTGCTGACCGGCAGCCCCGCTTCCTCGGCGATCCGGCGCACCTGGGCCTTGGTCATGTTTCCCACGGGAAACAGGGTCTTTTTCAGCTGGGCGGATTTGACCATGTAAAGAAAATAGCTCTGGTCCTTATTGGGGTCGATCCCCCGGAGCAGATGCCCCTCCGCATCGGTGTTCACGAAATGCCCGGTGGCCATTTTTTCAGCCCCGGCCTGCATGGCGAAATCCAGGAATGCCTTGAACTTGATCTCCCGGTTGCACAGCACGTCCGGGTTGGGCGTCCGGCCCGCTTTATATTCGTTCAGGAACAGGGTGAACACGCGGTCCCAGTAATCTTTGGCGAAATCCACGGCGTAATAGGGGATCCCGATCGCGTCGCACACGTCCCGCACGTCCCGCCAGTCCGATTCCGCGGTGCAGACGCCGTCCTCCCCTTCCTCGTCCCAATTTTTCATGAACACGCCGATGACCTCGTACCCGGCGCGCTTGAGCAGCAGCGCCGACACCGCGCTGTCCACCCCGCCGGAGAGGCCCATCACCACCCGCATTACAGGACGCCCCTTTCCGTGAGCCGCGAAAACAGCTGATCGAAGGCCTCGTCCGTCACCTTTTCCGGCGTCTGATCCGCGTTCACGGCCAGGAACCGCTCCGGCTCCTCCCGGTACAGCTTTTCAAAGGCCGCTTCGGTGCGGGCGTGGAAGGCGTCCCCCGCCTGTTCGATGCGGTCCGGCTGGGAGGCGGAAAACCGCCGGGCCAGGGCTTTTTCATGGGGCATGCGGAAATACAGCGTGGCGTCGGGCGTGCCTTCGGCAAAGGCCGGGCGGTTGATCTCCCGGATCCATTTTTCGCTCAGCCCCCGCGCCCCGCCCTGGTACACCAGGGAGGAATCCACAAACCGGTCGCACAGCACGATCTCCCCCCGGCTCACTGCGGGCAGGATCACTTCCTTCAGGTGCTGCGCCCGGGCCGCGGCGAACAAAAGCGCCTCGGTTTCGGCGCACATGCCGCCGTCCTCCTTGGCCAGCAGGATCTTCCGGACCTCCTCCGCGATGGGGCAGCCCCCGGGCTCCCGGGTGCGGCGCACGGTATAGCCGAAATCGGCCAGCCGCTCCGCCAGGGCCGCCGCCTGGGTGGATTTGCCGCAGCCGTCCACTCCCTCCAGCGTCACGAACGCGCCCTTCGGCGCTTCCATGCCGGGGCAAAGCAGGCGGCACATTTCCTCCGTGGTGCGGGCGGCCAGGGTCGGCTTTGCAGCCAATACCTCCTCATCCACGCCGTAGCCGTACAGGGCGGCCAAGGTGTCGATGCCGCAGTCCTTCCCGCCCCGGATATCCCCGGCGATGTCCCCCACCATCACGGCCTTCTTTCCCGCCGGCAGCACCCGGCGGATCAGATCGGCCTTATCGGCGTGCAGATCCCGGTTATCCGGCCCCGCCACGGCGTCAAAATACTGAAGCAATCCGAAATAGCGCAGAATCTCCACCGAGGTATGCTGGGGCTTGCCGGTGGCCACGGCCAGGTACGCCCCCCGCTCTTTCAATGCGTGGAGCAGCGCCCGGATCCGGGGGTACACCCGGTTTTCCCGCCAGCCGACGGGGATATACCTTTCCCGGTACAGATCCGTTCCCCGGGCGGCCTCTTCCTCCGTCATGCCGCACCAGCGCATGAAGGAATCCGCCAGCGGCGGGCCCAGGAAGCGCCGCAGCGTTTCCGGCGGCGGGATGGGCCGGCCCATCTTTTCCAGGGCGTATTCCGTACACAGGCGGATCCCCTTTTCGGAATCGGTCAGCGTGCCGTCCAGGTCAAAAATCACAGCGTCGTAAGGCAGCACAAAAAAACATCCTTCCATCATTCGGTCGGATGTTATTGTATCACACCTGCCCCCCGCCGCGCAAGGCCGCGGGCGGGTACAGCCGGCACAGCCGCCGCCTCTTTTCCGGCGGCGCCGCCAGGCGCATCAATCGCTTTTCACAGGGAAAGCAGATCAGACAGCCCAGGATATGCAGCCCCGCGGGGTACTTCTCCCCGCAGATCAGGCACCTGTCTTCCGGCACGGTTCCTCCCCCCTTTACGCATTTCAGCGTGCCCCGGCCCAGGAAAAAATATGCGTTCTTAGAAATTTTTTCTGTCCTGACAAAAAAATCCCCCCGAAGCCGAAGCCCGGGAGGGGATCTGCGCGGAGGCAGCCGTTATTCCCTGCCGCGCCTGTCCGAAAAGAACACCAGCAAAATGTCCGTCACGCCTTCGTAGATCAGCGCCGCGCCGATGACGATCACGGCGGTCCTCATGACCGCGAAGGGATTGGACAGGATCACCGCCCCCAGCAGGGCGCTGAGCGCCGCCATGCCCATCAGCACGCTCCAGCGCGGGTTCCCGGCTTTTTTTGCGTCCAGGGCGCGCAGGATATTGCCGATGCCGAAGCCCACCAGGAGAATGCCGAAAATCGTGGGGATGGCGCTTTCCACCGTCTGGGGATTGCCCACCATGAACAGGCCCAGGCCCAGGGAGAACACGCCCACGATCAGATCGCTCTGGAACAGCACCGGGGAGGAATGATCCTGCTCGAAATACCGTATAATGCGGATCACCCCCGCCGCGATGGCGAAGCCGCCCAGAATGTAGCACAGGGAATTCAGCGCCGCTTCGGGAAACAGCACCAGCAGCAGCCCGCACAGCGCGCACAGCGCCGCGGAGAAAAACCAGTTCTTTTTCATTTTTTCCCACAGTTCGGAAAATTGCATTTTGCGTCCCTCTCTTCCCGTTTTTCCAGAAAGCCTTTCATTCCCGCCATTGACTTTCAGGACGGACCCCAGTATAATACCCCGGGCGGAGAAAGTCAACCGCCCCCACGGAAGGAGACTTACCGCATGAAAAACGTCCGCGTCCTGGTATTCTGCGCCCTGTTCGCCGCCCTGACCGCCGTGTGCGCCCAGCTGGCCGTGCCCCTGAACCCCGTGCCCATCAGCCTGTGCACCTTCGCGGTGATGCTGTGCGGGCTGCTGCTGGGCTGGAAATACGGCGGGATCGCCATACTGGTATACATCCTGCTGGGCGCGGTGGGCGCGCCGGTGTTCGCCGGGTTCAAAAACGGCGCGGCGGCTCTGGCCGGCCCCACGGCGGGCTATATTTTCAGCTATCTGCCCTACGCCATGCTCTGCGGCCTGCCCTTCCGGCGCGCCCAGGATACCTTCCCGGGAAGGTGCCTCCTGTGCGCCGTCGGCACGGCGGTGTGCTATGCCCTGGGCACGGCGTGGTTCATACGCTTTACGGGCCGCACGCTGGCGGAAAGCCTGTCCCTGTGCGTACTGCCCTTCCTGCCCGGGGACGCGGCGAAGATCCTGCTTGCGTCCCTGCTGACGCCCCGGCTGCGCAGTGCCATAAAAATCTGAGTATACAAAGCAAGCCGGAGCAGAACGCCGATTCTGCTCCGGCTTTTTCGATAGCTTTTTTATTCCGTCCGCAGGGCCACCACGGGGTCCTTCTTCGCCGCCAGGCGGGAGGGGATCAGCCCGGCGATGAGGGTAAGCAGCATGGAAATGCCCACCAGGATCGCCCCCGCCCGGGCGGGCAGCCCGGCGATATTGGCGATGCCCGTGTAGCGGTGGATCGCCAGGTTCATCACCACCACCAGCGCCAGCGTCACCAGGATGCCCAGCGCCCCGGCGGTAAAGCCGATGATGAGGGTCTCGGCGTTGAACACCCGGGAAATATCCCGTTTGGAGGCGCCGATGGCCCGCAGGATGCCGATTTCCTTGGTGCGCTCCAGGACGCTGATGTAGGTGATGATCCCGATCATGATGGAGGACACCACCAGGGAAATGGCCACGAAGGCGATGAGCACATAGCTGACGGCATTGATGATGGTGGTGACGGAGGACATGAGCAGCCCCACGTAATCGGTATATCGGATCCGGTCCTCCTCCGGGACGGATTCGTTGTAGGCGCTGATGATCTCGCCGATTTTTTCTTTCGCCTCAAAGCTCTTGGGATAGATGAAGATGGAAGCGGGGGAATCGATATCGCTGACCCCCAGGTCCGACAGGTTTTTCTTCAGGGTGCCGCCCCGGGCGTCCGGCAGCGCGGCCTTGAGCAGCTGGCGCAGATCGTCCTTGTTCATCCCGTTCAGCAGGAAAGCCGGCACCTGGGCGATGCTGCTCTGCACTTCCTTACTCATTCCCATGGCGCCGGCGTACTTCTGGAAGAACTCGCTGACGCTCATATCGTCCAGGACGGAAAACAGGTCCACATTGGCGGCCTCGAACACCTGGCCGGTGAACACGTCGATGGTGGGATCGCTCAGCTGTTCCTGAACGATCTGGCTGTTCCACACCGTATCCAGCAGGTACTCCATCAGCTCCCGGCGGTAGCCCACCGCGCCGGTCATGGAGGTGGCCACCGCGCCCTCGGCGGGCCGCAGGATGCCCACCACCTTGATCTCCATGGCTTCCTTCAGCTTCTCCTCCAGGAAACCGTCGTCCTTCCTCCGGTCCACCCAGGCGACGCCCTGCTTCTCATAATACGCCGTGTTCACCATGAGCTTAAAGCGCAGGGACAGCAGCTCGTCGTAGGTAAATTCCATGTCCACGCTTTCGATGGGATGGCCCTGCTGCAGCTCCTCGAACTGGGCCTTCAGTTCGCTCTGGTCCTTGAGCCCCAGGGAATAGAGGGTATAATCGCTCAGCTCGTTCCGGGAATTGGCGATGATCACCACTTCGTCCATTTTTTCGGGCATCCGCCCCGCCAGCACCGTGTACTGGGAGGCCAGCAGATCCGGATTGTCCAGCAGCGCCTCGAACACGTTCATCTGCCGCATGGAGGAATTCATCATGGCCTGGGACATCCCCGTGGTGGACGAGGCGGCGGCCAGCATCATCCCCATGCCGCTGGCCTCCAGCACGGTGGAGGGGTTCACCTGCACCGCCGTGCCGTCGTCCAGCACGCGGTAAACGGTCAAGGGCGTATCGTATTCGTACTGGATGCCGGTCACGTACTGCTGGATGCCGGCGCCCTCGTTCTCCAGGTATTTCTTGAAATCGGTCAGGTTGTTTTCCGTGATGCCGCTCATCCAGGCGCTCATCACCCGGGTCATGCGGTCGCCGGAATAGATTTTTCCTTCCTCGTGCTCCTTTTCCTCCAGGGACAGGCCCATCACGCTGGAGAGCATGTCCGTCATGTCGATGGTCATGGCGTCGATCTCCAGAGGATAGGAGGACAGGGTATCCCGCTGCACCCGCTCGATATAATTGTTCACCCCCGCGGACAGGGACAGGATCAGCGCGATGCCGATGATGCCGATGGAACCGGCGAAGGCGGTGAGCACCGTGCGGCCCTTCTTGGTGAGCAGGTTATTGAGGCTCAGGCTCAGGGCGGTGAGGAAGCTCATGGACGGCTTTTTCTGCTTCCGGGGCGTTTCCCGGGCCTGTTCTTCCTCCTCCGGGCAGGGGTTGCTGTCGCTGACCACCTTGCCGTCCAGCAGCCGGATCACCCGGTTGGCGTAATTGTCCGCCAGATCCGGGTTATGGGTCACCACGATCACCAGCTTTTCCCGGGCGATCTCCTTGAGGATCTCCATCACCTGCACGCTGGTTTCGCTGTCCAGGGCGCCGGTGGGCTCGTCTGCCAGGAGGATATCCGGGTCGTTCACCAGCGCCCGGGCGATGGCCACCCGCTGCATCTGCCCGCCGCTCATCTGGTTGGGCTTCTTTTTGATCTGGTCCCGCAGCCCCACCTTGTCCAGCGCCTCCAGCGCCCGGCGGCGGCGCTCCTCCCGGCCCACGCCGGAAAGCGTCAGCGCCAGTTCCACATTGGACAGCACCGTCTGGTGCGGGATCAGGTTATAGCTCTGGAACACGAAGCCCACCGAATGGTTGCGGTAGGCGTCCCAGTCCGCGTCGGTATAGCGGCGGGTGGAAACGCCGTTGATGATCAGATCCCCCCGGGTGTACTGATCCAGGCCGCCGATCAGGTTCAAAAGCGTGGTTTTCCCGCAGCCGGAAGGCCCCAGGATGGCGGCGAACTCACATTCCCGGAAGGTCAGGTCGATCCCCCGCAGGGCCTCCACCTTGGTATCCCCGGTGAGATAATCCTTGGCGATATCCTTTAAAACCAGCATAAATCCGCTCCTTTTTATCACGAGCCGCCCGTCGGTGGGCGGCAGGGCATACAGCCTCATTTTTATTATAGCAGAAAGATATAACGAAATTATGAAAAAATCAAGGCACACCGGGAACATTCTCCGTATTCTCCCGGTTTTTGCCCTGCGCAGGCCCTTTTTCGCCCGCCCGTTTTCCCGTTTTCGGGCCTCTGTTCAAAAAAAATCGTCTTTTTCACATTTTCCCTCTTGATTTTTTTCCCGGGATCGTGTATCATATCCCTGCTGCTCAAAAAGCGGCGCGCTGATGTAGCTCAGTCGGTAGAGCGCATCCTTGGTAAGGATGAGGTCGCCGGTTCAAATCCGGCCATCAGCTCCAGACCCCAAAAGCCTTGATCCATAAAGGCCGGAGGGGTTTTTGTTTTGTCTGTTTTCGGGCTTTTATCGTCATCAGAAATCCACACACGGGCCCAAAAAAAGACCGAAAACCGCTGTTTCCGGCCTATGCTTTTTTCTCTTTTCGTTCGATGACACTCATTTCGCCGGGACGAATTCGATCTTGATCTGCATCCCCATGCCGGCGGCCAGGCGCTGGAGGGTCCTCAGGGAGGGATTGGCGTTTCCGCGTTCCAGCTTGCTGATATCGGCCTGAGCGATGCCGGTTTTGTCGGCGAGCTGCTTTTGGGTCATGCCGCTGGCCTGCCGGGCGTCGATCATGGCCTGGATGATGGCAAATTCAGGGGCGAGGGTGTCGTATTCTTTTTTCACTTCCGGGTCTTTCAGCTGCTCATTGAGGAAATCATTGAATTTCGTTGCCATTACGGACGCTCCTTTCTGCTCAAATATTCTGCGCGGTATTTCTTTGCTTTATCCTTTTCCGCTTCCGGGGTTTTCTGCGTTTTCTTGACAAAGCCGTTGGTCAGGATGGCCTTATCCCCCACAAAGAAAAAGTACAGCACGCGGGAAATGTCTGATCCCACCTTTGCCCGCAATTCAAAGATGCCGTCCTCCAAGGATTCGGAATAAGGCATCCGCAGAGCCGTTCCGTTTTCCTGCAAAAGCTGGATCGTCCAAAGCATCTTCGCCCGCATTTTGGGCTCCAGCGACAGCAGGAAATCCTTTGCGGGCTCCTTGCCGTTGGGCAGATCGTAGAACTCAACCTCCAGCTTCGCCATACTCTCCCGCCTTTCGTACAATATCATTATATGGGATTTATCCTATATTGTCAATAGGAATTATCGGGGGCGCATTTGACGCCTCCGCTCCGTTTTTCCGCTGTACAATATCTTCCTGATTTGCTATAATCAATACAGAAATCACCGTCAGGACAGGAGGAACATCATGGCGAAACGCACAGGCAAAAGGCGCTGGACCGTCGCTGTGCTTGCGTCGGGAGCGTGCGCCGCGCTGGCGATCCTGTTCATATTTGTGATCTTCCCGGGGCAGCGGCTGGCAAGGGCCGGAAAGCTGTACGAAGCCGGGGATTATGAGGCGGCCTACGCCCTGCTGAAAGGCCAGACCGATCCGGACAGCGCCGCGCTTTTGGAAAAATGCCTGTTCCAAATCCAGAAAGCCCGCCTGGACGCCGTGACGGTGGGGTCGGTGATCCGTTTTGGCTGGTATGAACAGGATAACGACCCGTCCGACGGCAAGGAAGAGATCGAATGGATCGTCCTGGACACGGACGGGAATAAGGCGCTGGTCGTCAGCAGATACGGCCTTGAGCCCCGGGAATTCAACGACGAACTGAATCTGTACAAAGCGGTCACCTGGGACAACAGCCAGCTGCGATCCTGGCTGAACGATGCGTTTTACATTTCCGCGTTCAGCGCCGAGCATCAAAAGATGATCCTGCTGACCGACGTAAAGGCGGATCCGAACCCCGATTCCCGCGTCCATCCCGGCAGAAATACCAAGGATCATGTTTTCCTCTTAAGCGTCCCGGAGGCCGCCCGATATTTCGCTTCGGACAGCGACAGACAGTGCTTCGGCACGGCGTACTGCTACGCCCTGGGGGCGGAAAAGGGCGACGGCGGGGCCTGCTGGTGGTGGCTGCGGACGCCCGGGATCGAAACGTCCACCGTTTCGGTGGTCATCGCCCGGGGCGCGATTTTTACCAACGGCTTTTCCTGCGGCCACGTCCCCAACCTGGCCGTGCGCCCCGCGATGTGGATCGACCTGGGGGCAGACGCCGTCTGACCGCCGCAAAGAATGCCGTTTCCTCCTCAAATGTTTCCGTCAAAGGTCAAAATTTGCTTTTTTCTTCTGGTCGTTGGCCCGGAAGGGAAAAATGTGGTATGATAAGTTCAGTTAACGACAGCAAAAGGAGGCCGATCCCCATGAAACGATTCCTGTGCATCCTGCTCTCAGCCGCGCTGCTTGCGTCCTGCTTGAGCGCCCTGGCGGAAGAAAACGTGCTGGACGCTTTTGCGGAAACTCCCGCCGCGGTGTTCACAGAGCAGCAGGGCGTTGAGCCCGACGGCGCCGGCGTGGTCATCGGCGAAAACGGCGGCTGGATCTGCGCAGGCGAGGCCGATTTCGGCGAAGGCGCCACGCTGATCCGCCTGAAGGCGGCCGCGGCCGAGGAAGAAAAGCTGACCGTCCGCCTGTTCGTGGACGGCATGGACGGCGCCCCCGTCGGCAGCGCCGTGTTCCGCCCGATCACGAAGGAATACCGCCTGCCGGCGGCGCTCTCCGGCGTGCATACGGTGTACTTTGCCTTTGAGGGCAAGGGCGCTTTCCTCTCCTGGCAGGCCTTCGCCACCGCGGACGACGCGGACAAGGCCGCCCGGGCGGAAACTGCCGGGCCCTACGAGGACGCCATCCCTGCCAAGTACATCCGCCGCTGCGAGCAGGGCGGGACCATTGAAAAACTGGATTACATGGCCCACGATTACTGCAGCGAGGACCAGGCCCTTTACGAAAAGCACGCCTACGTTTACCTGCCCTACGGCTACGATCCGGCCGACACCTACGATCTGCTGGTGCTGTGCCACGGCATCGGCGGCAGCGAAGCCGAATGGGGCATGACAGGCGAAGGCTCCCGGGTGAAGATGATCATGGACAATCTGATCGCCCTGGGCGAGATCAAGCCCTTCATCATCGTCACCCCCAACGGCCGGGGCGGCAAATCCTCGGATTACAGCTCCTTCTATCTGTTCGATCAGGAGCTGCGCAACGACCTGCTCCCGGCCATGGCGGAGCATTATGCCGTTGACATCGCGGACCGGGATCGCTGCGCCATGGCGGGCCTGTCCATGGGCGGCATGCAGACGGTGAACCTGGGCATCGGCAAATGCCTGGACGTGTTCAGCGCCTTCGGCGTGTTCTCCGCCGCTCCCACCACCAACGACGCCAGGATCATCGCCGCCAACCTGAACGAGCATCCGGAGCTGCCGGTGCGCATGTTCTACAACATCTGCGGCACCGAGGACGCCGTGGCCTATGCCAGCGCCTCCGGCGCGGCGGACCGGCTGCTGCCCCTGACGGACCAGCTGAACGAAAGCAATTTCCTGGTGCAGTACGTGCCCGGCGGCCACGATTTCGCCGTGTGGTACCTGGGCTTCTACAATTTCGCCCGGCTCATCGGCGGGCAGGACGTGGCGGACGTGCAGTAAGGCTTTCAGGGGGCTGCCCGCCCCCTGACCCCATCGGCAGGGGAGTTCCTCCCCTGCACCCCGGCTCACGATTGAGTTGACGAATCGAACAAACGGTTTCCGTCTGATGCGATAGGACCGACAACTAAGCTCCTGGGCATGGAAGAATAGGAAAACCCGCAGGGGAAAGCTCGTTTTCCCCTGCGGGTTTTCCTATTCTTCTGGTGCGCTCTGCGCACCGCAGGCCAGCTTCGCTGGCCGCCCAGGAGCGGTGAACTTTATTGCAACAGCGGCACACTGTATGTTTTTACGTCTTGTTTGTTCCGAATATGGGTCCAGGGTGGGAACCACCCTGGTTCGGGGTTTGGGGGCGAAGAGCCCCCGAAGTGTTACCTCACCCCCGTCAAATCCTTGATAACCTCCCCCGCCAGAATCAATCCCATCACCGAGGGCACGAAGGCCACGGATCCGGGGGTGGCGCGCTTGCCCGGCGGCAGGGCTTCCCCGGCGCTTCCGGGCTGCAGGGGCGGCTCCTGGGAATAGACCACCTTCAGGCGGCGGATGCCCCGTTTACGGCATTCCGTGCGCATAGCCCGGGCCAGGGGGCATACGCTGGTATCGTAAATGTCCGCCACCCGGAAGGCCGTGGGGTCCAGCTTGTTCCCCGCGCCCATGGCGCTGATGACGGGCACTCCCGCTTTCTGCCCCTCCTCCGCCAGGGAGAGCTTCCCCTGCACGGTGTCGATGGCGTCCACGATGTAATCGTACAGGGAAAAATCAAACTGATCCTTCGTTCCGGGCAGGTAAAACGTGCGCCAGGCCGTCACCCGGCAATCGGGATTGATGTCCAGGACGCGCGCCTTCGCCGCGTCCGTCTTGTACTGCCCCAGGGTGCTGTGCAGGGCGATGAGCTGGCGGTTCAGGTTGCTTTCCACCACCCGGTCGGGATCGATCAGATCCAGCGCGCCCACGCCGCTGCGGGCCAGGGCTTCCACGGCAACGCTGCCCACGCCGCCCACGCCGAACACGGCCACCCGGCTGCGGCGCAGGATCTCCATGGCCTGTTCCCCCAGCAGCATCCCGGTCCTGACAAATTGTTCGTCCATGGCGCCCCGCTTCCTTTCCCCCTGGGTTTCTTCCGCCTCCAGTATAAGCGCATTCCCCCCCATCGGTCAATTCCGGGGAAAAAAATGCCTTTTTTTCTTCCCCTTTCCATGATTATCTTGACTTTTTTTCGCGTATGCGATAGAATGCGAATGGTATCAAGCCCCATTTGGACCGCTCTTTCCCCGCCTGCCGCCTCTGCGCCGCAGGCCGTGGTGATATGGCGGCTTTCTCCGAATCATCTGAAAGGAGTTTTTCATCATGACGGACGAAATGTACAACACCCCGCAGGATCCCGGCATGCCCGATCCGGCCCAGAACGCCGTGCCGCAGCAGCCGGAAATCCCCCAGGCCTATCAGCAGCCTGAATACGGTTACGCGCCGCAGCCCGCGCCCATGCCTCAGGAGGGCTATCAGCAGCCCGCCTACGGCTATGCGCCCCAGCCCGCGCCCCGGGCCCGCAAAGCCCGCAGCGGCGGCAGCAGCGATATTCCCCGCTTCATCGCCAAGGAAAAGCTGCCAGCGATCGTGGGCGTCCTCTTCGCCATCTTCACCGGCGCGGCGCTGGTGAACCTGATCGGCAACATCCTGGGCCTGGCCGAATACGATGCCAACGGCGTTTGGTCCATCGAGATCGTCCAGTATTACGGCCTGGAGCTGGCCTTCAGCATCCTGATGCTGGCCGGCGCGGTGCTGATGCTGCTGGGGGCGCTGCTCAGAAAGCCCATCCTGTTTACCATCGGCATTTTCGTCGTGGCTCCCTCCGTACTGCGCGGATATAATCCATACGGGTTCAAATGGACCTGGTTCACCTACGGCTTTGAAGTCGTTGCTCTGATCCTGATCGGCCTGTATTATGTGCTGCGCGGCCGGGGCATCAACGCCTTGATCAAGAAGATCGCCGTGTTTGTCGGCTTCGGCCTGGCCGTCGGCACCACTCTGGCCTGCGCCATCGTGGGCTTTGCGAAGATATCCGACCTTGCCGCGGGCACGCTGATTTACCTGCTGATCGGCCTGATCTCCGCATTGGCGATGTACGCCGGGCTGTATCTCTACCGTCCCGGCATGCGGGTGTTCCAGGAGCAGCCCGCCATTATCCAGTCCGGCGAGCCCTATCCTCCGGTGAAGCGAGTAAAGATCCTGTGCGTTGTGTTTACGGCGCTGGCGGCGGCATGCCTCATCCTGGGCATCGTAAGCTCCGCAGTGCTTAAAACTTCCTGGCTCACCTGGCAGATCCTGTATGCGATCTTCGCCGTGGCGGGCGGCGTGCTGATGCTGATCGGCGCCATGCTGAACCGGCCCAACAAGCTCTTCTCCATCGGTATCCTGACCGTGGCCCTGGGCGTGATCTTCCGGATGTACGTCACCGACAGCATCGCAAGTTTCTTCAGCGAAAAGAGTTTTGCGTTCGGCGAAGTGATCGCGGCGTTCTTATTCTTCCTGGAGCTCGTGTGCCTGGCCTGCATCGGCGTGCATTATTTCTTCCATGGCAACGGCGTCAGCACCAAATGGAAGACCATCCTGACTTTCGTCGGGCTGGGGACCGGCGTTGCCGCCGTCATTCTGTGCGACGTGATGCTGATCGTCCACTTCTGCCCGCGGGGCGCGGATGCGGCGAGGATCGTCCTCTCCATCCTGTTCGCGGTGGTGGATCTGGCTGCCGTCGCTATGCTGTTCCTGCCCATCCTGTTCTATCGCCGCGGCATGATGCAGCGCGTGCAGCAGCCCCGGGAGCCCCGGCCCCAGCAGGCGCAGCAGCCCTGGTAAATCCAATCCATAAGAAACGCCCGCCGGCATACCGCCGGCGGGCGTTTTAGTCTGTCAAATAATCCGGGGGATGCATTGAAGGGGCCGCGTTCAGAAAGCGATAAACTATTGCTTCTGAAATATCTTGCTACGCTGACAGATCAGAGTGTTTTCCCTAAGAATTCAACTTGAATAACTGTTCCATCTGGATAGGTCTCTGTCCCAGTGGCAAAATCCTCCGT
>CACWLP010000013.1 GCA_902761755.1 uncultured Eubacteriales bacterium | reverse complement strand
TCGCCGTCCCGCTCCCCTTCCGGCTTGTCGGTGACGGTCACCTGCACCAGCTTCTGCGCCTTCGGGTCGTTGGCGACGCCCTGCACCGTGCCGCTCTCGATTACGGTGTATTCGTAGGTCTTGCCGATATCCTTTTGTGTGTACTGAATCTTGCCAAAGTCAATGGCGGCGCTGCTGCCCTCGGCGGGCTCGACCGTCACTTCCGTCCTTTCGGGCATCGGCACGCCTTCCGCAGCCGTCACCATGAACGTCCACTTATCCCCCGCCTGGAACTGGCGGTTCTCAAGGGTCTTCACGCCCTCCAGCGTGATTTCCCCGGCGGGTTCGTAGGTGTTCACAAAGGCGATCTCTTCGCTGTCCTCCGCATAGGCTACGATCAGCTCGCCGTCCCGTTCCCCTTCCGGCTTGTCGGTGACGGTCACCCGCACCAGCTTCTGCGCCTTCGGGTCGTTGGCGACGCCCTTCACCGTGCCGCTTTCGGTTACGGTGTATTCGTAGGTCTTGCCGATATCCTTTTCCGTGTACTGAATCTTGCCAAAGTCAATGGCGGCGCTGCTGCCCTCGGCGGGCTCAACCGTCACTTCCGTCCTTTCGGGCATCGGCACGCCTTCCGCCGCTGTCACCGTGAACGTCCACTTGTCCCCCGCCTGGAACTGGCGGTTCTCAAGGGTCTTCACGCCCTCCAGCGTGATTTCCCCTTCTGCGCGGTATTCGTTCACAAACGCCGCGGGCAGGCTCTTCGTCGCATCCAGCACGGTTTGCACCGGCTGATAGCACGCGGGCGTCCAGCCGATTTCCTTCACGGTGTATGCGATTCGTTCATAGCCGTCGCCGTCGGGGATGAGCAGCCCGTCGCCGTTCCTGCGGTAAACCTTCAAATCCTTCCAGGAAGCGGTCCACGGCTCAGCTTCGCCGTCCCCGTCGGCTTCGCCGTTCAGGACGATCTGTTTGCCCGTCGCTTCGCCGTCCGCGTACAGCTCGAAGGTCACGCTGGCGTTCTGAGGCACCGCCGCGTTTTCGCCGTACATCCATTCCTTGCTGGCGGAAATGTCGGTCTCGTCGGAGTAGTTATGGATCTCGGCCTTCTCTGCAACGGTGCGGATCCGGCCGAAGTTGTGCTGCGCGGTGGCGCTGTCATACACGTCGTCATCGAATACGTTGTCAAACTCGAATTCGCCGTTGACCAGCCTGCCGGTTTCTACCCGCAGCACGTCGGCGCTGAAGATTTCTTTCTCGGTTTCCTTGTCCCAGGAAGTGGTGACGCTGACCACGAACGCCAGGTACTTTTGCACCGGCAGCAGGTCTTCGCCCTCGGGCGTTTTCTCCACCAGCAGGAAGGTCCGGGTGGAGCCGATGTCCTCCACATTCACTTCGCCGAAGGGTATGGAGCCGCTGAAGACGATCGCCTTGTTTTCGTCGCTCTTCGCTCCGGTGACGGTGCCGGTAACGGCGCCGATCAGCTCATCGGTATAGGTGGACCACCAGAAGCTGGGATCACCGGTGGTTTTCTTTTCTTCATAGACCAGGAAGTCAAAGTGCTCGCCGGTCTTCATATCCCGGTCGTGCAGCACCTTGTCCGCTTCGGGCGTCCAGGAGATTTCCTGGGGTTCGGGCCGGCCGCCGATGATCACGTCGCCGTTGGAGCCGATGCCGCCGCCCTTGGTGGAGGAAACGTTGCCGCTGATGATCACGGAAGCGGTTTTGGCGGTGGGTTCCGTGCCGTCCGGGTTGGCGGTGAGGGCCGCGAAGCTGTCTCTGATCAGGTTATGCAGATCGGACAGCTGCGCCGGGGACAGCTTGTCGCCGGTGCGGGAATCGGTCCAGTTGTAGGGAGAGCCGTTGAACATGTACTGCGTCACGTAGGCTTTCATGGTAGACACGGTGACGATATTGTCCTGCCGGCCCGGGATGGGTCTGCTGATGACGTCCACGTAGACGTCGGAATCGTAGAGCGCGTGGTTGCCGTAGATCGCGCCGCCCTCCAGGCAGTACACGCTGGAAGAGGAGGTGGTGCAGCCCGCCAGGCCGCCGCCTTCCTCCCGGGCGGTATTGTCGGTGATCAGCACGTTTTTCAGGATCAGCAATCCGTTGTTCGGGCTGGATCCGCCGTCCCTGGCGCCGTTGACGTAAACTCCGCCGCCGCCGAACGCGCCGCCGCCGGACTTGTTGCCGATGATGCTGCCGCCGGTCACAGTGGCCACGGAACCGCCCTCGATATCCATGCCGCCGCCCTCGGCAGAGGCTTCGTTTTCGGAAATGGTGCCGCCGGTCATCGTCAGGTTGGCAAGGCCGCCGTTGGTAAAGCCCCAGCCCACCTTGATGCCGCCGCCCACAGCGCCGGTCACGCCGCCGCCGGGCCCGGCGCCGATGGCGCGGTTCCCGGTGATCAGGCCGCCCGACATCGTCATGGAGCCGTTCGGGCCAAGGAAGACGCCGCCGCCCTGGGCGATGTATTTGTCGTTATTCTCGGCGGTGTTGTCCGCCACGGTGCCGCCGTTCATGGTGAAGCTGCCGTAAGCGACCAGCACGCCGCCGCCGTAGAGGGCTTGATTGTTCCGGATCACGCTGCCTTCGTTCATCACGGCGGAGCCGTTGTCGATCATCAGGCCGCCGCCGTACTTCCAGAAGTTGTCGGTGGCGGTGGCTTTGTAGTTGTTCTGCAGCACCGCGCCGTCATTCAGGATCGCTTCGCCGCCCCTCACTTCCACCAGCGAGCCCTTCGCCGGATAGTTCAGGCCGTCCAGCACCACATTCTCCAGCGTCAGGCTGGCCCCTCTGGGCACGATCGCCATAGCGCCGGTGAACTGATCGCCGCGCACCAGGGTGATCGGGGCGTCCTCGTCGCTCTTCCAGGTTTCTTCCCCGGCCACCGTCACGGTGCCGATCACATAGAACACATTGCTGTTGGAATCCGGAACGAGGAAGCGGATGTCCTTTTCGTCAACGGACACGCCCGCCGCTTTGCAGGCCGTGCGCACGGCGTCGGCCAGATCCGAATAGTAGTATTCGCTGCTGCCGGCGGCGTTGGAGGCGTTTTTGTGTTCGCTCACATAAGCCTTTGCCTGGGCAAAGGTCTTGAACCCGTTGCTCTCGCTGCCGTCCGGTTCGGGGTTGTTATTCGTTCCGTCGATGTAGAGGAAGCCGTCGTTGTCCAGGAAGCGCAGCGCGCCGCCGGTGCGGGTGGGCCTGCTCTCATCGGTGAAGTCCGCCTGCTTGCGGGCCACGTACGCCGCCGCTCCGTCTGGCATGCCCGCGAAGATGGCCCCCGCGGCGCCGCCGTCGGTGCTGACGTCCCTGCCCAGGTAGACCCGCAGGAGCGCGTCGTTCCCGGAGAAGACCTGCGCGTCGGCGCTGATCGTCTGGGGGTTGGTCAGGATCACGTTTTCAAATCCGCCGATCCGGGCGGCCAGGCTGTCCTCGAAAGTTTCGCTGCCGTCGATGTAGGCGGTGCCGCCGCTGAACGCGCCTTCTTCGGCGCTGAAGCAGCCGCCGTCCACCCGCAGCACGCCGATGGGGCCGTTGAACGCCCCGGATTTCACCGCAGGCGCATTGCTGCTCATCAGCAGCACCTGATCCACCGTGCCGCAGTCCGCGAACGCGCCGGAACCGATGGCGGCGTCGACGGCCGTGACCGATACGGCGGACAGGGTTTCCAGCCCCTTCAGGGCGTTCTCCTCAAAGGCAACGTTCTTGGATGCCGTTACGTCGACCTTCTGAAGGCCGGTGTTCTTGAAAGCGTCCGCTTTGAACGTGACGCTGTCGGCCCGCGGGATCTCCACGCTTTCGATCTTCGCGCAGTTCTCAAAGGCGCCGACGCCGAAGGTCAGGTCCTTGGCATTGTCGATGTCGATTTCGGCCAGCGCCGTGCAGCCCTTGAACGCAGCGGGCCCGAAGTCCACCGACGGGGCTGCGTTATAGGCGGCGTAATAGGTGCTGTAATAGCCGATCGTCATATTTTCCAGCGCCGTGCAGCCCTCAAAGGCGGATTCGCCGATGCCCACCGGGTTTTTCATATCCTCCATGGTGATGGACTGAAGGCCGGTGCAGCCCCTGAACGCGCCGGAATCCACGGCGATGGCGCCGTCCGTATTGATTTCCAGGGAAGTCATCCTCATATCGCCGGCAAAGCTATCGTCGGCCTCGTCCGTGCCGCCCACCAGATGCAGCGCAAACTCCGTCACCCGGCCGCTGCCTTCCGCGATTTCCAGGCCGTTTTCTTCGGGATCATAGCCCGCATCCCGGAAGTACTGCACGAAACGCGAATGGTCATACGTCGCGTCGGCCGCCGCTTTCGCCCTTTCCATGCTGCAGTAGGGCTGGTTCCGGGATCCGTTCTGCACGTCGTTTTCGCCCACATCGGCGTCCACGTAGAATTCCGTCGGCGCCGTATCCAGATAGAAGAGCACGTCCACCACATTGTCGGACTGATTCAGCCAATAGTCCGCGTCCGCCTCCTCCCTGGTGAGGGCCAGGTTCAGGTAAACGCGCACGTTCTTCTGGCCGGCCGGGAACGCTCCCCTGTAGAAAGACGGATCGTCGTCCTCGTCTTCATGGCCCACGTAGACGTTCAGGCTGTCGGCCGTGACCTGCCCTTCGGCGCAGATGCAGCCGTCGGTCATCCCATAGCAGCCTTTCTTGAAGACCAGCACCTTCAGGCGCTCGCCGCGGATGGTTTCATCGAACAGCTGGCAGCTCACATACCCGTCGAACACCAGCGTTTCAAGCATGGTGGCGTTTTCCCCGTCGCCGCCCAGGAACTGGCTGCCGTTGTTATACACATCGCCGTCGATTTCAAGATATTTCAGGTTTTTGCAGTACGCCAGCGACTCTCTCCCGAAGCCCATTTTCGAGCCTTTGAGCGTCAGGCTGGTGAAGCCCGTGTTTTTCAGCGCATTCTCGCCCAGGCCCCGCAGGTTGCCTGTATAGGACAGGGTGGCCAGCTTTTCGCAGTCCTGGAAGGCTTCGTTGCCGATGGAGAAATCGCCCTCGCCCTTTTCGACGATGAAGCTTTCCAGGTTGGAGCAGCCGTCGAAGGCGCCCGTATTCACGGCGCTGTTCGTATAGTCCCCGCGGTCCGCGTTGGAATAGGTCGGCTTGAACTTCGCCTGATCCGCCAGCCCGCACGCAACGGTGACCGCCTGCAGCTTCTGATCCGTTTTGAATGCTTCGGCGGGGATGGAGATGGGATCCTCCAGGCTCTCGCCCAGAGTGAGGGTGTACAGCCCGTTCAGCCCGCTGAACACGTCGCCGTATTTTCCGTCCGAGGTCTGCGCGGTCAGCCCGTTCTTCATGTTCACGGCCACGGTTTCCGCGCCGCTGTCCGCAAAGACGGAAGCGTCCTGGATCTCCACCTTGCCCGCGCCGGCAAATTCGATCGTTTCAATGGTGGCGATGCCGCTCATGGCGCCGCCGCCCACCATGATGGGATCGGAATTATTGAACCGGACGGAAGTGATGGTGATGCCCTCCGGCGGGTTCTTCAGCGCGTCTTTGGCGATGCCCACCACCTTGTAAGTCTTGCCGTCGATTTCCTCCGTCACATCGGGAATATCCAGGGCGCTGCCGGAGAAATCCGGGCCGTAGCCGGTGATGGTGGCGTTACCGTCGCCGTCCACCAGGTAGGTATAGAAGCCCTCCACCGTCTTGATGTCGGTGGTATAGGCCGCCGCGTACGGGCTGAAGCCGTCGGCGGCGAAGGAGAAGGTGATGGTGCCGGCGGACTGATCCGCGGCAAACTCCTTCGTAGCCAGCGTGGCGGCATCCTCCATGTGGAAGAAGGCGAAGGCATTGGGCGCGATGGTATCGGCCCCGGTGTATACCGCCAGCTTCTGGACGGCCGTTACTTTAGCCGGCACATTCTTCACTTTTTCATTCTGGGGAGACACCAGGGAAACATCGAAATACCTGACCTGAATATCCGCGTCGTCGCTGTCCTCAAACAGGCCCTCCGCTCGCGCGGCCTGGATGACCGCATCCCGGTCCCCGTCGGCGTCTTCGATGGCCAGCGCCGTGCCGATGGGCGCGTTCGCTCCTTTTTCAATGGTCACCACGCCGTCCCGGCTGGACACGATCTGCTTCGCTTCGCAGATGGTATTGACCCCGGTGCCCTTGAAGGCTTCCACGCCGATGGTGACCACGGCGTCGGCGTTCTTCACTTCGACGGACGCCAGATTCGGGAAATTCTGCATGGCGCCGTCGGGAATGCCGATCTCCGTCATGCCGTCCTCAAAAATGACGGCTTTGAGATAGCTGAATGTCGATGGGGCATTGGCAATGTAGCTGTGGGTGCTGACGTAATTGCCGTACAGGTCCTCCGGGAACGCAACGGCCGTAACATCCTGGTTCCTTCCGCCCTTCACCACATGCAGCACGAAGCCGTTGAAGCCGGCCTCCATGTCGCCGTAGAATACCAGCCCCAGGTCGGCAACGCCCGCCGCGGCGCAGACCCGGTCAAACCGTTCCATGTCGTCCATGCGGTTGTACATGATGGCCATGGCGGTGGTAAAGCTGGTGCAGGGTTCCTCCTGGGTGCCCAGGTCATAGGAATAGCCGTTTTCGCTGACGTACATATCCGCGCTCTTGTCCTGATCGGAGCAATGCAGCAGATCCACATGCAGATCGTACGCCGAGCTCTTGCCCAGGGCGGTTTTCAGGGCTGCGCTGGTAACGTTGAAATAGGCGTTGCCCCGATAATCGCTGCCGCCGAAAGCGTAGCAGTCCATGGTGTTGCTGCCGCCAACGCCGCCCACGTAGATCAGGTTGTTGTCCTGTCCGAAGGGCTCGCCCCGGAACGCCCAGGCGCTGATCTTCTTGACGCCGCCCTTGAACACGGCGACGCGCATCTTATCCGTATTCACGGCGCTGCCCAGCATCGTGTCAACGGTGCCCATCACGATGAAAGTTTCCATCGCCTTGCAGCCGTCGAAGGCCCATTCGCCGATGGTCCCCACGTTGCCGTTGACCCGGAAGGATTTCAGCCCCGTGCAGCGGTTGAAGCCCTGGAGACCGATTTCTTCGATGCTTTCGGCCTCGAAGGAATACAGGGCATTGTTGTCGATAAAGGTATTCTGATTGATCTTCTTCACGGCGCCCAGCTTCACGTTGGTCAGGGAGGAGCAGCCCTCGAAGATCCCCATGGCGTTGAAGCTGACCGGGCCGGTGCCGGTCACGGTGGTAAGGGCCGTGCAATAGCCCACCGGACGGTCCCAGTCGTTCCCGACGAAGGATACCAGCCCCTCTCCGCCGAAGTGGATGGTCTGCAGGGCCGTCATGCTCTGGAAGGCCTTGCCCTGCACCGTGATCTCATCCTTGTTGCTGAAGATGATGGCGGTGATCTTGGAATTGTTGCTGAATACGCCGTCCGGGACCGTGGGGACGAGATAGGCGTCCTCATTGCGGGTCCTGCCGGTAAACCTCAGGATCGTGCCGGTGTACTTGCTGTAGATCCCCGTGATCTTCGCCACGATGTTCTGCGGATCGGTGTCGTCCAGCTCGTAGTAGAACATATCGTCGTGGTACAGCGTGGAATCAGCCTGATACGCGATGGCGTAGGTCCCCTGTTTGGCGTTCACCAGGGTCTCGGAAACGATCTCCTTACCGCTGACGACGGGCTTGACCGTATCCGTCCAGGTGCCCACCGTATCGCCGCTGATCGGATAGACCCGGCACTTCGCATTTTCCACAAGGCCGGCGTAAGACACGCCAGGATACTGGTATGCCTGGATCTGCGCGTCGGCGTTCGCGCACTCCGTCCCGTCGGGAGCCAGCAGGCTGATTTTCACATAGCCGACCCCGATCTCCTCCGGAGCCAGGGCTTCCTGGGCAGCCTGCTCCACGGCTGCCTGGGCCGCGGCGGAAACGGTCGCCGCTTCGATTGCCAGCTGAGCGCCGATGGGCGCGCCCGCTTCGGAGGCTGCCACGGTGAAGTACTGCGAATAATCGTTTTCGTTGGTAAAGATCTGCTGCCGGTTCTTGATGACGGAATGCAGCTTGACGCAGCCGTTGAAGGCGTTGGGCAGAACCGCCAGCGAATCGCCGTCGTCCAAAGCGATGGTAACGGTCTCCAGTGCGGAGCACCCCTCGAATTCATGCGCGTCGATCGTATCCATCGGGGCGTTGATGGTAACGGTTTTCAGGCTGGTGCAGCCCTCGAAGGAACGGCTTCCCAGCGAACTATACACCGTGCCGTTGAGCGTAAAGCTCTCCAGCGCGCCGCAGTAGCAGAACACATACGCGCTGGTGCGCAGGTCGCTGCCGGTCAGGGTGATGGTTGCCAGGCTGTCGTCATAGGAGAACACCTGCTGTCCCAGGGAAGCGATGGGGCCGTCCCCGCCGACCCGGGCCAGGTTCTTGCAGCCGTAGAACGCATAGTTGCCGATGGTGAGCGCCGCCGTATTGCTGAATGTGACGGAGCGGATCACGCCGCTCTTGATGTTATCGGGCTTGCTGTCGTCGTTGTCGGAATCAAAGGCGCTCGCGGCGATCCCTTTGACGGTGAATTCGCCCTCCCCGTACTCAACCGTGGCGGGAATCACCAGGTTGCCGTCGCCGCTGTAATTTTCATCCAGGCCGGTGATCTGCGCGGTCTTTTCCTCCTCGTCCACGGCATACGTGAACACGCCGTCGGAGCAGGTCACGGCTTCGGGGGCGACAAAGCACAGCCACAGGGTGGTGCCGGCCTGATCCTTGACCCAGCTGCTCGCATCCCAGTCGTAGAACCCGATATACATATAATCGCCGGCGGGGATATTGTTCAGCTTCGTGACCGTGAAGCCGTTGGAATCGTTGGTATAGCCGTAATCGTACACATAATCGCCGCTGGAAGCGCGGAAGTAGATCGAGCAGCTGATCGCGTAATCGTACACGTCGGCGCCCAGATTGCTCTGCGCCAGGAAATACGGCTTCAGGGCAAATTCTTTCTGTCCCTTTTCAAGATAGATCCAATACGCCGCGTCCGTCACGTTCAGCACGATGGGCTGGCCGTCGGTGAGGGTGATGGTCAGGGCCTCGTCGGTGGAGAACGGCATTTCGCTGGTGAGCAGGAAATCCTTCTCCCCCACGTCCACGCTGGCGGCGCCGTTGTACACGATCAGGCCGCTGACCTGCTCCACTTTCACCAGATGCCGATTGGTGAACGTCACTTCCTTTACGTCCATTACATCCAGCAGGGCGTCGCCGTTCATGATCTGCATCTGCGCGATCAGATCGCTCAGCAGGATCTGGCTGCCGCCCTCGATGGAATAATCCACGCCGTCGTAGTGGAAGTCCACGGTGTACTTTAATACATAAGTAGAAAACCCGTCGGTTTCAAAGGTGAAGCCGGTCAGGTATCCGTCTTTGTCCTGGGCGGTGAACGCTTCGGCGGGGATCACATCCACCACCGTCTCGCCCTTTTCGTTCTCGTGAATGTGGTACAGGGTGTATACCACGTTCTTTACGGTGAACACGTCTTTTTCGCCCGCGGCGGCCCGGGCGCCGGTCAGATCAATGGCGCTGTCCAGCTGCACAGGCACGCGGTATCCGCCGTAGTCCTGCATTTCGGCGTTGTCCAGGGAGATATCGAACGCGGCGTACGCCTCGTTTTTCCGGTCCGCGCTGACGGTGGCGCGCAGCATTTGCCGGCCGCCCTTCGCCCCCGCGGCTTTCGCAGGCGCCGTCAGGTATCGGGCCACCAGCGCATCCGTCTCATCCTGAGACAGCGCCTCCACCCGCACGTCGCTCTCCAGCAGCGTCACGGTTTCCTTGGCTTTTTCGGCATCCTGCCCGTCTTCCGTTTTCTGCTCCGGTTCCTTTTCCGGTTCGCCTTCGATCTTCTGCTCCGGCTCTTTCTCCGGCTCCCCTTCGATCTTCTGCTCCGGCTCTTTCTCCGGTTCCCCTTCGATCTTCTGCTCCGGCTCTTTCTCCGGTTCCCCTTCGATCTTTTGCTCCGGTTCCCCTTCGATCTTCTGTTCCGGCTCTTTCTCCGGTTCCCCTTCGATCTTCTGCTCCGGCTCTTTTTCCGGCTCCCCTTCGATCTTCTGCTCCGGCTCCTTCTCCGGTTCCCCTTCGATCTGCTGCTCCGGCTCTTTCTCCGGTTCCCCTTCGATCTTCTGCTCCGGCTCCCCTTCGATCTTCTGCTCCGGTTCTTTCTCCGGTTCCCCTTCGATCTGCTGCTCCGGCTCTTTCTCCGGTTCCCCTTCGATCTTTTGCTCCGGCTCTTTTTCCGGTTCCCCTTCGATCTTCTGCTCCGGCTCCCCTTCGATCTTCTGCTCCGGTTCTTTCTCCGGTTCCCCCTTCTTCTGCTCCGGCTCTTTCTCCGGTTCCCCCTCGATCTTTTGCTCCGGCTTCTTCTCCGGTTCCCCTTCGATCTTCTGCTCCGGCTCCTTTTCCGGTTCGCCCTCGATCTGCTGCTCCGGCTCTTTCTCCGGTTCCCCTTCGATCTTTTGCTCCGGTTCCTTTTCCGGTTCCCCTTCGATCTTCTGCTCCGGTTCTTTCTCCGGTTCCCCCTCGATCTTCTGCTCCGGTTCCCCTTCGATCTTCTGCTCCGGCTCCCCTTCGATCTTCTGCTCCGGCTCCCCTTCGATCTTCTGCTCCGGTTCCTTCTCCGGTTCCCCCTTCTTCTGCTCCGGCTCCTTTTCCGGTTCGCCCTCGATCTGCTGCTCCGGTTCCTTCTCCGGTTCCCCCTTCTTCTGCTCCGGCTCTTTCTCCGGTTCCCCTTCGATCTGCTGCTCCGGCTCCTTTTCCGGTTCGCCCTCAATCTGCTGCTCCGGCTCCTTTTCCGGTTCGCCCTCGATCTGCTGCTCCGGTTCCTTTTCCGGTTCCCCTTCGATCTTCTGCTCCGGCTCTTTCTCCGGTTCCCCTTCGATCTTCTGCTCCGGCTCCTTTTCCGGTTCCCCTTCGATCTTCTGCTCCGGCTCTTTCTCCGGTTCCCCCTCGATCTGCTGCTCCGGTTCCTTCTCCGGTTCCCCTTCGATCTTTTGCTCCGGCTCCCCTTCGATCTTCTGCTCCGGCTCTTTCTCCGGTTCCCCTTCGATCTGCTGCTCCGGCTCTTTCTCCGGTTCCCCCTCGATCTTCTGCTCCGGTTCCTTCTCCGGTTCCCCTTCGATCTGCTGCTCCGGCTCCTTTTCCGGTTCGCCCTCGATCTGTTGCTCCGGCTCCTGGGCAGCGGGCTCTTCCGGCGTCTTCATCGCCGCCGTGACCTTGAAGGCGTCGTCCTTCTCGCATTCAAAGACCAGCAGATACGCCCCGGCAAAAACTTCCCAGTTGCCTTCCAGCTTGCCGTCCTTGGCGTTCTGCATGCCGAAGCGCACGCCGGGCCGGTCCTGCCGGAACAGCGTCACGGTCAGCGCTTTTCCGGACGTCGGGCCCAGATCCGTGCTTTCGGCCGTTACCTGCAGGAATCCGCGCTGCTGCACCATCAGGCGAACGATCTTCCTTTGGCCTTCCTTGAGCGCGAGATCCAGCGGCTCATCCAAATTCATTTCCAGATCAGGCACCAGCTCCGGCGCTTCTTCTTTGTTTTCCTCCGCTTTTTCCGGCGCGCCATTTTCCTGCGCCGGCCCCTCGTCGGCCGTTCCCGCCGCGGTGGCGTTTTCCGCCAGTACGCCCGCGGGCATGCAGCTCAGCAGCATGGCCAGGGCGCACAGGATGGAAAGGAATCGCTGCAGCTTTTTGTTCATTTTCTTCTCTCCTATTCACGTCGTCGGTTACATTGGCGTGTTATGACAATTTTTGCAAAAATCACGTTCATGTTTCCGTCCGGAACGGTTGCCGGGCGCGGGGAAACCGGGCGATTTCCCCACGCGATGTGGCTTCTTCTTCCGCCGCAGGCCGTTTACCGGACTTTCCATATTATTGGCATTTGAATTATACCAGAAAAACAGCAGAAAAACAATACATAAGTTGGGCTTTCCTGTAATTTTTCCCATTCTTTGATCCGGCTCCGGATCGGACATTTCCGCCGATCATCTCCTTGTTATTTTTTGTCAAAAAAGACAACGGATGAGAAGTTTTCTCCCATCCGTTTTCTAAAAAGCAGGCTTGCTTCACCGTTTTCTGTTTTTGGCATACCGCATTCTGTTTTTACCAGACCAAAGAGCAGGAAGATTCAATAATTTGTCACAAATTTGTTATGATTTGTCCGGATCGCATACCTCCAGAATAATCCGGCCTGCCCGCTGCAAAAGCGGCATGGGGATATTCAGCGCGGGCAGCAGGCGCAATTTGTCTTTGGCCGTCAGGCACAGCACTCCCGCCTCCCGGCAGGCATTCGCCACCTCTGCCGCCGGCTTTTCCGTTTTCAAGCCGATCATCAGCCCCAGGCCCGTCACCTGCCGGATGCCCGGCGCGCCGGTGAACAGGTCAAACAGGTAAGCGCTCTTTTCCCGGATCTCCCGGAGCAGTGCTTCGTCGATCCGGCTCAGGATGCTGAGCGCCCCGGCGCAGCAGACGGGGTTTCCCCCGAAGGTGGAGCCATGGTCGCCGTACCCCAGCACGTCTTTTGCTTTCTCCCCCAGCAGCGCCGCCCCCAAGGGCAGCCCGCCCGCCAGGCCCTTGGCGGTGGACACGATGTCCGGCTGCACGCCGTAGTGCATGTAGGCGTACAGCTCCCCGGTGCGGCCGTTGCCGGTTTGTACCTCGTCGATCAGAAGCAGGATGTCCTTCTCCCGGCACAGCTTCTCCGCCGCCTGAACGTAATCCTTTTCCAGCGGGATCACCCCGCCCTCCCCCTGCACGCACTCCAGCAGGATGCCCGCGGTGGGATATTTTTCCGTCAGGGCGGTCAATTCCGCAATATTGTTGGCTTCCGCGTGCACGAAGCCCGGGGTCAGGGGCTGAAAGAGTTCATGGTAATGATCCTGGCCCGTGGCAGCCAGGGTGGTCAGCGTGCGGCCGTGGAAGCTGTTTTTCAGGGTGATGATGGTATAGCGCTCCCGGCCGTACCGGTCCTGGGCGTACTTCCGGGCCGCCTTGATGGCGCATTCGTTTGCCTCCGCCCCGGAATTGCAGAAGAACACCTTTTTCATCCCCGTGCGGCTGCACAGCATTTCCGCCAGGTCCGCGCAGGGCGAAGTGTAATACAGGTTCGAGGTGTGCTGCACCCGGCCCAGCTGATCGATTACCGCCTGTTTCCACGCTTCATCCCCGATCCCGAAGGACGTGACGGCGATGCCGCTGCCCAGGTCGATATATTCCTTCCCCTGGCTGTCCCATACCAGGGAGCCTTTCCCCGACACGATCTCCACCGGAAACCGTTTGTAGGTTTGCGCCACGTATTGGGCGTCCTTTTCCATGATCGTCATTGCTGTCCTCCCCGGATCCAGGTGCCGGCGCCTTCATTGGTCAATAGCTCCATCAGGATGGAATGGGGCACCCGCCCGTCCATGATGACCGCATTTTTCACCCCGGCGTGAATGGCCGTCACGCAGCAGTCCACCTTGGGGATCATGCCGCCGGAGATCACGCCCTCCCGCCTTAGCTCGTCCGCCTGGGGCAGTGTCAGCTCCGGGATCAGGGTGGCGGGGTCGTTTTTATCCCGCAGGATCCCGGCAATATCCGTCATCAGGATCAGCCTTTCGGCGTTCAGGGCGCCGGCGATGTGCGCAGCGGCGGTATCGCCGTTGATGTTGTAGGCGTTGCCCGATTTATCGCACCCCACCGTGGACACCACGGGGATGTAGCCGTTATTCAGCAGGTCCGTAACGGGCTTGATGTGGATCTTCGTGACTTCTCCCACATACCCCAGCTTTTCGTCCTTCACCTTCGCTTCGATCAGCCGCCCGTCCATGCCGGACAGGCCGATGGCCTTGCCGCCCTTCATTTCCAGCAGGTTCACCAGCGTCTTGTTCACCTTTCCGGCCAGCACCATCTGCACGATGTCCACCGTTTCCTTATCGGTGACCCGCAGCCCGTCCACAAATTCCGGCTTCTTCCCCAGCCGGTCCATCAGCTCCGTGATTTCCGGGCCGCCGCCGTGCACCAGCACGATCTTGACGCCGATCAGCCACAGCAGCACGATATCCTCCATCACCTGCTGCTTGAGCTGCTCGTTCACCATGGCGTTGCCCCCGTATTTCACCACCACCACCTTGCCGGTGTAGCGCTTGATATAGGGCAGCGCCTGGGTCAGCACCTCCGCCCGCTGGGCGTTGGAAAAGGACGTTTCCATTTGATCAATACCCTTCCTTTCTCTTCCGGGGGCTTCTTCAGCCCCCAAACCCCTCTCGGGGGCTTCTTCAGCCCCCGAACCCCTGAACCAGGGGGCCAGCCCCCTGGACCCGATCTCTATGATCGTGTCAACGCTCCCGGGCGATCACAGCTCCATCATGGGGAAACCAATGGAAATTACGACCGGTAATCCCCGTTGATCTTCACATAATCGTAGGTCAGATCGCAGCCCCAGGCGGTGGCTTCCTCTTTGCCCATGTTCAGATTGCAGGAAAAGCGCACCGCGGTGCCGGAGAGCATCTCCAGCGCCTTTTCCTCATCGAAGGGCAGCACGCAGCCGTTATCGTAGAACGTGAGGGTATCCCCGTTTTCCCCATGGAGATACACCTCGATTTTTTCCGGATCAAAGGGCGCCCCGGCGTATCCCAGGGCGCACAGGATGCGCCCGCAGTTGGCGTCCCTGCCGAACACCATGGCTTTCACCAGGCTGGATGCAATCACCGATTTGGCCAGGGTCCGGGCGTGGTCCTTGGTATCCGCGTTGTATACCCGCATTTCCATCAGGCGGGTGGCCCCTTCCCCGTCGCCGGCCATTTTCACCGCCAGATCCCGGCAGACGGAAAACAGCGCCTCGCAGAACGCGGCGTAGCTTTCGTCCTCCTGGGTGATGGGCGTATTCCCCGCCTGCCCGTTGGCCAGCAACAGCAGGGTGTCGTTGGTGCTGGTGTCCCCGTCCACGGAAATCATGTTGAAAGTATCCTGCACAGCGGCTTTCAGCGCTTTCTGCAGCAGGGCCTGGTCGATGGCGCAGTCCGTGGTGAGATAGCCCAGCATGGTGCACATATTGGGATGGATCATGCCGCTGCCCTTGCTCATGCCCCCCAGACGCACCGGAACGCTGCCGTCCGCCCCGGGCAGATCAAATTCCACGGCGAATTCCTTGTTCACGGTATCGGTGGTCATAATGGCGCGGCTGGCGGCGGTGCCGGCTTCCAGGGAAGAAGACAGCGTCTCCTTCATGGCGGCCACCCCGGCGGTGATCCGGTCCAGAGGGATCTGGGGGCCGATGACCCCGGTGGAGCCCAGCAGCACCCGGCTTTCCGGGATCCCCAGGGCTTTCCCGGTAAATGCCGCCGTCTGCTGGCAGAGCCGCATGCCTTCCTTCCCCGTGGCCGCGTTGGCGATACCGGCGTTTACCACCACCGCCCGGGCCTTCTTTTCTTCATACACGATCTTTTGATCCCACACCACCGGCGCGGCCTTTACCAGATTCGTGGTAAAGGTGCCCGCCACGGCGCAGTCCGAATCGCTTGTGATCATGGCCATATCCGTCCGGCCCTGATACTTGATGCCCGCGGCGCAGCAGGCCGCCGAAAAGCCCTTCGCCGCCGTTACGCCCCCCGGAATCTTCCGCATGTTACTGATCCTCCCCGATAAAGCGCGTGATGTTTTTCTCATTCAGCACGAATTCATAATAATTCACGTCGGACTGCTTCCACCCGATCTGCTTCCAGAACGCGTTGCCCACGTCGTTGCGGGTGAAGGCGATGAGCCCCACTTTGTTGATCCCCATATCCCGCAGGCGCTGCATGCAGTAACCCACCATCCGGGTGCCGATGCCCTGCCTGCGGTATTCCCGGGCCACGCACACGTGGTACAGCGCCCCCTGCCGCCCGTCGGACCCGCAGAGGATGGAGCCCACGATCTTCCCGTCCGCCCGGGCCACCACGCTGGTAGTGGGATTGCGGCCGATGAAGCGCGCGATATCCTCCCTTGAATCGTCCAGCGCCCGGATGCCGAAGCCCCGGATGGTCATCCACAGAGCGCGCACCTCGTCGTAATCCGCAACGGTCATGGGGTCGATCTTCACCTCAGACGCCATTTCCCATCACCAGCCCTCCGGTTTCTTCCATGCCCAGAGCGAGGTTCATATTCTGGATGGCCGCGCCGCTGGCGCCCTTGCCCAGGTTGTCGAACCGGCTGATCAGCAATAGGCGGTCCTCATTTCCGGCCACGGTGATTTCCAGATCGTCCCGCCCCGCGTACGCCCCCGCGGACAGGAAGCCTCCCTCCGCCGGGCTGTCGATGAAGTGCACCAGGCCGGTCCGGTAATAATTTCTGTAAACCTCCCGGATCTCCTCCATCCCGGAATTGATCTGCTCCCGGAACAGGGGCACCGTCACTTCCATGCCCGCGTAATACGGCGCCACGATGGGGCAGAAAACCGGCGCATTTTCCAGCCCGCACAGCTTTTTCATTTCAGGCAGATGCTTGTGGGTCTGCCCCAGGCCGTACTGGCGGGGGGCGTCCAGCAGCGCGTCCCGGCCCTCCGATTCGTATTCCGCGATCATTTTCTTGCCCCCGCCGGAATACCCCGTCAGGGAAAAGCAGGAAAGCAGCGCGCCGGCGGGAAGGATCCCCGCCTCCGTCAGCGGCGCGATCAGAGAAATGAAGCCCGTGGCGTGGCAGCCCGGATTGGCGATGCGCTTCGCCGAGCGGAGCTTCTCTCTCTGCCCGGTCAATTCGGGAAAGCCGTAAGTCCAGCCCGCTGCGGTGCGGTGGGCGGTGGAGGTATCGATCACCACCGTGCTTTCGTTTTCCACCATGGCCGCGGCTTCCCGGGCCGCGTCGTCGGGCAGGCACAGGAACGCGGCATCCGCCGTATTCAGGGCGTCCTTCCGGGCGGCGGGGTCCTTGCGCAGCACCTCCGGCAGCCGGATCAATGCCAGATCCGCCCGTGCCGCCAGCCTTTCCGCGATCCTCAGGCCCGTGGTGCCTGCGCTCCCGTCGATGAATACCCGCTTCATAGCCGCCCTCCGTCTGTTCTTTGGGATTGTATTCATGCGTTATTGTGCATGAATATGCAGAAATTATACTGCCCCGATCCGCGTTTGTCAAGCGGTGGATCCGAAAAACTTTCCGGAAGGGGCCGTTCCTTTTTCTTCATTTCTTAATGGCAATCCTGCCCAAGCGGCATTCCGTACCGAAAAAAAACAGTGCGCCGTCCTTTTCAATCTTGTATTTTTTTGCATGATCCTGTAAAATTATATCGTTCATCCGGCGGCGGGCCGATTGCCCTGCCGTCCCCACAGAAAGGAGCGAGCTTTCTTGAACACGGAACTGATCGTATTCATCCTGTATCTGTTCTTCATGCTGGGCATCGGCATCTATTTCTACATGAAAACCCGCAGCGGCGGCGAAAAGGAATACTTCCTGGGCGGGCGTAAAATGGGCCCCTGGGTATCGGCCCTGTCCGCCGGCGCGTCGGACATGAGCGCATGGGTGTTGATGGGCCTGCCCGGGTCGATCTATTTCTACGGCATCGGAAAGGTATGGATCGCCATCGGCCTGGCCATCGGCTACACCCTGAGCTGGATCTTCGAGGCCAAGCGCCTGCGCCGCTATTCCATCGCCGCCAAGGATTCCATCACCATCCCCCAGTACCTGACCAACCGTTTCCTTTCTCAGAGCAAGGTCATGCAGGTCATCTGCGCGGTGATTTTTCTGGTGGCTTACACCCTTTACGCCGCCAGCAGCATCAAAGCGTGCAGCACGCTGTTCACCAAAGTGCTCGGCCTGGAGGCGCAATGGGGCATGCTCATCGCTGCGGCCGTCATCATTTCCTACACCTTCCTGGGCGGCTTCTCCGCCGTCTGCTGGACGGACTTTTTCCAGGGCATGCTGATGCTGGGCGCGCTGCTCATTGCCCCCATCTTCGCCCTGGGCGTGGTGAACGCCGGGGAAAGCACTGCCACCATCACCCAGGATGGCTACTGGAACCTGATAACCAACTGGAAGGATATCGCTTCCGGCCTGGGTTGGGGCCTGGGCTATTTCGGCATGCCCCACATCATCATCCGCTTCATGTCCGTGCGTTCGGATAAAGATATCAAGCGCAGCGCCACCATCGGCATTTCCTGGACCATCCTGATCCTGGGCTTCGCCGTGGCCGCCGGCATCATCGGCAGGATGATCGCTGCCAATCCCGACTATCCCAACCTGGTGTTTGCCACCAAGAAGGAAGCAGAAAACGTGTTCATTCAGATGGTACACTATATCTTCCCTCCGGCCATCAGCGGCATCCTGCTCTCCGCAATCCTGGCGGCTTCCATGTCCACGGCGGACAGCCAGCTGCTGGCCAGCGCCTCCGCCTTTGCCAGTGACGTATACAAGCCCATCATCCGCAAGAACAAGGTCAACGACAGAGAAATGTTCTGGATCGGCCGGCTGGTGGTGGTGGTCATCGCCCTGGTGGCGCTGTTCATTGCCCTGAACCCGGACAGCGGCACCATCATGGATCTGGTAGAAAACGCCTGGGGCGTGTTCGGCGCGGCCTTCGGCCCGGTGATCCTGCTGTCCCTGTTCTGGCGGCGGCTCACCTTCAAGGGCGCTGCCGCGGGCATCGTCATCGGCGCGGCGGTGGACATCCTGTGGCTCATCTTCATGGGCTACACCGAGCTGTACGAGATCGTCCCGGGCTTCATCATGGGCTTCGCCGCGGCACTGATCTTCTCCTGGCTGGACAAAGCCCCCGATCAGGAGGTGACCGCGCTTTTCGACAAGGTAGCTTCCAAGCAGGAAATCTGACCGCAGACAGACAGGCGGGCCGAAGCATCGGCCCGCCTGTATTTTTATGCGTTTGTTTCTTTGACGAACAGCTGATCCACCGTGCCGAACACCGTTTCGTATTCCCCCAGCGGCCGGAAACCGTATTTTTCGTACAGCCCCTTTTCCCCGCTCATCAGGTACACCCGGGGAAAGCCGCACCGCCCCGCATACGCCACGGCATGATCGATCATTTTTCCGGAAAGCCGCCGCCCCCGGCGCCGTTCCTCCACGTACACGAAGCCAATGAAGGGGAACAAGCCGTGCTCCGGGGGCAGCTCGTCGTCCCTGAGGAGCACACAGTAGCCCGCATCCTCCCCCTCCTCCCGGGCCAGGAACACCCTTTCCCAGGGAAGAAAGGCGCGCCGTCGCATCATCCGGGCCAGATACGGCCCCGCCCGCCAGGCGCTTGCCTGCGCAAAGGCAGCGGCATCCGCCCACAGCCCGTCCCCCGGCTTCAGGGCGATGATTTCCGTCACGGGGCGTCGACCCCTTCGTAAATCAGCGTGCGCAGCGTGGGATGGATCACGTCGTAAACGGTGGGGTGATTGTGCACGTGCATGGCGAAGAACGCAGACAGCCGGCGGGCGGGATCCACCATGGTCCAGGCCCCGGCGGCGCCGTCCCAGCCGAATTCCCCCAGGCTGCCCGGCCCGCCCAGGCCCAGGTCCACCCGGGTGCGCACCCCCAGGGCGTAGGAATAGCCCTTGCGGTTCCAGGTATCGAAGGAGGCCCGGCTGACGGGCCCCAGCTGATTGGCCCGCCACAGCTGGATCATTTCCGGCGCCAGGATCTCCTTGCCGTCCTTCGTTTCCCCGCCGCAGGCCAGGGCGTCCGCGAACAGGGCGTAGTCCCCCACGTCCCCCGTCAGCCCCGCGCCGCCGCTTTCGTAGCGGGGGCTCAGGCGGTAGCGGTTCTCTTCGTTGGAAAACGCGATGAGGCGCTCCTCCTCCGGATGCCAGAAATACTGGGCGCTCTGCTTCTCCTTCCGCCGGATGGAAAAGCCCATCGCTTCCAGCCCCAGCGGCGCAAAAATGTGCTTTTCCAGATACTCGGAAAAGCGCCGTCCGCTTGCCTCCTCGATCACCGCGGCCAATACGTCGTGGCTCAGGCTGTAGAGGAAATTCTCCCCCGGCTCAAATTCCAGGGGCTCCCCGGCCATGGCGTCCACCAGCGTCCGGGTATCCGCGTCCGGGCGCGCCTTCAGCGCCGCTTTGACGGACGGGGATTCCAGATCGTAGGTCATGCCGCTCTGCATGCTCATCAGGTGCCGTACCGTCAGCGTGCGCCTGGCCGGGCGCGGCCCGTCCGGGGTTTTCACGGCCAGATGCCGGTAGGCGGGCAGATAATCCCCCACCGGATCGTCCAGGCTGATTTTCCCCTGCCGGATCAGCTGCATGGCGGCGCAGGTGGTGAACAGCTTGGTGGCGGAGTACAGCCAATACGTGTCGTCGGGCCGGACGGGGCTTTTCCCCGCTTCGTCCCGGTATCCCGCCTGACGCCGGAAAAGCAGCTGATGATCCCGATACACGGCGATGTCGCATCCGGGCACGTGCTCCTGCCGCAGCCCGTCCAGGTATTTTTCCAGTTTGGTAAAATCCATCTTGCACCTCCTGCGTGCTTACCGTCCGGCGATCCGGAAATAAACGGCGTAATGCTCGCTGCCGATATCGTAAAGGGGCACGAAATACACGGCCCTCTCCTCGGTGACGGTGATGAATTCCTCCGTCCAGGAGCCCCATTCCCTTTCGTTGCAGCGCCGCAGGGCGGTTTCCGGGCGGGCAGGATCCGGATGCAGGGTGATTTCCGTATCCGTCAGCCCCGCCAGCACCGCCGGGCCGTAGAGATATGCCACCCGGCCGGGATCGCCGCCCAGGGGCTCGCACCAAACGGTTTTTCCGTATTCCACGATGAAATGATCGCCCGTTTTCCATTCTTCCCGTTCTGCGGTGAGAAAGCGGCTCTCCCCCTGCCCCGCCCAGAAGGGCCGGCGCACGTGCAGGCGGAAGGACGCCGGCGCGTCCGTTTCCACCTCGAACACCAACCGGAGCTTTTCCGGATTGTTCACCACCCGGGAGGTCACTTCCCCGATGCTCTGCCGCCCGGAGGAATCGCTGGACAGGTGGAAGGAGCCGGTCTGCCGGTCGATGCGCTGGCGCAGCTTCACCGGATGGCCGTCGATCTCAAACCGCGCTTCGCTTTCAAAGAACTGGCACACGTAAATATCCCGCCCGTCCTGGTAGTACAGATAGCGGTTCAGCGCGGCGTTGGCCTGCACCAGGGTGCCGTGGCAGCAGAAGAAATCGTTGGTTTCCGAGCCCCATCCCTTGCGGTCGCCGCCCCGGAGGGGCATGAAATAGGCGATCAGCCCGAAGGCTTTCTCGGGCGGCTGATAGCCGTTGGTGCCCCGCCAGCGGTAATATCCCTGGGCAAAGATCCCGTTGTACAGATTGCGTTCGATGTAATCGGCATACCGCACGTCCTTCGTCCAGCGGAACAGGAAATCCGCCAGCCGCATCATGTTGTAGACCGTGCAGTGCTCCTGGTTCTTGCGCCCCAGGCGGCTCTGCTGGTCCCCCTTGGGGGTCCAGATCTCCCCGCAGGTCTGCCCGCCGGTGCAGTATGCGCCCCGGTCGGTAACGGCGCACTTCCAGTAGGCCTCCGCGATCCTGCGGTACTTTTCCTCTCCCGTCACCTCGTAAGCCCGGGCGCAGCCGATCACCTCGGGGATGGTGGTGTTGGCGTGCATGTTGGTCAGGGGATCCCGCCCGGCCAGCAGCTCGTCGAACAGCCGGCCCCGGTAGTATTTTTCCAGCAGCCGCCTGTATCGTTCCTTCCCCGTCAATTCCAGCAGATCCGCCCAGATTTCCAGCATCCCGCCGGTTTCCACGTCCAGGATTTCGTCCATCTGTTCCCGGTCAAACCGGCTTGTCCAGCCGTCGAACCATTCACCCCACCGGTCCGCGATCTCCAGCGCCCGCCTGTTCCCGGTGAGCTTCGCCATATCCACCAGGCCCATCATCGTCTTGTGCAGGGTATACTGGGGCGCCCAGACGGGCTTGCCCCGGGCGATCCAGTCCAGGTATTTTTCCGGGATGGACCCGGCCCAGCCGTCGCCGTTGGCCTGCTGGCAGCGGTACAGATCCTCCACCATGGCGTCGGCCCGGCCTTTGATTTCCGGATCGCCCGTGGCTTCCCAGATCTTCGCCGCGGCGCTGAGATAATGCCCGGCAAAGTGCCCCCGCAGCTGACAGGTGGGGGATTCCCAGCCCCCGTGAATATACCCCGGCAGATCCGCGCTGGTCCACAGCCCGGCTTCCAGCAGGTAATTCCGCATCAGGTTTTCCCGGTCCAGCCGCAGCATGTAGGCCCGGTTGTCCCGTTCCCGGCGGCGCATTTCGCCGTCCAGGATCACGGCGTCCCTTCCCTTGATTTCCCGCATTTTTTCCTCCCCGTCAGCGCAGCACCGCGCTGGTCTGCCCGTCCAGGGTCACTTGGGTGCCTTCCAGCGCGGCTTCCCCCGCTCCGGCGACCGCCACGATCCGGGTAAAGCCCGCTTCGTTCACATCCTGCAGATCCACCGTCAGGGGGGCGTTGGTGGTGTTGTGCAGCACCATCACGCGCTTTCCTTCCCAGGCGCTGACAAAGCCGCCCAGCTTGGTGCCGGTGAATTTCAGCGCGGTATATTCGCCCCGGGCGATCTCCGGATTGGCCCGGCGGATCATCAGCAGCTTTTTGTAATGATTGAGCAGGCTGCTCCGCATGCCCCTGAGGTCCTGCACGGAATAGGGCGTCTGCTTGGCGTAGGTGGCGCCCGCCGGATCCTGCACGGTGTCGCCATCCCCCCACACCATGGCCAGGCGGCGGTTGGCATCCGTATTGGCGGAGCCCCGGGAACCCCGCAGCCCGATTTCCTCGCCGTAGTAAATGAAAGGCGAGCCGGGAGACAGCAGGTACAGATTGGCGGCTGTGGCCATCCGCCCGTTGGACATGCCCAGATAGCCCGACGCCCGGTCCATATCGTGGTTGGAAACGAACAGCACTTCCCGGGCATCCGTCCGCAGGGCGCGGAGCTGTTTCTGCCGGGCTTCCACGTAGGCGGTAAAGCGGTTCACATCCCCCGCCTGGGCGGTTTCCGCAATGATGCCGCTGGCCTGGCTGGCGGAGAAATTGAAGCAGTCCGTCATGGGGATATACCGGTCGATGACCCCGTCCCCGTCCCAGACCTCCGCCACGGTGTACAGGTCCGGCTTTTCTTTTTTCAGTTCCCCGATGTACCATTCCCAGAACGCGGCGCTCTTTTCGTTGTCCCCGAAGTAAATGTACTTGGCCGCGTCGAAGCGGAAACCGTCCACCCCCAGCGCCAGGTAGTGCTTCGCCACATCCAGGAACGTCTGCCGCACCAGGGGCTGGTCAAAGTCCGGCTCCGGCATGGAATCGGAAAAATTCGCCTCGTACCGCAGATCCAGATTGGACACCCGGGCGTAGTGCTGCCCCGCGGGGGCCTTTTCATCGCCCTCCAGCCAATGATAGAAATTGTAATAATCGTTGCCCGGGTTGTGCATCAGATGGGCGTTGACGAAGTTTTTGAACCAGCGGCAGTCCGTGGCGGTGTGGTTGATGGGCAGATCCAGGATCAGCTTGACCCCCCGTTCATGACACAGCCCGATCAGTTCTTCCAGATCCGCTTCCGTGCCGAAAGCCGGGTCCACCCGGTAAAAATCCGTCACGTCGTATTTATGATAGGAAGGCGACTGGAAAATGGGCGTCAGCCAGAGGCCCTCCACGCCCAGGCTGAGGCCGGAGGCGGGATCCCCGTCGTTCAGGTAATCCATCCGGTTGATAATGCCCCGCAGATCCCCCACGCCGTCCCCGTCGGAATCGGAGAAGGAGCCCACGAAAATTTCGTAAAATACCCGATTGTTGTCCGATACGTCCGCAGCGTCCTCAAAGGAAACGCCATCCACAGCGATTTCATCCCGCACGCGGCCGCCGTCCGCCGCGGCGGCGCCCGTCAGCAGCATCAGCGCGAGAAAAACGCAGATCGCCCGCTTCATTCCCGATCCCTTCTTTCATCTTATCTGTATCCTTATCATCTCACGAAATCCCATTGCTTGTCAAGGGCCGGAATGCGTGTTATAATGGCGTCAGCAGCCGGCCCGGATGCAAAAAAGCCGGCACAACCTAAATCTGAACAAGGAGGAAACGCCCCGTGCAACCGCTGTATACCCCCGCGCTGGAGCGCCGCTGCCGGCGGGCCGCCCAAGGAAGCCTGCTCCTCGCCTGCGCCCTGCTTTTCTGCGGCTGGGCGGCGTGCGCATATCTGTGCACCCGGGTGCGCACGGGCACTGCCGCCATCCTGTTCCCGCCGGTGCTGATCCTTTCCACGGCGTCCGGCTGGGCGGCCATCCTGGTTTTCTTCCTGGCATACCGTCCCGCCCGGGCGGAATACCGCCATGTGACGGGCATCCTGCAGGAGGAGCCCTCCGCACCCCGGGAGGGTACGCTGACCTGGATGGGCGGCGCCTTTCAGGTGCCCGGCAGCATCCGGGTCCGGAAAGCGCGCCTGGACGCGGAAGACGGGCCGGCAACCCTGCTGCTGGACGAGCGCTTTTTCCGGGGCATCCCCGAAGGAACGCCCCTGCGCATCCGGACCCGGCGGCAGTTCATCGCCGATTATGAGGTGCTGCATGAGGACGGTTAAGCGCATCTTTTCCCTGGTCCCCCTGCTGCTGCTGTGGCTGATGCTGTGCGTGCTGGTGTGGGGCTTCGTATTCACCCGGATCACGGATACCGCCCCGGAAAACAAGATCGTGCTGTGGGTGAATGCTTCCGTCCCCCGGGCCACGGAAATGGCGGTGCAGCTGGAGGAAAAGCTGGCGGGCCGCATAAAAATGGTGCAGGTTCGGCCCTTCGGCTACGCCCTGATGGGCGCCGATTCCATAAAAAACGCCGATCTGTATATCGTCCGCGCCGCCGACGTGGATACTTACCGGGATTGGTTCGCTCCGCTGCCCGCCGCACTGCGGGAGGAATGCACCCTGTCCCGGGAGGGCGTGGCCCTGGGGATCACCGCCTACAGCGCGGCGGACCGCTTCGGCATCGCCGAGGAATACATTGAATACGAAACGTCGGAGGAAAACGCGCAGGATTATTACCTGCTGGTGGGCGCTTCCTCCCTGCACAACCCGGACGCGGAAAACGCCGTGGACGGCCTGGCCGTGGACGCGGCCCGGCTGCTGCTGAACATGCCGTAAAAAAGGAGGAATCCAACGTGAAGCTGCTTCGTGTGATCCTGGCCGCCGCGCTGCTGGCGTCGCTGCTCCTTCCGTCCTTTGCCAGCGCGCAGGAAGGAAGCTCCCTGTATGTGAAAAAGGTGGAAAACCTGCCGGAGGATTTCATCTTCGGCATGGATATTTCCAGCGTCCTGGCCGAAGAAAAAAGCGGCGTCCGGTATTACGATTTTGACGGAAAAGAAACCGACCTGTTCCGCCTGCTGGCGGACAGCGGCATCAATACGATCCGCGTCCGGGTGTGGAACCATCCCTACGACAAGGATGGCAACGGCTACGGCGGCGGCAACTGCGATATCGGCGCGGCGACGGAGATCGGCCGCCGGGCCACGGAAAACGGCATGCGCCTGCTGGTGGATTTCCATTATTCCGATTTCTGGGCGGATCCGGGCAAGCAGATGCCGCCCCTGGCCTGGAAGGACATGGCCATCGAGGAGAAAACCGAAGCGGTTTATCAGTATACGAAGGATTGCCTGGAGCAAATGAAGGCCGCCGGGGTGGACGTGTGCATGGTGCAGGTGGGCAACGAAACCAACCAGTACCTGTGCGGGGAAAAGATCTGGTTCAACATCCAGTATCTGATGCAGGCGGGGGCGAAGGCCACCCGGGAGGTATACCCCGACGCGCTGGTGGCGCTGCATTTCGCCAACCCGGAAAAGGCGGACAGCTATCTGACCTACGCCAGGAAAATGGAATATTACCAGGTGGATTACGACGTGTTCGCCACCTCCTATTACCCCTACTGGCACGGCACGCTGGAAAACCTCTCCCAGGTGCTTTCGGAGATCGCCTCCGCCTACGGCAAAAAGGTGATGGTGATGGAAACCTCCTACGCCTACACCGCTGAAGATACCGATTTTTCCGCCAATACCATCGGCGACGGCGGCGGCATCATCAAGGATTATCCCTTCACCCCCCAGGGCCAGGCCAACTGCCTACGGGCTATCACCGATACCGTGGCGAACCGCACCGGCGGCGCGGGCATCGGCGTGGTTTACTGGGAAGGCGCCTGGATCACCGTGGGCGGCGCGAGCTGGGAAGAGAACCACGAAAAATGGGAAAAGTACGGCTCCGGCTGGGCCAGCAGCTACGCCGCGGCCTACGATCCCGCCGACGCGGGCAAGTATTACGGCGGCAGCGCCGTGGACAACCAGGCCCTCTTCGACGCCCAGGGCCATCCCCTGGAAAGCCTGCGGGTGTTCTCCCTCATGCGCACGGGCAACGAGATCGCGCCCACGGCTGACGCCCTGGAGGACGTATCCCTGATCTGCGATCTGAACGCCCCCCTTTCCCTGCCGGCCGCCGTAAACGCCGTTATGACCGACGACAGCCGGCAGGCGATCCCCGTTTCCTGGGATTTCACCGAGGAAATGGACCGGCAGATGCACGATTCCGGCCCGGAGAAATATGAGATCCGCGGCCTGGCAGGGGGCATGGAGGCGAAATGCTTCGTTTCCATGGTGGAATACAATTACCTCGCCGATTACAGCTTTGAGGAAAACAGCGGCGCCTGGACCTTCACGGATCTCGGGCACACGGACGAGCTGAAAATCGAGGACAAGAAATCCGATTCCCTCACCGGCACCAGGCACGCCCATTTCTGGAGCGCCGCCCGGGACAGCGTGGAATTCACCCTGGAGCAGCAGGTGAAGGATCTGCCCGAAGGCAATTACCGCTTCACCGTTTCCATCATGGGCGGGGACGGGGGCGATACGGATATTTACGCGTACGTCCGGGTGAACGGCGAAATCGCGGCCACCGCGCCGCTTACGATCACCTATTACAACGACTGGCACACAGCTTCCACCCCCGCCTTTTCCGCTCCTGCCGGGGCGGAGGTCACCGTGGGCGTGTATGTGAAATGCCAGGGCGCGGGCAACGGCGCCTGGGGCAAGATCGACGACGCCATGCTCAATTCCGTGCGCTGATTTTCCTTTTCCTCGCCGTCCGCCGTATGCCGGGAGCCGTCTGCTCCCGGCATGCGGTTTTTTTCCACAAAAATACAGTAAACAAAGGTTTTTATCCTATTTCATGTGTTTTCCGGTTACAATAAAAAAACTATTGACAAATTCGATGAAGAAGATTAAAATGTACCCGATAAGAAACCACATGGATCCGTATCCCGATTTCAAAGGGGTTGTTTCCTGTGGAAAAAGTGAGAAAGGATGATTTCCCATGAAAAAGTTTCTTGCCGTTCTGCTCGCATGCGTGATGGCGCTGACCATCGCCCTGCCCACCTTCGCCGAGGACGTCGATCTGGAAGGCGAATATGACGTCACCATCTGGGTGGCCGAAGAAATCGCCGATCTGACCCGTCAGCAGATCGAAAACTTCAACGAAGACAACAGCCGCGGGATCATCTTCAACGCCACCGTGGAGCCCGTTTCCGAAGCGGACGCCGCCACCCAGATGATCACCGACGTGGAAGCCGGCGCTGATATCTTCTGCTTCGCGCAGGATCAGTTCGCCCGCCTGGTGCAGGCCGGCGCCCTGGCCCGCCTGGGCGAACGCGCCAGCGACTTCGTCACCGTGAACAACGCGGCCGGCGTGGTTGCGGCTGCCACCACCTCCGACGGCGCCATTTACGCCTATCCCCTGACCGCCGACAACGGCTACTTCCTCTACTACGACAAGAGCATCATCCCCGATGAAGACGTGGACTCTCTGGAAGCCATCATCGCGGACTGCGAGAACGCTGAAAAGTATTTCGCCTTTGAAATGGGCACCAGCGCCTGGTATCTGGCCTCCTTCTTCTTCGGCACCGGCTGCGTCTCCGAATGGACCACCGATTCCGACGGCCAGTTCATCGAAGTGCACGACACCTTCAACAGCCCCCAGGGCCTCATCGCCGCCAAGGGCATGAAGAAGCTGGTCAGCTCTCCCTATCACCTGAACTCCTCCAGCGGCTCTGAGTTCGCCAACGGCGCCGCCGCCGTCGTGACCGGCACCTGGGATTACGTTACCGTCAAGGGCATCCTGGGCGACAACATGGGCGTTGCCGATCTGCCCTCCTTCGAAGTGGACGGCCAGCTGTATCACCTGGGTTCCTTCAACGGCTGCAAGCTGATGGGCATCAAGCCCCAGGTGGACGACTACAAAGCCGCCGCGCTGAACCTGCTGGCGCAGTACCTGACCGGCGAAGACTGCCAGATGGAACGGTTTGAAGCCCGCGCCTGGGGCCCCTCCAACCTGGATGCCCAGGCCTCCGAGGCCGTGCAGGCCAACCCCGGCCTGGCCGCCCTGCTGGCCCAGAGCCCCTATTCCATCCCGCAGGGCCAGATCCACGGCTCCTGGTGGGATATCGCCAAGGTCATCGGTGACGACGTGAAGGACGCCGAGGATGAGGAAGGCCTCAAGCAGGCGCTGCAGAACTACGAAGACAAGATCGCCAGCCTGTTCACCATGAGCGACGATGTGAAGTTCGCCTGGACCGTCATCGGTACCTGCAACCTGACCGACGGCTTCTTCTACACCGATTACAACAACGAAACCCGCAGCAACTGGAGCGAAGATATCCCCATGACGAAGGTTTCCGCCAGCGAGTGGAAGACCGAACAGGCCTGGGATATGGAAGCCGGCGTGCAGTTCAAGGTACGCCAGGGCCTGAGCTGGGATAACGCTTTCCCGGCTGACAACTTTGTGGTGGAAGAAGCGGGCACCTACTATGTGGTGTTCAATGAAACCACCGGCGAAGTGAGCCTGGCGGCCGAGTAATACTTCTTCCGATGCTTGATTGAAAAATCCAGCAATCGGTAACCGGACGGCCGGAGCCAATTCCGATTGGTTCCGGCCTTTTCCTTAAAAAGCGCATCAAAAAAAGGGAAGTGAGTCCATGTCAAATATCCAAGCGCAAGACCGCGGGAGCGACAGCCTGTCCGCCGTGAAATGCGTGCTGACGGTCATTGGCGTACTGGCGGTGGGCCTCCTGGTGTTCCTGCTGCTGGGCGGCATCATGTCCGGCATTGGCGTGCCCATGTGGATTTCCTGGGTGCTGGCAGCCGTGGTGCTGCTTCCGCTGGCCGCGGTCATCCTCCTGAAATGGGACAAACTGTATTCCGCCTGCACCTCCGCGGGGGACGCGGAATCCCTGCGGCTGAGCAAGGCGGAAAAGCCCGCCTACAAGGCCGTGAAAAAGGTGCTGGGCATTCCCGCCGCCCTGAAAAGAACGGGGCTGAAAATCTGGGATGCCCTGAAGGGCGCAGGGCTGAAGATCGCCCGGGAGGTGCGGGACATCGTGGGCACCTTCACCCGCGGCGACTGGAAAACCCGCACCAGCTATGCGGTCATGGGCTTTGGCAACATCGCCCGGGGCCAGGTGATGCGGGGCGTGCTGTTCCTGGTGTTTGAGATCGTGTTTATCCTCTACATGGTCTTCACCGGCAGCTACTGGCTGAAGATGCTGCCTTCCCTGGGCAAGGTGGAGCCCGTGCTGAACAAGATCTATAACCCCGTTACGGACACCTATTCCACCCAGTACGGCGACAACTCCTTCAAAATCCTGCTTTACGGCGTGCTCACCATTTTCTTCATCATCGCCTTCATTTATACCTGGCGGATGAACGTGAAGCAGAATCAGCTGTCGGAAAAGATCCTCGCATCCGGAAAGCCGCTCAAGAGCGGCAGGGACGATCTGCGCTCCATGGTGGACGATCAGTTCCATAAGACGCTGCTGGCCCTGCCCCTCACCGGTATCCTGGTGTTCACCGTCATGCCCATCGTATTCATGGTGCTGGTGGCCTTCACCAACTATTCCGGCGCCAGCGACGGCTATTCCAACCACCTGTTCCACTGGGCGGGGCTGACCCATTTCAACGAGCTGCTGTCCTGGAAGGTCACCGGGGGCGCCGGCACCCAGTCCTACGTGGCCACCTTCGGCGAGGTGCTGTCCTGGACGCTGATCTGGGCCTTCTTCGCCACCTTCACCAACTACTTCCTGGGCATGCTGGTGGCCATGGCCATCAATAAGAAGGGCATCCGCTTCAAGAAGGGCTGGCGCACCATCCTGGTGCTCACCATCGCCATTCCCCAGTTCATTTCCCTGCTGTACGTGAGCAAGATGTTCGCCAAGAACGGCATCTTCAACGGCTTCCTGAAAAGCATGCACTGGATCAACGAAGGCATCGACTTTTTCGGCGATCCCACCCTGGCGCGGATCCTGGTCATCGTCATCAATATCTGGATCGGCATCCCCTACCTCATGCTGATTGCCACCGGTATCCTGATGAACATCCCGGCAGACCTGTATGAATCCGCGCGCATCGACGGGGCAAACGCCTGGCAGCAGTACCGCAAGATCACGCTGCCGTACATGCTGTTCATCACCGGCCCCTACCTGCTCACCAGCTTCACCGGGAACATGAACAATTTCAACGTCATTTACCTGCTGACAGGAGGTGCGCCAACGAACAGCGCCGCGTCGTCAGCGGCAGGCACGGTAGGCTACACGGACCTGTTGATCACCTGGCTGTTCAAGATCACCACGGGCGCGGAATCCCAATATTACATGGCGTCCGTCATCGGTATCCTGGTGTTCCTGGTGATCGCCGTGATCTCCCTGGTGGTCTACAACCTGCTCCCGTCCATCAAGAATGAGGAGGACTTCCAGTGATGAAGAAAAAAGTAACAGCCAGAATACTGGCCATCGCCTTCATCCTGGCTGGCGTGGTGCTGTTGTGCTTGTGCATCAAGGGGATCGCCAACGGAAACAAATACTTCGATCTGTTCAAAAAGATCGATGTGAAGATCCAGGACGTATACGGTGAGATCGACAGCAAAGGCCTGGACCAAGTCAAGGCGGACTATCGCAGCACCTATGCCATCGTCGATACCTTCGACACCGCCGGCAAGGATGCCGCGGCCATCTATCTGGATGAAATGCACGATACGTACGGCCTGATCGATACCCTGGAGATCACGGACGTCTTCGTTCAGTCCATCAATACCATAGGGGCCGACCGGGCGCAGGAATACACCGACGAGGTCTTTGATGCCATCAGCAAGGCCGACAAAGCCTTCAAAAAGATGAAAGACGTCGGCCCGGATACGGCGCTGGATTATCTGGACGGCGTCAGCACCGCCATCGAAACCTACGGGCTGGAGGACGCCCGCGCCAGGATCGACGAAGGCAACGCCGACATGGACAAGGAAACCCGCCAGAAGGCCGACAGCTTCCTGGATTTCGTGTTCCAGACCATCAAGGACAGCAAGAAAGCCCTGGAGGCGGAGCTGCCCGCGGCGTCGGCTGCCGAAGAAGCAAAGCCCGAGCAGGCTGCCGAAGAAGGCCAGGCGCCCGAAGCGGAGCAGCCCACCGAAGCCGAAGCGGAGATCGAGCGCAAGGCTGTGGAACAGGCGCTGGCCTATCTGACCACCGTGGCCGCTTCCGAACAGAGCAGCGTGGAATTCGCCCAGCAGCAGCTCACGGAAAAGTATCAGGCCTCGGAAGCGGCGGACAAGGACCAAACGCTCGGCTACATTGCCAGCGTCTTCCGCCTGGTGGAGGACCTGGAAACCAATCCTGCCAAGAGCTTCATCAAGGACATCCTCAAAACCCTCAAAGAACAGGATCTGTCAGACGTCCGCGCTTTCATGGACCATATCTATGAAAAAGATCCCGTGACGCTGCAGTACCTGCAGGGCATCTACCGGATGATCGATGAGAACGGGATCGAATACGCCAAGCTGCACTGCGGCGACATCAACGAGCAGGTCACGAGAGCCGACGCGGAAGCAGCGCATACCGTTCTGTCCGCCATGCGCGGCGCGGATCCCGGCTCCACCGGCGCCGAAGGCGAATACGCCGCCCGTCTTGCCCAAATCCGGGAAGCCATCAACCAGGATCAGAAGCTCAATCATTACCTGACCGACGTGTACGCCATCGACAAGGAAGTGGGCCGCGCCATCGATAATTCGGAAAGCGACGCTTCCAAGGCAGAGCGGGACGCCGGCAAGCTGGCCGACGCCGAAAAAGCGCTGGAAGCTGCCCAGGCCCTCCTGGACCAGGCCGACACCGAAGAAAACAAAACGGCCGTCGCCGAGGCGCAGGAAGCCCTGGACCTGGCCATCAAGAAGTACCAGCAGAGCAAGCAAGACGCGGATAACTCCAGGTTCACGGAAACGAAAGCCCGCAAATACCTGGATCGGCTCCTGTCCGCCATGGACCTGTCTGAAAAGCTCATACCGTCCGAAAGCCGGGAATTCGCCCGGAATTATCAGAACAGCATCTGCGCGCTGATCCAGGAGCTGGGCCTCAAGAAAGCAATGAAATACATGAACGGCACCCTCACTGCTTTCAACCAGAAGGAATCCCATCTGCGCATCAGCGAGCTGGGCACCGATAACAGCGCAACGCTGGAAGCCCTGGATTCGTCCAGGCTCTTCTGCATGCGGAATAAAGCCCTGCTGATGATCCTGGCGGCCGTCGCCCTGGTGATCGGGCTCGCCCTGCTGATGACCAAATTCAGCGACAGCAGCAGCGCACAGCCGCGGCTGACCCGGGCAGAGAGGGCCCAGACGGGCCACCACATGGGCCTGAAGACTTCCCGGACCATCGCCAATACCAGCATCCACGCGATCCTGATCTTCATCAGCGTGATCTGGCTGATCCCCTTCATTTCCATCCTGCTGCAGTCCTTCCGGGCGGAATCCACACTGCAGGTGGACTACGTGATGCCTGAAAAGCTGCACATTTACAACTACGTGGATCTTCTGTCCACCAACTTCCCCCTGTGGTATCTCAATACCTTTATCATCGCCCTTTTCACCGCCGCCCTGCAGACGATCATCGTGCTGTGCATGAGCTACACGCTTTCCCGCTTCCGCTTCAAAATGCGCAAGCCCCTCATGCGCCTCATGCTGATCCTGGGCATGTTCCCCGGCATGCTCACCATGATCATCCTCTACCGCGTGCTCAAGGATCTGGGGCTGACCCAGGCGCACTCGGTGCCCGGATTGATCCTGGTATACATCGCCTCCTCCGGCATGGGCTACTACGTATCCAAGGGCTTCTTCGATACCGTGCCCAAATCCCTGGATGAGGCCGCTCGCGTGGACGGCGCCACGCGCTTCCAGGTGCTGAAAAAGATCATTCTGCCGCTTTCCAAGCCCATTGTGATCTACACGATCCTGACAGCCTTCATGGGGCCCTGGGGCGATTTCGTGTTCGCTCGGTACATTGCCTTCGGTACCTCCAAAGGCATGAACGTGGCCGTGGGTCTGTACAGCTGGCTCAGCAAAGACCAGATCGCTTCGCGCTACACCATGTTCTGCGCAGGCGGCGTACTGGTGGCCATTCCGGTGGCGATCCTGTTCATGTGCCTGCAGAAGTACTATGTGGAAGGCGTCACCGGCGGCGCTGTCAAGGGTTAATTGAGAAAGGAGAGGACAGACAATGGCAAGTGTGAAACTGACCGACGTCAAGAAGGTCTATGACAATAACGTGACGGCCGTTCACGATTTCAACCTGGATATCAAGGATAAGGAATTTGTGGTGTTCGTCGGCCCCTCCGGCTGCGGCAAATCCACCACCCTGCGCATGATCGCCGGATTGGAGGACATTTCCGGCGGCACGGTGGAGATCGACGGCGTGGTGGTCAACGACCTGCAGCCCAAGGACAGGGACATCGCCATGGTGTTCCAGAACTACGCCCTGTATCCTCATATGACGGTGTATGACAACATCGCCTTCTCCCTCCGGCTCAAGAAAATCCCGGAAGACGAGATCTACGAAAAGGTCACCAACGCCGCGGAGATCCTGGGCATCACCCAGTACCTGACCCGCAAGCCCCGGGCGCTGAGCGGCGGCCAGCGCCAGCGCGTGGCCATCGGCCGCGCCATGGTGCGCAACGCCAAGGTGTTCCTGATGGACGAGCCGCTGAGCAACCTGGACGCCAAGCTGCGCAACCAGATGCGCGCGGAAATCATCCTGCTGCGCCAGAAGCTGGATACCACCTTCATCTACGTCACCCACGACCAAACCGAGGCCATGACCCTGGGCGACCGGATCGTGATCATGCGGGACGGCATCATCGAGCAGGTGGGTTCCCCCACCGAGGTGTTCGAGAAGCCCCGGAACATCTTCGTGGCAGAATTCATCGGCGCGCCCAAGATGAACATGATCGAAACCAAGCTCATCAAGGAAGGCGACCGTTACTTCGTGACGCCCTTCGGCGCCAAGATCGAAGTGGACGGCGAAAAGCGCCAGGAGCTGCTGAACAAGGGCGTGGAGAGCCAGGACGTGGTGCTGGGCGTCCGTCCCGAGCACATCGTGCTCAGCGAACAGGGCAGCGCGGCGGCCATTCCCTGCACCCTGGAGGTCAACGAAATGATGGGCAGCGAGCTGCATCTGCACGTGTACACCGAGGATGAAACCCGTCTCATCGTCCGCATCCCCACCATCAACCTGAGCCTGGATCAGCGCCGGGAGATGGCCTACGGCAAGAAGCTGTATATCACTTTTGAAGGAAAGGTGATGCACTTCTTCGACAAGGAATCCAGCCTGAACCTGATCTACGCCTGATCCCATTCACGGCAAAAGCCCGGGAGTTCATTCCGAACTCCCGGGCTTGATTTTTGCGTTTCTTTACAGCAGCATTTTGTCTTTCTCCGGGTCCACGCCCATGCTGTAGATGGCCCGGTACTGGGACGGGGTGCAGTTCTTGTGATCCCGGAACACCCGGTTGAAGGTGGCCGTGCTGCCGAACCCGGATTTTTTCGCCACCTCGTGAATGGGCTGATTGGTGCGCACCAGCAGATCCGATGCCACGTTCAGCCGCTTCCGCGTCAGATACTCCAGGAAGGAGACTCCGGAGAACTGCTTGAAAGTGCGGGAGAAATAGCATTTGGAAAACCCGGCGAACACCGCCACATCCTCCAGGGAAATGTCGTTCATGTAGTGCTCGTTGATGTAGGTGATGGCGCTGTTCATGATCGCCGGATCGATGTTGCGCTGGCTCACCACCCGCTGGGGCGTGCCCTCTATGTATTTCTGCCCCAGCAGCGCGTACATCTGCAGCAGGTACGAATAGCACTGGGTGTTCCACATGGGCTCTTTCCTGAAATAGCAGTCCACCGCCTGCATCAGCAGATCGCTCACCTGCTTCGCCGTTTCCGGATCGTCATGCAGGTAAATAGGCTGCTGCATCATGGCGGAAATGCTGGGCATGTCCCGCAGGTTCAGCAGGGGATTGGGCTCGAACAGCAGCAGATACCGGATCGTATCCCGGTACTCCGTCAGCTCATGGGGGCACCCGGAGGGAACGATCAGGATCTCCCCAGCCTGCACCCGGTATACCGCATCCAGCATGTGGTACACCGATACGCCCCGCTGGGGCATGATGATCTCAATGGCGGAATGGGTATGCTGGTCGAAATGAGCCGCCGTATCGGATGGCCAGATGCGGATGGAGGAATGATCCAGATAGGTGATGTATTCCTGCTTGCCCTGCAGGATCCTGAACCCATCCGGAAACTTGTTCCGTCCCTCGCTGCGGCCATCTTGCCTGGTTGTCATGGCAGTATCCTTTCCGTCTTTCATCGCCCGATCAGCCCTTCACGCTGCCCAGCGCCATACCGGTGACAAAGTAGCGCTGCAGGAAGGGATAAATGATCAGGATGGGCAATGCGGTCACCACGGTGGTGGCGCACTGCACCGTACGGGAGGATACGCTCTGCCGCGCCAGCTCGTTCGCCGCATCCACGGTGCCGTTGGCCAGGTTGGAGGTCTGTCCCGCGGTCTGCACCTTGATCATCAGGTAGTACTGCAGGGAATACAGATCAGGCGTCTTTAAGTTGTACATCATGGTGTCGAACCAGGAGTTCCAGGCGCCCACGGCCACGAACAGGGCCACAGTAGCCAGCACGGGAGCGCACAGCGGGAAGATGATCTGCCAGTAGATACGGAAGTCCCCGGCGCCATCGATGCGGCCCGATTCCACCAGCTCATTGGGCAGCGCCATGATGTACGTTCTTAACACGATCATGTTGAAGCAGGAGAACATGGTCGGGATGATGTAGACCCAGAAGGTATCCCGCAAGCCCAGCGTTCTGCTGACCAGCAGGAAGTTGGGGATCAGGCCTGCGTTCACATACATCGTGATAACCATGACCAGGGTGATGAACTTACGCAGCACATATTCCCTGCGGGACAGCGCAAACGCCAGCATCCCGGTCCAGAACAGGTTCATGAAAGTGGTGATGATGGTCTTGGCGGCGGAAATGCCGGCGGCCTTGTAGAGGCTTGTGGTCATGACCTCCTTGTAGCTGTCGGTGCTGAACACCCGGGGCCAGATATGGATGCCGGCCCTGGCGGCGTCGGTGCCGTCGTTGAAGGAGTATGCCACGGTATTGAGCACGGGATACAGGGTGATCACCATCAGCAGAACCAGCAGTACGGTGTTGAATACGGGGAAGCCCAGATCATGCTCATACCGGAAGAAGTACAGCAGGGAAATGCAGAACACGATCAGCAGCACCAGCGCCACGTAATAGACCGCTCGCCAGAAGCCTAAGCCGCCCATGGGCTCGGGCACGGTGACAGAATAGACCTTTTCGTTTTTGCCCTTGCCCATCCGGTATACGAACTTGCCTTCCAGCTCCTCGTCCGTCAGCTTCGTTCCCTCCGCAGCCTCCGTGGGGGACTTGGCCTGATCGGTGGGGGCGGTCAGCTCGCTGATGACCACCAGCTCTTCGCCTTTCTGATTGATCATGGCGGATAGCGTCACGATGCCGCACAGCAGCGCAAAGGCGATGACCAGCAGGATGATGCGGTTCCTGCGATATTTTTCCTTATCGGCCTCGTGCCTGTTCTCTGCCTTGAGCTGCCGGGCCAGGATCAGCGCCAGGACAATCAGCACGGCGATCAGGATGATGCGGTACAGCCTGAGGGTGTTGCGCTCATCCTTTTTGGAGGAGATCTGCGCCTGGGTGCCGCGGGACAGGCGGACGGACTGGAAGCTGTCATACCCGAAATTGTACACGGTCAGCTCGTTCAGCATGGCGGCCAGCGTCTCCTGGTCCTCCTCCGAAACGCCGGTCAGATCCGGTTCGCCGTCCAGGCCGTCCAGGGCAATGAAATGAGCGGTGATGCCTTTGCTGGCCAGCTTTGCGATGCTTTCATCCAGCTCCGTTGCACGGGCCACGGCGACGTACAGCCCTTTCTCTTCCTTCTGGTCCAGAAGGATCAGCTGCTTGTAGTTCTTCAGGGTCTTTTCGTATTCTTTTGCTTCGTCCTCGTTGCAGTAGATCAGCCAATACAGTTTGTTGGCCTCGTCGCCGTTCTGCTGGCCGATCTCCTGGAGAACGAACAAACGCTTTCCGTTGATGGTATCGGTGCCGTAACGGTCCGTCAGGGCCAGCTTATTGGTCAGCTCAATGCGCTCGGCGTGCATGGCCTCTTTGAGGAGCACCGCGCTTTCGTTGTTCTTGAGAATATCCGTGGTCCGGCTCTGGGAAACGATCATCAGTGCGGCCAGCACGAGGATCACCACCGTGGCGATGGTCATGCTGATGCGCATCTGCTTGGGGCTCAGCCTGGCGTGACGGCGAAGGGTTTCCGGAATTTCCTTGAGCCCTCGCGTGTCCTCCCGGGGGCCCGCCTGGACGGCCATTTCAATTTTCTTGCTCATGTATATCTGCCTCCTTCCCGTACGCTCGTCACATCAGCGAATCTTCGCCGAGTTTCTTGGAGATGAAATTCGCGCCTGTGAGAAGGAAGATTGCAATCACGCTCTTAAAGATGCCGGCTGCAGTAGCCAGGCCGTAGTCATTCTGCCGGATACCATATTCCATCACGTACAGGTCGATGGTGTAGGCGACCTGCTCGGTGGCGTTGCGCTTCAGCAGATACTGCATTTCGAAGCCGGTATCCAGAAGGTGGCCGATGTTCATAATCAGAAGGATGACGAAGGTGGAACGGATGCCGGGGAGGGTAACATGGAGGATCCGCTGCCAGCGGCCTGCGCCGTCGATGGAAGCGGCCTCATAGAGGCAGGGGTCGATGCCCGTCATGGCGGAGATGTAAATGATGGTGCCCCAGCCGACTTCTTTCCAAACGTTGATGACGCCGACCAGCCACCAGAAGTAGCCCGGCGTGTTCAGCCAGTCCGGGCCCTGCTTCACGATGCCCGTGCTGAGCAGCAGGCTGTTTAAGGGCCCCGGGTTCAAGGTACTGCTGTCGAAAATGATCTGCGCGATACCGACCACGATAACCATACTCAGGAAGTGAGGAAGGTAGGTCACCGTCTGCACGGTGCGCTTGAAGGACTTCTGCCGCACTTCGTTGAGCAGGATGGCCAGCAAGATGGCGGACACCGTACCCAGCACCAGGTTGATCAGGCTCATGGCCACGGTATTCTTGATGGTGTCCGTAAACATGATGGCGCCGGGCCGGAAGAGGTTTTCAAAGTTCTGCAGCCCGTACCAGGCCGCATCCTTGCCCTTGAGGAAATCCGCCCAGGTGCCGCGGGCATGGGCGATATCCTTGAAGGCGTTGATCCAGCCCCACAGGGGGCCATAATTGAACAGTAACACGTACAGCAGCATCGGAACGGACATGAGCGCCAGCTGCCATTGACTGCCGAGCACATGGAAAAAGCCTGCCTTGTTTTTCTTCAAGGCCCTTTCAGGGGTTTTAGCAACACCGGTCATACCCATGACTCCTTTCCGAAAAACCAGAGGGGAGAGAAGAACCTCTCCCCTCTGGCGTAGGTTAGCTTAGATTACTGGACGTTGTCGAGAACCTTATGGGCTTCCTTAACGACCGCATCCTGCATGAAGGCGGCAAATTCGTCGCAGTAGGGGGTGATTTCATCCACGAAGGCATCCCACTTGGCGTCGTATTCGGCCGGGTCACACTGGATCAGTTCGGGCAGCACGCGATCCTGCACCTTCAGGAAGTTGTCATGCGCCACGGTCACGGGGGTGTAGTCGATCTGCCAGGCTTCGCCGTAGGGAGCCAGCTCGATGGGCGGATTCACGAAGTCAGCGAACTTCTTGTAGCCATAGGCGGCCAGGAATTCCTTGTCGTATTCGTTCATCAGACCGAACACGATTTCATCCTGGTTGCCGGGTTCCCAGCAGTTGCCAGCCTTGACGACCTTGTCGCCAACCTGGATGTCGTTCATGATCCAGCCCTGCTTCTTGGGGCTGCTCTGGAAGAAGCCGTCAGCCTTGTTGGCCAGCTTCCACTGAGAGTTCTGGGTGTTGGCGTACTGTTCTTCGGTCATGTTCAGACGGCCGTCTTCGGTGATGTAGTAGTCTTCACCCTCGATGCCCCAGTTGAAGATCAGCTGCCATTCGTCGGAGAGCATTTCTTCCCACATGGCAATGATGCGTTCCGGGCACTGGCAGGTGGTGGAGATACCGAAGCCGCGGCGGACATTGGGCAGAGAGCCGTTCAGGTAGTGCTCTTCGATCTCAGCGCCGTTCACGTAGTCGGGATCGTACACGAGGCCCAGGGCCACGTAGGTGCGGTCATACATCTTGGCGTCCACCAGGGCGGAAGAAGCGGTGCCGAAGTCCCAGGCCTGGTCGAACATGCCCAGCATGGTGCCGCTGGAAATCAGGGCGATGTACTGGTCATAGCTCATGGAGAAGGTGTTGCGGTCGATGAGGCCCGCATGGAACGCATCGTTCAGCTTCTTGTAGTAGGCCTTGGCATAGGGCTTGTCGATGAAGGTCTCGGTCTTGAATTCCACGGAGGGATCGTTGCCGGTCACTTCGTAGTTCTGATCGGTGACGCAGATGTACACTTCACCGTCGTTGGGACGGCCCATCAGATGCTGCACGGGGTTGATCAGGCAGAAATGACGCCAGTCTTCGCACAGGATGCCGAAGCCGGTGTAGGGAGTGCCGTTCTCGTCCGTGGGGTTGGCATCCAGGAAGCGCTCCAGCAGATCGAAGTATTCATCCAGGGTCTTGATGGTGGGATAATCGTCCCATTCCAGAACCTGCTTCTGAATGAAGAAGGCGGGGCCGCCGACGCTCAGGGCGATCTGGGGGCCATCCGGCAGGCCATAGTTGGGGATGATGTAGAGCACGTCGTTGCCATCAGCATCCTTCTCGATCAGGCGGGCCTTCTGGGGCTCGATGTGGGCCCACAGACGGGGGGTCTTTTCGGGGCTGATGTAGTCCAGCAGGTTGATCAGGGCGCCGCCGCTGATGATCAGGTCAGCGCTGTTGCCGCCGTCGAACAGATCCGGATACACGTCGCCCGCGAGCTGAATGCTCAGGGTCTGATCCAGGTCGCCGGCCAGGTAGGAGAAGCTGAACTTAACGCCAAACTTTTCCTCGATCAGCTTGTAGATCTTGTTGTCTTCCGTGGGCTGATCGCCGGGATCGCCGCGGAACACGGTCAGGGTGATGGGTTCTTCGCCTTCGGCCAGCACAGCAGGCACCAGGGAGAGCAGCATCACAGCAACCAACAGGGCAGCCAGGATTTTCTTCATGGTTTCCTTCCTCCTTCATTTTTTGGGGTTCCTCGAATTGAGCGCATTTGCACTCTGTGGTTCTATTTTGTTATTTTTTGTACAGGTCAACAATGGAAAAATGGGTATTTTTATCTCATTTCTTTCTCTCTTTCTTCTCATTCCTTTCTTTTCATTTGTTCACCGCAGGAAAAAAGCGGCAAAGCGAAAAGCAGAAACCAAAGTGAGAAAAGCCCTTGTTTTTCAACGTTTCCCAGCCGTCCCGACGCATGCGGCATGTACAATATGGTACAAAAGCCCGGAAACAACGGATGAGGCGCGATTGTGCACATTTCGCCGATCCCCCTCAATTTTTTCGTTTTTCAGAGAAAGAACTGAGGGTTTTCCCTTCGTATTCCCGCATTTTTGCTGTTCCTGCGCACGTTCTGCGGCGCGGATCGGCAATTTTGTGCGCAAAAAACGCCGTGCGTTTACCGTACGGCGTTATTATCTGTGTGTCCGTTACTCTGCGATATGTCCCTTGGCGCGGATCACGTCGATGACGCTGTCCACGTACTTTTCGCAGATTTCGTTGCTCTCGGCTTCCACCATCACGCGGATCACCGGCTCCGTGCCGCTTTCCCGCACCAGGATGCGGCCCGTATCCCCCAGCGTATCGGCGACCTTTTTCACCGCCGCCTGTACGTCGGGATCGTTCTGGGCGTCCGGCTTGCTCTTGACCCGGACGTTCTTGAGCACCTGGGGATAGAACACCACGGGAGCGGCCAGCTCGCTCATGGGCTTTTCCTTGGCCAGCATGACCTCCATCAGCTTCAGGGCGGTCACGATGCCGTCGCCGGTGGTTTCGTACTTGGAGAAGATGATGTGCCCGCTCTGTTCGCCGCCGATGCGGTTGCCGGTCTGCACCATGTTCTCGTAGACGTACTTGTCGCCCACCTTGGTTTTATCGTATTCGATGCCCACCTTGTCCAGGGCTTTGTAGAGGCCGAAATTGCTCATCACGGTGGTGACCACCTTGTTGTTGAGCAGCTTGCCCCTTTCCTTCATGTACAGGCCGTAGATATACAGGATGTGGTCGCCGGTGACCACATTGCCCTTTTCATCCACGCACAGGCAGCGGTCCGCGTCGCCGTCGAAAGCGAAGCCGATATCCAGCCGGTTGCCCTCCACGAATTTCTGCAGGTGCTCGATGTGGGTGGAGCCGCAGTCGGTGTTGATATTGTAGCCGTCGGGATGATCGTTCATCACGTAGGTCTTGGCGCCCAGGGCGTCGAACACCGCTTTGGCGATCTGCCAGGAGGCGCCGTTGGCCACGTCCAGGCCCACCTTCACATCCTTGAAGGAATACTTCGACAGGGAAATCAGGAAGCCGATGTAGCGGTTGCGGCCCGCCACGTAGTCCACGGTCTTGCCGATCTTATCCCGTTCCGCCAGGGGCACTTCGCCCTTGCCGTCGATGTAATCCTCGATCTTGAGCAGCACTTCCTCTTCCATCTTTTCCCCATTGCCGTTGAGCACCTTGATGCCGTTGTCGTAATAGGGATTGTGGGAAGCGGAGATCATGATGCCGCAGTCGAAATCGTCCACCCGGGCGATGTAGGCCACGGAGGGGGTGGTGGTGACGTGCATGATGTAAGCGTCCGCACCGGAGGCCATCAGGCCCGTGCACAGGGCGTATTCAAACATATAGGAAGAACGCCGTGTATCCTTTCCGATGACCACCTTCGCCTTGCGGTTCAGCCGCAGCCCGTAATACCAGCCCAGATACCGGCCGATTTTGATGGCGTGCTCGAAGGTGAGGTTCTTGTTGGCTTCGCCGCGGAAGCCGTCGGTTCCGAAATATTTGCCCATAAATCAGCCTCTTTTCTCCACGATATCGCCGCTGTTCTTGAAAATGCAGTTTTCAGGCACCACGCCGCGCACGCAGGACGTGGGGTATACGTTGCTGTGGCGGCCGATGACGGTGCCGGGATTCAGGACGCTGTTGCATCCCACTTCCACGTAATCGCCCACCATGGCGCCGAATTTCTTGATGCCGGTTTCAATGTTCTCGGTGCCGTTGTGCACCACCACCAGCTTCTTGTCGCTCTTGACGTTGGAGGTGATGGAGCCGGCGCCCATGTGGCTGTAATAGCCCAGGATGCTGTCGCCCACATAGTTGTAATGGGGGGTCTGCACGTGGTCGAAGAGGATCACGTTTTTCAATTCGCAGCTGTTGCCCACCACACAGTCGGCCCCCACCAGGGCGCTTCCCCGGATGAAGGCGCAGTGGCGCACTTCCGTGTTGGGCCCGATGATGCAGGGAGCGCCCAGGTACGCCGAGGGGAACACCTTCGCCGTTTTATGCACCCACACGTGCTCCGCCCGCTCCTCGTAATCGTCCCCCAGGGCGGGGCCCAGGGAGAGGATCAGGTCCTTGATGCCCTTGAGGGCTTCCCAGGGATAGGTGAATTTGCTCAGATAATCCTTGGCCAGGGTATGGTCCAGGTCATAAAGATCATTGATCGTATACATTACAGCCGCTCACCCTTCTCAATGTCCAGGAAGTATTTATAGGTATCCACGGTCAGCTCGCCGCAGGCCGCCTCGTCGCAGGCGATGATGGCGCCGTTGTGCATCTGGAGCGCGGAGCAGGTCCATTTATGGCTCATGCCGCCCTCCACGGTAGCCGCCAAAGCCCGGGCCTTGTTGTGGCCGTTGATAAGGATCAGCACTTCCCGGGAATCCGTCACCGTGCCCACGCCCACGCTCAGCGCCTGGGACGGCACCTTTTCGGGATCGTTGCCGAAGAAGCGGCTGTTCACGATGCGGGTGTCGGTGGTCAGGTTCCGGATGCCGGTCCGGGACGCCAGGGACGTGAAGGGCTCGTTGAAAGCAATGTGCCCGTCCACGCCGATGCCGCCCATGAACAGGTCGATGCCGCCGTAGGAAGCGATCTTCTTTTCATACCGGGCGCACTCGGCCTCCGGATCCTCGGCCATGCCGTTGAGGATGTTGATGTTCTCCGGCTTCATATCCACCAGATGGTCGAAGAAATTATCGTGCATGAAGTACCAGTAGCTCTGGTCATGCTCATGGGGAAGCCCCACGTATTCGTCCATGTTGAAGGTCACCACGTTTTTGAAGCTGACCTCCCCGGCCCTGTTCATCCGCACCAGCTCCCGATAAACGCCGATGGGGCTGGACCCGGTGGGCAGGCCCAGGATAAACGGCTTCTCCGCCGGCTGGGCGTTGATCTTCGCCGCGATATAGCGGGCGGCCCACAGGCTCATCTTTTCGTAGTTTTCCTGAATGACGACACGCATAAAGAAAACACTCCTTCTATTCAATTGCCGTCAGCGTCGGGAGAACCTCTGTTACAGTGTTGATTCTGCTTTTTGCTTTCTCCCTCTCGGCGCGCTGAACGCCGTGGCGGCATCCGCCGAATCTTTCGATAAACCGCCATGCCTCGTCGACCGTTCCCGGTCCTGGCGCTAACAGCCTTCCTGTTTGCCTTCCTTTCCGGAAAAGCTGTTTTATTCATGAGCCCGGCAAGCCGCGCTCATTTCAATTATTATACATAATTCAGGGAGGATTTGTCAACCAATTATCCCCAAAGCCCACGGCTTCTTCCTGTTTTGTCAGGCGGACGCACACGTGCCCCGCGCCCTCATACGGCACCGCCGCCCCCGCCGTGCCCACCGCCTGCCCCGCCCGGACCGCCTGGCCGGGGCGCAGAGGCGTCTCCCGGAGCCCCCGGTATTCGGAAACGTATCCGTTGCCGTGGTCAATCCGCAAATAGGGCGCGACCGCCGCCACGGCGCCGTCCCCCACAGCGAAGATCTCCTCTCCCTCCTCCGCCGCAAAATCCACCCCCGGGTGGATCTGCCACACGCCCACCGCCGGAAAGAACACCGGCGCCGTGCTGAAGGGGCGCAGCACCGCCCCGGCGCAGGGCCGCAGCGGAATGAACGCAGCCGGCGGGGCCGTCACGTCCGCTAGGCGCTGGGCGGTATCGTGCAGCGCTTCCGCGTCCCGGGTGCTGAGGGCGCGGGTCCACAGCCCGGAGAGCAGGATCACCGCGGCACACAGGGCCGCCAGCAGATAATGGCCCCATTTTTCCAGAAATCTGCTGATCTTCCCGGGCACACGCATCCCCCCTCTCCCGTTTATTGTATCCGCGGCGTCGGGGGTTATTCTTTTCTTCTTCAGGAACGCAAGCAAAAAGCGGCGCTTCGATAAACGCCGCCCAGACTGTCGACAAAATACCCCTGGGATGCATCGAAGGGCCGCAGTCCTTCGATTTTAAATCCGCAGGACCGGCTTTGCCGGTCCGAGGAGCGGTC
>CACWLP010000012.1 GCA_902761755.1 uncultured Eubacteriales bacterium | reverse complement strand
CAGACCGATGCTTCCCCATTCTAACAGCTTTGGCAACAAGATGGTTAGTCTTCTGACTGGCTGTCAAAAATACCAACCAAATATATTGTAGTAGGAGGCTGAAATGCAGACCGCATCCCGTTACCGCTGCCCCTGCTGCGGCGCCGCGCTGGTGTTTTCCAGCGATATCCAGCAGCTGCACTGCGAGTCCTGCGGCAATTCCTTCCCGCCGGAAACCATGCAGGCCGTGGCGGAGGCGCAGGCCTGGCAGGACCAGGGCGACCAGATGGACTGGGTGCCCCAGGAAAGCGCGGGCTTTTCCGGCGTGGAAAGCGGCGCGCTGCGGGCATACCGGTGCGAAGCCTGCGGCGCGCAGATCGTTACCGACGCGGAGGTCGCCGCCACGTCCTGCGTATACTGCGGAAGCCCCTCCATCCTGCCCGGCGTGCTGGAGGGCGCGTACCGGCCGGACGCCGTGCTGCCCTTCCAGAAGAGCAAGGAAGAGGCCGTCGCCGCCCTGAAAAAACACTGCAGCGGAAAAAAGCTGCTGCCCCGGGGATTTTTGAACGGGGGCATGCTGGAAAAGATCACGGGGGTGTACATCCCCTTCTGGCTGTTCCAGGCCGACGCGGAGGCGGACTGCACCTACAACGCCACCCGCAGCCATACCCACCGGGAAGGCCAGTATATGGTGACCAGGACGGAGCATTATCTTCTGCACCGGGGCGGCAGCATGGCGTTCAGCCAGGTGCCGGTGAACGGCTCCCAGAAGGCGGACGATACCCTGATGGAAGCCATCGAGCCCTTCGATCAGCAAGCGGCCCAGCCCTTCAATGTGGGTTATCTGAGCGGCTTCCAGGCCCAGCGCCACGATCTGGACGCCGCGGCCTGCGAGCCCCGGGCCAACGAGCGCATCCGGGACAGCGTGAACGCCGTGATGGCGGGCACCGTGCACGGGTACGCCACGGTGAGCCGCGCCCAGGCGCGCATATCGCTCCATCACAGCCAGGTAAGGCAGGTGCTCCTGCCGGTGTGGATGCTCAACACCCGCTGGAAAGACAAAATCTATACCTTCGCCATGAACGGGCAGACGGGCCGGTTCATCGGCGATCTGCCGGTGGACAAAGGCAGATTCTGGGGCTGGCTGCTGGGCATCGCCCTGGGGATCGGCGCGGGCGGCACGGGGCTGCTGTACCTGCTGCTGAAGATGGGGGTGCTGTGAAATGAAAAAAGCGTTCATTCTGACGGCGTTCCTGCTGGCGCTCCTGCTGTGCGCCCTGCCTGCGATGGCGGAGAATCCGGAAATGGAACGGGTGGTGGATCAGGCGAAGGTGCTGTCGGCGGACACGGTGGCGGCGCTGACGGCGGAGATCCGAGACATCGGGGAAAAGTATCAGTTCGACGTGGTGATCCTGAACATCGACGGCATCGGCAATTATACCACCTATGATTTCGCGGCGGATTATTACGATTACGGCGGCTACGGCTACGGGGAAGGCCACGACGGCATCATGCTGCTGATCGTGCCCTCCACCCGGGATTATTACATCATGAATACCGGCTCAGCGGAAAAAATCTTTTCCGATAGCGAGCTGACGAAAATCGAGGATAAGATCAAGCCGATCCTGAAAAAGAACGATTACGACGCGGCGGAGAAGAAATTTGTGGAAATGGTGGCGACGCGGCTGAACGCCGTGACGCCGGAAGGCCGGGCGGGGCGGCTGCTGCCGCTGCTGACGGCGCTGGGCGCCGGCGGCGGCGCCGTTACCGCGGGCGCGATGCGCTCCGGCATGAAATCCGTGCGGAAGAAAAAAGGCGCGGCCAATTATATCCAGAAAGGCTCCTTCCGCCTGCATACCAGCCAGGATATTTACCTGTACACCACCACCACCCGCCGCCGCATCCAGACGGAATCCAGCGGCTCGCGGCCCGGCGGAGGCGGCGGCTTCCACGGCGGCTTTACCGGGTCTTCCGGCACGCACCATACGGGCCACGGCGGGAAATTCTAAGCATCGTTCCTGACAAAAAAGAAAAGGCTGCCTGAGCCTTCTTCCGGATGCTGATCCGGCCTGTGCCGTTTTCATAATAAGTAACGGGGGAACCGTTTTCCGGATTTTCCGGATCGGTTCCCCCGCGTTTGTCTGTGTGTTTTTATTTCAGGATCTCCCGCACGGCATCGTCCATCCAGTCGCCGTCGAAGAGCTCGATGAGCCCCTGGTCGCAGGCGGCGGCCAGCTTCCCGTTGATGGGCAGCCGGGCCAGCACCTTGGTATTGAAGCGGCCGGCGATCTCCTCGGCATGGCTTTCGCCGAACACCGGAACGTGCTTTCCGCAGTCCGGGCAGAGAGCGTAGCTCATGTTCTCGATGAGGCCCTTCACGGGCACGTTCATCATGCCGGCCATGTTCATGGCCTTTTCCACGATCATGCCCACCAGCGCCTGGGGGGTGGTCACCACCACGGCGGCGTCCACGGGGATGGACTGGAATACGGTCAGGGGCACGTCGCCGGTTCCCGGCGGCATGTCGATGAACATTACGTCGATATCGCCCCAGAGCACGTCGGTCCAGAACTGCTTGACGGTGCCGGCGATGACGGGGCCGCGCCACACCACCGGATCGGTTTCCTCCTCCAGGAGCAGGTTGACGCTCATCATTTTGATGCCCGTTTTGCTCACCACGGGCAGGATGCCTTCGCTGTTGCCCATGGCCTTTTCCTGGATGCCGAAGGCCTTGGGGATGGACGGGCCGGTGACGTCGGCGTCCAGCACGGCGGTTTTATAGCCGGCCCGCTGGGCCAGCACGGCCAGCATGGCCGTCACCATGGATTTGCCCACGCCGCCCTTGCCGCTCATCACGGCGACGACCTTTTTGATGTTCGTGCCCGCGTGGGGCTTTTCCAGCAGGCTCTGCTTTTCCTTGCTGGGGCAGTTCAGGCTGCAGGTGGAGCAGTCATGGGTGCATTCTTCGCTCACTTTGTTCTCTCCTTTTGACAAGATTGACGGTGTGTTGATGATACGCGGACGGCTGACAGCCGCCTTTTGCGTAAGACGAGGCGCATCACGCGGAAGCTGCCCTTTCTCCCGTTGTTTATCTTACGCCTTTTCCGCCAGCTTTGCAATCAGCTCGTTGCTGCGGGCGATGAAGTCCTTGAGGTCGGCGGCTTCCAGGGGCCGGGAGGAAAGCCGGGCCACGTCGAAAAGCTGTTTGCACAGCAGCCTGGCGGTGTCTTCGTCCTCCATGGCGGCCAGGGCGCGGACGGTGGGGCAGAGGCGGTTGAGGATCAGGGTGTACTTGCTGGGGAAATCGAAGGCCTGCCCGTACACGGCGCTCATTTCCTTGTAGCGGCGGATCTGCTCTTCTTCGGTGAGCATCACGGGCAGGGCGCGGTCGCTGAGGGCCTCGATCTTCACGGTGAGCTCCTGATCGTTCAGGGCGTCCCGGAACAGCTTTTCCATCTGGGCCTGGTCGATGTCCTTGCCCTCGTCGCTTTCCTCGGTAAGGCCGCTGACGTCCGCGTCCACCCGGACGAACTGCACGCCCTTGTCCCCGCCGCCGAACTCCATGAAGCTCATGAAGTTCATGTCGATCAGGGTGTCCATCACGGCCACGTCGATGCCTTTGTCGGTATAGAGGGCCACGGCGGCCGCCTGGCGGCTGGCCTCGGTGGTGTAATAGATCTTCTTCTCCGTCTTGCCCTCGTTGCGGGCGGCGTATTCCTCCAGCGTCAGGTATTCGCCGGCAGTGGTCTTGAGCAGCAGGCTGCCCTTCACCATGTCGTAGAACTTGGCGTCCCGGACGCAGCCGTATTTCACGAAGGGATGAATGTCGTCCCAATAGGTTTCATACTGCTTGCGCTCGGTGCTGAACAGGCCGTTGAGCTTGTCCGCCACCTTTTTGGTGATGTGGGCGGAGAGCTTTTTCACGTACCCGTCGTTCTGCAGGAAAGAACGGCTGACGTTCAGGGGCAGGTCCGGGCAGTCGATGACGCCCTTGAGGAGCATCAGGAACTCGGGGATCACTTCCTTGATGTTGTCCGCCACGAACACCTGGCGGTTGAACAGCTTGATTTCCCCTTCCTGGCCGCCGAAATCCTTCTTGATCCGGGGGAAATAGAGGATGCCCTTGAGGTTGAAGGGGTAATCCACGTTCAGGTGCACCCAGAACAGGGGCTCTTCGAAGGTGTGGAACAACTTGCGGTAGGTTTCCTTGTATTCTTCCTCGGTGCAGTCCTTGGGGGCCTTGAGCCAGAGGGGATGGGTGTCGTTCAGGGGCTTGGCCGCCTTCGCTTTTTCCTCTTCCTCGGTGCCGGTGGCCTCGCCGTCCTCCTTGGGGGGCTTTTCCTCGCTCAGATCCTCCAGGTAAATGGGCACGCTCATGTACCCGCAGTAGCGCTCCAGCACCTCCCGGACCCGGTATCCGTCCAGGAATTCCTTTTCGTCGTCCATGATGTGCAGCACCACGGTGGTGCCGCGCTGGGTGCGGCCGCCGTCACGCATGGAGAAGGCCATTCCGTCCTCGCTTTCCCAGATGACGGGGGCGGCGCCCTCCTGCCAGGACAGGGTGTCGATGGTCACCTTATCGGCGGCCATAAAAGCGGAGTAAAAGCCCAGGCCGAAATGGCCGATGATGCCGCCCTTGTCTTCGCCGGTATAATTCTTGAGAAATTCCTCGGCGCTGGAAAAGGCCACCTGGTTGATGTACTTTTCCACTTCCTCCGCGGTCATGCCGATGCCGTTGTCGGTGAAGCGAAGCTCGCCCGCTTTCTTGTCCACGGTGACGGTGACGCGCAGATCCTCGTCCGTTTCGCCCTTGAGCATTTTATACTTGGTGATGGCGTCGCAGCCGTTGCTGACCATCTCGCGGATGAAAATATCCTTGTCGGAATACAGCCAGCGCTTGATCACCGGCATGATGTTTTGGGCATGGATGGAAATATTGCCCTTGGTTTCCATGGTGTGTCTGCCTCCTGTTTTCTCGTGGTCCGGCGGGACGCGCCCGCCCCGCCGGATGCTATTATAGCATGCGCCGGGGCAAAATGCAACAGAAAATTAGCACTCAGTGAAAAAGAGTGCTAACAAAAAAGCCCGGGCAGCGGAGCCCACGGCGCGGGAACGCATGATTATGCACCGCAATACATAATTTTTGACTTATCGGTGACACAAAAATGACACAATGCCGCAATAAGATGTAACTGTCCTCTTATGCCAAGGCGTTCGCAGGCGCCGCGTTGACGGCTGCCCCCTCGGCCCAGACGCCGCCTGCGGCTTTATTTTATCCTTGGAAGCCTGCTGCGCCCCTCGCGGCAGGTTTTCATTTTGCAATCATTTGCGCTGCATGTTTATTCCGGCAGGATATGGGCATGCAGAATCCAAAAAGGGGCTGTTGCGTAAAGCCAATCTGCAACAGCCTCTTTGTTTACAGGAATATTAGTTCTCATAGAAGAATGAGCAACAGTGAATACCGGAAAATCGAAGAATCCCGGGATGGTTTGGAGGGGTCGCAGCCCCTCCAAGTATAATCCGCAGCAGCGACCTGTGCGCTGCGAGGAGCATTTTTGCTAAAGCAGAGCATGCCCTTTTCCGCTCGGGAGTCCCGCAGGGACGAGAGGAAAAGGCGTTTTATGTCGATCAAATGGAGGATCCATTTGATCGAAGGGGCTGTGCAACAGCCCCTGTGCCGTGCCCGGGTCAGATGCCGAAATACGCTTTGGCGTTGTTGTAGCTGATATCCCGCACCATGCCCTTGAGGAATTCGGTATCGTTGGGATATTCGCCGTTTTCCACCCAGCGGCCGATGAGATTGCACAGGATGCGGCGGAAATATTCGTGGCGGGGATAGCTGATGAAGGAGCGGCTGTCGGTGAGCATGCCCACGAAGGCGCCCAGCACCCCCAGGTTCGCCAGGGTGCGCATCTGCTCCTCCATGCCGTCCTTCTGATCCAGGAACCACCAGGCGGAGCCGTACTGGATCTTGCCCCGGACGCCGCCCTGCTGGAAATTGCCCAGCATGGTGCCGACGGCGGCGTTGGCGGCGGGGTTCAGGGTGTAGAGGATGGTCTTGGGCAGCTGGCCCTGGCTGTCCTGCAGGTCCATCAGGCGGGAAAGATTGTGGGCGATGGGCTGGTCGATGATGGAATCGAAGCCCACGTCCGGCCCGTAGCGGCGGAACATGGCGGTGTTGTTGTTGCGCATGGCGCCGATGTGGTACTGCTGCACCCAGCCCCGCTGGGCGTACATGCCGCCCAGCCCCGCCAGGATCACCGTGCGGTAGGAATCAATATGCTTCTGCTTCATTTCCTCCCCGGCCATGGCCGCTTGGAAGGCTTTGTCCGCCTGCTTGAAGCTGGGCTCTCCCCAGGGCACGGTTTCCATGCCGTGGTCGCTGATCCGGGCGCCGCAGGCGTGGAAGTATTCCACCCGGCGCTCCAGGGCGGTGAGCACGTCGGCGGCGGAGCGGATCTCCATCCCCGCGGCCTGGCCCAGCTGCCGGATGTATTCCGGGAAGCCAGCCCGGTCGATATTCATGGCCTTGTCCGGCCGGAAAGCGGGCAGCACCCGGGCCCGGAGGGCGCCCTCCTCGGCGATGGCCCGGTGGTAATGCAGATCGTCCACCGGGTCGTCGGTGGTGCAAAGATAATCCACGTTGAATCTGTCAATGAGGGCCTGGGCGCGGAAATCGTCGCCCCGGAGCATTTCGCTGGTCAGGTCGTAGATCACCCCGGCGTTGTCTTTCGTCAGCGGCTCGTCGATGCCGAACACCCGCTGCAGCTCCAGGTGCGTCCAGTGGTAAAGGGGGTTCCCGATGGCGTGGGAAAGGGTGTCGGCGTAGGCGATGAATTTTTCCCGGGGATCGCCGTCGCCGCGGATGAGCCTCTCCTCCACGCCCCAGCTGAGCATGGCGCGCCACTTGTAGTGATCGCCGCCCAGCATCAGCTGGGTGATGTTTTCAAAGCGGACGTTGCCGGCGATTTCGGCGGGGGAAAGATGGCAGTGATAATCGATAATGGGCATTTCCTTGGCCGCCTCGTGGTACAGGGTGCGGGCCGTTTCGGTGGACAGAAGGAAATTCTCGTCCATAAAGGGCTGCATGGCGCGGGGCCTCCTTTTTCCGTTTTTCCGGGTTGAATTATAGGGCAGGGCAGGGGAAAAGTCAATCGTCCGAGCGGAGGATGCTCTGCAGGTAGCCGGCCAGGATGGGCACGATGCGGGTGTCCTTGCCGCCCTTCATCACCACCACGTCCGCGTAGTGGATGTAATTGCGGATGTACTGATCGTACATGGGCTTCACCGTGGCCAGGTACTGGGCGGCGATGTTGTCGATCTGGCGGCCGCGCTTTTTGATGTCCCGGGTGATGCGGCGCAGCAGGCAGATATCCGGCTCCACGTTGATGTAGAGCTTCAGGAACATTTTATCCCGCAGCCGCCCGTCGTAGAACGCGTGGATGCCCTCCAGGATCAGCACCGGGGCGGGGCGGATGATCTCGTCCGTATCGGCCCGGCAGTGCCCGGTGAAATCGTAGGCCTTGCGGGTGATCTCCTTCCCCTCCATCAGGGCGCATACGTCCCGGTAGAGCAGATCGTGGTCGAACACCGCGGGCTCGTCGTAGTTGAGCAGGGCGCGCTCCTCGTAGGTCATGCCCGGATGGTCGAAGTAATAGGCGTCCTGATTCAGCACCACGCTGTCCACGCCCATGTCCCGCACCAGTTCCCGGGCCAGGGTGGTCTTTCCCGAACCGCTGGCCCCGCAGATCCCGATAAACAGCATCTTCCGTATCCCCCTTTGCCTTCATGTCAGCGGACAGATCCGCCGTGAAAGAAACATTCGTAAATTTCCCGTCCGTTCCATTCGATGGTTTCCCGGCCCTGGAACCAGCCGGGATCCCCGGTATAGGCGCAGCGGTACACGTATCCGTCCCGGGCGTATTCCTCCGGGCCGCGGAAGGGCGCGTCTTCGGGCACGCGCAGCAGGGCTTCCTTGAGAAAATCGCCGCTGAAGGGCCCGCCCGTCACCCGGCCCGAATAGTTCATGCTCCACACGGGCTCGCCCCCGATCCACAGCGCTTCCTCCCCGGAAAACCTTTCTCCGCCCAGGTAGGTGTCGATGTAGAGCAGATCTTCTTCCGCGTATTGCAGATCGTGGGACCGGGGCCGGGAGGAGGGCGATTCCGCGCCCTTGCCCGCATAGGTCAGGCGTTTGGCGCGCAGGAGGAATTCCAGGATTTTCTGTTCCATGGGCCCTCCCGTCAGCCTTTTTCCAGCTCGGCCGCGATCCGGGCGGCCAGGCGCACGTTGTTGAGCACCAGCTGGATATTGGACGCCAGGGATTCGCCTCCCGTCAGCTCGCACACCCGGGCCAGCAGGAAGGGGGTGATCTTTTTGCCCTTCACGCCCTGGGTGTCGGCTTCCTTCAGGGCCTGCTCGATGGCGGCGTTGATCTGATCGGCGGGCATGGCGTATTCCTCCGGGATGGGATTGGTGATCAGCATGCCGCCGGGATAGCCCATCTCCCGCTGGGCGCGGATGAAGGACGCAGCTTCCCGGGGGGAATCCACCCGGTAATCCACGGAAAAGCCGCTGTGGGGCGTGTAGAACGCGGGCAGCTCCTGCGTCTGGTATCCCAGCACCGGCACGCCCTTGGTTTCCAGGTATTCCAGGGTGAGGCCCAGATCCAGGATGGATTTCGCTCCGGCGCACACCACCGCCACGGGGGTATGGGCCAGTTCCTCCAGGTCGGCGGAAATATCCATGGTGGTTTCCGCGCCCCGGTGCACGCCGCCGATGCCGCCGGTGGCGAACACCCGGATCCCGGCTAAGGCGGCTACGATCATGGTGGCGGCCACGGTGGTGGCCCCGTCGGCCTTCCGGGCCACCAGGATGGGCAGATCCCGGCGGGAGGCTTTCGTCACCTTCTGGCCTTCCCGGCCCAGGTAATCGATTTCCTCCTCGGTGAGCCCGGCGCACAGCCTGCCGCCGATTACGGCGACGGTGGCGGGCTCCGCCCCGCATTCCCGGGCGGCGGCTTCGCAGCGCAGGGCCGTTTCCACGTTCTGGGGGTAGGGCATGCCGTGGGAGATGATGGTGCTTTCCAGGGCGATGACGGGGCGGCCTTCCCGCAGCGCCGCCTCCACTTTGGGGCTCAGCTTGATCAGGGGGTTCATTTTTTTATCGCGTCCTTTCTTCATCCAGAATCCGCATCAATCCGTCAATCATTTCTTCCGTGGCGGCCCAGCTGACGGCGAAGCGCACCACGGTATGGGTTTCGTCCGCCTTTTCCCAGAAGCAGAAGCGCACCCGGCGGCTGAGGCGCTCCATTTCCCCGTCCTCCAGCACGATGAACTGCTGATTGGTGGGGGAATCCAGGAACAGGGGATAGCCGCGCCGGAGGAAGCCTTCCTTCATCCGCATGGCCATCTGAACGGCATGGCGGCTGATCTCAAAATACAGGCCGCCGGTGAACAGCATATCGAACTGCACGCCCAGCAGCCGTCCCTTCGCCAGCAGCGCCCCGGACTGCTTCACGTGGGTGAAGAACCGCTTGGGCGCGCCGCCGGGGAACACCGCCGCCTCCCCGCACAGGGCGCCCACCTTGGTGCCGCCGATGGAGAAGGCGTCGCAGGTTTTTGCGATCAGGGGCAGCGTCACGTCCGTCCCCTCGCTCATCAGGCCGTAGCCCAGCCGCGCCCCGTCCAGGAACAGAGGCAGGCCGTATTCCCGGCACACGGCGGACAGGGCTTCCAGCTCCGAACGGGTATACAGGGTGCCGTATTCCGTGGGGTGGGAGATATAGGCCATGCCGGGCCAGACCATGTGGGCATGGGCGGGATCTGCGTAAAAGCGCCGCAGCAGGGCGCGCAGGTCCTCCGCCTGCAGCTTGCCGTCCCGCCCCGGCAGGGGGATCACCTTGTGCCCCGTGCTCTCGACGGCCCCGGCCTCGTGGCAGGCGATGTGGCCCGTATCGGCGCAGACCGCGCCCTCCGTGGTGTGGAGCAGGGCGCTGATCACGGTGCGGTTGGTCTGGGTGCCGCCGGCGAGGAAATACACGTCCGCCCCGGGGCATTCGCAGGCGGCGCGGATTTTGCCCGCGGCGGACAGGGTATACCCGTCTTCGCCGTAGCCGGGCTGCTGCTCCAGGTTGGTTTCCGCCAGACGCGCAAGGATCTTCGGATGCGCGCCCTCGGAATAATCGTTTTCAAAGGAAAGCATGCGTCATTTGTCCTCCGAATCGTTCCTGGCCCGGTTGTATTTCGGCCCCAGGGCGGCGTAGCGCCGGGTGATCCACTTGCAGATGCCGTCCAGCCCGGGGTAGATCATGCGCTCGGAAATGTTGATGTAATCCAGCTTGTCCCGGATCTCCAGCTTGACCTGCGCGGGAATGACGATTTTGCTGAAACACCGGTCGGCGTCGGCGATCTGATCGATGGAAAGGGCGGCGTCGCTGCACACGGAAAAGAGGGCGTACTGGTTGGCGATGCGGTTCACGGCGCTGGCGGGCTCGAAAAACAGGGCGAAGGGATGGGAGGAAATGCGCGTCAGCGCGTCGAAACCATCCCCGACCCGGTCCATCATTTCCATGGTGAAAATGTTGCCCCGCTCGGCCCGCAGCATCTCCTTGAGGTGATCCGGCAGCTGGCGGTTGATATCGTCGATCCGGGCGCACCAGATCACCCCGTCCCGGTCGTAGCTCTCCTGGTCCTCGGTGGCGAAATGGGCCGCCACCAGGGGAGAGTAGGTCCAGTCCAGCAGCCTTGTGGGCAGGCCGTACTGCTGGGCCATGGCCAGCAGCTGCCAGAAGGACGTGACGGACTGGAGATCCGCGTAGCCGTATTTCTTGAAGGAACGCAGCATCTGCTTTTCCAGCGTCAGATCGTGGGCGCAGACCCGGTTCAGGGACGGGGCCAGGCCCCAGTCCTTGTCCGCCATGCCGCGGTAAACGCTGTTGTCCCGGTAGCGCATGATGGTTTTGTCCCAGACGCCCCGGAAAATGGCGGACTGCAATTCGTCCCAGCTGTGGATCACGGTTTCCTGCATGTGCCGTTCACTCCTTTTATGATGGAGGATTTTATCAAATGACGAAGCGGAATTATCAGGCCGAAATGGAGGAGGAGATCGCCCGCCTGGGCGCCCGGCAGCCCACGCTGCTGCTGCACAGCTGCTGCGGCCCCTGCTCCAGCGCCGTGCTGGAAAGGCTGGCGGCGCATTTCCGCCTGACGCTGCTGTATTACAACCCCAATATCGAGCCGGAGGAAGAGTATCTGCACCGGCTGTCCGAGCAGAAAAGGCTGCTGACGCTGATCCCCGGGGAGGTGCGGCTCCTGCCCTGCGAGTGGGACAACGCGGCCTTCGAGGCCTTCGCCCCGGGGATGGCCGACGCTCCCGAGGGCGGGGAAAGGTGCCTTTCCTGCTTCGCCCTGCGCCTGAACGAAACCGCCCGCCGCGCCCGGGAAAGGGGCTTTGAATACTTTGCCACCACCCTGTCCGTCAGCCCCCACAAGAACGCCGAAGCCCTGAACCGCATCGGGGAAGCGGCGGGGGAAAAATACGGCGTCAGATACCTCATGGCGGATTTCAAGAAGAAAAACGGGTATCTGCGGTCGCTGCAGCTTTCAAAGGAATACGGCCTGTACCGGCAGGATTACTGCGGCTGCCGCTATTCCATGCGGGAGACGGACTGACTGCCCACTGTCACTTCCCCGCTGCGCAGCACCTTTTCGCCGCCGTCCTCCCGCACCAGCAGGCCCCCGTCGTCCGATACGCCCAGCACCAGCGCCGTTTTTTCGGCGCCTTTTTCGGTATAGCGCACCGTTTTTCCGGTGAGGAACATCCTTTCCCGGTAGGCGGCGAGCACCCCTTCGGGGTCGGGCCGCGCCGTGCCGGAAAAGATCCGGGCGGCGATCCGGCCCGCCAGGCGGTTTTTGTCGGCGGGCACGTCCAGCGCGCCGGCGGCCCCGGCCTCCGGGGGAAAGCCCCCGGGGGGTGAGAGCAGGTTCACGCCGATCCCCGCCACCGCCCATCCTTCCCCGGCTTCGGCCAGGATGCCGCAGACCTTGCGGCTTTCCACGAAAATATCGTTGACCCACTTGATCCGGGGCTGCAGCCCGGTTTCCTCCTCGATGGCCTGGCATACCGCCACCGCGGAAAGCAGCGTCAGCGCCCCGGGATCCCGCCCCGGCTGCCAGGGGAGCAGCAGGCTCATGTACAGCCCGCCGGCGGGGGATACGAACCGCCGTCCCAGGCGGCCCCGCCCGGCGGTCTGCCGCTCTGCGGCCAGCAGGAAGGGCGGAGACACGCGCCCCGCCCGGGCGGCTTCCTTCAGACGCAGGTTGGTGGAATCCACGGTATCCAGGGCCTGTACGCCCGCTTCCGGCAGGTTCAGCGCCTCCCGGATGCGCGTTTCGTTCAGCGCTTCAGCCACGGTGCTCACGCTTTCCGGCCTTCCGCGGCGAGGGACTGGAGGTCGGCAAGGATCTCCTTGACCAGCGCCACCCGCAGAAAGGGCGTCATAATGTAGAAGCCGTCGGCGTCGTCCCAGACCGCCTGGGCAGCCTGGCGGCACAGCTTTCTGGCCATTTCCTCGCCCTGGGCCCGGTCCAGCCCCTGATAAGCGGCCAGGATCTCCCCGTCCACGTCCATCCCCGCCACCTCGCTTTGCAGGTAGCGGGCGTTTTTATAGCTCACCACCGGGAACAGCCCCGGGAACAGGAAGCCCTTCAGCGCCCGGCGGGCGGCGCGGAGGTTTTCTGCGGCCCGGGGGGAGAGGATGGGCTGGGTGAGGAAGGCGTCCGTGCCGCATTCCTCCTTCAGCCGGGCCTTATTCAGCTCCGCTTCGAAATTCCGGGCGTTCACATTCAGCGCGGCGCAGAGGAAAAAGGGCTTCACGTCCCCCTGCTCCGTAAGCGAGCGCACCAGCTTCGTCAGTACCCGGGAATTGAACTGGAACACGCCTTTTACGTTGTCCCGGTCCTCCCGGGGCACCGGATCCCCCGTCACGGCCAGGATGTTGCGCACCCCTTCCATGGACAGGGCCAGCAGCAGCGCCTTGGTGGCGTTGATGTTCCGGTCCCGGCAGGTCATATGGGGCAGCACCTCGATGCCGTATTCCCGTTTCAGCTTGGCGGCCAGGACGCTGGCGTCCATGCTGGCCCGGCCGATGGGGCAGTCCGCCACGGTGATGGCGTCGGCCCCGGCGCGGTACAGCTCCTCCGCCCCCGATAGGAAGGCCGCCGGATCGGCGCTGCGGGGCGGATCCAATTCCACCAGGACGGGCTTTTTCCCCCGGCGCAGCTTGCGCAGGATCAGGCTGTCCGCCTCCGTCTGCGCGGGCGCGGCGGCCCGGGCGGGGGCGGAGAGGGCCTCGACGTGGTTCATCAGGTGCGCGGCGGCCCTGCGCATGTATTCCGGCGTGGTGCCGCAGCAGCCGCCCAGGATCGAAGCGCCGGCGGACCGGCACAGGGCCAGCTGCTCGGCGTAGTATTCCGGATCGCTGTCGTAGAAGATCCGCCGGTCCTGCACCCGGGGGTAGCCGGCGTTGGGCATGGCGGAGAGATATTTGGGAAAGGGCGGCAGGGAGGAAAGCAGCTGCCGGATGTGCTGGGCGCCGCAGACGCAGTTGAGCCCCGCCCCGTCGATATCGGGGCAGTCCGCCGCCGCGGCCATCAGCGCCCGCAGGCTTTCGCCGCCCCGGCTGATGCCGTCCGGGTTCACCGCGAAGGAAACCAGGATCAGCGCCCCGGGCAGGCGGGAGCGGATATGGGCGGCGGCCGCCGGGATGCCGGAGAAGGAGGGCAGCGTTTCAAACAGAAAATGCGTAACGCCCGCGTCTATCAAAAGGTCCGCCAGGGCGAGGTAGGCCTCCTCCGGGGACGTATCCTCCGGCGCGGGGCCGATGTCCCCGAACACGTAGGCGTCCTCTCCCGCGGCGCGCAGGGCGATCTGCGCGGCGGCGCACGCCAGGGCGGCCTGATCCTCCCGGTCCCGGGCGGCCTGGCCCACGTGGCCGGCGAAGGTGTTCGTTTTGATAGCGCGGCAGCCGGCGCGGAGATACGCCCGGTGGATCAGGAGCACCTTGTCCGGCGCGGTGAGGCAGGCCCGCTCCACCGGCCCGGAGGGATACCCCTCCACCGTGCGGGCATAGGTGCCCATGGCCCCGTCGAAAAGCAGGGGCCCGGCGCTGAGGAATTCCCGGATCGGCCGTTTTTCCATACCCATCGCCCGCCTGTTTTTTTCTTCTGTTCCATTTTACCCGCCCGCCGCCCGTCTGTCAAAGGGAAAACGCGCATTTCCCGTTTTTTTGCCCGGGATGGCCTGCCGGGCGGGAAACCGCCCAGATACGGCATACGAAAGCACAGCTTGTATATAATTACAAAATTATGTGAATAAATTTTCAAAAACCACTTGACAAAGCGGAAAATATCGGTATAATCAGTGCATAAACATTCACGGAGGGAAGCAACCATGAAGAAGGAAGACATCAAGAAAGTCGTGCTGGCCTACTCGGGCGGCTTGGATACATCCATCATCATCCCGTGGCTGAAGGAAAATTACAACAACTGCGAGGTCATCGCCGTTTCCGGGAACGTGGGCCAGGCGGACGAACTGGAGGGCCTGGAGGAAAAGGCCCTGAAAACCGGGGCCAGCAAGCTGTACGTGCTGGACCTGACGGACGAATATGTGGATGATTTCATCATCCCCACCATGAAGGCCGGCGCCGTTTACGAGGATTACCTGCTGGGTACCAGCCACGCCCGGCCCTGCATCGCCAAGGGCCTGGTGGAGATCGCCCTCAAGGAAGGGGCGGATGCCATCTGCCACGGCTGCACCGGCAAGGGCAACGACCAGGTGCGCTTCGAGCTGGCCATCAAGCACTTCGCCCCCAGCATGCCCATCATCGCCCCCTGGCGGGAATGGAGCATCAAGAGCCGGGACGAGGAGATCGACTACGCCGAGGCCCACAACATCCCCCTGCGGATCAACCGGGAAACCAATTACTCCAAGGACAAGAACCTGTGGCACCTGAGCCATGAGGGGCTGGACCTGGAGGACACCGGCAACGAGCCCCAGTACGAAAAGCCCGGTTTCCTGGAAATGGGCGTTTCGCCCCTGCAGGCCCCGGACGCGCCCACCTATATCACCCTGGATTTTGAGCAGGGCAAGCCGGTGAAGCTCAACGGCGAAAGCATGAGCGCCAAGGAGATCATCTTAAAGCTCAACGAGCTGGGCGGCAAGAACGGCATCGGCCTGCTGGACATCGTGGAAAACCGGCTGGTGGGCATGAAGTGCCGGGGCGTGTACGAGACTCCGGGCGGCACCATCCTCTACAAAGCCCACGAATATCTGGAAAGCGTGTGCCTGGACAAGATGACCATGCACGAAAAGCAGAAGCTGAGCATCACCTTTGCGGAGCTGGTGTACAACGGCCAGTGGTTCACCCCCCTGCGGGAGGCCCTGAGCGCCTTTGTGGACAAGACCCAGGAAACCGTTACCGGCCAAGTGAAGCTGAAGCTGTACAAGGGCAACATCATCAAGGCCGGCGTGTGGAGCCCCTATTCCCTCTACAGCGAGGAAATCGCCACTTTCGGCGAAAGCGATTACAACCAGGCGGACGCCGCGGGCTTCATCAACCTCTACGGCCTTCCCATCAAGGTGCAGGCCCTGGTGAACGGGAAGAAGTAAATAAAAGAAAAATTACTGGGGGAAACCGCTCTTTGGAGTTGCTCCGCGCGCCTCTCACCGGGGAGGCGCGCCACTTCTCCATATTACTTGACTGTTACCGCGTCGCAAACCCACAAGGGGTTTGCTCCTTATCCGCGCGCCTCTTACCGGAGAGGCGCGCCACTTCTCCATATTACTTGACTGTTACCGCGTCGCCCGGCATAGCCGCCCGGGGCCTTCCGGCCCGGCCTTCGCTGAAAACCAGCCCAAGGGCAGGTTTTCCGGGCGCTTCGGCCCCACAAGGGGTTTGCTCCTTATCCGCGCGCCTCTCACCGGGGAGGCGCGCCACTTCTCCATATTACTTGACTGTTACCGCGTCGCAAAACCAAAGGTTTGCTCCTTAAGAGCGGTTCCCCCAGACCCCTTTCCGAGAAAAGCGATTAGGTGTAGAAGGATTTATTACAAGTTTTTCCCTTTGTTAATTGAACTTCAAAGAAAATGGGGAAACCGTGATGCAGGCGGTTTCCCCGTTTTTTATGCTTCCTGTTTCTTTTGCTTTCGCGGAATGATGCCTGCCAGGAGCAGGGTAGACCCGGCGACCCAGTAGCCCCAGGTGAAGGCGCTGTCGGTGCCGTAGATGGAAATGATCCCCTGGAAAATGTATCCCATGGTGATGGCGGCCACCCCGCAATGCCAGAAGCCGGTGCCGGGCCGTGGAACGCCGTGGCGCAGGGCCAGCAGCAGGAAGGGGATCACCCCCAGCAGCAGGGGCACCATGAAGGCGTAAAGCATAAAGGGAGAGTATACGCCGAAGCTGAAATGCTCGTACACCATGCCGAAAACGGCGGTGAAGGCAGTGGCGAGGGCGTAGCGCAGGGCGATGCGGCAGGGATCAGAAGTAGACAATGTCGCTCACGCTCCTTTCCTGAATGGAGTGGCCGTTGGTGGTGGGGGTGTTGACTACCTGGCCCTTGAACACCATGGTGGAGGACCCGCCGCCGTCCAGGTTATAGGCGGTTTCGGCGCCCAGGGACTGCATGAAGCAGGCCAGCTGGCGCAGGGTCAGGCCCTGGCTTTCCTGGGTGCGCCCGTCGCTGACCACCAGCAGGTAATGGTTTTCCCCCAGGATGCCGATGGCCGTGCGGGGATTGTCCGCCATGGCCCGGCCCACCTCGTCCTGTTCACTCACGGCGATTTCCCCGTCCTCCAAAAGGGCCGGGCCGAAGGAAAACACCTGCACCGCGCCCTGGGAAAGCAGCTCCCGGGCCGAAATCTCTCTTTCCCGGATCACGGAAAAGCTGCCGTCCGCCCAGATTACCAGGTCCTCGCTGCCGTTTCCGCGCTCCCGCAGAAGCTCACCGTTGCGGATCACGTAGCCGCTGTTGCGGGCGCCGTAAAAATCCCCGTTGACGGCCAGCACCGCGCCGTGGTCGGCGGCGATCTCGCTGGCGGCGGATTTGACGTTCTTGCCGTAGGTGTCGTAGGCCAGGGCGGTTTTAAGCGCGTCGGGGGAGGAAACGGTGACGTCTGCGGCGTACACGGTGGTGTCCTCCACCCGGTAGGCGGTGAGGATCACGGTCATGTTTTCGTCCTGATAGGTTTCGATCACCGTGCCATTCGGGCTTTCCACAGCGGGTTGTATATCGCTTTCCGCGTTGGTTTCCCCGGGCGTTTCCTCCGCCTGAACGGCGGGGGAGGTCAAAGAATAGGTGCGGGGGATCACGAAGGTATCCAGCAGCGCGTATGCGGTATAAACGGTCAGCGCCAGGACAAAGATTATTCCCCAATGCTTTTTCATGGGTCATCCTCCTTTCCGGGCTTATTGTAACCGACCAACCTTAAATGAAGCTAAAAACTTCGCTGGAAAAGCAAAAAAAGAAGAGCGCCTTCGGCCTGAATGCGAAGACGCTCACCCGAGGCCGGCACGCCATGCTTAGGAAGGAATCAGATCTTCACCGTGCCGTCCAGGATGCCCCGGTAATCCGTAAGGTTTTTCCGCAGCAGCCGGGGGATATCCAGTTCGTAGGGACAGCGCTTTTTGCACGCGCCGCAGCCGATGCAGCTTTCGATTTTATCCATTTCCGCCTGCCAATGGGGGGAGAGCCAGCTTTCCGAGGGCGCCCGGCGGATCATCTGGCTCATGCGGGCGCACTGATTGATCACGATGCCCACGGTGCAGGGCGCGCAGTAGCCGCAGCCCCGGCAGAAATCCCCCATCAGGGCCCGGCGGTCCTCCTGGATGAAGTCAGCCAGCTCTTTTGTCATTTCGCAGGGGGTTTGGAAGAAGGAAAGCCACTCCCGCAGCTCCTCCTCCCGCTGGATGCCCCAGATGGGCAGGACGTCGTACTGGCTCATGAAGGCCATGCAGGCCTTCGCGTTGGTCAGCAGCCCGCCGGACAGGCCTTTCATGGCGATAAAGCCCATGCCCGCCGCCGCGCAGGCCCGCGCCAGGGCGATATCCCTCTCCGTGGCCAGGTAAGAGAAGGGAAATTGCAGCGTTTCGTACAGCCCGCTTTTCACGATCTCCTCCGCCACGCCGATCTTGTGGGCGGTGATGCCGATGTGGCGGATCTTGCCCTGGCGCTTCGCTTCGCACGCAGCCTCGTACAGCCCGGTGCCGTCCCCCGGGGCAAAGCACTGCTTCGCCATGTGGAACTGGTAAATGTCGATATAATCGGTGTGCAGATTTTTCAGGCTGGTATGCAGGTGATCCCAGAAGGTATCCGCGTCCTGGGCGCCGGTCTTGGTGGCGATGAAGATTTTGTCCCGCATGCCCGCGAAGGCCGCGCCCACCTTTTCCTCGCTGTCGGTATAGGCCCGGGCGGTATCGAAGAAGGTCATGCCGCCGTCGTAGGCTTCCCGCAGCAGACGCACCGCCGCGTCCCTGCCGATGCGCTGGATGGGCAGCGCGCCGAAGGCGTTCTGCGGCGTGGTGATGCCCGTGGTTCCCAGGGTGATGTTTCTCATATGCGCCTCCGTATACTCTTGTATGCCCCTCGGGATCATGATAACAAATCCGCGGCCGCCCGTCAACGGTTTTCACAGGCGGCGGAGGGGATAGCGGGCCTCGTGGGTGCGCCCGTCGGAGCGCAGTTCCGCCCAGCCGTCCTCCAGCCGCACGCCGTCCAGGGTGGGGAACACCGCGTCCCGGGCGGCGGTGAAATGATACAGAGCGCTGCCGAAGCGGTATGTGACTGTATATTCCTCGCCGTCGGGGACGGGACAGGGCTTCAATCGGGCCCGATCGCCCCGCTTTTCAAAGCCCAGCAGGGGTGTCAGCACGCACCAGTACAGCCACGCGGCGCTGCCGGTGTACCAGGTCCAGCCCGCCCGGCCCGGGTTTTCCCCGGCGTACACGTCCCCGGAAAGCACGTAGGGCTCCGCCCGGTAGATTAGGGCTTTTTCCCGGGTGTCCGTATGGGCTTCCGGCAGGATCGCGGAAAGGATCTCCCAGGCCGGGGCGAAGTCCCCGATCTCGCACAGCGCCTGGATCAGCCAGACGGCGGCGTGGGTGTACTGCCCGCCGTTTTCCCTGACGCCCGGCAGGTATGCGCCGATGTAGCCCGCTTCCTCCTCCGGGGAAAAGGGCGGGTCCAGGAGCTTCACGATGCCGTTTTTTCGGTCGTACAGAATTTCCACCGCCCGGCGCAGGGCGTCCCGGGCCTTGTTCCGGGGCGCGCCGGCAAGAACGGCGAAGCACTGGGTGATCAGGTCGATCCGGGGCGGGTCGGTGTCCGGCCCGGCGAGGGGCCGGCCGTCGGAGCGAAAGGCCCGCAGATACCACTGCCCGGTCCAGGCCGCGTCCGCCGCGGAGAGGAGGCGAAGACGCAGGGCGTCCAGCCGCTGACGGGTTTCTTCCGGGCAAAGGGGCGCGAATTCCCGCAGCGTGAGGCACAGGAAGAAGCAGAGCCACACGCTTTCCCCCCGGCTGCCGCCCATGGCGTTCATGGCGTCGTTCCAGTCGCCGCCGCCCATGAGGGGCAGCCCGTGGGCGCCCAGCTTCACGGAATCCACGGCCCGGAGGCAATGGGCCAGCAGCGTTTCCGTAAAATCGGCGGGCGGCGGGCATTCATAGCGGTCTTCTTCCGTATCCCGCAGCGGCGCGGCGTTCAGATAGGGGATCTCCTCGTTCAGGATCTCTTCATCCCCGGTGACGGACACGTAGCGGGCGGTGAGGAAGGGAAGGAACAGCTTATCGTCGCTCACCCGGGTGCGGACGCCCCGGGCGGGGGCGTGCCACCAATGCTGCACGTCGCCCTCCGGGAATTGGTGGGCGGCGCACAGAAGGATGTGGGCCCGGGCTGCTTCCGGCTCGGTAAAGAGCAGGGCAAGCAGATCCTGCATTTGATCCCGGAAGCCCACCGCGCCGCCGGGCTGGTACGGCCCCATCCGGGCCATGAGGCGGGACGCGCGCACCTGATAGGGCAGATACAGGTTCATCATCCGTTCCAGCCGTTCATTTCCGGAGAACAGCCGGAGGGCGGAAAGCCGCATGCTCCACAGGGCGCGGATGCTTCGCTCCGCTTCCGCCGCGCCTTCGCCCAGCAGCGCGGCATAGTCCTCCCGGGCGGCCTGCTCGCTTCCGGCGCAGCCCAGGGCCAGGGTAAAGCGCCGGGACTGGCGGGGCGGCAGTGCGATTTCCCGGGTGAGCAGCGCGGCGCTGCCCGGCCCCAGGGGATGGGAGAGGACGCGGGGCAGGCGCTCCCCCTCCGGTCGGATCGCCGCGGCGGCGCAGCTTTCCGCCCGCGCCCCTTCCATCGCCGCCCAGCACACGCCGTTTTCTCCCCGGGCGAAGGCCCATTCCCCGTCCCCGCGGCAGGGGATATCGGCTTCTCCGTCCCCCGGGGAAAAGCGCACCAGCCAGCAGAGGCGGTATACGCCGCCCGCTTCGGCCCGGAGCGTCAGCGTCCGCACCCCGCAGGAAAGCTGCCGGTGGGCAAACACGGCCAGCACGGCGTCCGCCCCGTCCAGGCCGGCGCGGTATTCGGTGACGCCCGGGGCGTGGACGCAGGCCCCGGCGGTCAGCACCCAGGCGCGGCCGCCGCCGTCGATCAGGTAACATTCCTCGCTGGCGGGGGCCAGGAAGGGATCGGAGCACCAGCGGGTCACCCGGTCCAGGCGGCTGCTGTCCCGCCAGGAGCCCAGGATGCCCCGGTCGCACACCAGGGTGCCGAAATGCTCCCCGCACAGGATGTTGTGCCAGGGAACGGGCGGCGGAGACACCACCCAGTACGCGCCCTCCGGAGCAAAGCCGCCGAAGGAATTGAACGCCGTAAGCCGCGGCGCGGGGGCGGGCCGGGGCAGGGAAAGGCGCAGGCGGGACGCGGGCACGGGCGGGCAGCGCAGGGCGGAAAGCTGATCCCGCAGGGAAAGCCCGCATCGCAGGGAAAGCCGGGCCAGGCTCTCCGCGGCGTCCATGTCCGCGTCGCTTCCGGATACGACGTGCACCCCGCCGGGCTGCCCCCGCAGCCCGCGTTCGCCGGACGCGGCAAGCAGCATTTCCGCAGCGTCCCGGCAGGGGCGGCGGTAATCCTCCTCCTTTGGGCAGAAGAGGATCAGATCCGTCCGGATCCCCTGCATGCGCATCCAGACGTGGGCGCGCAGGGCGTGGCGGATCAGGGGCAGATCGGGCCGGGGGGATATTCGCAGCAGGATCACCGGAAGATCCCCGGAGACCCCCAGCCGCCACAGGGCGTCCCGGCCCGCAGGGATGCGGCGGGCCTGGTGCGGCTGGCCCGTGAACAGCGCCGCCCCCAGCATCTGCTGGTACAGGCTGAGGGCCCGGCTGTCGATGCCGCATTCGCGCAGGACCATCCGGGACTGCACCGCGGCCAGGGAAAAGGCTTCCCGGGCCCGGGCGGGGGTGAACAGGCTTTCCTCCGGCGCTTCCCCGGAGGGAAGCGTGAGGAAGTAGACCGTGGCTTCCCCGCCAGCGGGCAGCCGCACCGAAGCCCGGATGGACAGGCAGGGGGCGGTCACGTCCCCGAGGCGGAGGAAGGCGGCATCCCTGGACGCATGCAGCTGCTTTGGGTCGGCATAGCCGCCCAGAGGGCCGAGGAACAGCTGCCTGTCTCCCTGGCAGGCCAGGAGGGAAACGTCCCCCACGGCGGCGTGGTACACCGTGGGAAGCGCCTTTTCCGCTGCGTTCCGGGGCAGACGGCGGGCGCAAAGGCCTTTTTTCCCGAAGGGAGAAACGCGCACGCTCAGATCCCGGAAGGCGGGGTGGGCGGCATCGTCCCGCTGCGGGCCCAGGGCGATCTCCAGGAAGGAGACGGCCTCCGCTTCCCGGGGCATCGCGCCCGGGTTTTCCAGCCGCAGGGCGGAGACGGCCATGCCGGTGAGGGGGTCCACGCAGCAGGTGAGGAAAGCCCGGATGCCGGCAATTTCCTTTTCAAAGTGCGCGCAGCCCGCGTCGAAATACGCCTGCGCGCCGGCGTTCAGGCGATCCGCCCGGCCGGTTTGGGCATCCCGAAGATAGAACTGGAGGCCGGTCTGGGCGTTGGCTTCGGGATCGAAGCGGGTGATTATGCAGTCCCCGGTTTTCAGGAACCCCTGGCCGTTGCCGGCGATTACCCAGGCGGTGCTCTTCCCGCAGAGGGCCTGGGCGTCCGGGGGCAGCCCCAGCCGGGCGGCGCGGCGCAGGCAGCCGGGATCCTTCGTTTCCCGGCGGGCGGGGGGCAGCGGCGGCCGCCGGAGCGCGCGCCGGGGCGGGCGTTCCCACAGAAGCCAGGAATAAGCCCGGTGCTCCGGCGGCGTCATGAAGGCGCGCACCAGGGCGTTATCCGAAAGGGCGTTGCACAGCGCGCACAGGATCATGCCCTGATGGTGGGCCATGTGGCTTTTCACGATGTGGGGCGCGCCCTCTATCCGGCCCGGGGCGTAATCCGCCGCCTCGAAAAAGCCGTGGGCGTCCGCCCAGCCCAGGCGGCGCATGCGCATAAGGTTTTCCCCGGCGGTCCGGGGAAAGAAGGGCAGGGCCAGCACGGACGCATAGGGGGCCACCGCCGTTCCCGCCGTATCCGGGGACAGGGCCAGCAGCGGCAGCCCAAAGGCGCGGTACTGATAATTCAGGGACGGATCAAAGGCGTAATAACCGCTTTCGCTGACGCCGAAGGGCCGGTCTTCCGCCGCGAGGATCTGGGCCTTCACCGCGTTTCTGCAGCCTTCGCCCAGCAGCGTGCCGGGGATCAGGGGCAGAAGCAGCGCGGGCATCAGGTATTCAAACATGGTGCCGCCCCAGGAAAGCAGCGCCGCGCCGCCCCCTGCCCGGACCGCCGCGCGGCTCAGCCGCCGCCAGTGCCGCAGGGGGCACGCGCCCCGGCATACCGCCAGGAAGGACAGCAGCCGGGCTTCGCTGGCCAGCAGGTCGTAGTGCTCCGGGGTGGGCCTGCCCTCCCGCACGTTCCAGCCGATGAAGAACAGTTCCGCCCTGCGGTCGTACAGGGCGCGCAGATCCATGCCCCGGGCCAGGGCGTCCAGCCGGGCGGGCAGGGCGGCGCCTCCGGGCGTTTCCTTCAGATGATTGCGGCAGAGCTGGGCGCAGCAAAGCAGGCAGCCGGCCAGGTTGCCCGAATCCACGGAGGAAACGAAAGCGGGGGACAGGGGGGAAAGATCGTTCAGATCGTACCAGTTATAAAGATGGCCCCGCCATTTTTCCATGCGCTCCAGGGTGTCCAGGGAATCGGACAGGCGGCGGGCCGTTTCCTTGGCCGTGATCAGCCCCAATTCCCTGGCGGCGCAGCAGGAGAGCAGATACAAGCCGATGTTGGTGGGGGAGGTGCGCAGAGCCAGGCCCCGGTCCGGGTCCGTCTGATGGTTGTCGGGGGGAAGGAAATGGGTGGTTTCGCTGACGGTATCGGCAAAAAAAGCCCAGGTCTCCCGGGCCAGGGCGCGGGCGTCCGCTTTCTGCGCCGCGGTCATGGGGCGGGGCGCGTCGGCGGGGCCGTCCAGCCAGGGGATCAGCAGCGCTGCCGCGGTCCAGGCGACGCCCAGCGCCGCCGCGGGCGGGAAGCCCCCGGGCAGCAGGGCCAGGGCGGCCAGCCCCGTGCCGGCCAGGGCCTGGGAAAGCAGCGCGGACAGAGCGGGGGAGTGGCTTTCCTCCCCCTGATCGGCGGTGACCCAGCTGAGCAGACGCCGATGGCTGATAAACTGGCGGTACAGCGCCCGCCCCGCCCCGCCCAGGCAGCACGCCGCCTTTACCGGCAGGGGCAGCAGCCGGGCCGCCATGCCCGCGGCCGGCCAGGGCAGGGCCAGGGGGATCAGCAGCGGCAGGCGCGCCGCCCCCAGCGCCAGCAGCACGAGCCTGGATGCGGGCACAAGGGAACGGCGCAGGTTATCCCAGATCTTGTGCCGGGAGAGGAGCGGCAGCCGCCGGTCCCGGAGGAAAGGCAGCAGCTGCCAGTCTCCCCGGGTCCATCTTTCCAGGCGCTTCTGCCATCCGGCCAGGCGGGCGGGGTGGCCGTCGAACAGCGCGATGTCCTCCGCCAGGGCGCAGCCGGCGATCTCGCCCTCGATCAGATCGTGGCTCAGCAGCCGGCCTGTGGGCAGCCGGCCTTCCAGCCGCTCCAGCCACAGCCGGGGGGCGTAAATGCCCTTGCCCACGAAGGAGCCCGCGTCCAATACGTCCTGGTATACGTCCTGCACCGCCAGATGGTAAGGGTCCGCGCCGCCCCGGCCGCCCAGGTATTTCTGCGTCCGGGTCTTCACCCGGTCCGGCGCGGTCTCCATCCGGGGCTGGATCACCGCCAGGCGGCCCTTCTGCAGGGGGTGCTCCATCGCCCCCACCAGCTGCCGGGCCGCGCCGGGGGGCAGGAAGGTGTCCGCGTCCAGGGTGATCACGTAGGCGTAGCGGTCCCGGAGCGTATCCGGCGGGCAGGAGGCGTACAGGAAACGGTCCTCCTGCTCCCGGCCGGCGAGCAGCCTGTTCAGGCTCTCCAGCGCCCCGCGCTTACGCTCCCGGCCGGTGAAGCGCTGCTGCTGCGCGTCCCACTGCCGGGCGCGGTGCAGGCAAAGAAAACCGCCGCCGAAGCGCTCGTTCAGGGCGGATATGGATTCCCTGAGCGCGGCGAGGATGCCCTCGTCCTCCGGCTCCGTTTCCCGGGGGCCGTCGGCAAAATCCGAAAGCAGGAGGCAGTCCATTTCCGGGTCGGCGCAGTGCAGCACGGCCAGATGATGGGCCGCCCGCAGGGCCTGGCGGGGGGAGGCAAGCAGCATGGGCACCACCGCCAGGGTGCGCCTTTCCTCCGTCAGGTGCTCCACCCGCAGCCGGGGCAGGGGCCGGGCGGGGAAAAACCGCCGCAGCAGGCGGAAATAAAGAAGCCGGATCAGCTCCGAGGCGCACAGCACCCCGGCGGGCACCGCCCACAGGGGGACGCCCGACCCGTACAGAAGCGCCGCGGACAGCCCGGCGCCCAGATAAAGCGGCAGCAGGAACAGCCGCTGCCTGCTTTGGGCGGACAGGCGGCGGCGCTTTTTGCCCAGGGCGTTCATGAGCAGATCAGGCCGCCGGAGCAGATAATATCCCGCTTCGCCCGCAGCCCCTTCCCCTTCCCCGGCCAGGCGCAGGGCGGCGGCGGCAGCCTCGCTGTCGGGCACGCGGCAGCGCCCGGCGATCCGGCGGACCGCAAGCAGATACAGGGCCCGGCCGTCGTCGTCCATGCGGCGGAAGGTGGCCTCCCAGCGCAGGAGGCGGGCGGCGGGGCAGAGCCGCTGGGCCAGGCGGTCCACCGGAAGCCGGGAGAGCGCCAGCAATCGCCGCACCGTCTGGCCGGTGCGACGGCCTTCCTCGCTGCGGCGTTCCCGGGAAAAACGAAGCAGCTCCTCCGCGCCGCCCCGGGCGGAAAGGCGCTCGTCCGCCCGGGCCATGGCGTCCGGGTTTTCCAGGGAAGAAAGATGTTCCAGCACCCGGAATAGCAGCGCGCCGTCCTCCGGCAGGTCCGCCCGTTTTTCGGCGGAAAAATCCTGCGCCCATTTTTCCGCCCGTTTATCAAGCAGCGGGGCGGCGAGGCAGCGGCTGAGGGGCTCCTCCAGCTGCTCCAGCAGCGCCGCGGCCAGGGCGCAGCCCAGGGCGTTCATTTCGTCCCAGCGGTATTCCGCGCCGTCGGCGTTTTCCCGGGCCGCGCGCAGCACCAGCCCCTCGTCGATCTCCCCGCCGTCCGCGGCGCAGATCTTCCTGGCCAGCAGCAGCGCCCGGGGCGTGCCGGACAGGGCGGGCAGCGGCGGCAGCTGCCGGGCCTCCCGGATGCGGGCGGAAGCCTCCCGCAGCAGGGGCGCCGCGTTGTCCTCGATCCAGGCTTCCGACGGGGTCAGCGTCTCCCGGGGCAGGGCGCGCAGCGCCGCGGCGGCCTTGCGGATCCGGGCGGGAACGCCCGGGTCCGGCTGCAGGCGGGCGGTGGAAGGAACGGTGTGGAAAAAAGGCGGTTTGCGCATGCGTGCCTCCGTTTTCTGCTTTCATCCGGCATCCGGCCGGCTTCTTCCTATTGTGCGCAGGAACGCGCCGGAGCATACCGCGCAGGCGGGACGGGGCGGCATGGATAAAATGGTTCTCATTTTTCCATTGAAGTAAATTCCAAAATCAAGTAAAATCAATGTGGCAAATACCGCGCAGGCGAGGAAGCCGCGCGCTATAGGGATCCAAAAATAGACGTGAGGAGGATTTGTTTCACATGCTTCGCAAAAAACGCTGTGTAGCAATGCTGCTGGCCGGCGGCCAGGGCAGCCGTCTGGGCATTCTGACGCGGCACGTGGCCAAGCCCGCCGTTCCCTTCGGCGGCAAGTACCGCATCATCGATTTCCCCCTGTCCAACTGCACCAATTCCGGGGTGGACGTGGTGGGCGTGCTGACCCAATACCGGCCTCTGGAACTGAACGCCTACATCGCCAGCGGCGCACCCTGGGACCTGGACCTGGTGGACGGCGGCGTTTTTGTGCTGCCGCCGTATCAGACCGGGGCTACGGGCGAATGGTACAAGGGCACGGCCAACGCCATTTACCAGAACCTGGCCTTCATCGCCCAGTACAATCCCGATTACGTGCTGATCCTCAGCGGCGACCACATTTACAAGATGGATTACGCCGCCATGCTGGCCCATCACGAAAGCCACCATGCCGACGCCACCATCGCCGTGCGCCAGGTGCCCTGGGACGAGGCCAGCCGCTTCGGCATCATGAACACCGACGCCAACGACAACATCATCGACTTTGAGGAAAAGCCCAAGAATCCCAAATCCAACAACGCGTCCATGGGCGTGTACGTGTTCACGTGGGAAAAGCTGCGCAAATACCTGATCGAGGACGAAAAGAACCCCAATTCCTCCAACGACTTCGGCAAGAACATCATCCCCGCCATGCTGCGGGACGGCCAGGTGATGACCGCCTATTCCTTCAACGGCTACTGGAAGGACGTGGGCACCATCGAAAGCCTGTGGGAAGCCAATATGGACCTGCTCACCGAAAAGCCGGAGATCGATCTGCACGATAAGAAATTCCGCGTGTACGCCCGGAACCTGGGCATGCTGCCCCAGCACATCGCCGCCACGGCGGAGGTGGATAACTGCCTGGTGACCGAGGGGTGCGAAATCCGCGGCGCCATCCGCCATTCCATCCTGTCCTCCGGCGCCATCGTGGAGGAAGGCGCCCGGGTGATCGACAGCGTCATCATGCCCGGCGCGCGCATCGAAAGCGGCGCGCTGGTGAAGCGGGCCATCGTGGCCGAGAACGCCGTGGTGGGCCGCGGCGCCGTGATCGGCGGCGACGAAGGGCTCATCGCCGTGGTGGGCCAGGATGCCCAGGTGCCCGAAGGCGCCCAGGTGAAGCCCGGCGAACAATTTGGCGAAGGCTGATAGGGGGATGAGACCATGAAAAATGTAATGGGTATCATTTATACAGGCGAAAGGGACGAGCAGCTCAAGGAGCTGACCGCCCAGCGCTGCGTGGCCGCCGTTCCCCTGCTGGGGCGCTACCGGCTGATCGACTTCCCGCTTTCCGCCATGGTGAACGGCGGCATCCGCAATATCGGCGTCATCGCCCAGCGGAATTACAACAGCCTGATGGACCATCTGGGCTCCGGCCGCGAATGGAACCTGCACGGAAAACGGGCGGGCCTGGTGTTCCTGCCCCCGTTCCTGACCAAGGAAAACGTGGGCGTTTATTCCGGCTTCCTGGACGCGCTGCACGCCAACCTGCATTACCTGCGCCGCAGCAAGGAACGCTACGTGGTGATCACCGACACCCACATCCTCTTCAATCCCCAGTTTGACCGGATGGCCGCCTTCCACGAGGAATCCGGCGCGGACCTGACCCTCATGTACACCCGGGATCCCGGGGCGCGCCGCAACGGGCTGGGCCGCTACATCCAGGTGCAGGAGGACGGACGGGTGACCGCCCTGGAGGTGGACCCCACCATCCCGCACCTGCCCTGCACCTATCTGGAAACGCTGTGCATCCGCCGGGAGCTGCTGATCCATCTGGTGGACGAAGCCGTGTCCCAGGGCCAGTATCACCTGACCCGCAACCTGCTGATGAACTCCATCAACGGCGGCGAAATGAAGGTGATGGGCTTCGAGAATCCCGGCCGCGCCTGGCAGATCGATTCGGTGCAGAGCTATTTCGACTGCTCCATGGAGCTGCTGGACCAGGAAACGCGGGCCAATTTCTTCCCCGCGGACAAGCCGGTGCTCACCAAGCTGCGGGACGAAATGCCCACCCGGCATATGCCCGGCTCCCTGGTGAAGAATTCCCTGCTGGCCGACGGCTGCGTGGTGGAGGGCATCGTGGAGAACTCCATCCTGTTCCGGGGCGTCCACATCGAAAAGGGCGCCGTGGTGCGCAATTCCATCATCATGCAGGACGGCCTGGTGCAGTCCGGGGCGGAATTGCAGTACTGCATCCTGGATAAGCAGACCACCGTGCTGCCCGGCACCCGGCTGATGGCCCCCAAGTCCTATCCCATCGTGGTGGCCAAGGACAGCACCGTGTAAAGGAAAACAATCAATCACCGGCCCGGGGAGAAGGCTTTTCCCCGGGCCCGGATATGATAGGAGGAACCTGCCATGAAAATCCTTTTTTCCGCCTCCGAGTGCGTGCCGTTCGTGAAAACGGGCGGGCTGGCCGACGTGGTGGGCGCCCTGGCCCCCGTGCTGGCGGCGAAGGGCCACGACGTGCGCGTCATGATCCCCCTGTACAGCGCCATCAATACCAAGTATGTGGACGAGATGCGCCACGTGCTGGATTTTGAGGTGGAGCTGGGCTGGCGGCGGCAGTACTGCGGCATCGAAGAATTGAAGATGGACGGCGTCACCTATTACTTCGTGGACAACAAGTATTATTTCGGCCGCAGCTATATCTACGGCATGGGCGGCGACGAATACGAGCGCTACGGCTTCTTCTGCCGCGCGGTGCTCAACAGCCTGCCCATGCTGGATTTCCAGCCGGACATCATCCATGCCCACGACTGGCAGAGCGGCATGGTGCCCGCCCTGCTGCGCATCCAGTATCAGCATCTGCCCTTCTTCGCCCGGATGCGGGTGGTGTTCACCATCCACAACCTGCAGTATCAGGGCATCTTCGGCATCCCCGAGGTGCAGGACATGCTGGGCCTGGGGGACAGCCTGTTCACCAACGACAAGCTGGAATGCTACGGCTGCGCCAACTTCATGAAGGCGGCGCTGGTGTACGCGGACGAGATCACCACCGTCAGCCCCTCCTACGCCGAAGAGATCCAGACCGCTTACTACGGCGAGCGCATGGACGGGCTGCTCCGGGCCAAGCACGAGCACCTTTCCGGCGTCCTCAACGGCATCGACGTCAAGGAATACGATCCGGAGCACGATCCCCTGATCCCCGCCAACTTTACCGCCGATAACCTTTCCGGCAAGGAAGAATGCAAGCGCGCCCTGCAGGTGGAGCTGGGCCTCACCGTGGATGCGGACGCCCCCATTGTGGCCATCATCAGCCGCCTGAGCAGCCAGAAGGGATTGGACCTGGTGGACCGGGTGATCACCGAGATCATGGACGAGGGCATCCAGCTGGTGGTGCTGGGCCTGGGCGAAAGCAAGTATGTGAACCTGTTCAGCTGGGCTGAGCAGCAGTATCCCGGACGGGTGGCTGCCCGGTTCATGCTGGATCTGAACCTGGCCCACCGCATCTACGCCGGCGCGGATATGTTCCTGATGCCGAGCCAGTTCGAGCCCTGCGGCCTGAGCCAGATGATCTCCCTGCGCTACGGCACCCTGCCCGTGGTGCGCGAGACCGGCGGGCTGCGGGACACGGTGCTTTCCTACAACGAGGCCAACGGCGCGGGCAACGGCTTCACCTTCTTCAACTATAACGCCCACGACATGCTCTACACCCTGCGGCGGGCCGTGTTCTTCTACCGCCAGCAGAAGGACGTGTGGCGCATGCTGCAGCACCGGGCCATGACCGGCGATTATTCCTGGAGCCACAGCGCGGAAATGTACCTGAGCCTGTATGAAAACATGCTCCGGGAAGCGCCCGAAAAAAAGCCCCGGGCCGCAAAGCCCAAGGCGGAGCCGGCCCCGGAAAAGAAGGCCGTAAAGCCCAAGGCCGCGAAGGAACCGGCGGAAAAGAAGCCCGCAAAGCCCAAGGCCGAAAAGGCGAAGGCAGAAGCCAAGCCGGAGGAGAAAAAGCCCAGGGCGCGGAAAACGAAGGCGTAAGCGTTTCCGTGAAACGGTGAAAGCATCCATGGCGCAGGCCGCTCCGGAATACGGGGCGGCGCTGCGCCATGATCTTTTTCAGACAAGGAGCGCGAAGGCATGCACTTTACCCAGGCGAAAGGGATCCTTCACCGCAGCGGCGAAAGCTGGGGCATGAACGTGTATCGGGGCTGCACCCACGGCTGCATTTACTGCGACAGCCGCAGCCGGTGCTACCAGTTCACCCATCCCTTCGAGGACGTGGAGGTGAAGCAGAACGCTCCGGAGCTGCTGGAAGAGGCGCTCAGGGCGAGAAAGAAAAAATGCATGATCGGCACCGGCTCCATGTCGGACCCGTATATGCACTGCGAAGCGGAGCTGGGGCTCACCCGGCGGTGCCTGGAGATCATCCGGCGGTACGGCTTCGGCGCGGCGGTGCAAACGAAATCCGACCGCATATTGCGGGATATTGATTTGCTGGATCAGATCAACCAGAGGGCCAAGTGCGTGGTGCAGATCACCCTGACCACCGCGGACGAGGCGCTGTGCAGCCTGGTGGAGCCCAACGTGTGCGGCACCAGGCGGCGCATCGAGGTGCTGGAGCGCATGCGGGAAAGGGGCATCCCCACGGTGGTGTGGCTGTCGCCCATTCTGCCCTTCCTCAACGACACCGAGGAAAACGTGCAGGCCCTGCTGGACGCCTGCATCCGCACCGGGGTCAGGGGCGTCGTTTGCTTCGGCATGGGGCTGACCCTCCGGGAAGGCGACCGGGAATACTACTACGCCGCCCTGGACCGGCATTTTCCGGGCCTGAAAAAGAAGTACGCCCAGCGGTACGGGAACGCCTACGAAGTGCCCAGCCCCAACGCGGACCGGCTGATGCGATTGTTTCAGGATACCTGCCGGAAAAACGGCCTGCTGTACCGCCCGGAGGACTGCTTCCGGTATATGAACGAATTCCCGGAGGCGTACGCCCAGACCAGCCTGTTCGACGGGCTGTAACGGCCGAAGGAGCCGGATCAACTCGGAGCATTTCAAATAAAAAACTTGCGGCCGGTTTTTTGCCTTCGCTAAAACCGATCGCAAGTTTCTTTATTTTTCCTATCGCCTGCCGTAACCGCTGTTTTTGCAGAAACAGAAGAATAAACAAAGGCGGCTTTCTCGTAAAGGGGGCCCGGGGGGAACCACTCTTTGGCCGCCAAAGAGCGGTTCCCCCCGCTGATTTTTTCGTCTTCGTACCCTCAGCCCTCAAAGCCGACCTGGATGCTGCCGTTGCTGGTGTGCACATACAGGGCTTTGCGGCCGGGCTGCTGCTTGGGCAGGCTGTTGCGGCCGTTGGAGGTGCCGCTGTCGATGGCCCAGTCTTCGGGGCTGCCGTGGATGGTGCCGCGGATGGAGCCGTTGGAGGTTTTCAGAACGATCCCCTGAGCGTCGATCTGCTCGGTTTGGATGGAGCCGTTGCTGGTAACGGCCTCCAGATTGCCCTTGGCGACGGTGCGGCTGGCGTGGATGGAGCCGTTGGTGGTTTTCATCGTCAGATCGTTTCCGGCGCCTGTTGCCTGGGCTTCGATCCGGCCGTTGCTGGTTTTGGCGGCGATGCCCTGCTTCGCCAGCACCTGATCCAGGACCAGCCGGGCGTTGCTGGTGGTGAGGGCCATGGATTTGCAGGTGAGGGCCTGGGTTTCGATGCGGCTGTTGGAAGTCTGCAGATCTACGGCGCACAGGGCGGAGAAGCCCCCTATCTTGACGGAGCCGTTGGTGGTGCGTACGGTCAGATCCACCAGCGCGTCCGCGGGAAGCAACAGCTCCGCGGTGGGCTGGGGATGATTCAGGAAGAACCGCAATCCGAAGATGCTGAATTTCATCCCGCTCCTGCCTTTGCCCAGCGGCTCCAGCATCAGCACGCCGTTCTGCACGCCGGCCTGATAGGGCTCGTCCTTGCTGGTGTAATAGGTCAGCGTGGCCTTGCTGCCCTGGCAGGGACGCACGGCCACGGGCATGTTGGAGCATACCAGGCACACGCCCCGGAGGGCGTCGGCGTCGCAGGTGAATATCCGCTGCTCATACCCGTCCTGGGCAGGCTGCCGCGCCTGCTGCCCGGCTTCCCGCATGGCTTTGGAGCCCATCTCCAGCCCCTGCCGGGCCGCTTCCAGGGCGTTTTCCACGATGCCGCGGATGTTCTCCGGGATGTTCTGCATCGGGGGCACCGGAGGAACGGAAGAGCCGGGCGCTTCCCTGGATTCGGCGTCTTTCGGGGCTTCCGGCGCTTCGGGCGTCGCGTTTTCTTCTTTCTCCGGTTCGGGCGCGTCCTGCAGGGCTTTGTCCACGCCCTCCAGGGCTTCGTCCGCCAGGCGGGCGAACTGCAGGTAATCGTCCCGGTTGGGCAGCTTCAGATTGCCCATGTCGATGGATTCCCCGGGCTCGCTGCCCAGGCGCAGGGCGATGGCCTCCGGGCTTTCCATGGCGGCCACGGCGGATTCCTCGTCCATGCCGTCCTCCATGCGGTCGTCCAGCATTTCCTCGCAGAAGTTCCGGGCGGCTTCCTGGGTCTTTTCCGGCAGCACGGACAGCGCTTCATTCAGCTTTTTCATGTACTCTTCGCGGGTCATATCATTTATCCTCCTTTTGTCCGAAAGCGCCGCAGGGAGCGCCCTCCATCAGCAATGCCAGGGCCAGGCCGGTGGACCGGCGGTAGATCAGCCCCACAAAATCCCCCAATCCGGCGGGGAAGGCGGGCGTTCTCCGCTCGGCGGGGAACCCGTTATGGTTTTTCACAGCCGTTTACCTCCGCAATAAAATCGTATACCTTGTTCACATCCGCCCATTCGTTCAGGAATTCGGCGATTTTTTTCCGTCCGCCGTCCGTGATGGCGTAATATTTCCGCAGCCGTCCGTTGTGCTCTACGGAATACACCGTCAGGCTCTCCGCCGCTTCCAGGCGGCGCAGCACCGGATACAGCGTGGATTCCGAAAGCTCCATGATCGGCGCGATATCCTTGATCAGCTGATACCCGTAGGAATCCCCCCGGGTCAGCAGCGACAGGATGCATACCTCCACCATGCCGCGCTTCATCTGCGCATCCATGTTTCCTCACCTCCCGAAAGTATAATACAACGCATAGTATTGTTTGTCAAGCATTATTTTCAAAAAAATAATATTATTTTGCATGAATGAAAATTCTTTCTTATTCTATGGCGGGGATTTGCAGGATTTCGACAGGCTTTTTCAGAATTAAATAAGGATTGATAAGCGAATGGAGGCCCAGGATGAAGCTTCAGCCCCCGCCCCGCGCGCCGGAACAGGAACAAAAGCTGGTGTTGCTCCGGTGCCTGGATCAGTTCGGGCCCTGCACGGAACTGCAGATGGTGCGGTTCCTGATGGAGCACGATCTGATGAATTATTTTGATATGATGTTCGCCCTGAACGAATTGTGCGATCAGGGCCAGGCCGCCCGCAGCAAAGCCCGGGCGGGCTACCGCTATGAGCTGACGGAAGCGGGCAGGGAAGCGCTGACGCTTTTCGGCGGGCGCGTGCCCAGGAGCGTGCAGACGCTGCTTCAAAAAACAGGCCGGGAATGGCAATCCCGCTTCCAGGGCGAGGACGGCAGCCGCACGGAGATCCGCAGGGCGGAGAACGGGGAGTATGAAACGGTGCTGGAGGTGGTGGACCGGGATAAGCCGGTGCTGACGCTGCGCCTCATGCTGCCCAGCCGGGAGATGGCGTCGAAGACCGCGGAAAAGTGGCCCCGGAAAGCGGCGGAGATCTACGGCACGGTGGTCCGGCTGCTGGCGGAGGAGGAAAAATGAAGGCGTACGCCGTGATCCTGTGCGGCGGCAGCGGCAGCCGGATGGGGAAAAAGGAAAACAAGACCCTGCTGAAAATCGGCGGCGTGCCGTCCGCGGTGCGCTGCGCCCGGGCGTTCGCCCCGGCGGTGGCGGGCACGGTGCTGGTGGCCCGGGCAGGGGATGAGAAGCTGTTCCGGGACGCGCTGGCGGCCTACGGCGTTCCGGCCCTGGCCGTGGTCCCCGGCGGGGAGGACAGGCAATCCTCCGCGCTGGCCGGGCTGCGGGCCCTGCCTGCGGACGCGGACATCGCCCTGATCCACGACGGGGCGCGGCCCTTTGTGACGGAGGAGATCGTCCGCCGGGTGATGGAAAGCGTGGAAAAATACGGCAGCGGCGTGGCCGCCGTGCCCGCCCGGGATACCGTCAAGCGGGCGGATCCGGATGGCCGGGTGCTGGAGACGCTGGACCGCAGCGAGCTCTGGCAGATGCAGACGCCCCAGGGCTTCCCGGTGCGGGATTTGCTCCGCGCCCACGAAACTGCCCCGGGGCGGTACACCGACGACGCGGCGCTCATGGAAGCCGCGGGATATCCCGTCCGCCTGGTGATGGGCGGGTATGACAACATCAAGCTGACTTCGCCGGAGGATCTGCGTATGGCAAACGGCATGCTGACGCCCCGGGTGGGCACAGGCTGGGACGCCCACCGGCTGATGGAGGGCCGGGAGCTGTGGCTGGGGGGCGTGAAGATCCCCTATGAGAAGGGGCTGCTGGGCCACAGCGACGCCGACGCCGCATTGCACGCCCTGACGGACGCGCTGCTGGGCGCCGCGGCGCTGGGGGACATCGGCAAGCTCTTCCCGGACAGCGACAAAAAATACAAAGGCATTTCCTCCCTGATCCTGCTGGAGGAAGCGGCCCGGGCGATCACCGGGCGCGGCTTTTCCATCGGGAACGTGGACGTGACCATATTGGCCCAGGCCCCCAAGCTGGCCCCGTATATCCCCCAGATGCGGGAAAAAATCGCCGGGGCGCTGAGGATCGGCGCGGATCAGGTGTCCGTCAAGGCCACCACCTCCGAGGGCATGGGCTTCGAGGGCCGGGGCGAGGGCATCAGCGCCCAGGCCACGGCGGTGCTCTTCCGGTAACGCCATGGGCGATTATCTTGTGACGGGCGCCTACGGCGGCATGGGCCGGGCGGTGTGCGAAAGGCTGACGGCGGCGGGCCACCGGGTCTTCGGCGTGGACCGGAAGCCGGGGACGGGGGAGGAAAAGTGGATCTGCCTGACGGCGGATCTGGCCGCGCCGGGGGAAACCGAAAAAGCGCTGGACGCGGTCCGGGCGGAAACGGACGGGCTGGACGGCGTCGTGCACATCGCGGGGATCTACGATCTCAATTCCCTGGCGGAGATGCCGGAGGAGGATTTCATCCGGGATTTCCGGGTGAACGTGCTGGCGGCGTACCGGGTGAACCGCCTGGCGCTGCCGCTTCTGCGGGCGGACGGCCGCATCGTGATCGTCACCAGCGAGCTGGCGCCCCTGCCGCCGCTGCCCTTTACCGGCATCTACGCGGCCACGAAAGCGGCGGAGGAAAAATACGCCCTGTCGCTGCAGATGGAACTGCAGCTGCTGGGAAAACGGGTGATCGTGGTGCGCCCGGGGGCGGTGGATACGCCGCTGCTGCCGGCGTCCACGGAAAAGCTGCGGCTCTTCTGCGAAAACACGCGGCTGTACCCCGTCAACGCGGCGCGCTTCCGGCGCATCGTGGACCGGGTGGAGGCCCGGCACGTGCCGCCGGAAAGGATCGCGGGGCTGATCTGCCGGGCGCTTAAGAAAAAGCGCCCCCGGCCCGTGTACAATGTGAACCGCAATCCGCTGCTGCTGGGGATGCGATGCCTTCCCTGCCGGCTGCGGCTGTATCTGATCCGGAAGATCCTGTCGGACGGCGGAAAAAAGGAGCGTTGACGATGCTGACGGAAAACGGGATCCACGTGGGCTCCGCCCCGGACGGCGCGGTATGCCTGCTGCCTGAAATGGCCAACCGCCACGGGCTCATCGCCGGGGCCACCGGCACGGGGAAAACGGTCACGCTGCAGGTGCTGGCCGAAGGCTTTTCCCAGCTGGGGGTACCGGTGTTCCTGGCGGATGTGAAGGGCGACCTGGCGGGCCTGTGCAAGCCGGGGGAAACCAACGAGAAGATCCGGAAACGGCTGGAAGCCTGCGGCGTGGAGCGGTTCTCCTTCCAGGGCTGCCCGGCGGCGTTCTGGGACGTGTTCGGCGAAAGGGGCCATCCCGTCCGCGCCACGGTGAGCGAAATGGGGCCGCTGCTGCTTTCCCGGATGATGGGGCTGAACGAGACCCAGACGGGGGTGATGCACGCGGTATTCCGCATATCGGATCACGAGCGCATGCCCCTGCTGGACCTGAAGGACCTGAAGGCCATGCTGGCCTATGTGGGGGAAAACGCCAAGCGCTATACCCTGGAATACGGCAATATTGCCAAGGCCACCGTGGGCGCCATCCAGCGGGCCATCGCCATCCTGGAGGACCAGGGGACGGAGGCGTTCTTCGGGGAGCCCGCCCTGGACATGAACGATTTCCTCTCCCGGGACGAGGACGGCCGGGGCACGGTGAATATCCTGGCGGCGGACAAACTGTTCCTCCGGCCCCGGATGTACGCCATGTTCATGCTGTGGCTGCTGGGAGAGCTTTACGAATTGCTGCCGGAGCGGGGGGATCAGCCCCTGCCCCGGATGGTGTTCTTTTTCGACGAAGCCCATCTGCTCTTCGACGAGTGCCCCAAGGCGCTGATGGAAAAGATCGAGCAGACGGTGCGGCTGATCCGTTCAAAGGGCGTGGGCGTATATTTCGTCACCCAGTCGCCCACGGACGTGCCCTCCTCCGTGCTGGGCCAGCTGTCCAACCGGGTGCAGCACGCCCTGCGGGCGTATACGCCCCGGGAGCAGAAGACATTGCGGGCCGCGGCCCAGACCTTCCGGCAGAACCCGGATTTCGATACGGAAAATGCGCTGGGCGAGCTGGCCACCGGCGAAGCGCTGCTTTCCTTCCTCCAGGCAGACGGCACCCCGGGGGTGGTGCGCCGGGCGGTGATCCTGCCGCCCCAGTCCCACATCGGCACCGTTTCGGACGATCTGCGCGCCGTGATGATGGAAACGGACGGGGTGGGCGAAAAGTACGATACGCCCTTCGACCGGCAGAGCGCTTATGAGATCCTGGGCGGCCAGGTGGCTCAGGCGGCGGGGGAAATGCCTGCCGCGGCGGGGGAAAACGCGCCCCAGGTGACGTATTTCAAGGTGTACAACCCGGAAACGGGCCTGTATGAGGACCGGCCCATCCCCTCGCTCATCCCGGCGGAGTATCCCGCCCCCGCTCCGGCGGAGAGCGCCGCCCCGGCGATCGTGGACGCGGTGCCCGTGTCCCCGGCGAAGCGGCCCGCGAAGAAGCGCAGCGAAATGACCAAGGCGGAGCAGCTGCTGGATTCCTTCGCCACCTCCGCCGTCAATGGCGCGGGCCGGGAGCTGGGCCGCACCCTGGGGCGGAATCTGCTGGGCATCCTGGGCCTGAACGGGAGAAGGCGGCGCTGATTCATTGGCATCAAAGGCGGCATGCCATTTAATAAACAATATTGAAGGAGGACACTTGCATGAAGCGCAGAATCGGCATCCTGACCAGCGGCGGCGACTGCCCCGGCCTGAACGCCACCATCCGGGGCGTGGCCCGGGCGGCCTATGAAATGTTTGACGCGGAGATCGTGGGCATCGCGGACGGCTACCGCGGGCTGATCGAAGGGGAATGGCAGGAAATGAAGCGCAGCCAGTTTTCCGGCATCCTCACCCTGGGCGGCACCATCCTGGGCACCAGCCGCCAGCCCTTCCGCAACATGCAGGTGATCGGCGAGGATAACGTGGACAAGGTGGCGGCCATGAAGAAGAACTACGCCGCCATGAAGCTGGACTGCCTGGTGACCCTGGGCGGCAACGGCACCCACAAGACCGCCAACCTGCTTTCCCAGGAGGGCTTGAACGTCATCGGATTGCCCAAGACCATCGACAACGACATCTACGGCACGGACTTTACCTTCGGCTTCCACACCGCCGTGGACATCGCCACCGCGGTCATCGACCGCCTGCACACCACCGCCGCCAGCCATGGCCGCACCATCGTGGTGGAGATCATGGGCAACAAAGCGGGGTGGCTGACGCTGTATTCCGGCCTGGCCGGCGGCGCGGATGTGGTGCTGCTGCCGGAGATCCCCTACGATATCAAGGAAGTGGCCAAGGTGGTGGAGGCCCGGGCCAAGAATAAAAAGGCGTTCTCCATCATCGCCGTGGCCGAGGGCGCCATGACCAAGAAGGAAGCCAAGATGAAGAAGAAAGAGCGGGAGGCGGCCCGGCTGGAGGAGGGCTTCAACGGCATCGCCAACCGCATCGCAAAAGAGCTGACCGAAATGGTGGGCGTGGAAGGCCGGGCCGTGGTGCCGGGCTATATCCAGCGCGGCGGCTCTCCCAGCGCCTATGACCGGGTGCTGGCCACCCAGTTCGGCGTCCACGCCGCCCAGCTCATCGACCGGGGCGAATACGGCTTCTCCGTGGCGCTGGTGGGCAACAACATCACCCACAACCGTCTGGCCGATATCGCCGGTATCCCCAAGCCCGTGCCTGTGGATCACCAGATGGTGAAGGTGGCGAGGGATATGGGCATCCTGTTCGGAGACTGATAAAGGCCGGGGGAGGAACGTCAGGGGCCTGTGCGGCCCCTGAAACCCTGCACCAGGGGGCTTCACCCCCTGGACCCATTCGGGCGATGTTTGCAGAAAAGACGAACAAACAAACTGCGCCTGCAGGGTGAACCACGTCAAGCGAGTTTCCGGGCAAAGGAAAAGCCGGGCAGCTGACCGCAAAATGAATGAATTCATTTTCGGTCAGCTGCCTGGCTTTTGCTGTACGCTCTGCGCACAGCCCGGCCAGCAAAGCTGGCCTGCCCGGAAACTTACCGCTGCTGCGGGAAGCTGCTTGATGAGCAAGTTCCGTACTATCCGCAGCCGGCGGGGTCTGGGGTGCACCTTGCACCCCAGCGGGAGCGCGAGGGCGGAGCCCTCGTCGTGCTCCTTGCTCTTTTGTCGCGCTGGGCGAAGGGGATCAGTACAGCTGCGGCTTGCGCTGTCGGGCGTACATCAGATCGGTCTTATACGGGGTGCGGATGATGAACTGGTAGGCGTCGTCCTTCTGGCCGTTGGGCCGGGTGATGACGAAGCGTTTGAGGCGGTAGCAGCCCTTTTCCCGAAGCAGCGGGAATTCATCCGCGATCAGCTGGGTCAGGGCCCAGACCCGGTCCGGGTTCAGCGGGCGGTGGCCGTAATCGCTGAGCAGATAACTGCCCACCTCCCCCGGAGGACATACGGCGTAAAAAGCGATGCGGCTGCGCTCGATGATCACGCGGTCCAGGTCGTGGCGGTGGGCTTCTTGGATGAGGGGATAGATTTCATAATAAAGCATGCTCCCCTTCATGCGCTGTTTATACATTTCTTCATGCTGTTTTGCGATGCGCCCCTGGATCAGCAGGACGGTCAGCCCCAGAACGGCGGCACCCAAAAACAGCAGCCACCCATTCATGGCCAAACGCCCCCTTCCCCTACAATATATTGTATATATTATCATGGCGGCACCACTATTGCAAGGTTTGTCGGCATTTGTACGAAAAATGTAATATTTTCACCGTTTTGGACGGAAAAGATCAAAAAAAGGCCGGCCCCGAAGGGCCGGAGACGGGGGAATATGCGCATAATTATCCGGCCAGATCAGGGCACGGGCAGGTTCAGGGCGAAGCCCGCGGCGATCCCCGCGGCGGCGGAAAGGCCGATCAGCAGGATGGGATGGCGCCTGCGCAGGGCCAGATACAGCATGACCGCAAAAATGCAAAGGGAAGCCCAGAAAGCGGGATCGGCAAACATGGAGAAGGACGCGCCGCCGGGGCTGAGCACCGCCCGGCTCAGGGACAGCAGCGCCGCGGCGATGAGGCCGATCACGGCGGGCCGGAGCGACGCCATCATCCCGCGGAGCAGCGGGCTGGTTTTGAACCGGTCATAGGCCCTCGCCACCAGCAGAATGATGACGAAGGAAGGCAGCACCACCCCCAGCGTGGCGCACAGCGCTCCGGGCAGCCCGGCGCGCACCGCGCCCACATAGGTGGCGATATTCACGGCAAAGGGGCCGGGGGTGCTTTCGCTCACCGCCACGAAATCCACCAGCTGCGTAAGCGGCAGCCAGCCGCGGCTTTCCACCTCGCTCTGGATCAGGGGCAGCATGGCGTAGCCGCCGCCGAAGGTGAAGGCGCCGATCTTGAACAGCGTCCAGAACAGCTCCAGGCAGATCACGGCTTTTCCCCCCTTCTGCCCAGCAGCGCCGCGCCGGCGCCCAGCAGCGCGCAGCACAGCACCACCGTGACGGGGCTTACCTGCAGGAGCGTGATAGCCAGGAACGCCGCCGCCATCGTCAGGTAAGCCGCCGGGTCCCGGGGACATTTGCGCAGCAGGGTGATCAGCGCCCGGGCAATCAGGGCCAATACCCCCGCACGGACGCCGAAAAAGGCGTAGGCCACGATCCGCAGGGACCGGAAGGCCTGCAGCACCGCGGACAGGGCAAAGATGATCAGGAACGAGGGCAGCACCACCCCCAGCGTGGCGCAGACCGCCCCCTGAAACCCCGCCGTTTTCCGGCCGATGAAGGTGGCGGCGTTCACGGCGATGGGGCCGGGGGTGGATTCGGCGATGGCCACGATCTCCATCAGCTCGTTTTCATCGATCCAGCGCCGGTTTTCCCCCGCCTCCCGCTGGATCAGCGGGATCATGGCGTAGCCGCCGCCAAAGGTGAAGGCGCCGATCTTCATAAACGTAAGGAATAATTGCAAGCATTTGTTTCCCATAGCAAGATCCTTTCCGGACGGGCTGATCTGATTCTATCAGATTTTCGGGAAAAACGCCAGCGGCAATGAAAAACGGAAGAGCAGGAATGCCCTTCCGTGATGGGTGCCCTCTGGATCACTCGCCCAGGAACGCCTGCCTGTTCAGGGGGATCAGGGCGGCCTTGCGGCCGGTGAACTTCTCCGCGAACACCTCGTTGCAGATGGTTTCGGGCTTCACCACGCCCGTGCGGCGCACCACTTCGCCCAGCATCACCATGTTGGCCACCTTGTCGTTGCCCAGGGCGGCGGCGCGGGCGGCCAGGTCCACGGCGACGGCCTGGATGTCGCTGCGGTTCGCTTTGCGGTCGATGATGGATTCGTTGTAGAACATATACCCGCCGGGCTTGACCATGGGCTCGAACTTATCCATGGAGGGCAGGTTCATGACCACCGCGATGTCCGCCTCGTAGATCAGGGGGCAGGCGATGGGCTTGTCGCTGACCACCACGGTGCAGTTGGCGGTGCCGCCGCGCATTTCGGGGCCGTAGGAGGGAAGGAAGGTGGCTTCCTTGCCTTCCAGCATGGCCGCCTGGGCGATCATCTGGCCCATCAAAAGCACGCCCTGGCCGCCGGAACCGGCGAAAAACATTTTGTAGGTGCTCATGCTTCTTCCGCCTCCTTCGGTTCCTTGATCACGCCGATGGGATAGTACGCCATCACGTTGTTGCGCACCCATTCCAGGGCTTTCACGGGGGTCATGCCCCAGTTGGTGGGGCAGGTGGACAGGAATTCGATCAGGGTGAAGCCCAGGCCCTTTTTCTGGATCTCGAAGGCTTTCCGCACGGCCTTTTTCGCCTGGCGCACGTGGGCGGGGCTGTCCAGCGCCACGCGCTCCACATACACCGCGCCGTCGATGGAGGCCAGCATTTCGCTCATTTTGATGGGCATGCCGTTGAGCTCCTTGCTGCGGCCGTCCTGGCTGGTGGTGCTGCGCTGGCCGATGAGGGTGGTGGGGGCCATCTGGCCGCCGGTCATGCCGTAGATGCCGTTGTTGATGAAGAAGGCGGTGAATTTTTCGCCGCGGACCGCCGCGTGGACGATCTCGGCGGTGCCGATGGAGGCCAAATCGCCGTCGCCCTGATAGGTGAACACCGTCTTGTCCGGGTGCACCCGGCGGATGCCGCTGGCCACCGCGGGGGCGCGGCCGTGGGCGGCTTCGCACATATCCACGTTCATGTACTGATGCGCCATAACGGAGCAGCCGATGGGGGCCACGCCGATGGTGTTGCCCAGTTCGCCCATTTCATCCAGCACTTCCATGATGATCCGGTGGGCGATGCCGTGAGTGCAGCCGGGGCAGTAGTGGGTGGACATTTCGGTCATGCCCTTGGTGTATTCAAAAATCGGCTTCATTTCAATCCCTCCAATACAGCCTGGGCCCGGGCGGCCACTTCCGGCGAGGTGGGCACCATGCCGCCGGTGCGGTGGGCCAGGAAAACGGGCAGGCGGCCGTTCAGGGCCAGCTGCACGTCGGTGATCATCTGGCCCATGGAAAGCTCGGCGGAAATGACGGCTTTCGTGGTGCCAAAGTCGATCTCATCGAAGGCTTTGTTGGGGAAGGGCCACAGGCTGATGGGCCGGATGAGCCCGGCCTTTACGCCCCGGCTTGCCAGGATCTCGATGGCTTCCCGGCAGATGCGGGCGGTGGTGCCGAAGGACACGAATACGACCTCCGCGCCCTTGAGGTTTTCGCTCTCCCAGCGGGCCAGCTCCTTTTCGGCCCGGGCGTATTTTTCAAACAGCTTTTCCACGTGCTCTTCCAGCTTTTCGGGCTGCATGCGCAGGGATTTGACCACCCGGCGCTCCTTGTCGCCGCCCCGGTCGGTGTAGCCGGTGCAGGCCCAGTTCCGGGCCGCGGCGATTTCGCTGGGCTTGAGGACGGGCTTGTAATCCGGCAGCTTCACGGGCTCCATCATCTGGCCCACCATGCCGTCGGTGAAGACCATGATGGGGTTGCGCCAGGTCTGGGCCAGCTCGGTGCCTTCGTAGAGCAGGTCCACCGCCTCCTGAATGGACGCGGGGGCGAACACGGGGATATGATAGTCGCCGTTGCCGCCGCCCCGGGTGACCTGGTAATAGTCCGCCTGGCCGGGCTGGATGCCGCCGATGCCGGGCCCGCCGCGGCTGACGTTCATGGCCAGCAGCGGCACCTCCGCGGAGCAGAGGAAGCTCATGCCCTCCTGCATCAGGGCGATGCCGGGGGAAGAGGAAGAAATGAACACGCTGCCGCCCGCGGCGCCGGCGCCGTAGGCCATGTTGATGGCCCCCAGCTCGCTCTCCGCCTGGATGAAGCAGCCGCCCACCTTGGGAAGCTCCCGGCTCATATACTCGGGCACTTCGCTCTGGGGGGTGATGGGATAGCCGAAATACAGCCGGGCGCCGCCGCGGATGGCGGCCTCGGCGAAGGCTTCGTTGCCCTTCATGAGCACTTTGTCGGTGGTCATTGGTCGCCCTCCTCCTTCAGATAGATTTCGATGGCCCCGTCGGGGCACATGGTGGCGCAGCTGGCACAGCCGATGCAGGCGCTTTCATTCACCGCGCAGGCGGGATGATAGCCTTTCAGGTTGACCTCCTTGGCCATGCCGATCACGTCCTTGGGACAGGCGTTCCGGCACAGCTCGCAGCCTTTGCACCTTTCCGGGTGGAAAACCAGCTTGAATGACCGCATGCTTTCTTCTCCCTTCTTCTTGCGAATGCGTTATTTATCCAGGTAAGCGGGCCGCATGTACAGCCCCAGGGGCATCAGCGGGGCGATGCCCGCCAGCTGCTCCGGGGAAACGAGGCCCGCGGGATAGCAGGTGAACAGCAGGGGGATCTTCATTTGTTCCGACAGGGCTTTTGCCTTTTCCCAGCCCTCCCGGAGGATCTCCGGCGCGGTTTCCCTTAGCAGGTGGGTGTTGTTGACCAGGCCCGTCACCGGCATGTCCAGTTCCCTTTGGATGGCCTCCACGTGGGCCCGGGCGTTTTCCACGGTGAGGGTTTCGTACCGTCGGAAATTCACCACCGCCCACAATTCGTGGCCGTCCCCCTGAAAATACTTGGAAAACTGCTTGAGCACCCGGGCTCCGGCGTCGTTGCCGCCCAGATCCACGATCGTGCGGCAGCCTTCGTCCTCCAGGGGCGCCCGCAGGGCCGCCGTCAGGGCGGGCAGCTCCGCCGTGGTGCCGGTGGAATCGAACGCGTCGGCGTAGAGGGATACGCTGTGCTCCCGCAGCAGCTGCATCCGCTCCCGGGAACGGAAATAGGGGTTGGCGATATCCAGATCCACCACCGCCAGCCGGGGGAAAAGCCTGTCCTTTTCGGCGGACAGCTGCATGGCCAGGCTCACCGCCAGCTCGGTTTTTCCGCTGCCGTAATGGCCAGCGATCACGATGATCCGCTTCAAAGGCCCCTCCCTTCCGCCCGTGACGGGCGCCGCGTTTCTATAAATTATCCTCCGGTTGCGCAAAAATGTCAATCCCGGGAAGCTGTATTTCTTTTGTATACAGCGGAAAAAAACGGGGGAAAGGCGGTTGACAAGCGGGAAAAAATCTGCTACACTACCCATAATCGCATAGCAAAGGCGATGAAGGAGAAGGCGGGTTCGCCATCCGATGCAGAGAGCCGGCGGCTGCTGAAAGCCGGTGAGGATGCCCTCCCAATGCTGTGGCTCCCGAGCCGGGCCCTGAACAGAAAGCAGTAAGGGTCCCCGATGACCGCCGCGTCAGGGCGGAGGGCTTTGCAAAGAGCCTGAAGAGCGGTGCGCACGGCGCACAATTTGAGTGGTACCGCGAGCTGAAAAATCAGCCCGTCTCAAAGCAGAAACTTTGGGACGGGTTTTTGATTCGTTCCAAGCACAGAGGAGGAATCCCCCATGGAAGCAGCTTCCTTTAAGCCCCAGGCCCCGGACATGCTCCGGGACGTGAGCGCCCGTATCCGGGAACTGAAGGACATCGCCGGCTACACCACCGCGGACCTGTCCCGCCTGACCGGGTTCAGCGAGGCGGACTGCGCGCGCTATGAATCCGGCAGCGCGGAAATGCCCTTCTCCTTCGTTCACAAGTGCGCCATTGCCTTCGGCGTGGACATCGTGGACCTGATCGAGGGCAGCAGCCCCCGCCTTTCCAATTATACTGTTACCCGCCACGGCCAGGGCGAACTGACCACCGACAACCGGGGTATCCAGATGCGCAACCTGGCGGCCCTGTTCCGCAAGCGCCTGGTGGAGCCCTACATGACCCGCTATTCCTACGATCCGGAATTGCAGGCCCGGCCCATCCATACCGACACCCACTCCGGCCAGGAATTCGACTACATCATTTCCGGCGTGCTGCGGGTGCAGATCGGCGAGCATACGGAAACATTGCGGGCCGGGGATTCCATCCTGCTGGATTCCTCCACCCCCCACGGCATGATCGCCGCCGAGGGGCAGGACTGCGTGTTCCTGGCGGTGGTCATCCCCGGCGAGGAAACGGAGGCCCCCGCCGCCCACGAGGCCGTGCTGCCCGCCGCCGAGCACCGCGCCACCATCGCGGACCGGTTCGTGGATTATACGGTCAACGAAATGGGCACCCCCACCTCCGTGCATTATCACGATATCGACCGCTTCAATTTCGCCTACGACGTCATGGACGAGCTGGCGAAGCAGCATCCCGATCAGATGGCCATGCTGCATCTGGATATCAACCGGCAGGAGCGGCGCTTCACCTTCGAGACGCTGCGCAAAATGAGCAACCGGGCGGCGAATTATTACCGCTCCCTGGGCCTGAAGCGGGGCGACCGGGTGATGCTGGTGCTGCGGCGGCAGTATCATTTCTGGATCACCATGCTGGCCATGGAAAAGCTGGGCGTGGTGGTGATCCCCGCCACGGACCAGCTGCTGTGCAAGGATTACATTTACCGCTTCCAGACGGGCGAAGTCTGCGGCGTGATCGCCACCTCCCACGGCCAGGCGGCGGGGGAGATCGAAAAGGCGCTGCCCGAATGCCCCGATGTGAAGACGCTGGTTTACTGCGGCGGCAGCCGGGAGGGCTGGCACGATTTTGACAGCGAATACACCGTTTTTTCCTCGCATTTCGACCGGCCCCAGGACTGCCCCGGCGGGGACGATCCCATGCTCATGTTCTTTACCTCCGGCACCACCGGATACCCCAAGCTGGTGTGCCACAGCTATAAGTACCCCCTGGGGCATTTCATGACGGCCAAATTCTGGCACAACGTGATCCCGGGCAAGCTGCACCTGACCATTTCCGATACCGGCTGGGCCAAGGCCTGCTGGGGGAAGATCTTCGGCCAGTGGCTGTGCGAGGCGGCCATCTTCGTTTACGATTTCGACCGCTTCCACGCCGAAGACATCCTGCCCCTGTTCAAGCAGTACGATATCAAGACGTTCTGCGCGCCGCCCACCATGTACCGCATGCTCATCAAGGAGGATCTGAGCAAGTACGATCTGAGCAGCATCGTCCACGCCTCCATCGCCGGGGAAGCGCTGAACCCCGAGGTGTTCCAGAAGTTCAAGGAGGCCACCGGCCTTTCCATCATGGAGGGCTTCGGCCAGAGCGAAAGCGCCGTCATCATCGGCAATCTCACCGGCATGGTGCCCAAGCCCGGCTCCATGGGCAAGCCTGTGCCCCTTTACGACGTGGATCTGGTGGACGCCCAGGGCAAAACGGTGCCCGTGGGCGAGGTGGGCGAGATCGTCATCCATACCGACGAAGGCCCCCAGTGCGGGCTGCTCACCGGCTATTACGGCAGCGACGACCGCAACGTGAACGGCAACTGGCACGACGGCCTTTATCACACCGGCGATACCGCCTGGCGGGATGAGGACGGCTACTACTGGTATGTGGGCCGGGTGGACGATCTGATCAAGTCCTCCGGCTACCGCATCGGGCCTTTCGAGATCGAATCCGTCATCATGGAGCTGCCCTACGTGCTGGAGTGCGGCGTTTCCGCCGCCCCGGATCCCATCCGCGGCCAGGTGGTCAAGGCCAGCATCGTGCTGGTGAAGGGCACCGAGCCCTCCGACGCCCTGGCGAAAGAGATCCAGAATTACGTCAAGCAGCGCACCGCGCCCTACAAGTACCCCCGCATCGTGGTTTTCAAGGACGAACTGCCCAAGACCACCAGCGGCAAGATCCAGCGCGCGCTGTTGTAAGGAACGAAACTGGGGGGAACCGCTTTTTGAGGCCAAAAAGCGGTTCCCCCCAGACCCCCCTCCGAAAAAGCGGTTTTGGGAGGGGGGTCTTTATTTTTTTCAAAGTGAAAATAGGAGAAGATACAGACGGGGGAGGGGCGCTCTTTGGGGCCAAAGAGCGTCCCTCCCCCGTGCCCCCTCCCCGAGAAAGCGATTTGGGGAGGGCATTTTTTATCTTTATTTCTTATCGAAGTGGAGATAGGAAAGGATGCCGATGGGGAGGAAATAGGCGCACCAGAAAAGCAGGGCGTATGTGCCGCCCTTGCCGCTGCCGCCGTCGGCCATATGGGTGAACATGCCCGTCATGGGCAGGAAGAAGCACCCGAGGAAGAAAACGCCGTGGAGCATCAGCAGGCATTTCAGCCATTTATCCGTTTTGCCGTCCGCCTGCAGGGACAGGCCGATGAAAAACGTGGAAAGCGCCATCATGCCGTAGCCCAGCAGATCGTAATTGAACAAAAGCCCGCCTTTCCGATAATCCAGCACCCGGGCAGCCTGCTCGTTCAGCTCTTCCAGCTGCACCGTGGTGGTCTGGGCAAAATAGACCAGCAGGATCAGCACGGCGTAAACCGCCGCCAGGATTAGGCCCGTATTGGCGGCCACGCGTCTGTCCGCGCTGCTTTCCTGCTGAAAACCGGCGGCCGTCATGATATAGCCGATGGGCAGGAACATGCACACCAGATAGGAGCCGAACAGGAAATCCGCGATCAAGCACACCGCGAACAGGAACACGGTGACCGTGACGGTGGCCGCCCCGATTTTGGCGATCTGACGATTCATTGCTTTTTTCCCCGTTCTTTTTTGGGATCCTTCCGTCTTCAGCCCTGGGGGAAGCTGACGGACAGCAGGCCGTCTGCAGCCTCCGTTTCCAGGCCCAGCGCGGAAAGGAACTGGGTATCCACGTATAATTCGCCCTGCCATACCAGGGCGTTTTCCCGATAGGACTGATCGTCCGCCGTCAGGGTCTGCACCCCTGCATCATCCCACAAGGCCAGCACCGTCCGGCCCCGGATATCGAACGCGGCGTTGGCTTCATACTCCCAGCCGGCGTGTTCGCACAGCAGGCGCAGGCACACCATCGTCCGCCCGGATGCATCCCGGTACCAGGGAATGGCGGCGGCGCTGCCGTTGATCGACACGGATGCCCCGGCCTCCTGCAGCGGTTCGGGCGCCGCGGTGGGCTCCGCCGTCGGCGCTGCGGTGGGCTCCGGCGCCGGGGAGGAAGCAGGCTCCGCCGTGGGGGCTGCCGTGGGCGCCGGGCTCGGTGCGGGTGTCGGGCTCGGCGCGGGCGTCGGGGTCGGAACGGCGGTGGGGTCCGGGTTTGCGCTCTGGTAGGCGCAAAGGAAGGTCACCGGGTCCGCTTCCCCTGTTTCCGACACCGTGACGGCCACCGGGGTTTGGGAGAGCAGGCGGTTGTTCTGTCCCATGCGCCCAGCTTCGGCGGACACCTGCGCGGTCTCGCCCCAGGCGGCGGGGATCACGGCGGCGTCCAGCAGATAGCCGCTTTCGTTCACATATTCCACCCGGATGGCCGCCGTCCCCTCCGGCGGCTGCCACGCTTCGGCTTCGCTCTGGCATATGAATTCCACTTTTTCGGGCCGGACCGCGCCGTTTCCGGCGATGTCCGCCTGCACGGTGCCGGCGCTGATCAGGCGGTATCCGGCGGGCAGCAGCGAAAGATCGGCTTCCACCAGCATGGTGCCCGCCTTTTCCGGCCGCAGCACGGTTTCCGCGAGGATCGCGCCGCTTTCCGTGCGGTACGATACGGGGATCATCGCTTGGGCGGCGCCGCTTTGCTGCTGATAGGAAAAGGTCACCGCGGCGGGGAACGCCTTGCCGCCGCTGACGGATACGGCCACGGCGGGATCAGACGCCAGCGAGAAGCCCTCGCCGGCGTATCCGTCGTTGGCGAAGATCACCGTATCTCCCCGGCACACCGCGTCCACCCGGCGCAGCAGCGCCCCGTCGGGGCCCACGTAATAGACCGGCACGGTGACGCCGCCCAGGGGGGCAACGGCGGGGGGCACGGCGCTGGTTTCAGCCTGCTCCGTTTCGTACAGCAGCGCCAGGGTCTTTGCGCCGGCGCTGCCGTCCGGGGTCAGGTCGTTGTTTTCCTGAAAGGCGGCTACGGCGCGTTTCGTTTGCTGGCCGTATACGCCGTCGATGGTGCCGGTCAGATATCCCAGCTCCGTCAGCTTTTCCTGCAGCCGGCGCACTTCCTCGCCCCGATCGCCTACGGCCAGGGGCTGGTAGGGCACGGGGGTTGGCGCCGGCTCCGCAAAGGCGCTTTCCGTGGGCGCCGGCGCGGGGGTGGGAAGCTGATCGGGCATGGCGGTCCCCTGGGCGGCGGCGCCCACCGTCAGCATCATATAAACCAATAAGACTTTCGTGATATCCATTGATTCTCTCCTTGATCGGCCTGATCCCGCCGTCAGATGTCCAGGAATTTCCGGAATTCCGGCATGATGCCGATGCCGTCCGGGTAGTGGGCGGCGAATTGGGGCACGGCATGGCTGGGGAAGGAATTGCCTTCGATGAACCGGGGGCCGTCGGCGGTGATGGCCACGTCCCAGGCCACGAAGCGCACCTGGGGCACCACCCGCATGGCCTGCAGGCACATTTCCTTGGCCTCCTCAAAGAACGGGATCCTAAACCCGATGATGGGCGTGCCGGTGATGGGATGCTTTTCGTATACGTTGCCCTGCTTGTCCGCCCCGACGGTTTTGAGCGTGCCGGTTTCCAGGTCCACCCGGGCGGCCATGCCGCCGCAGTCCACATTGTCCATCACCTTGCCGTTGCCGATGCGCAGGAAGGCGTACACGATGCCCTCCTGCTTGTCGCCCAGCAGCGTGGCGATGCGCACGGTGTTTACCGAAGTGGGGCACATCCGCGCCATCTCCGGGTGCTGGATCACCATTTCCTCCAGGATCCCCGGGCCGTTGGATTTCAGCTGCGCCAGGAAAGCGTCCGGATCGGCCCATTCTTCTTTTTCATATTTCACGATACCCTGCCCGCTGGAGCCTTCCAGCGGTTTATAAATGACGCGGTCCTTTCCATTTAAAAAGGAAGCGAGCGCGTCGGCCGTCAGCGCGCCGTCGGCTTTGATCCAGTCCCGCTTCACCCATTGGGCGAATTTTTGGTTGAACTGGGTCTTGTCGTCGAAGAAATGCCAGTACGCCTTGTCGTTCATTCTGCGCACGATCTCGTTGCTGATGCCCCGGGTGATCACCGTGCGCCGCTGGGCGTCGTTCAGGCGGTACATTTCCGCGATCTTGTAGTCCATGTATCCCGCGTTGTACCGGGCGGCGCACCGCGCCATGTCCGCCAGCAGCCAAAGGGTGGATTTGCCCGTTTTTTTGTGCAGCATTTTCGCCGTGGCGCGCATCCGGGAGAAATCCATTTTCCCGATGCGCTTTATTACGTACGTGATCCGGCTCATGTTCCGCCTCCGTGAATATCGATAAGATCAGGATCTGCGGTCCTCGCTGTCATTATACGCTATCCGGCTCCGCAATGCAAGAATCCGGCGGAAACTATATCTTGTGACCGGAAAAACGTTATGGATACAAGATATTCCACACTGTCGGATTTAACAAAAAAGACCGAAAAATAAATAAAAAAAGGTGTTGACAAAGCGGTGCGGCTGTGGTAATCTAATCAGGCGCTCGCGAAGCGGGGGCTTCGGAAGGGGCCGAAGCGAGGGGGCGCGGGAACCTTGAAAACGATACAGAGTAAGAGGAA
>CACWLP010000011.1 GCA_902761755.1 uncultured Eubacteriales bacterium | reverse complement strand
GGGTAAAAAGTAAACTCATTATTTCCTCCTGTTGCTGATGTTTCTGTTGTGCTTTCTGCTGTATGTCCGATCACACAGCAGGAGGACGTCCCGCCGTCCTGCGTTCGGATCATGCTTCGCGATGGCATGACGCAGGACGGCTTTATGTGAACACACAGGATAGCTTTTCCTGAGCGGGAAGTCGTGGGGAAAAAACCTTAACCTTCGGCTTTCACCGACACCATATCACACTGCCTTCAAAATCGTTTTCACGTTTTGAAAACTTTGGAAAGCGTTGCAGCGTAAGGCTTTGTTGGCATTTTTAAGTTTGCCTGATTATTTCCCATATAAATTCTATCGCTGTTCCAGCATGTTTGCTGGCATTATTACCGCCATTTGACAGCGTATTTGGCGGCATTTTGGCGGTATTTCCGCCTTGACTTTTCATGCAGTTTGTGCATTGGAGCAAGACGTGATTTTGCGGTTTGGTTCGGGCTTGCTCACTGCCGGTCCTTTCGGCGCTCCCTTCCGAAGAGGAAGATCTTCGCGGTTTGGACAGATCTGGAAACGTGGCCCTGATTGTCAAGGTGCGCTTCGCTGGCGATGCCAGCGGATGATGAGGGGAACTCATCGCCTATAAATGGCGAAAATCAGAGATTTTGGAAACACCTGAGCAAAATTTTTTTGCCGGGGCGAAGCTCACGCTGCGCATTTAGCCAGACACCCCTCACCCCTACATGGGAAAAATCGGGCAAATTGACACCGCCTCCAGAAAATTTTTTCAGCACGTGAGTCATCCTCTAATGTCCAAAATCGGGCCTTTTGGAAACCTTTTTCGAAAATTCTTTTCAAATTGCTTCGCACGAGTATCAACAGCCATCGATCACCCCTGCGAATCCTGCCAGCACCACCTCCTGTCAGCGGCTCCATATTGCCCGCTGCCCTTCTATGTAAAAATCGAGGCAAAGTTGAAACCCTTTTTTGAAATTTTTCTGATACGCAGCATTCATCATCGTCTTCAGAGGGTGCTGTCTTCATACAGGCAGCTCTCCTTTCATTTGCCCCTCCATATCTACATGGCGAAAATCAGCGATTTTGGAAACACATGAGCAAAATTTTTTGCCAGCGTGAAACTTGTGCTGAAAATTTGTCCTACTTTCTTTGGCTCCTCTCTGTTATTTGCAAGTAAGAATTCCGCCATCATTCTGGAAAACGTCCAGAAGCAGAAAAATGCTCTGTGGCATTCACACCAAAGAGCAAAATAAAAAAGTGAGCTTGCATTCAACAAGCTCACCGCTTCCATAGTCGAAGTGAAAGGATCATGAATCTGAATTATGGTATATATTCTTTCAGCAAAAGCTTCCCGTCGAACGGATCTTGTAAAAGATAAGAGAAGCAATAGCTAGCATACACATCTTCTGTTTTATGAAACAGAGCAAAAATGCTCATTGACCTGTCAGGCTTTTGTTGGCTTTTGATTGGTCGTTTCTGTTTACCAACGCCATGATCAGTCTTTCCGCGCCGTTCAGTAGGATACTGATTCCGATGATCGCAGGCGCAGGGATGAGGATCGTCAGCGTGCCCATTGCAAGGGCAAGCATGCCAAGTGCGCGGGACAAGCCGGTTGGGATCGTGAGGAGCGATGAACCGTGCGTGACCTGGTAAAAGGCATAAGCGGCAAGCACCAGATCGGCAGACGGCTTGCCTGATGCAAAGAAGACCAGCAGCACCAGAAGAAACCAGCCTTCTGCCAAAGTGATGCTGAGCGTCGCTCCCATCGGTTTTCCGCGCTTGACAGACCGCTTCCAGACCGCGAAGTGCAAGCCAGTGTTCAACGCAAACAGGAAGGTCAGCGTGAACATTTGCAAATGCGGTGCGAAAGAGGAAACCAAGCCCGCAATCATGATCAGGCCGCCGCACAGGACTGACGCTTTTGCTGTGCGGGTCATCTGTGAATCTGTGTTTTGCTTCATCTTCGTCCTCGCTGATCCATCAGTAATGCTGTGATTCCGCTGGGTTCTGATAATCTGGCATCAGTTGGCTCGGCACGCAGGCAGCCAGTTCCTCAACCGTCCAAAGCGATTGGGCTTTGGTGATTTCCCGGACCCGCACAGGCACGGAATATACGTCCACCTTCCCTGATGCCGTAACGGAAAACACCTGAGCAGTGTACTGCTTGCCCTGATCGGTGCACAGGTAAGCCAGGAAGGGTGCGAGGCCTTCGCTGTCTGCATGATTGGCGTCGATCTCTGCCTTCTTTTCCGCCGACATGGTCACTTCCTTGCCCATGGCTTCAGAGAGCGTTTTCAGCGTCTTGGCAAAGCCCGCCACATGGCCGGGTGACGCGCCTTGGGGACAGAAAGCATTGCAGTTGATTCCATGCCGCCAAAGTTCCATGGCCATGGCCTTTGTCATGCCGACGATGCCGGCATTGGCTGCGCTGTACACTGTGGCGTTGCCCAGGCCTACCCAAGCATCGGAGGCGCAATTCAGGATGGTGCCGCCGCCTTGTTTGATCATATAGGGTACCGCATGCCGGCAGCAGTTGAAGGCTCCTTTCATCTTGACAGAGGTTTGTCGGTCATAATCCCTTTCTGTCAGGGAGAGCAAAGCGCCGGATTCCGTAATGGCGGCGTTGTTGACCACAATATCGATGCGGCCGTATTCTTCAACGATTTTCTCCATCATTTGACCGACGGCGTCATAATCTGCTACATCGCAGAACATGGCTTCCGCCTGCCCGCCAAAGGCTCGGATCTCCCTGGCCACGGTTTCGGCATCGCCCACCATGGAAAGCCAGGCCGCCTGTTCTTCCCTGGAAAGCTCCTGGGGAGGCTCCACGTTTTTCATGGGGCTGCGGTTGTTGGTGATCACAATGGCCCCTTCCCGGGCAAAATACATAGCGATTCCCTTGCCGATTCCCTGACCCGATCCGGTGACCAGCACAACCTTTCCTTTGAGCGCGTTCATAGATGACCCTTCCTTTCTGCTTGATTACAAATACTTCTTCAAGCGTTCAAATACCGTCCGATAGGCAGCCGCGTCAAAATGAATACCGTCCCGGGTATGTTCGGCTTTCAGGTTCCCGTTTTCGTCCTTGAGGCCATCGTTCACATCGATATAATTGAAACCGAATTCATCCGCAAGGCCCTCCACCATTTTGTTGGCACGGGCAATGTTTTCATTGGTGCGCACCAGCATAGAAGAGTTGCCCTGTGCCAGGGGAACACTGCTGTTCACAGGATAATAGGCCATCATATAAACGAGGGTGTCCGGCAGCTTGTCCCGGATGATTTCGCAGATCCTGCGATAATTGCCGGCAAGATGGGCAAACCAGTCTGCGCCATCCGGAAGAGGACGCAGATCATTGGTACCGATGTTGATGAACAGCTTTGCCGGCCGCAGGTCCAGCAGCATTGGTTCAATGGCGGCCAGGAATTCATCCGTGGTATAGCCGCCTATGCCGCGGTTGTAGACAATGGGCAAGCCCTCGTTCAGACAGTATTCCGTGATGGGAAAATACTCCATCAGAGAAGAGCCGGTGAACAGCGTCCGTCCTTTTTGCACATAGGCGTTCTGCTGACGGTAATTGGTCAGCTTACGTTCCTTTTCATGGTTAAATCGCGCCGACAGGGACTGCAAGAGTTCTTCCTTGACTTCCTGCTTGATCTGTTCGTAGTCCAAAGACATAGAGCCCTCCTGTTATTCAAAAATCAATTCTTTCAGTTCCAGCGATCCTGTGCCCTGGTAAGAAAGATAAAGTGCCTTTTTTCCGGCTGCGTGCAAGGAGAGAGAAATCCTCGTCCATGCATTTGCCGGCTGCAGCGAAATGATCCCCTGTATTTTTTCATCGGTACGCACCTTCAGCACTCCCTCTGCAGTCCCCCGGCAGACCAGGTTCAGCGTGCAAGAGCCATTAAAGGAAAAGAATTTATAGGCTACCAGCGTCCTGTCTGTTATGCCTGAGAGAAAATGCTCCTCACCATCATGGGTGATGACGGGCATGGGATCCATATGATCCTGTTGACCAATGTGCGGCATATGGCCATTGGTCAGGCAGCAGCAAATGGAAGCGGGATAAGATCCCTTGGCGGCAAGCGGACCGCTATTTAAACCGCAGGAGGTGATTTCCACCTGAGGAATCCGTCCGTCCGGCAGGACGTCAATTCTTTCCGCGCAGCCCTGACGGCTGAAGGTATTGCGGTGTGTTTGCCGATGATAAAAGACATACCACTGTCCGCCAATTTGCTCTATGCTGCCGTGGTTGTTGCCGGTCATCATTACGCGGTCTTTTTCAATGCGTCCCTGATAGCCAATATCCCCGTTATCCACGATGACGCCGCCATAGACAAAATCTCTGTCAGGATACTTGCTGACAGCGTAGCACAGCTCGTGCTGATGTTGGCTGGAATAGATGAAATAATACACACCACCGATTTTGCGGATACTGCTGGCTTCGTGGAAAGCGTGGTTTTCAAAGCTGGTGCCCGCGGCGTCCAGCTGTCCAGGCACGATGCGCCGGGGATGATGGCGGATGGTGAGCATATCGGCTTCCAGCTCCACCGTGTTGGCCCACATCATATGGGAAGGAACCTCACTGATTTCTTCATCCTTTTTGTCGAACAGCCGGATCAGCACGTTCCTTAGCATATCCTTTGGTACCCCGTCCCTGGGAATGCGTTCAGGCGGCACAAAGATCGATGTGCCATAATACAGGCGGATGATGCCGTTATCGTTGATGACCGCTGGATCAAAGGTGATGTATTCGGTCATTGGACTGCCGTCAGGATTGCGTACTGAGCCGTGATATTGAAAGGGGCCATCGGGATGATCGCTGACTGCCACGTGGATCGGCCCGGTATATAAGCCGCCGCCCGCCAGCGCGTAATACAGGTAATAGCGGCCGTCGTTCCCTTGTACACAGTCCGGGGCATACATGGCATAGCCGCGCGTCGGTGTCCAGTCCGGATCCTGCTTGGCGCTGTATGCGGTGCCCGGGCAGCTCCAATCGGACAGATCATCCACTGGGGCCGACCAAACCTCATAATCAAGCACACAGAAATCGTTCCCGCCCTCCGCGTCATGGGAGCCGTAAACATACACCCGATCTCCGAACACATGAGGCTCGCCGTCCGGGATATATACATTCAGAGGCAGATAGGGATTCACGGCTTGCTTCTTCATAGCGATTACCTCAATGTGCCCAGGAAGGAAAGGCTTGCCTTGGGCTGGCGCTGCTGCGTTTCACGGTTCACGCCGATCAGACCGAAGGTCATGGCGTAGCCCTTCTGCCATTCAAAGTTGTCAAGCAAACTCCAATACAGATAGCCCTTCACCGGCAGGCCTTCGGCTGTGCAGTCAGCCACGCCCTGGGTCGCCGTATCGATAAAGGCAACGCGGCGGCTGTCGTCGGCGGTGGCGATGCCGTTTTCGGTGACGATCAGATCACCACGGAAATCCTTCGCCACCCGGCGCAGCACATGGGCGATGCCCTCGGGGTAGTATTCGTAATCCATTTGGGTCTTTTCTTTGCCCTCGGGTACGGGCAGGGAACCGTCCGGGCCGATGATCGTGCGGGAATAGTTCTGCACGCCCAGGAAATCGTCCTCCGCCATGACGGGCAGATAGTGGGTGAATTCCTGATCCCATTCTTCCTTGGCTTTTTCTTCTCCACCGGGAACGGCTTGCACGTCATGCAGGCTCAGGGTCCAGCCCACCTTGATGTGGGGAGCAACTTCCCGGATGGCCTGACGGGCGGCGGCATGGGCCTGCATGACAATTTCATCACCGTGGGTTGTGCGGGGAGACACGAAGGTGGCAGGCTTTTCGGTGCCGAAGGCGGACAGGTTTTCCTTTGCTAACAGGGGATTGCCCTTCATCAGATCCTCTAAGTTCACGCCTACCTGCACCTTGCCTGCCGCAACCATCTGCTGGAAAATCTGCCGGGCTACGGCGGCAATCTGGATGCCCATATTAGCTTCGTTGATGGTGCAGATATATTGCAGCTCGCTGCCGTACTGCTCCGCGATATACCGGGCATACCGGGCAAAATCGGCGGGGGTGGTATCAGCCTCCCAGCCGCCCTTGCGGATCAGCCAAACGGGACTGGTGAAATGGTGCAGGGTCACAATGGGCTCAAGGCCGTTTTCCTTACAGCAGCGGATCACATCCCGGTAATGCTGCGTTTCCTTTTCGCTGAACACGCCCTCCTCCGGCTCGATTCGCGCCCACTCGATGGAGAAACGATAGGCATTCAGCCCGGCCTTTGCCATCAATTGAATATCTTCTTCATAGCGATTGTAGTGGTCGCAGGCCATCCCGCTGGGCTCTGCGAAGCTGGAATGCTGCATCTGCTCCTGGGCCCAGTTATCACTGTTCGTGTTGCTTCCTTCAACCTGATGGGCCGCGGTGGCCGCGCCCAGCAGGAAATCCTTTTTAAACCGTGTCATGGTTTCCTTCTCCTTTTCATGAATTCAGGGAAGCGATCAGTTCTTTGAGCTGTTTGCGGGTCAGGCGGCCATAGCTCACCAGCGCGCCCAACTGGATGCCCATCATCATGCCCTGCATCATGCGCTCGCTGCCCTCGCCCATGGTATCGGTCTGATCCACGTGGCTCATGGCGGAGGAGCGCATCATCTTCCCGATGATCTCCTTGCCCTTGGGGTGCTTGAGGAGCTGCCCGATAGTGGTGTTGACTGTGACCGTAAAGGGCAGCGAAACGGTGCCCTCCACCTGGACGGGGATGCTTTGGCGAATATCTCGGCTGCTCTCGCCGATTTCGATCACAAATTCCCCGCTCTCCACAAAGAAATCATGGCATTTTGGCTCCCAATAGGCAAAGGCCCGTTGGTCCAGCGTGAAGGTAACGGTTTTGGTTTCGCCGGGCTGGAGGGAGATTTTTTCAAAGGCCCGCAGCTCCCGCACGGGACGGCGCACGGTGCTTTCCTTATCGCGCACATACAATTGCACAGCGGCCTTGCCGGCGACGGCACCGGTATTCTTCACATCCACGGAGACGGTCAGGGTGTCCTGATCGGTCAGGCATTCTTTGTCCAGCTTCAAATTGGCATATTCAAATTTCGTATAGCTCAGTCCATGTCCGAAGCAGAAGTTCACGGGCATTTCCTTTTTGTCGTAATACCGATAGCCCACGAAGATGCCCTCGGCGTAGGTGACGACGCCCTCTTCACCGGGAAAGTTGAGGTAGGAAGGATTGTCCTGCAAGCGGATGGGCCAGGTTTCGGCCAGATGGCCGCTGGGGTTCACGCAGCCATACAGCAGATCCACGGTGGCCGCGCCCACCTGCTCGCCGCCCAGATATGCGCACAGCACAGCGGGGACCTGGTGCAGCCAGGGCAGTTCCACCGGAGAGCCGCCATGAAGCACCACCACGGTATTCGGGTTGGTCTCCGTTACGGCTTTGATCAGTTCGTTCTGATTGTCCGGCAGACGCATATGATCCCGGTCCGCACCTTCGGTTTCAAAGGCGTCGGGCAGGCCCGCGAAAATCACGGCAACCTCCGCTTTTTTCGCCGCTTCGATCGCTTCCTTCAGTAGCGCTTCATCCGTGGTATCACTGTGGGCGTCGTAACCCCGGGCATAAAGAACAGCGTCGCCCGCCGTTTCCAGGGCGCTGATGGCGTGGGGCACGTTGATGTGGCTGGAGCCTGCGCCCTGATAGCGGGGCTTGGCGGCAAATTCGCCGATGAAGGCCACCCTTTGGTTTGCTTTCAGTGGCAGCAGCTCACCCTCGTTCTTCATCAGCACGGCGCATTCGCCCGCCAGCTTCCGGGCCAATTTGCGGCAGGCTTCCCGGTCGATCTTTGCGTCGGGTCTGCGCTGCTCCACACTGTCCTTTACGAATTGCAGCAGCCGCAAAACGACTTTGTCCAGATCGGCCTCATCCAGCGTGCCATTCTGTACCGCTTCCGCGATTTCCTCGCCGGTGGCGTTGGGTCCGCCGGGCATTTCTAGATCCAGGCCCGCAGCCACGCCCTTGGCCTGGTCCTTGATGGCGCCCCAGTCGGTGACAACAAAGGCGTCGGAATGCCACTCGTCCCGCAGGATGTCAGAGAGCAGCATTTTGTTTTCGGAGCAGAAGGTGCCGTTGATGGCGTTGTAGGCGCACATGAGGCTGCGGGTCTTGCCCTTTTTGACCGCCGTTTCAAAGGCGGGCAGGTAGATTTCCCGCAGAGTGCGTTCGTCCAGGTTGCTGGAGCCGCTCATGCGCAGCGTTTCCTGATCGTTGCAGGCAAAGTGCTTGGCGCAGGCGGCAATGCCCTTGCTTTGCAGCGCCTGCACATAGGCAACTCCCATTTCGCCCGCCAGGTACGGGTCTTCGGAAAAGTATTCAAAGTTCCGGCCGCACAGGGGGCTGCGCTTGATGTTGAGACCAGGCCCCAGCAGCATGGCCACGTTTTCCGCCTGGCATTCCTGGCCAAGGGCTTCGCCCAATTGCTTCATCACATCCCGGTCAAAGGAGGAGGCCAGGGCCGCTGCGGTGGGATAGCAGACCGTCTCAATGCTCTTGTTGATGCCCAGGTGGTCGCCCTCGCCCTCCTGCTTGCGCAGGCCGTGGGGGCCGTCACACATCATAACAGAAGGAACGCCCAGCCGGCCGATTGCCTTGGTGTGCCAGAAATCATGGCCGGAGCAGAAAGCGGCCTTTTCTTCCAATGTCATTTGCTTTAAAATTTCCTGTACGTTCATGATGTTTACTCCTTCCTTACCATTCTTTTGTATCTTTCAGCTCCTTGCGGTAGTCCTTATAGCAGAAGATCAACGCGGCCACGGCGGACAATACGGTGGTGACCGTGGCCGAAAAGATGATGCCGTACATTTTGAACAGCGCGTTCATCAGGAACACCATGGGAATATAGATGATGCCCTTTTCCAGCAGGGATACGATAATGGCCTGCCTGGATTTTCCCGCTGCCTGGAGATAGGTCGTGCAGATCTGGTAAAATCCGAAAAAGGGTCCGATCACAATGGAGGCGAACAGGCACACGCGGCCAATTTCAAGAACGTCTGGGTTGTCCAGGAAGGCGTTCAGCAATTGATCCCGGAAGATCAGGCACAGAGCAGACAAGACTGTACCCGCCACCACGGCAAGACCAGTAGTTTTCATCAGGATTTCCGTCAGCCGCTTATGATTTCTGGCGCTGTAATTAAAGGAAATGGCGGGCTGCATGCCCATGCATACGCCCATCACCGTCATGGAGATCATCTGTCCGATGCGTCCGGCCACGCTCTGTCCGGCTACGGCAATGGAGCCGTACTGCATCATCAGGTTATTGACGACGGTGCTGGATACGCTGCCCAGCACCGTGGCGCAGCTCAAGGGCAGGCCCAGGCTGAGCACCGTCCAGACTACTTCTTTTTTATCGGATAGATCCCTGGGAGACACAGAGTAAATCCTGCCCTTGGTGCGCAGAAAGTAAGCGTAATAGCACAGGCTCACGATGTTGGCCGCCACTGTGGCGATGGCCGCGCCGGAAACGCCCATGTTCAGCACAGAAATCAGCAGCGGGTCCAGAGCGATGTTGAGTACCGTACCCAGCATGTTGCCGATCATGGAATCGGTGGTGGAGCCGTCAGCCCGGATCAGGGCGGGCACCACGTTGGTCAGCATGATCACCGGCGCGCCGATGGCAATGACGCGCAGGTACTCCGCGGTGAAGCCCCGGGTTTCATCGTTTGCCCCCAGCAGATTGCAGATGGGCCCCATGAGCGGCAGCACCACGGCGGCAAAAATGACGCCGATCACAATGGCACCCCACACAGCAAAGGCGCTTATTTTTTTGATTTTGTCATATTCTCCCTTGCCAAGCGAAAGAGAGATGGCGGTGCAGCCGCCGTTGCCCAGCAGCACGCCCAGGCCGGATAAAATGGAAAACATGGGCGAGGCCAGCGTGACCGCCGCCACTTTGTTGGCGTCGCCGGTCTGGCCGATAAAGAACACATCTGCCATGTGATAGAGTACCATCACCAGCATGATCAGAATGGCGGGGATGCACAGTTTTCTTGCCAGCGTCCAAAAACTGCCGGAACGGAGCATTTCTTCATTGGCAGTCGCGCTGGAGGATGTCTGGTTGTGCTGCATCAGCGTTCCTCCCTGTTTCTGAGTGAAATACGGATTCTCTGTGGACAACCTCTATTTTAAATGATCAGTCTTTTCCTGTCTTTTTGTTTTCCGATGCTTTTTTTCACAAATCCGACATGCGCCGGCATCCAGATGCACAATGTCGGTTTTCTGTCATTTCGAGTCGGAAATCGGGAAGAAATCGCCGGAAGCGATTGATACAATACAAACAGTAACCCGAAAAGGAGGAAAGAGAAATGCAGCTTTTTAATCCGGACAGCAGGTTTTCACAGTTTATCTATTCACTGCTTGATTATATCAAGCTCGGGTTGGTATTCCTGCTTTTCTCCATTCCAGGTTTTACCGCCGGCGCTGCCGCAGCCGCTGTGATGACTGTGGGCATGCGGATTGAGCGAAAAGAAGCGCCGACCATCTTCCGACCCTTCTGGCAGGCCTTCAAGGATAATTTCCGCCAGGGTACTATGCTGACGCTGCTGTTTATGCTGGTCGTTGGATTCCTGGCCGCGGACTGGTATATCCTGATGCAGATGGAAGGAACGCCGCTGATCCGCCTGTTGTGCGCAGTAATCTTTGTGCTGGCATTGCTGACGGCGGCGCTGATGCTCTGGACATTTCCCACGCTGGCCCGGTTTCAACTGACCAACCGGCAAATCATCCATAACGCCGTCATTCATATGCTGTCCCGCTTCCCCCAGACGCTGCTGGCCCTGGCAGTTGCCGTGGGCGGCTTCATCCTGGCGGCGCTGTTCCCGCAGGTGATGCCCATCATCACCTTCTTTGTGCCTGCCTTTGTGGTCTGGTATATGTCCAGAACCTGTGTGAAACGTTTCCGCAAATTTGACGGAAGCAAGGAAAACGAAACTGAATGCCAGGAGTTTGAGCCGAACCGACAGGCAGACCCGGCAGAGCCTCTCCAGCTTAACTGACAGCGTAGGAGGAAAAATAATGCGGTACTTTTGCAATCCTGTGAATGTGAACTATCGGTATCAGTTCAATCTGGATCAACGCCAGGGCGGAAATATGAAAATCTGTCGTGAAGCGGCAGACCCCTCCATGATCTGCTTTCAGGGCCGCTATTACATCTTTGCGTCCATGACCCTGGGCGTGTGGGTGTCGGATGACCTGGCGCATTGGCAAAACCACCGGCTTCCCCAAGAACTTCCGCTGTATGATTATGCCCCTGACGTGCGCGTGATAGGCGAGTGGGTATACTTCTGTGCTTCCCGCCGGGATGAAAGCTGCGATCGCTGGCGCACCCGGGATATTCTGAACGGGCCTTATGAGAGAATACCGGGAACCTTTCCGTTCTGGGATCCCAATCTGTTTATCGATGACGACGGCAGGGTCTACTTTTACTGGGGCTGCTCCAACGCAACACCGATCTGGGGCGTGGAATTGGACGTGGAAACGATGCTTCCCAAGGGAGAAAGAAAGGTTCTGATCGAGGGGCATCCTTTTGAAATCGGGTTTGAACGCTTAGGGGAAGATCACAGCCTCCAACCCCTCCTGCAGGAGGAGGCGGAGGCGAAGATGCGGGCATTCCTGGCTGCCAGAGGCATGCGAGAGGATCAGATTCCGGATGACCGAAAGGCGATGATCCGAGGCATGTTCTCCAATGCGCCTTTCATCGAGGGCTCGTGGATGACAAAGCATGAAGGCAGGTACTATCTGCAATACGCATGCCCGGGCACGGAATATAACATCTATGCCGATGGGGTTTATGTCAGCGACAGTCCCTTGGGCCCGTTCACCCTGGCGAAAAACAATCCCTACTCCTACCATCCCGGTGGTTTTCTGCCCGGCGCGGGCCACGGCTCCACCATGCAGGACCGGCAAGGGCAATGGTGGCATACGTCAACGATGCGCATCAGTGTAAACCATAATTTTGAGCGCCGTGTCGGCCTGTGGCCTGCGGGCTTCGACACAGATGGGGAGCTCTTCTGCAACCAGCGTTACGGCGACTGGCCTATGGCCACGGATGGCGATCCCTGGCGGGACCCGGCCTGGATGCTTCTCAGCGTGGGGAAAGCGGCTTTTGCCTCCTCCTGCGCGGAAGGGCATGAACCGGTAAGAGCGACTGAGGAAGACGCGCGTACCTGGTGGCGGGCAGCAACAAACAGCCGTACAGAATGGCTGCAGGTTGATCTTGGAGCGGTATATGATGTTCATGCCATTCAGGTCAATTTCGCAGATGACGGGATCAGCATTCCATGCCCTGTTCCGATGATGGAAGGCCAGGCTCGCCATATTGAAGAAAGGGACCTGCAAACTCAATGGCGGCTGGAGGGCAGCGCGGACGGGGCAAGCTGGTTTGTCATCGAGGACAAGTCTGACGCGCGGACCGACCTCTCCCACGATCTGATTCTTCGGGAGAGCGGCTTCAAAGCCCGGCTGATCCGCCTGACAAATATCGCCGTGCCATATGCCCAAAGCCCCTGCGTATCTGGTCTTCGCGTGTTTGGCAGAGGTTACGGAGCAAAACCAGAGATTCCGTCTTTTAGCGCCGCGCAAACCGGTGAATTGGATATGGCTGTAACCATCCGCGAACAGGAAAACACGCTTGGCTATAACATTCTCTTTGGCTCTGCCCCCGATAAGCTGTATCACAGCTATATGGTGTTCTCTGCCGGTGAAAAACGCATTGGCGCACTGGTAAAAGGCTGTCAGTATTTTGTTCGGGTCGATGCTTTCAATGAAAGCGGAATAACGGAAGGAAGGTGCATTTCCCTTGAAAAAAACGATCTATAATCCCAAGCAGGATCCGCGTTTCCAGCATCCGGTTATCGATCAGGATGAATGGAGAGAACGCTATCTGCCCGGCGGCGAAACCATTCCCTTCCGGTTCATGCACGGCTATTTTGAGGGAACGGATGTGAAGTTCGCCTTCTGCTTCCCACCGGCGGAGCGTTATGAAAACCGTTTTCAGCAGTATCTGTCTCCCTTCCCCGGTCCCGATGAAGAGGTAGCCTCTCTGGGGCATACCGGCACCGAGGACAGGATCGGCTTTGCCCTCAAATGCGGAGCATATTATGTGGAAACCAACATGGGCTCCCACTCCCAGTTCGGCGGCAACCGGGATGACAAGCTGACCTGGCAATCCTCCGCAGCGGCGGCGGAATATTCCCGGGAAAAGGCCATGGAAATCTATGAAACGGCCCAACGGCCCTATGGCTATGTGTACGGCGGCAGCGGCGGCGGCTACAAATCCATGGCCTGCATCGAGAATACCTCCGCCTGGGACGGGGCTGCGCCCTTTGTCATCGGCTCTCCCGTGAGCCTGCCCAACACCATCACCATGCACGTGCAGGGACAGCGGGTGCTGCGAGATGCTTTCCCCAAAATTCTGGACGCCCTGGACGCGGGCGGCAGCGGCGACCCCTATAAAGAACTGAATCGGGATGAGGCGGATATGCTGCGGGAGCTGACAAGGATGGGCTTCCCTCCGCTGGCCTGGTATCTGGAGGCCAAGGGCGTCATCGATCCCGGCTCCCTGCCGGTGCTGATGCCCGGTGTCAAAAGAATGGATCCCGACTACTTTACCGATTTCTGGACCAAGCCCGGGTATGCGGGGGCTGACCCGGAAAGCTCTTCCTCCAAGGATCGCATTTACTTCAAAACCAAAGTTCATTCGGTGCATCTGGCTGATAAGGCGGAAGCCCGCAGTGCGGAAAACGGCCTGAACGGCGTGGATGACGCCTGGAAAAAGCAGCTGGCCGATGGCAATGGCGCCTATCTCGAACTGGAGGCTCTGCCCCAGGGGGATCATCTGTACCTGGAAGGTCTTTCGATGATTTTTGAAAGTGGCGAGGCTGCGGGTGCGAACCTGCTCATGGGCAAAATGATGCGTTATTCCGACCGCGACGGTGGCATCGTCACCATCGGTTCCGCCTACGGCACCAGCGACGTGGGAGAAACACTGGGGAAAGTGCGGCCTGGGGATGAAATCCTGCTGGATAATTCCGATTATATCGCAGCCCAGAGCTATTATCGCCACCAGGTGCCGGAGGATCTGTCCTTCCATGCCTGGGATCAGTTCCGCAATGCAGACGGCACACCCAAAACACCCCAGCGGAAGCCTTTCCCGGTGCCCTTTACCGGTGTGGGCGTGCGGCAGGATGGCGAAATTCAAGGTAAGGTCATCAACATCCAAGCGCTGATGGACGAAAGCACGTGCCCATGGTGCGCCGATTGGTGGCGGAACAAGATCATTGAGGCCAAGGGCAGCGACGCGGATCACCGCACCTACTTTATGGAACGCTGCATGCACGGCGACGTGGCCGCCATCGGCAACTATATGGTGGTCAACTATGTGGGTGCTCTGCGGCAGGCGCTGATTGACCTGAGCAACTGGGTGGAGAAGGGTATTGAACCCCTGAATCGTACCGCCTATACCCTGGGCGAAGACGGGCAGATTCATACGGAGCCCGATGTGAGCAAACGGTTCGGCATTCAGGCGATCCCCACACTGAAGGCCAACGGCGAAAAGTGCACCCATGTAAAAGCAGGCGAGTGTGTGCGCTTCACGGTGGATGTTGAGGTGCCCGAAAACGCGGGCGACGTGACGGAGATCCTGTTTGCCCAGCAGGAAAAGCAGCTTGCCGCTAAGGAAACCGAAACCAACGGCGCGGCCAGACTGATGCTGGGAAAAGAAATGTGGGATGGTGCACTGACCTTTGAAAAGGGCGTCCGGGGCCAGGTGCACACCGCCCATGCGGAAACCGTCGGATCCTTTGATAAGCCCGGCACATACTTTGCCACCGTACGCATCGCTACCCAGCGCAATGGCGATGCCGCAGATCCATTTACCCAGGTGCTGAACCTGGATCGGGCGCGAATCATCGTAGAATAAGGATTTTGTGAAAGGCTGGTTTTTCCAGTCTTTCATTTTCAAAGAGGTAACAGAATGTGGGAATCTGCGCAATGGATCAGGATTCCGCCGGACGAGCTGAAACAGAAGCAAATCTATCACGGTGATCTGGGCGGACGCTTCGCTTACTTCCGCTGCGAGCAGGCGCTGCCGGAGAAAGCCCATCTGACGGTCTGCCTCACGGCGGTATCCCGTTATCGGCTGTGGGTCAATGAACAGCCCGTGCAGTCAGGCCCCTGCAAAGGCGATCTGAATCGGCAGTATTATGAAACGGTGGAGCTGACACCCTATCTGCGGGCGGGAAAAAACGTGTTTGCCGTACAGGTGCTCTTTAACGATCCCGATGTCGCCCGGGATCAAACCGATGAAAGGGCGGCCATCTACGGCGTGGTTGGCGCTGGCAATTGCCATTCGCTGGCAATGGAGGGAAGCATATTCGATGGCGATGGGGAAATCATTGGTTCTGTTACCACAGGCCAGGCTGACTGGCGGGTGTGGCTGGACAGCAGCTTTTATCTGAAGTCCACGCAATGTTCCGTCTATCTTGGCGCAGTGGAGGAAAACATCGATTTTCGGCTGACACCCAGCGACTGGAAAACCGTCGATTTTGACGCATCGGCCTGGCGGCCCGCGATGCCCTATGGACCAGTGACCTTCTCAGCTACCTTCCAGAGCGTGGGACTGATCCCCCGGGTGCACGTGATCCCCCGGGAAATCCCGCTGCTGGAGGAAAGGGAAACGGACTTTACGCGGATCATTTGCAGGGAAAACGATATTGTGCTGGATGCCGGAGCCCATGTGAATGGTTATCCGCGGTTCCTGTTTGACGGTGAAGCGGAAACAGAAATCACGATCACCTATTTGGAACGTTTCGGGGACGGCATGGATGGGCAGCCCATCGACGATCTGAACGGCAGTGTTTCGGGCCGGGCCGATCATATCGTGCTGAACGGCAGCCCCCTACGCTATGAGCCCTTCTGGGTGCGTACCTTCCGTTATATCGTGATCCAAGGCGGACAGTTGTCGGAGCCGCCGACCTATCGAAAAACGGGGTATCCTTTGACAGTGGAAGCCTCGATCGCATCTTCTGCTTCATGGGTCAATTCACTTTGGGATATCAGCCTGCGCACCCTGCGAAACTGCATGCTGGAAACCTACATGGACTGCCCGTACTATGAACAATTGCAATTCATCATGGATACGCGGCTACAAATGCTTTTCACCTATGCGGTGAGCAGCGATACGCGTCTGGCAAAGAAAGCACTGCTCGACTTCCACTGCGGAATGCTGCCGAACGGATTGCTGCCAGGGAAGACGCCGACAGCTTATCTGCAAGTAATTTCCACGTTCTCTCTGCATTATGTGTTTGCTCTCTGGGAGTATGTGGAGCATACGGGTGATCTGGAGCTGGCCAGAAAATACCGTCCCGATGTCGACCGAATTCTGGATTGCTTCGATAGCAAGCGGGACAAATCTGGGCTGGTGGGAGCCATTGAACCCTGGGCTTTCATAGACTGGCAGGAAGACTGGAAAGAAACTGGCGGCGTGCCTCCGGCTTACTTTGAAGGTCCCAGCACCATCATCAATCTGATGTACGCGTTTGCCCTGGAATGTGGTGCGAAGCTTTACGAAACCACAGGCCGTCCTGGCACAGCACTGGAATACCGGAACCGTCGGGCAAATATTCTGCAAAGAATCAAGGATCTATGCTTTGACCCTGAAAAGGGAATGATACGGGAAGGCCCGGAATGTCCGCAGTTCACCCGCCACGCGCAGGCCTGGTCGGTGCTGAACGGTCTGCTGGACGAAAGAGAAAGTATACGTGCGCTGAAATCCGCAGTAAGCTGTCCTCCCTGCTCCTTTGCCACTTCCTACGAATGGTTCTGCGCATTAGAAAAGGCAGGAATGGAGGAGCAGCTGCGCAGGGATTTGGAGGCCTGGATCAGCCTGAGAGACCGCGGCAGCACCACCTGCCCGGAAGAGCCGCACCATCCCCGCAGCGAGTGCCACGCATGGAGCGCGCTTCCGCTATATACGTTCATACATACGCTGGCCGGCATCCGACAGGAAAACGGTGTCATCGTAATCCGGCCGCATTTGCTGGATCTTCCGGACATGTCCGGTTCGGCTGCAACGCCTCTGGGAAATGTCCAATTTGCGTACAGGCGGATGGATGACGTCACATGGCAGTATCGGATCAGACTGCCTGAAAATGCGCATGGCTTGCTGATCACGCCGTCAGACGAACGGATTTCCTTTTCGGGAGAGCTCCGGTATGCGGAATAAATACAGAAAGCCGACGTGTCGGAAATGCCGTATTTTTTGTCGGAAATCATAAAGCGCTTTGTTCTGTGATTCGCTATCATGAATAGCATCAAGGAGTTATCCCTCCGTTCAGTCCATTGGAGAAAGGAGATCAAACCCATGTCCATTCGCACAAAGTGGATTGCCTTGATGGTCGCTGTGGTGGTCATGCTGGTCGGCATGCAGATCTACTACAGCAACATTGGCCAGGTCAGAGCTCAGAACGCAACGCCGGAGACCACGTTTAAGTGGTGGATCTATTCGGGAACTTCTTCGGAATACTACGGCAATTACGCGGAAAACCCGGCGGTCCAGTATACGCTTCGGCGTGGCTGGGGCCCGGAGGAGAAGGGCATCGCCCTCGATTTTCTCCAACCGCCTCCCGGCTCGGAAAACGATAACTACACCACCATGATCGTTTCCGGCGACTTGCCAGATTTGATTGACGCGGTCATCTGCGAACCGCCCCGCATCATGGTGGAAAAAGGATACGGCATAGAGATCACCGATTATGTGCTGGCCAACATGCCCAATTATGTGGCGCTGGTGCATTCCAATCCGGTCTATTTCAATAATGCTGTCAGTGTGGATGCCGATGGAAACGAGCATTATTACGGCCTGACCAATCTGCAGGATGATTATAACGCGGTGTTCCAGGGCTACATGTACCGCCGGGACTGGATCGTGAAATATGGAACCAACCCGACCACCGGCGCTGCTTTCACCGGCGGCTATACCGATCCCGCGGACGCGGACAGCTGGGTGGACGATGTGGTATTCCCCTCGGGCGGAACCGATCCCAAGTACATTTCCGACTGGGAATGGATGTTTGAGATCTTTACCCGCGCGCAGGCCGATCTCGGGATCAAGGACAAATACTGCATGAGCCTGTATTATCCCGGCTTTACCTGGTCCGGCGGCCTGCTTTCCTGCTTTGGCGGGGGCGTCAACGTATGGTATCAGGATGCCGAAAACAAGGTACACTTCGGCGGCAACGAGGAGCCCTTCAAAACCTATCTGCAGTGCATGCACGCCTGGTATGAAAAGGGCTGGCTGGATCATGAATTCAACCAGCGCACCTCCGATTCTTTCTTCCAGATCGACTCCACCTCCGTGCGCCAGGGCATGATCGGCATGTGGAACGGCCAGCAGAGCGAACTGGGCGGCCGACTGGATATGCACGACGGCGGTTACACCGAGGGCATTTTCGTGGCCGGCGCAGCCTATCCCATCAACGATATGTATGGTCCGGAAAGCTGCCGGAACGTGCCGCCGAACTGCGTGATGGGCGGCGAGCTGACTGGCGGCGGCGTGATCATTACGCCTACTGCCAAGGATAAGGATCTGGCTGCCCTGTGCAGTTACCTGGATTACTTCTATTCCGAAGAAGGCGCGCTGATCCGCACCCTGGGCCTCAGCGCTGAACAGGTGGCGGACTTTTCCGAAAACACCTTCTATGCCAGCAATGGCCTGAGCGATGGCGCTTATTTCATCAACAGTGAAGGCAAGTACGAAAAGAGCAATGTGCTGGTGACAGACAGCGGTCAACTGAACACCGCAGTAGGATTCAACAAAGCGCCCGGTCTGTTGCTGGTGAAAAATGTGGATCTTGGCTATGCCGATACCTATCAGAAGTCGCTGGATCAGTGGCTGCTCTACCCCAACACCGGCTTCTTCCAGGGCACCCGCACCACCAACGAGATGACGCAGGCGGACAGCAAGACCTGCGACGACATCCGCGCCAAGGTGCTGGAGTACATGACCAAGAACTGCGCAAACTTCATCATCGGCCAGAGCAATTTCGACAAGGATTGGGACAAGTGGTGCACGGTGCTGAAAAAATACAAGGTCGAAAGCATCGCGGAAATCTATCAGTACTATGTGGACCATTATCCCTTCCAATAAGCGACAGGAGGTGTGAAACATGGCAAAGAAAAATGCGTATGATCTGGCCGCCTCCAGCCGCCGGAGCTGGAAGACGGAGCTCAGGCGCGACTGGGTTGTCTACCTGCTGTTTGTGCCGATCATTGTGTACGAGATCGTCCTGCACTATCTCCCGATGTTCGGCATTGTGATGGCCTTCGAGGATTACAACGTTGTGGACGGCTACTTCCACAGCCCCTGGGTCGGCCTGAAGCACTTCGTCGATCTGTTCAGCGGCGAGGATTTCCCGCAGGCGATCGGCAACACCGTGATCATCGGCGTGATGCGCGCCACCATCGGCTTTGTGGCCCCCATCATCTTCGCGCTGATACTGAGCCTGATCAACTCGAAGAAGTTCAAGCGGACCGCGCAGACCATGTCCTACATGCCCAACTTCGTGGCCGCGGTCATCGTCTGCTCCCTGTTCAAACAGTTCCTGGACAAGGACGGACCGCTGACGCTGTTCCTGACCAATGTGTTCGGCGCGGAGAACCAGAACTGGTTTGCGAACAACCATCCGCCGGCATTCTGGATCATCTACCTTCTGATGGGCATCTGGCAGAGCATCGGCTGGGGCTCCATCATGTATGTGGCGGCGATCTCCCAGGTCAGCGGCGATCTGCACGAAGCAGCCGCGCTCGACGGCGCGACGCGCCTGCAGCGGCTGTTCAAAATCACCCTGCCCTCCATCATGCCCATGATCCTGATGATGTTTGTCATCAACGTCGGAACGGCCCTGGCCGCGGGCTATGACAACATCCTGCTGCTCTACAAGCCCCACACCTACAACGTGGCAGACACGGTGTACACCTACACCTACCGCCAGGCCTTTGGCGAGGGCAACACCAATTACTCGCTGTCCGCCGCCTCCGGTCTGTTCCAGTCTCTTGTTTCCACGATCCTTCTGGTGGGCTCCAATGCGCTGTCGCGCAAAGCCGCCGGAAGCAGCCTGTTCTGAGAGGAGGGATCACCATGGCAAGAAAGCAACGCAAAAAGGAAGAATGGGAAAACAACATGGTGGAAACCAAATCCGTCGCGGACAGAATTGTGGACGTGATCGTGTATCTTTGCGTAGCGCTGGTAGCGCTGTGCAGTGTCCTTCCCATGTGGCATGTGCTCATGTCCTCCTTCTCGGACGGCAAGTCCCTGCTGGCCCACGTGGGCCTGGTGCTGTGGCCCGTGGGCGGCTTCACCCTGGACGGCTACAGCCTGATCTTCCAGCGCGCGGACATTGTGGGCGGCTATATCAACACCATCATCTACACCGTGGCCTTCACGGTCATCGGCTTCCTGCTCTCCGCCGTGACAGGCTATGCCCTGAGCCGGGACACAAAGCTGAAAAAACCTGTCACCATGGCGCTGATGGTGACCATGCTCTTCGGCGGCGGCATGGTGCCCACCTACATGATCATCCGGGCTCTGGGCTGGGTCGGCACCCCCTGGGCGCTGGTCATCCCGGGCTGCACCAACAGCATGTACTGCATCATGATGATGAACGCATTCAACGCCATCCCCAGGGAGATGTACGAAGCCAGCCACATCGACGGTGCGGGACATCTCTCCACCCTGTTTGAGATCACCCTGCCCCAGGCCATGAACATGGGCAGCGTGATCATCCTGAACCTGGCGGTCGGCCAGTGGAACTCCTGGCTGCCGGCCTCCATCTACGTGCCCAACAACAAGGCGTTGTGGCCCCTGCAGCTGGTCATCAACTCCATCACGAAAGAGAACGCCGATTTCCTCAACTCCTCCAACCCCAATTACGCTCGCTATCTGATTCAGTTCGCGGTGATCATCGCGGCCATCGCGCCTATCATCATCGCCTTCCCTTTCTTCCAGGACAAAATGGAGAAGGGCGTCATTCAGGGCGGCGTCAAAGGTTAATCAAAGGTTGCATTCCAACGGCTTGCGTATGGCGCAGGCCGTTTTTAACTATACAAAAGTCGTGCTTTCGTGTATAATAAAAGCAGTATAACCGTCTTTCCCGGGAGGGATCGATCGATGAAATCTCTTCAGATGTTCAAGGGTTGGTTCTGGAGCCATGAATTCTTCCGCCGCCTCCGGCCCAGGCTTATGACAATGATGCTGGCTCTGGTGTTGCCTGTTTGCCTGATCTGCGTGATTATCTCTGTCATTTCCATTGTGCAGAGCCGCGAGCTGACCTATCAGATCGGAAATAACGGGCTGTCGTCGTTTCTGAAAACAGCGGCACTTCAGTCTGAAGCGGACAGCTGGGATCCTCTTACGGATTTTCCTGCCGGAATATCCCAAAAATTCAGACAGTTCTATACTTATGTGGAAGCGTATGAAGGGGAAATTTACGTTTCCCTGGACGGTAGCCAGGCTTTTTTGCTGTCAAATGACGGTTCTTATACCGAATCTCCGGAAGAATTTGAAGCGTTAAGGAAAAACCCTTATAAATATGAATGGCAGGGGGAGGAGCTGCCTTTTCGGGTTCTGGTTACCTTCCCGTATCATTTTGCCCTGGTCCACGTGCCATTTGTCCTTTGGATCGGTTTGATTATCTCCATGGCCACGCTGATGCTCAGCCCTTTTTTGTACAAACGGCTCCGCCTTGACATCCTCCATCCCATGGGCACGCTGCGGAATGCCATCGACACGCTGGGAACGGACAGCGCTTACCGGATTCCGCCGCAATCCGGAAAAATCAGCGATGATTTTCTGTTGATCTTTGATGACTTCAACCGGATGGCTGAGGAAATCCAGGTTTCCCATGAAAAGGATATCAAGCTCCTGGAAACCGAGATGGACAATCTGCGCCTGCAGGTAAATCCTCACATGCTGCTGAACTCCTACAATACAATCTATGCTCTGGCGGAAAGCAAAAACTATCCCGTGATCCAGGACTATACCCTGTGTCTGGTGGACTATTTCCGCTATGTATTGCGCCGGGGGCAGCAGCTGGTGACAATTCGGCAGGAACTGGAATTTGTGGATAATTTCATCCGCATCCAGCGCATCCGTTTTCCGGGCCGTTTTTCCTATGTGTACCAGGCGGAGGAGGAATGCCTGACCGCCCAGATCCCGCCGCTGCTGATCGAAAACTTTGTGGAGAATGCCATCAAGTACGCGCTGGAGCCCAAAGAAGCCATCGAAATCGTGGTCTCCGTGCGAAAGGAACAAAACAAGAAGGGAAAAGACGCCCTGCATATCGCCATCACCGATACGGGCAGCGGCATCCTGCCGGAAGTGCTGGAAAAGCTGAAAGCCCACGAACCCTATATTGACGAGAGCGGGAAAAAACACATTGGCATCTATAATTGCCTGCGGCGCATCGAATTGTTTTACGGGGAAGAAGGAGAGGTGAATTTTTCCAGCGAAAAAGGAAAAGGGACACAGGTCTACATGGTGGTGCCATTCCTGGCATCGGACAATGAAGAAGAGGAGCGTACATGAACATCCTGATTGTGGACGATGAACAATTTGCTATTCAGGGAATGCTGGATGGCATCAACTGGGATTTGCTGGGCTTTGACAAGGTTTTGACAGCTTGCAGCTATGAAGAGGCCGTGAGCATCGTCAAAAAAACCTATGTGGATATCCTTGTCAGCGATATTGAAATGCCGGGAGAAAGCGGGCTGAAGCTGATCGCCTACATGAATGAGCACAGTGCGAATACGGAATGTATTATTTTGACCTGTCATGACGAATTTGACTATGCCCAGACAGCTGTGCGTCTGAACTGTATGGAATATGTGCTAAAGCCTGTCCGGTATCAAAAGCTTACCGAGATCCTTCTTCGGGCCAAGGAGAAGGTGAATCAGCGGCGGCAGAATGAACAGATCCGCCAATACGGGCAGCAGTTTATTGATTCACTGGCGAAGGAAACGAAGGGGGACGCTGTAAACGCGCTGGAAATGGCTGTGGGGTACATTGACAGCCACCTGGCGGAGGAGCTTTCCGTTCGGGATTTAGCCACGCTGTGCTATGTGAGCGCGGATCACCTGACCCGCCTTTTCAAGAAAAAATACGGCATGACTGTTTCGGAATACATTCAGGAGAAGCGCATTCGTCTTGCCGGAGAGCTGCTGCAGCGGGAAGATCTGACCATTTCCATGGTCGCCAACACGGTGGGCTTCGGCAATTATTCCTACTTTACCGAACAATTCAAAAAACACTATGGCATGACGCCCCGGGAGTATCAGAAGCAGATCCGCAAGTAGCATTCATGTCGGATCAGCAGGATTTTTCATCGGATTTCATACAGCATTTTTCCTCCGTCAATGGCATAATGGTGCCATCAGCACGGATAATGGTTCCGTGTCAGAAAACAACCCATCCGCAAGATGGCAAGGAGGAAAAACACCATGAAAAAAGCGATCGCCCTGCTGCTTTGCCTAGTCCTGTCCCTTTCACTGGCTGCTTTCGCTCAGGCGGAAGGCGAAGCGCCCAATCTGGCTGGCACCTACTATTCCTATGGCTATGATGTGGGTACCATGTTCATGAATTACTATATCCACTTCTACGATGAGATTCCCGGCCTCGGAAAAGTATTCCACGCCGGCATGTGCATGGATCAGATCACCTTTGACGGCACCTATGAGGTGCTCGCCGAGGAACGCGCTTACAGCGTGGCCATGGACCGCGCCGCCAGCGAAGCGGGCACCATGACCGAAGCCACCGCTCCCTACACTGTGGTTTTCTATGATTTCGACGGCAAGGAAATCGACCGCTGCGCCATGGACGCCGAGCACATTTACAACGACATGGCCGCCATCACCGGCGTGGGCGGCGGCAACTGCGCCCTGAACCTGGATACCGATCCTGAGAACAGCAAATTTGCCGCTCAGTATGCCGGCGAGCCCGCTGTGGAGCTGCTGAGCCTCATCAACCCCGATGACGACACCGCGACTTTGAAGCTGAAGGTCAACGGCAAGTATGAAGACCTGATCGTCTTCTTTGTGGAAGGCACCTATGCCATGAACGCCGACCAGACCGAAATCACCCTGACACCTGATTCTGAGAGCGATGAGGGTGCGAAGGTGACCAAGAATGAAGACGGAACCTACACCTATGCTTCCGACAGCGGCGAAGAAGTGGCGCTGGTGGAAGTGAAGCCCGTGGAAGTGGCCTATGCTCTGAAAGGCGAAATCCCTGTACCCGGCATGGAAGGCACCAACGCCGACTTCATCTGCAACCTGCTGAGCGACAACACTGTGCAGCTGTATGCCGACTTCATGGGCAACAAAATGGATGTGGACAAGGGCACCTATGAGATCGACATGACCACTTATTCCTTCATCATTCACTTCGAGACTGCCGGCGATCTGACCACCGAAGGCTATGCCGCCGATATGGTGCTCAACTACAAGGTGGATGATGTGCAGCCCTTCGGCGCCATCGAACAGACCCTGAAGTTCGTAACGGAGTAATCATTTGCAAATCATCAGAGGCTGCCTCTGATCAACTCAGTGCCGCCGCCCGTATTGGACGGCGGCCTTTTCAAAAAAGGAGATTCCTTCCATGCAGCGTGCGTTTTATCCCGGTCAGGAATGGCTGGATACCAACGGCAAGCCCATCCAGGCCCACGGCGGCAGCATTTTGACTGTGAACGGCATCCATTACTGGTACGGCGAAAACAAGGAAAAGACCGACGGAAAGAACGGCATCTGGCATTGGGGTGTGCGCTGCTACCGCTCCCGAGACCTCTATAACTGGGAGGACTGCGGGCTGATCATTCCACCGGATGAAACAGACACGCAATCCCCCCTGCACCCTGCCAGCATGATGGACCGGCCGCATATCCTGTATAACAAACGCACGAAACAATACGTCTGCTGGCTGAAAATCATGGAAAAGAACGGCGAGCAGACCGAAACCGTGCTGACCGCAAATCGCCTGCTGGGGCCGTACACCATCGTCCGCAAGGGGCTGCGCCCGCTGGGCATGAGCGCCGGGGATTTCGACCTGGCCGCCGCGCCGGATGGGAAAGGCTACTATTTCTTCGAGCGGGTGCATAGTGAAACCATCATTGCCGATCTGACGGAGGATTATACAAACGTGACCGGCTATTACTCCACGCATTTTCCCCAGCCCCAGCCGCCCTTTGTGCGGGAAGCCACGGCGCATTTTATCCGGCACGGCAAGCATTATCTGGTCACCAGCGGAACTACGGGCTATCTGCCCAATCCTTCCCAGCTCGCTGTGGCTGATACCTGGCACGGGCCCTATCGGGTGCTGGGCGATCCCCATCCCGGGGATGAAAGCCAAACCTCCTTCCATTCCCAAATCTCATCGGTGTTCAAGGTGCCTGGCAAAAAAGATCTGTTCATTAGCCTGGCGGATCGCTGGGCCCCGGCATTCATGGCTCTGCGCTATCAGGATTACGGCGAATGGTTTCGCCTGCGGTTTGCGGAAGAAAGAACGCCTGCAGAAGAAGCCCGCATGGCGGAATTGCAAAAGCTGCTGCCTCCGGACAGCGCGATGGATACCTCCAAAGCGCGCTATGTGTGGCTGCCTTTCCGTTTCGAGGGAGAGATGGGTATTCTGGACTGGCGGGATCAATGGAGTTTAGATGAATTTGAATAAGGAGTGCAGCCGCAATGAAACGTTATGAATTATTTGAACTGGCATTTCCCGGCGAAGCGCTGACGGGCAATTGGGCGCAGATCAATCTGACGGCGGAATTTACCTGCGGCGATACCGTCAAAACCGTCAAGGGCTTTTTTGACGGAGAAGGACGGTATATCGTACGCTTCCTGCCGGAGACTGCCGGGGAATGGCATTGGAAGGTCACAGGCGCGGTGAACGCTGAGGGAACAGAAATCTGTGAAGCAGCAGAAAATGCTCATGGCTTGGTAAAGGCCGTCGATACCCACTTTGAATACGAAGACGGCACGCTGTTCATCCCCTTCGGCACCACGGTGTACGCCCTGGCCCATCAGGACGACGCGCTGGTGGAGCAGACCCTGGAAAGCCTGAAAGCCGCCCCCTTCAACAAAGTGCGCATGTGCGTGTTCCCCAAGCATTATGATTACAACCACAACGAGCCGCCCTGCTACGCCTTTGAAAAAAAGGCGGATAGCGGCTGGGACGTGAACCGGCCCTGCATCGCCTTCTGGCATCGGTTTGAAAAAATATTGAAACGAATTGCGGAAATGGATATCCAGATCGATCTGATCCTGTTCCATCCCTATGACCGGTGGGGATTTTCCGAGCTGGCTCAGCGGGACAACCTGATCTATCTGGATTACCTGCTGCGCCGCCTGAGCGCCTTCCCCAACATCTGGTGGAGCCTGGCCAACGAATACGATTTGAACATGACCCACAAGAGCCTGGCCGATTGGGAAGAAATTGAGGAATTTGTCGCCGCCAACGACCCCTTCCATCATCTGCTGTCTAACCACAACTGCATGTGCTTCTGGAACCATACCCGGAAAAACATCACCCACGCCAGCCTGCAAACCAAGGGATTATCCGAAATTCCCCGGTGGATACGCGAATACAAAAAGCCCGTGGTGATTGACGAATGCTGCTATGAGGGCAATCTGCCTCACTTCTGGGGCAGCATCAGCGGGATGGAAATGGTGCGCCGCTTCTGGCGCTGCTATGCCTCCGGCGCGTACTGCACCCACGGGGAAACCTTCTTATCGGATGATGAAATCCTCTGGTGGGCCCGGGGCGGCGTTCTCAAAGGCGAAAGCCCCAAACGCATTGCCTTCCTGCGGAAGATCATGGAAGGCCTGCCGGGGCCGCTGACCCCTAAGGAGGGCGGCTTCCTGGACCTGGCCCGGTCGGATGAGCCGGTGGATATGGAGTTGATCCCCCAGGAAATGCGCAGCTTTTTCCAGGCCTTTTCCGACAGCATCCACCGCATGCCCGAAAAGGACCGCACAGCCCACCTGGGCGGGGAGCACGCCTGGGAGGCCCGGTGCGGCGAGGAAGCGTACCTGACCTATTTCGATCTGCAATGCTACGGTGAGCAGACCGTGAGGCTGCCAGCGGACAAGCTTTACAAGGCCGAACTGATCGACGTGTGGAACATGACCCGGGAAGTGATCGCCCAAAACATCAGTGGCGAAACCAAGCTGACCCTGCCCGGGCGGGACAACCTGGCCCTGCTCATTACCCGGATTCAATAATCAAAGGAGAATCGACCATGAAGGAATACATGAACGCATCCCTGGCCCCCCGGAAGCGGGCGGAATTGCTTTTGCAGGAAATGAACCTGGACGAAAAGATGGCCCAGTTGGTGGGCGTGTTCGCCATCAAAGGGGCGGAGGACCGCATGGCGGCCTTCTTCAAAAACGGCATCGGCCAGATAAGCTCCCTGGAGTTCCGCTCCTGCGACAGCCTGGAGGAAGTGGCAGCCTGGCAGCGGCAATTGCAGACCATCGTGATGGAAAACAGCCGTCATCACATTCCTGCCGTGTTTCACATGGAAGGCCTGTGCGGGCCGCTGATGCAGGATACCACCACCTTTCCTTCCGGCGTCGCCCGGGGCTCCTCCTTTGACCCAGAGCTGGAGAGGGAGATCGGCGAAACCGTGTCCCGCCAGGAAGCGGCGGTCGGCATCACCCAGGTTTTAGCGCCTGTATTGGATATTTCCCGGGATTCCCGCATGGGCCGTCAGTGCGAGCCCTACGGGGAGGACCCCACCCTGGCCGCCGCTATGGGCTCGGCCTACACCCACGGCATCCAGGAGACCGAAACCGCAGGCCGCACTCCGGACGCTTCCGCCAAGCATTTCTTCGGCTTCCATAATTCCGCCGGGGCCATCCATGGCGCGCATGTGGACGCCGGGGACAGGCTGCTGCTGGAAATCTACGGCAAGCCCTTCCAGGCGGCCATCACCGAAGCGGGCCTCAAGGGCGTCATGCCCTGCTATGGTTCCGTGAACGGATTGCCCATCCATGCCTCCAAGCATTACCTGAACGGCATCCTGCGGGGCGAAATGGGCTTTGAAGGCGTCACCGTGTCCGACTACGGCGGGGCCAGTAATGCCCATGAATATCAGGGCATCGGCGAAACCATGGGCGACGCGGGCCTGCGCTGCCTGGCCGCGGGCCTGGACGTGGAGCTGCCTATGCCCAAGGCTTATGCCGATGAGCTAAAGCAGAAGTTTGCCGACGGCGAAGCGGATATGGCCCTGCTGGACAACGTGGTGACCCGGGTGCTGGAAGCCAAATTCCGCATGGGCCTGTTTGAGCATCCCTTTGCCCTGGAGGGCGAGGAATTGGACAAAACTGTGCATCACGCGGAGGATGAACAGCTGGCCGCCCTGTCCGCCCGGGAAGCGCTGGTGCTGCTGAAAAACGACGGCGCGCTGCCCCTGACTGGCAGGGAAAAGACTATTGCCGTTATCGGCCCCGCCGCGGCTAACGCCCGGTATTATTTCGGCGGCTACACTCATTTGTCCATGGTGGAGGCCAAGCACGCCGCCCGCAATTCTATGGCTGGCGTCAATGGTAATGGCGTCAAAAATGAAGTGCGTTTTGTGCCCGGCACCAGCGTGGAGGACGACGAAAACGAAGAATTTACCGGCGTGCTGACCAAATTAAAGCCCCACTGCAAAAACCTTCTCCAGGTTTTGACAGAGAAATTGCCGGATACCCGCATCCTGTACGCTCCTGGCTATCACAAGGCAGGCGCGGATGAAAGCCTGTTCCCGGATGCAATGGAGATTGCCAAACAGGCTGATGTGATCCTCTTGACCCTGGGCGGCAAAAACGGTTCCGGCTCCATCGCCACCATGGGCGAGGGTGTGGACGGCACCAACATCAACCTGCCCGCCTGCCAGGACGCCTTTATCCGGGAAGCGAAAAAGCTGGGCAAGCCCCTGATCGGCATTCACTTTGACGGTCGGCCCATCTCCAGCGACGCGGCGGATGCGTGTCTGGACGCGATCCTGGAATGCTGGAACCCCGCCGTTTATACAGCGGAAGCCGTCACCGACGCCCTGCTGGGCCGCCTGAATCCCTCCGGCAAAATGCCCCTGTCCACCGCCCGCTGCGCGGGGCAGATCCCCGTTTACTACAACCATCCCAACGGTTCCATGTGGACACAGGCTCCCAGCATCGGCTTTACGGATTACGTGGATTGCTCCCACCGTCCCCGCTACTGCTTCGGCTACGGCCTGAGCTATACCGAATTTGAATACAGCGATTTAACCTTAGACAAAAAGGAAACCAAACCCTTTGAAGCAGTGAATATTTCTTTGAAGGTAAAGAACACCGGGAAATGCGACGGAACAGAAATCGTGCAGCTCTACGTAAAAGATATCCACGCCTCCATGACCCGGCCGAATAAAGAATTGCAGGGTTTTGCCCGTGTGGAATTGCAGCCCGGCGAAGGGAAAGAAGTAACCTTTGCTCTGCAGCCCAGCCAGATGGCTTTTCTGGACGAAAACATGCGTTGGAAGATCGAGAAGGGCGAATTTGAGGTGCAGATCGGTTCTTCCTCCGAGGATATCCGCCTTAAGGATTCCTTCCGTGTAACGGAAAACGCCTGGCTGGCTGGCAGAACCCGCGCTTTCTATGCCCTGGGTGAAATCAAATAAGGAGGCTGCCCCAATGAACATCAAAACCAGCGCCTGGATCACGGTATTGCAGGATACCGGCGACGTCTGTCCGGTATTTCGCAAACCGTTCACCGCGGAAAAAACGGTTGCCAAAGCCGAACTGGAAATCACCGCGTTAGGCATTTATGAAGCCGAAATCAACGGCCGGCGGGTGAGCGATTTCATGCTGGCCCCCGGCTGGACCAGCTATGAGCACCGTCTGCAGGTGCAGACCTACGACGTGATGACCTTGCTGCAAAAAGATAATGATTTGCGCGTTACCGTGGGCCGGGGCTGGTTTCGCTCGCCCATGCCGGGCTGGCTGAACAGCGAGGACAAGCAGCGGCGGATGGCCCAGCCCTGCGGGCTGATCGCTTCCCTGCATATTTGTTATGCCGACGGCACGGAAGAAACCATCCTGACGGATGAAACCTGGCAATGGGCAAAGAGCCGCATCCTGTTCAGCGAAATCTATGACGGCGAAACCTGCGATGCCCGGATCGAGCCGTCCGATTGGCAGCCGGTAAAGCCGCTGAAATGGGGCAAGGATATCCTGATCCCCCAGGAGGGCGAAGAAATCCGGGAGACGGAGCGCATCACCGCGAAACGCATATTCAAAACGCCCCAGGGCGACACCGTGGTGGACTTTGGCCAGGAGGTCACGGGCTATGTGGAAATCACGCTGAACGCCCACGCCGGGGATGAGGTGCTGTTCGATCACGCCGAGGTGCAGGATCAGGACGGAAACTGGTACAACGAAAACTACCGCAGCGCCAAGGCTCAGGCAAGGTATATCTGCCGGGATGGAAAACAGATCTGGCATCCGGAGCTTACCTTCTTCGGCTTCCGGTACATTCGGCTGCTGTCCTGGCCGGGTGAAGCCAAGTCTGAAAACTTCACCGCCATCGCCGTGCATTCCGATATGAAGCGCACCGGCTGGTTGAAGAGCGGCAGCGCCGAGTTGAACCAGCTGTTTTCCAACATCGTGTGGGGCCAGCGGGGCAACTTCCTGGACGTGCCCACCGACTGCCCCCAGCGGGACGAGCGTTTGGGCTGGACAGGCGACGCCCAAGTGTTCATCAAGACCGCCAGCTATCTGTTTGATACCGAGCGTTTTTTCAAAAAATGGCTCCATGACCTGGGTGCCGACCAGCGGGAAAGCGGCGAGGTGGGCCAGGTGATCCCCGATCTGATGCCCGAAGGGCCCAGCAGCGCCGCATGGGGCGATGCCGCCACCATCTGCCCCTGGCAGGTGTACCAGACCTATGCGGACATGGCCGTGCTGGAGGATCAGCTTGACAGCATGCGCAAATGGGTGGATTATATCGGCTCGGTTACCAAGACCCCCAACCTGTGGGTCGACCATTTCCACTTTGGCGACTGGCTGGGCCTGGACGCGCCCAGCGGCAGCTACAAGGGCAGCTCCCGGGAGGATTTCATCGCCAGCGCCTTCTATGCCCATTCGACGGAGCTGGTGGTGAAGGCGAGCAAGCTGCTGGGCAGGGATGTTTCCTCCTATGAAAAGCTGCACCGGGACATCGTAGATGCTTTCCGCAAAGCCTTCCCCGAGTATAAAACCCAAACCGAGCACGTGCTGGCCGTGCATTTCGGATTGGCGGAGGATGCGCAAAAGACCGCCGACGCCCTAGCGGAGATGGTCAAAGCAGACGGCGTGCAGCTGCGCACCGGTTTTGTGGGCACGCCCTACATCCTGCACGTGCTGAGCCAGTATGGCCACGCCGATTTGGCCTGGGATCTGGTGCTGCGCCGGGAATACCCCGGCTGGCTCTACCCCATCACCAAGGGTGCCACCACCATCTGGGAGCACTGGGACGGCATTCATGAGGACGGGAGTTTCTGGTCTGCGGATATGAACTCCTTTAATCACTATGCCTATGGCGCGGTGGCGGACTGGATCTTCGAGCAGGCAGCGGGCATCCGGCATGCCGAGGACAAACCCGGCTTTGAGGAATTGATCTACGCGCCCCATCCGGACGCTCGCCTGGGATGGCTGCAGGCAAAACTGGACACCCGACACGGCACGGTCAGCGCCCTGTGGGTCTGCAAGGAGGACGGCGTGCGCTATGAATTGGAAACTCCGGTACGCACACTGGTTTGCCTGAACGGTGAGGAAAAATGGGTGAACCCCGGCAAATATATATTCTGGGCAAAGCAATAAGGAGGACACGCACAATGCGCAGCATGAAGATCAATCAGGAATGGGATCTTGGTCTGGGTCAGGTGGACCTGGGACAGCGCATCCGCGGGATTTTCGGGGATCGGAAAGTCAATCTGCCCCATGATTATATGATCGAAAGCGACGTTTTCCCGGAAGCGGCATCCGGCGCGTCCAGCGGCTATTACAACGCGGGCGTGGCCCATTATGCCAAGGAGATCGATATCCCGGCGGAATGGGAAAACGACCAGATCTTCCTGCGCTTCGACGGGGTCATGATGAACGCCACCGTGGAGGTGAACGGCAATCTGTCCTGCCTGCAGCATTACGGCTACGCGCCCTTTGAGACGGATATTACCCATTTGGTCTATCCGGGCCAGAAGAACCGTGTCGTGATCACCGTGAACCCCAGCATGCAGCCCAACAGCCGCTGGTTCTCCGGCGCGGGCCTGTTTCGGGGCGTGGAACTTACGCACACGCCCAAGCTGCATGTAGCCTTCGGGGGCCTGGCCGGGTATACGAAAAAGATCGAATACAAGACCGACGGCGCGCCGGAGACCGCTTATCTCCAGGTGTCCGCTGAAATCAAAAATGAAAACGCCGAAAGCCGCCTGGCGGAGGTCACTTTTGCCCTGATCGACGACAAAACCGGCGAGACGGTGAAGACCAGCAAGACCCTGACCCAGGTGCAGCCCCTGTCCGTAGGTACAGCTTATATGACCTTGACCGTGGATGAACCCAGACTATGGGACGCCGAAACCCCCAATCTGTACCGCTTACAGGCAACGGTGAAAGACGTTGGTACTTTCAAAACGCATATCGTTCCCAATGAGCACCCCACCGAGGACACCGAAAGCGTACTCTTCGGCATCCGCACCATCGAAGCGGACGTGAAGCATGGCCTGCGGATCAATGGCAAAGAAGTGAAGCTTAAGGGCGGCTGTCTGCACCACGACAACGGCCCCATCGGCACAGTGACGGTGTACGACGCGGAAGCTCGGAAGGTAAAGAAATTAAAGGAAGTGGGCTTCAACGCCATCCGCACCACCCACAACCCGCCATCCTCCGCGCTCATCGAAGCCTGCGACCGGTTGGGCATGTATATCTTCGATGAAGCCTTTGACGCCTGGGGCATGGGCAAGCAGCCCGGGGACTACAACCAGTATTTCGACACCGACTGGGAGAAGGATCTGACTGCCTTTGTGAAGCGGGACCGCTGCCATCCTTGTGTCACGCTCTGGTCCACCGGCAACGAGATCACCGAGCGCGGCGGCCTGAACGACGGCTATGTGTGGGCAGTAAAGCTGGCGGATACGATCCGCAGGCTCGACCCCAGCAGGCCCATCTCCAACGGCATTTGCTCCTTCTGGAACGGGCTGGATGATTTCATCATGGCCGAGCAGATGAAAAAGCGGATGGAAGGGCTCTCCGGCGGATTGCAGAACGCCGACATCGGCGGCAAGAAGGATCTGCTGTGGGAGCAGTACACCGAAGCCTTCGCCAACGGCCTGGACCTGGTGGGCTACAATTACCTGGAGGGGAAATACGAGCAGGATCACCAGATGTTCCCCGAGCGGGTGATCCTGGGCAGCGAAAACTATCCCAAGGAAATCGGCATACACTGGCCTATGATCGAAAAAACTCCCTGGGTGATCGGCGATTTTACCTGGACGGCCTGGGATTACATCGGCGAGGCCGGCATCGGCAAGGCCACCTTCTACGAACCCGGCGATCCCCGCATCGGCAACCCTTGGGGCGCGCCTTCGCCCTTCCCCTGGCGCACGGCCAATGACGCGGACTTTGACGTGACTGGGCAAATCCGTCCCCAGGGCGTCTACCGCCGCATCGTGTGGGGCAGCAAGGAAACCGGATTGTTCTCCTATGACCCCGCTGTCATCGGCAAGGTGGAAACCCTGTCCAGCTGGGGCTTCCCTGGGGTGTGGCAGTGCTGGAACTGGCAGGGCTGGGAAGGCAAGCCTGTGGACCTCGCCGTGTTCAGCAGCGCGGAGGAAGTGGAGCTGCTGGTGAATGGTATCAGCGTTGGCCGCAAAAAGGCGGGCGAAGCGCTGATCCAGGACATGCCCTTGACATTCCTGTTCCTAGCGCAATACCAGCCCGGCACGGTGGAAGCGGTCAGCTATACTGCTGGAAAAGAAGTCTCCCGCACAGTGCTTGCTACCACCGGCAAGCCCGTTGCCATCCGCCTGACCGCGGAAACGGAAGAAATGAAAGCCGACGGGGAATCCCTGTGCTATGTGAATGCGGAACTGATCGACGAAAATGGCAATGTTGTTCCTGACGCTGACAGACTTTTGAAAGCCGAGGTTACCGGCGCGGCGGAGCTGCTGGGCTTTGGCAGCGGGAATCCCATCACCGATGAGAATTACAGCAAGGGCTGGTTTACCAGCTATCAGGGAAAAGCCCTGGCCGTGCTGCGCTCCGGCTATGAAGCGGGCGAGGCAAAGCTGACCGTCTCCGCCGAGGGGTTGGAGAAAGCTGAAATCACCCTGCTGCTTGAGGAAGAAAAATGATGTATCCTTTGAAGCGTGAAAACATCCAGCAGCGTCGGGACGCGCTGCTGGATTGTCTGAATCGGGCCACCGCAGCCGGGGCAAACGCGGGAAGCAATTTGCTGGTAATGGACGGGCAGGGAGAAATCTGCTATTTGGAAAACGGCTGCGCGGATCTTGCCCGGCAAACGCCCATGCAAAGAAACAGCATTTTCCGCTGTTATTCCATGACCAAGCCTTTAACCTCCTGCGCCGCCATGCTGCTGATCCAGGAAGGAAAGCTGGATCTGTATGAGCCGGTATCCCGGTATATCAGCTCCTTCCGGCATCAGCAGGTGCAGACACCGACGGGCATGGTTCCTGTGGCCAGGGAATGCCTGGTGCGGGATCTGTTGGATATGACGGCGGGGCTTTCCTATGACGGCGATGATACCCTGCCCCAGCGGGAAACGAAAATGGTTTTTCAGGAGGCGGAGCGGCGCTTTGACACCGATCGCCCCATGGATACCCAGGAATTTGCGGAGCGGATCGGAACCATTCCGCTTTTGTTCCACCCCGGCGAAGGCTGGAATTACAGTGTTTGCGCCGATGTGCTGGGCGCGGTGATCGAAAAGGCCGCCGATATGCCCTTTGCGGACTTTTTGCAAAAGCGCGTTTTATCGCCTTTGGGCATGGAGGACAGCGGCTTTTTCGTGCCGGAGGATAAACGCGCAAGGCTGGTGACCGTATATCAGAAGGACGAATGCGGCAGCCTTGTTCCCTATACCGGCAATCATCTGGCAATCCGCAACGACGGCGGGGAAAACGCCTTCCATTCCGGCGGGGCGGGGCTTTTCTCCACCATTGAGGATTACGCCCGCTTCGCGCGGATGCTGATGAACGGCGGACAGGGCATCCTGAATGAAAGCACCGTGCGCTTTATGACCGGTCGCCGGCAAACGGGGAAACCGCAGCAAACCATTGCTCAAACCATGGGGCTGGAAGGCCGCAGCTATGCCAATCTTCTGCGGGTGACGGTGGACCCGGCCGCTGCCTTTTTCCCCACCAATATGGGAGAATACGGCTGGGACGGCTGGCTGAGCACCTTTTTTATCAACGATCCCGCCACCGGCGTGACCATCCTGCTGATGCAAAATCAAAAGGACGGCGACGGAACGCTGATCGGCAAAATCCGCAGCCTGATCTACTTTTCCTGACGAAAAGGAGGAAAACCTGTGCGTAAACTGATCCCATTCAATGAAAGCTGGCTGTTTACAAAACCTGGAGAAAACCGCGTGCCCGTCACGCTGCCCCATACCTGGAACGCCCTGGACGGCCAGGACGGCGGCGGGGATTACTGGCGGGGCGAATGCGTGTATGAAAAGACGTTTACCGCGCCGGACAGAAAAGCGAGTGAAGAAGTCTATCTGGAATTCGACGGCGTATCCGCCTCCGCTCAGATAACGCTGAACGATCATTTTATCGGGGAGCATCATGGGGGCTACAGCCGGTTCCGGTTCAATATTTCGGAATGCCTGAAGGCAGGCGAAAACCACCTGACCGTCGCCGTCAGCAACGCCGCCTGCGATACCGTGTACCCGCAGAATGCCGATTTTACCTTCTATGGCGGTATTTACCGGGCTGCGCGTCTGGTGGTATTGCCCAAAATCCATTTCGATATGGATAACCTGGGCGGCTGCGGCATCCGGGTGACGCCGAAGGTACTGGATGACGGCTCTGCCGACGTGCTTGTATCTGCATGCACCACCGGCGATCAGGCCGTGTTTGAATTGAATGGGGAAACACTGACAGGGAACGAAGTTACCTTCCATATTGAGCATCCCGTGCTGTGGCAGGGCCGGAAGAATCCCCATCTGTACACGTTGAAAGCCCGCCTGTACGACGGTGAGACGCTGTGCGACTCCCTGGACATTCCCTTCGGTATCCGTTCCTTCCGTATCGACCCCAATGAAGGGTTTATCCTGAACGGCGAAAGCTACCCCCTGCGGGGCGTGGCCATGCACCAGGACTGGCTGGGCAAGGGCAACGCCATCTCAGAGGCGGACATGGAAGAAAGCCTGCGCCATGTGTTCGATATGGGGGCCACCACTGTGCGCCTGGCCCATTACCAGCACGATCAGTACACCTATGACATGTGCGACCGGCTGGGCATTGTCGTCTGGACGGAAATCCCCTATATCAGCGAACATCTGGACAATGCCCGGGAAAACGCTCTGAGCCAGATGCGGGAATTGATTGAGCAGAATTACAACCATCCCGCCATCGTGGTGTGGGGTCTGAGCAATGAGATTACCATGGCCCACGGCGACCAGGAAACCCTGGTTCCCTTCCATCAGAAGCTGAATGTCCTGTGCCACGAAATGGACGATACCCGCCTCACGACCATGGCCTGCATATCGCCCCTCCCGGTGGATCATCCCCTTTTGGATGTGCCGGACGTGCTTTCCTACAATCATTATTTCGGCTGGTACGGCGGACGGCTGGAGGACAACGGCCCCTGGTTCGACCGTTTCCATGCCCTGCATCCCGATCTGCCCGTGGGCGTATCGGAGTATGGCTGCGAAAACAGCCTGTGGCATTCCTCCCACCCTGAACCCGGCGATTACAGCAATGAATACCAGATGATCTACCACGAAAGCCTGATCAAGCAGCTGTATTCCCGGAAATACCTGTGGGCCACCCACGTGTGGAACATGTTTGACTTCGCCGCCGACGCACGGGAGGAGGGCGGCACCAAGGGGCGCAACAACAAGGGGCTGGTGACTTTTGACCGAAAAACCCGCAAGGACGTCTTCTACGCCTACCAGACCTGGCTGACGGATGAACCCACGCTGCATCTGTGCAGTAAGGAATTTGTGAACCGCGAAGGGGATACCACGGAATTTGTGGTATACAGCAATCTGCCGGAAGTGACCCTGATGGTCAGCGGAACGGCGTATACACAACAGGCCGAGGATCATTTCTTCCATTTCACCGTGCCTCAGCCGGAGGGAACCTATACGGTCATTGCGTCCGCGGGCGATTTAACCGAACAGTCTCAGTTTACCCATGTTTCCCAGCCTGATCCTGCCTATCGCTTCCAGCAAGGCACGGTGCTCAACTGGTTTGACATCGACACGCCGGAGGGCTTCTATTCCATCAAAGACCTGCTGAAGGACATCTCACAGTCCCACGACGCGGCAGCGCTGGTGCAGCCCTTCCTGGCTGAAATGATGGCAGCCCGGGCCGCCAAAGCCAAGCAGAAGGAGCAGGAAACCGGACGCGAGACGGTCAAGAGCGGCGAGGGCATGAGCGCCGAGGACCGCCGCCGCACGACGATGCAGTTCAGTCTTTTGCAGCTTATCCGCATGGGTGCGCCGGACATGCCCAAGGAGCGCATCATCGCCATCAATCAACAGTTGAATCAAATCCCCAAATATGTGCCGCCCAAGGACATGGACATGGAGCAGGCAGAAAAGGACGCTCACCGGAAAGAAAACGCCTACGCCCTGGACGACCGCTTTGTGCTCCGGGACGGGCAGCGCCATCCTTTCGCGGTGATCTGCCCCGGCGGCGGGTATACCATGGTGTGCAGCTTTATTGAAGGCGTGCCTTACGCAAGAAAGCTCAATGAAATGGGCATATCCGCCTTCATCGTATATTACCGGGTGAAGGATCAGGCCCGCTTCCCCGCTCCCCAGGACGATCTGGCCCAGGCTGTGCGGGATATCTTCGCGAAAGCAGATGAATACCTGCTGGACACCACCCACTGGTCCGTATGGGGTTCCTCCGCTGGCGGCCATCTGGCAGCCAGCTTCGGCACGGCCAATATGGGCTATATCCATTACGATCTGCCCAGGCCGGAAGCGCTGGTGCTGACCTATCCTGTCATCAGCATGCGCCCGGATTTCACCGAACAGCAGACCCATAACATGCTGCTGGGTGATCCCGCTGAAGTGTCCATGGAAGCCTTTTCCAGCGTGGATGAGCAGGTAGATGCGGACTATCCGCCCACCTACATCTGGTGCGGCAACGCGGATCAAACCGTTAAACCCGACAACACCCGCCGCATGGCGGAAGCGCTCAAAAAAGCCGGGGTCCCGTACCAATGCGAAATCTTCCCCGGCGTGGATCACGGCGTCGGCCCCGGCACGGAAACCGCCGCCGAAGGGTGGATCGAGCATGCCGTGGCCTTCTGGAAAAGGCAGCAATCATAAGCGCATGAAAATACAGGGAGGTGCAGACCTTGAAAGCCGTTCACCTACGGACAGAACACCTGGAAAATCCTTTGGGCTTGCAAACTGTTCGCCCGGTATTTTCCTGGCATACCGATGGCGGTCTGCAAAGCGCTTATGAAATCATCGTTAGAAATGGGAAAACAGCCGTCTGGAAAAGCGGGAAGGTAACCACGGGCCGCATGCTGGCCCGCTGCGGTTATGATGCTGCCCCACGAGAACACCTCACCTGGCGTATACGTCTGTGGGATGAAAATGATCATCCCGGCGAATGGAATGATGCCTGGTTCGAGATGGGACTGTTGCACGCTTCATCCTGGAAGGCCAAATGGATCAGTCCGGAGCTGACCATTGAAAAAGGAAAGCGCCAGGCAGCCAGTTATCTGAAACGCACTTTTTCTCTGGAACGCACGGACCACGCCAGACTGTATATTACCTGTCACGGCCTGTATGTCGCTTACCTAAACGGACATCGAGTGGGCGATTATGTGCTGGCTCCGGGGACGGATGATTATCATCAGCGCCTGCAATACCAGGTATACGATGTATCGCCGCTGCTGCACGAGGGTGAAAATGAGATGCTGGTCGTTCTCGGGGACGGTTGGTACCGGGGCAATAACGGTATTGACGGGTTGAATCATTACTATGGGGATGACTTGGCGCTGCTGTGCCAGATGGAGGTCAATCATCAGCTGGTGCTGATCAGTGATGAACGCTGGCAGGCCAGCCAGACGGGACCGATCCGGGAAAACGACTTGCAGTTGGGAGAGCGTTATGATGCCCGGCTGGAGCAGGTTACCAATTGGCATGAGGTTATTCCAGCCGCTTTCGACTATGATCACTTGATTTGTTCCGACAGTGTGTCCGTGAGGGAACAGGAGCGATTCCAAGGAAAAGTATTCACGGCGCCCAACGGCGATACCCTGATCGATTTTGGACAGAACCTGGCTGGGTATACCGAATTGTGCGTACAGGCAAAAGCCGGGCAGAAAATCGTCCTCTGGCATGGAGAAACCTTGGATGAAAACGGAAATTTTACCCAGGAAAATTTCGCGCCCGGCGAACGCAACAAAAATGGCGGCGTGCCGCAAAGAATCGAATACATCTGCAAGGATGGTTTCAATCGATATAAACCCAATTTCACCCTTTTCGGTTTCCGGTACGCAAAGATTGAAACGGATATGAATCTGGACGGCGCTCAGTTTACGGCTATTGCCGTGTATTCCCATATGCCGCAAACAGCCTTTTTCACTTGTGGAAATGAAGCGGTCAATCAGCTGTTTCGCAATAGTCTTTGGAGCATGAAATCAAACTTCTGTGATATTCCCACAGACTGTCCTACCCGGGAGCGGACAGGATGGACTGGGGACGCGGCGGCCTTTGCTCCGACAGGCGTGATGCTGACGGATTGCTGGCCTATCCTGCGAAAATGGCTGGCGGAATGCCGTTTGGCCCAGGCTGACGATGGCTTGATGGCGAATATTGCGCCGATCAATGACGGCCGGGATCGGTTTTCTTTGCTGCTGCAGGGTTCTGCCGGCTGGGGGGACGCCTGCGTGCTGGTGCCCTGGGCGCTGTATCAAGCCTATGGCGACACGGCCATTTTGGAAGAGAACTATGATATGATGCGCAGATGGATGACGTTCCTGGAACAGCGTGCCCGGGAAACAAGGCCAGCGAATCAAGGTAATCCCTGGAAGGAAGCTTTGCAGGATCAGGGCTTTCACTTTGGCGAATGGCTGGAGCCTGACGTGAACAGTATGGATGCCCTGCGCAAGAATGGCCTGGAAGGCGCACCGGAGGTGGCAACCGCCTACTATTTTCATTCGGCTGACTTGATGGGACAGATCGCGGCAATTCTGGGAAAACCCGGAGACTCAGAGAAGTATCGGAAGATTGCTGAGATGGCTCGAAAAGCATACCGTTATTGCTGTACGGATCACGGGAGAATAGATTCTAACCGTCAATGCGAATACGTACGGCCCATTGCTTTCGGTTTATTGGATCCGGTGGAGGCTCAAGTCGCTGCGGGTCAATTGAACTCCCTGGTGAAGCAAAACGGGGATCACCTGAATACAGGTTTTCTGTCCACGCCGGATCTCTGCCGTGTGCTGACGGAGCATGGACACACAGATACGGCCTATCGGCTGCTGCTGCAGGATACCAACCCCAGTTGGCTGTACGCCATCAAAAAAGGGGCGACCTCCATTTGGGAGACCTGGGACGGTATCCGTTCCGATGGTACCGTGCACGATTCCATGAATCATTACGCATACGGTGCGATCTGCGGATGGCTCCTGGACAGTGTTTGCGGTATCCGGCTGAAGGATGGAAAGCTAACCATCCGCCCATACCCACATCCATCCCTTGGGTATGCAAAGGCTCGGTGGAATTCTCCAGTCGGGCTGATCGAAAGCGAATGGCGATATGAAGGGAGTAAGCTGCATTTACGTGTGCAAACGCCGATTCGTGCAGAAATCCAGTGGCCCGACGGCCGGATGGAAGCAGTATCAAACGGTGTCCATTCATTAATTGCCTGACCTGACATCATGTATAAAGGGTCGTTTGCTATCGGGAAATAACAGCAAGGAAAAGAATGCGCTTCACTGTCGAAGGGCGTTCTTTTTTTGTGCGGATTGATTCCATAAACGATGTCGGATTTGTGTGAATTATTATCGGAACACAGCAAGCGTCTGAATCAATAAAAAGTCTACAATATATATGTAAAAATGACTTTGGAGGTGCTGCGTCATGCAAGGACAGACCATCAAACTGGGCTTTGCCCCAACCCGCCGGGCCATTTTCAGCGCGCCGGCCGCCGTTGAATACCGCAGGCTGACCGCTGATCGGCTGCGGGAATTGAACATCGACTTTGTGGATATAGACGATGTGAACGACGAAGGCCTGCTCTATGACGACGCGGGTCTGGAAAAGATCATTGCAAAATTCCAGCGGGAAAAAGTGGACGGCCTGTTCCTGCCCCATGCCAATTTTGGCACGGAATATGAGTGTGCCCGGTTGGCAAAGGCCCTGAACGTGCCGGTGCTGCTGTGGGGTCCCCGGGACGAACAGCCCGATGAAAACGGCATGCGGCTGCGGGACAGCCAGTGCGGCCTGTTCGCCACCGGCAAGGTGCTGCGCCGCTTCCGGGTGCCCTTCACTTATATGAACAATTGCAATCTGGAAGATCCCGAATTTGAACGGGGCATCCGGGATTTCCTGGCGGTGTGCAACGTGGTCAGGGTGTTCCGCCACACCCGCATTTTGCAGATCGGACCCCGGCCCTTCGATTTCTGGTCCACCATGTGCAACGAAGGAGAATTGCTGGAAAAATTCAACATCCAGCTGGCCCCCATCCCCCTGCCCGAGCTGTATGCCGAAATGAAAAAGTGGCGGGCGGAAAAGAACGAGGTCGCCAGGGTCATCGCCTACTGCAAGGAAAACATGACCTGCAACATCGAGGATGAATATTTGACTAACGTGGCGGAGCTGAAGGTAGCCATGAAGTCCCTGGCGGAGAAATACGGCTGCAACGCCATCGCCATCCAGTGCTGGAACGCGCTCCAGGACGAGATCCACATCATGCCCTGCGCGGCCAACAGCCTGCTGAACGAGGAGGGCATCCCGGTGGTGTGCGAAACGGACATTCACGGGGCCATTTCCCAGCTGATCGCCGAAGCCGCCAGCATGAACCAGCGGCGGGTCATGTTCTCCGACTGGACGGTGCGCCATCCCGACAACGACAACGGCGAGCTGCTCCAGCACTGCGGCCTCTGGCCCATTTCCGTCGCCAAGGAAAAGCCCACCATCTGCGTGCCGGTGGCCTTCCCGGAGAACGGCGCGGTATCTGCCGAAGCCAAACACGGCCCCATGAGCCTGGTACGCTTTGACGGGGACGAAGGTGAGTATTCCATCCTGCTGGGCCATGCCCGGGGGATCGACGGCCCCTGGACCCGCGGCACTTATGTGTGGGTGGAGGTCAATAACTTAAAGCGCCTGGAAGCCAAGGTGGTGGAGGGCCCTTACATCCATCATGTGGCCGCCATCCACGGCGACGTGGTGCCCGTAGTGTACGAGGCCTGCAAGTACATCGGCGTGAAGCCCGACCTGTATGATCCCATCGAGGATAAGGTGAAGGCCTACTTGCACGGCGAAGATGTAACCTTTGACGAGGTGTGAGCAATGAATGCTTTGAAAGTGAAAGCCTATGACCTGCGCCAGGACGTGCTGGATATCATCGTTTCCGGAGGCGGTGGGCACATCGGCGGCGATATGAGCAGCATGGAAATCATGCTGACCCTGTACAGCCGCATGAACGTGTCCCCTGAGAACCAGAACGACCCGGACCGGGACCGCTTTGTGCTGTCCAAAGGCCATTGTGTGGAAACGCTGTACGCCGTGCTGGCAGATAAAGGTTTCCTGGATGTTGAAGAAGTCAAAGCCCAGTTCTCCAAATTTGGCAGCGCATATATCGGCCATCCCCATAACACCCTGCCAGGCATCGAAATGAACAGCGGTTCCCTGGGCCATGGGCTCAGCGTATGCGTGGGCATGGCGCTGGCCGGGAAGATGGACAGGCGGAATTACCGCGTCTATACCCTGATGGGGGACGGCGAGCTGGCTGAGGGCTCCGTGTGGGAAGGGGCCATGGCGGCGGGGCATTATAAGCTGGATAACCTGTGTGCCGTCATTGACCGCAACCATTTGCAGATCAGCGGCAACACCGAGGATGTGATGGCCCATCACGATCTGCATGCCCGGTTCGCGGCCTTCGACTGGCATGTGATCGACGTGGCCGACGGCAACGATGTGGATCAGCTGAACGCTGCCTTTGACGAAGCAGAGCAGACGAAGGGCAAGCCCACCCTGATCATCGCCAACACGGTGAAGGGCAAGGGTGCGTCCATCATGGAAAATAAGGCGAGTTGGCATCATCATTTGCCCAACGCAGAAGAATATGCGGCCATCAGCCGGGAACTGAAGGAACGGAAGGAGGCGCTGCTCCATGAATAAGATTGCCAACCGCGCCGTGATGTGCGAGGTGCTGAAGGAGGCTGCTGCAAAAGACAAAGACGTGGTTGTTCTGTGCAGCGACAGCCGGGGCAGCGCGTCCCTGACCTCCTTTGCCGATACCTATCCGGACCAATTCGTGGAAGTGGGCATCGCCGAACAGAACCTGGTCAGCATTGCCGCCGGCCTGGCCTCCTGCGGCAAAAAAGCCTACGCCGCCTCTCCCGCCTCCTTCATCACCACCCGCAGCTATGAGCAGTGCAAGGTGGACTGCGCCTATTCCGGCACCAATGTGAAGCTCATCGGCATTTCCGGCGGCGTCAGCTACGGCGCCCTGGGCATGACCCATCACTCTGCCCAGGACATCGCCGCCATGAGCGCCATCCCCGGCATGCGGGTATATTTGCCCTCCGACCGGCATCAAACGCGCAAGCTCTTTGGGGACCTGCTGAAAGACAATCAGACCGCCTACATCCGCCTGGGCCGCAATCCCGTGGAGGATGTGTATGAAGAAAACAACATCCCCTTTGAAATGAACAAAGCCACCGTGCTGGCTGAGGGTGCGGACGTGCTGCTGGTGGCCTGCGGCGAAATGGTAAAGCCCATCCAGGACGCGGCCAAGATGTTGAACGAACAGGGCATCTCCACCGGCGCGCTGGACATGTACTGCGTCAAGCCCCTGGACAAGGAAGGCTTGCTGAAGGCTGCCCATGGCAAAAAGCAGGTCGTCACCGTGGAGGAACACGCTCCCTTCGGTGGTCTGGGCTCCATGGTAGCCCAGGTGATTTCCGCCAATGACCCCAAGCGGGTGATCAATCTGGCCCTGCCGGACAGTCCCGTGATCACCGGCACCTCCCAGGAGGTATTCGATTATTACGGGCTGAATGCCGCGGGTATCGTGAATACCGTCAAAAAAGCACTGGAGGGCTGAGCCATGGCGAAATATGTGCTGTCCGTGGATCAAAGTACCCAGGGCACCAAGACGCTGATCTTTGATGAAGCGGGCAAAATGCTGGCCCGGGCCGACCTGCCCCACAGGCAGATCGTCAACGATCTGGGCTGGGTGTCCCATGATCCGGAGGAGATCTATCAGAACACACTGAAAGTCGTCCGCATGGCTGCCGAAAAAGCCGGTATCAATCCGGCGGAAATTGCCTGCATGGGCATCAGCAACCAGCGGGAAACCACGGTAGCCTGGGACAAAAATACCGGCAAACCCGTCTGCGACGCCATCGTGTGGCAGTGCGCAAGAGCCGCGGACGTATGCGAGGAGATCGGAAAAACCGGCATCGGTGATCTTGTGCGGGATCACACTGGCATTCCTATTTCGCCCTATTTCCCCGCAGCCAAGATGGCTTGGATTCTGCGGAATGTGTCGGAAGCCAAAACCCTGGCGGACAAGCATCAGCTGTGCCTGGGCACCGTAGACGCCTGGCTTTTGTGGAAGCTGACGGGCCAGTACAAAACCGATTATTCCAACGCCTCCCGCACCCAGCTTTTCAACATCCGCGCCCTGCAATGGGACAAGGAAATCTGCGCAGCCTTTGGCATCGACGCGGACGATTTGCCCATTGTCACCGATTCCGACGCTGTGTTCGGCGAAACCGACCTGGGCGGCTGGCTGCAAAGAAAAATTCCCATTTGCGGCGTATTGGGTGACAGCCATGCGGCGCTGTTCGGCCATGGCTGTCTGGGAAAAGGCATGACCAAGGCCACCTACGGCACCGGTTCCTCCATCATGATGAACATCGGCCCGGACTTTGCCGCCTCGCAAAACGGCCTGGTCACCTCCCTGGCCTGGAAATACAAGGGCCGGGTCAGCTATGTGATGGAGGGCAACCTCAATTACACCGGCGCGGTGATCACCTGGCTCAAGGACAGCCTGGGGCTGATCGCTTCCGCGGGCGAAACGGAAACCTTGGCGAAAGCCGCCCATCCCGCCGACACCGCCTGCCTGGTGCCCGCCTTCACGGGGCTGGGCGCGCCATACTGGAAAAGCGACGCGCGGGCCATACTCTGCGGCATGAGCCGCACCACCGGCAAAAACGAGATCGTCCGGGCAGCTCTGGACAGCATCGCCTTCCAAATCCATGATGTGATCGCTGCCATGGAAAAGGACACCGGCATCCACGTGCTTGTCCTGCGCGTGGACGGCGGTCCTACAAGGAACAAATACCTGATGCAGTTCCAGAGCGATATACTGAACACGCCTGTTTCATGCCCGGAGGCGGAGGAACTATCCGGCATCGGGGCTGCTATGATGGCTGGAATTGCGTATGGGCTTTATCAATCATATCTCAATTTCACGCAATACACCACTTTCGTGCCTGTCATGGATAGCAGCCAAAGGAATGAAAAACTGAATAATTGGCAAATAGCTCTTTCTCGCTTATAAACAGAAAGATGGCATTTTCTCCAATTCTCTTTTGAATATACTTCAGAAAACACTGCAGCAGAAGAGTTGCTGGGAGAATCAAGAAAGCCTATGTTGAAAAGCAAATGACTCTTCAGCACAGGCCTATGATGATCGGTTGCTTGTATGATGGTTTGTTACGGATAAGCCGTGATGTGGATTATTCTTAACAGCGGGTAAAAGATTGAACAAAAGGCTCCCCATACAGATCAAAATGGACTGCATGGGGCGTTGCTGTACGAAGGCACGGGAAACGCCTCGCTGCAATTCCGAATCGACACACGGGGCGAACTCATCATCCGGATCGAATCCGACCGGGATATCGAAATCAAGAGCTTTACATTGCACTGAAACGGCAACGACGAAAGAGGCGGTGAATTCCTGATGAATCACTATCTTGCCATCGACATCGGCGCGTCGAGCGGGCGGCACATCGTGGGCTGGAAGGAGAACGGGGAAATCCAAACCCGGGAGGTCTATCGCTTTCCCAACGGCGTAACGGAACAGGACGGGCATCTGACATGGAACATCGAGGCGCTGGAGCAGCATGTCCTGGCGGGAATTGACGAGGCCCAGAGGCTGTATCCGCAGATCACGAGCCTGTCCGTGGACACCTGGGGCGTGGATTACGTGCTGATGAACAAGAACCAGCCCATTCTGCCCTGCTACGCTTATCGGGATGGGCGGACGGAAGCGGTGATCCCGCAGGTGCACGAAAAAATGCCCTTTTCGGAGCTGTACCGCAGAACGGGCATCCAGTTCCAGCCCTTCAATACGATCTATCAGCTGTACGCCGACAAGCTGGCCGGGCGGCTGGAGCAGGCCTGCGGCTTCCTGATGATCCCGGAATACCTGATGTACAGGCTCTGCGGCGTGAAAAGCCACGAGTACACCAAC
>CACWLP010000010.1 GCA_902761755.1 uncultured Eubacteriales bacterium | reverse complement strand
TACCGCGCGGTGAACATGCGCAAGACGGAGCCCATGGACGTGTTTGAATACGTGTCCAAGTGGATGTCCTTCCAGCAGAGGTACAACGAAGTGCTGCCCGCCATCCCGATCTATTCCAACATCTATTTCGATTTCTGGAATGCCCAGCTGCAGAACTATCACATCACCGGGTCCGTGACCTGGAGCCAGGCCATCCTGGAAGCCTACTTCGGCGAGGACAGGGAAGAAGTGGAAGAAGACGAGGAAGAGGAGTTCGGCGACGGCGAAATGGTGTTCGAGTAAACAAACGGAAAAACGGCCTGCGGGCCTGACAGAAACAGCGGTGCAAAAAGCGCCGCTGTTTTTTTGCTTTTCTGTTTTTCTCGCTGGGGATCTGGCGCGCAGCGCTTGAGCGGGCATGAGATGATTCGAAACTGACCTGCATACGATTCCCGCGCCCTCTCCGCCCCTTCGGGGCACCTCCCCCAGAGGGGGAGGTATAGATAATGCTGCCCATTTGGAGTTTTTTTCCAGACTTAAGGAATTCGGGTATGCGTAACTACCGTAGAGGACACAGTTTAGCTCCCCCGCTGGGGGAGCTGGCGCGCAGCGCCTGAGAGGGCGTGAGATGATTCGAAACTGACCTGCATACGATTCCCGCGCCCTCTCCGCCCCTCCGGGGCACCTCCCCCAGAGGGGGAGGTTTTGAAATGTTGCACTCGGCCTGAGTGGGCCGGGAAAGCGGCCGCCAGGAAAAATAGAAAAGAAGCGCGCCCCCTCGTCGAAGGGGCGCGCGAAGCAACAAAAAAACCCGGCCTGCATGCCGGATTTTCTGGTGCGTGGCACCTCCAATGGGATTCGAACCCATGTTTCCGCCTTGAGAGGGCGGCGTCCTAGGCCTCTAGACAATGGAGGCAAATGGCTGGGGAACAAGGATTTGAACCTTGACAATACGAGTCAGAGTCGTAGGTGCTGCCGTTACACCATTCCCCAATGCCGTGCAGTTTTTCAACCGCGAAACATAGTATAGCAAAAGCCGGAGGGCCTGTCAAGCGTTTTTTCAAAAAAACGCGATTCGCTGCGCAGAAAAAAACGGAAAGGGAAGACCGACGGGAAAAGAAACCGGACGGAGTGAGGAAGAAAGGGAAAATATAGCAAAAGCCGGAGGGCCTGTCAAGCGTTTTTTCAAAAAAACGCGCTTCGCCGCGCAGAAAAAAGCGGAAAGGGAAGGCCGGCAGGAAAAGAAACCGGACGGAGTGAGGAAGAAAGGGAAGATATAGCAAAAGCCGGAGGGCCTGTCAAGCGTTTTTTCAAAAAAACGCGATTCGCCGCGCAGAAAAAAGCGGAAAGGGAAGGCCAGTGGGAAAAGAAACCGGACGGAGTGAGGAAGAAAGGGAAGATATGGAAAAAGCCGGAGGGCCTGTCAAGCGTTTTTTCAAAAAAACGCGATTCGCCGCGCAGAAAAAAGCGGAAAGGGAAGACCGGCAGGAAAAGAAACCGGACGGATTTGAAAAAACAGAAATGGAACAGGGGAAAAACGTGCGAAATTTTACAGAATCAGGAAGAAAACAAACGTGCCTATGGCATTTCCGGCGGCACGATGGTATAATGATACTGGCATCTTATGCGGAAACGAAACAAAGGATGCCGGATGAGGCGAAAACATGGCGGAAATGAGAAGAAAGCGTTGGCTGCGGGTCCTGTGCGCGGGGCTGATGCTGGTGCTGCTGAGCGCCGGCGGGGCGGCGGGAGCAGAGGGCACGGAAGCCGTATATGTGGAAAACCAGTGGAATTATGTGGATGGGTTCATGGACGTGACGGGCGGCATCCCGGAGAACGCGGAGGGCGCGCTGCTGGATATCAAAACCAGGGGGGTCCTGCGGGTGGCGACGGAACCGTATTTCCCGCCCCAGGAATTCATTGATCCTTCCCTTTCCGGCCAGGAGCAGTATGTTGGCGCGGATATGGAGCTGGCGCGGCTGATCGCCCTGCGCATGGGGGTAACGCTGGAAATCGTGCCCATGAGCTTTACGGAGGTGCTCACCGCCGTGGAGGAGGGCCGGTGCGATCTGGCCATTTCCGCTCTGTCCTTTATTCCCAGCCGGGCGGACCGGGTGGAAATGTCCAAGGGATATTTTTATGAGGAAACGCTGGCGGGCAGCGGCATGGTGATCCGCACGGAAGACAGGGACAGGATCTTCCGCACCGCGGATCTGAAGGACCGGGACATCGTGGCCCAGCAGGGCTCGCTGCAGGAATCCATGACGGCGGAGAACGTGACCGATTACCGCCAATTCCGCCGGGTGGAAAGCGTGCAGGACGTGTATCTGGCGGTGCAGGAGGGCTGGGCCGACGCAGGCACGGTAGAACTGGAAACCGCGGTGCAGTATATCCGGAACAACCCGGACTGCGGATTGACCCTGGCCCGGGGCATCCATTTTGTGATGGACGAGAACCACAAGGGCGACCGGATCGCGGGCAAAAAGGGAGAACTGCAGCTGATGTATTTCGTGAACGGGGTTATTGACGAAGTGCTGCAGGACGATCTGTATATGCAATGGTATGAGGCCGGCGAGGAATATGCCGGCCGGCTGGGGCTCTGAGCGCATAGAGCGGGGAAGGGGGGAAAAGAATGAAGAAATGGAAGCTGACGCATTTCAGCCTGTTCATATTATTCTGTATCCTTCTCAATTACGGCGGCAAGCTGCTGGCGGTGCGCCTGTCGCTGCCGCTGTGGCTGGATGCGTTCGGCACGGTGCTCAGCGCGTACATAGCGGGGCCGGTGTGCGGCAGCATTGTGGGCCTGACGGGAAACCTGATCTATGCGCTGGAAAACCGCCTGTCCATTATTTACAGCGTTACCAGCGTCACCCTGGGCATCATCGTAGGCCTGGCGGCCAAAAGAAAATCCCTGGACAGGCTGTTCAGCGCCATGACGGTGAGCGCCATGTCGGCGGCGGCGGCCATCCTGGTGTCCACGCCGCTGAATATCCTGTTTTATCACGGCAGCACGGGGAACAAATGGGGCGACGGCGTGATCGGCTTTCTCAGGGAGCAGGGCTGCCCCGATCTGCTGTGCTATGTGGCCGGGCAGTTTTATATCGATTTCCTGGATAAATTCCTGACGCTGATGCTCTTGTTCCTGGTGCTGCGCCTGGTCCGCCGCATCAAAAGGAAAAAAGAAAAGCCTGCCGGGGCGCACGCGGCGGAAAAGGCCGCGGCGGCGGCGCTGGCGGTGCTGCTGTGCTGTGGGGGGATCAACGTCCGTGCGGAGGAAGCCTCCGTGCCCGGCGCCGATTACAGCAATTACGTGCAGACGGTGTACGCCGGCAAAAGCGGCCTGCCCTGCGGCGAGGCCAACGACATCGCCCAGACCAACGACGGGATCCTGTGGGTGGGCACTTACGCAGGACTGTACCGTTATAACGGCCGGGAGTTCCGCTGGATGGACTATGAATCGGTGCGCAATGTGAGATGCCTGTACGTGGACGAGGAAGGCCGGCTGTGGATCGGCACCAACGACAGCGGGCTGTCCATCGCCATCAATGAAAAAATCGCCAACGTGGTGGACGAAAGCCGGGGCTTGCCCTCCAATACCGTGCGCAGCATCATCCAGGATACCAACGGGTATTATTACATCGGCACCACCGACAGCCTGCAGATCCTGACGCTGAACGGCGGCCTCAAGAAAGTGAATACCCTGCGGGAAATCAATTACGCCAGCCATCTTGCCGCGGATCCCAGCGGTCTGGTGGCCGCGGTGACCAAGAACGGGCGGGCGTTCCTGATCCGGAAGGGCAAGATCCTCTCCTCCCTGCGGAACACCGGCGATCACGGCAATTTCCGCACCTGCTGCTTCGATCCCCAGGGCAGGCTGCTGCTGGGCACCAAGGAAAACGCGATCTATATCTACGACGTTTCCAACGAGTATTTTGAGGAAGTCGGCTGCATGTTGTGCGAGGGCCTGAGCAACCTCAACGACATGCAGTACCTGGAAAACGGCGATCTGTTCATCACCGCCGACAACGGCGTGGGCTTCGTGGATGCGTCCGGCACGTTCCGCAGCGTCAATACCAACGATTTTGACAACTCCATCGACAATATGCAGGTGGACTACCAGGGGAATTTCTGGTTCACCTCCTCCCGGAAGGGCCTGCTGAGGATGGCGCCGTCCACTTTCCGGGACGTGTACGCCACCCTGGGCATGACCAGCAAAATGGTCAATGCGGTGGAGGCCTGGCAGGGCGCCTACTATTTCGGCACGGACAAGGGCCTGGACGCGGTGGACGAAACGTGCAAAACGCGCGTCACCAACGCCTTGACGGAGCAGTTTGCCGAAACCCCGGAACATTCCGCGGTGCGCATCCGCTGCCTGATGGCGGACAGCAGCGGCAGCCTGTGGATCTGCACCGACGACTGGGGATTGATCGAGGTGGAAAAGGACGGCACGCAGCACACCTACGACAGCAAATCCGGCAGCCTGGGCGACAGTGCCCGGGTGGTGAAGGAGCTTTCCGACGGCACGGTGCTGGCCGCGGGGGATACGGGCCTCAACTTCATCCGCGGGCATAAGGTGGTGCGCACCGTCGGGCGGAAGGAAGGATTGACCAACACCGTGATCCTTACCGTGACGGAGCTGCCGGACAAATCCATCCTGGCGGGCACGGACGGGGACGGCATCGCCCTGATCCGCCGGGGCAACCTGGCCCGGATGATCGGCCGGGAGGACGGGCTTACCAGCGGGGTGATCCTGCGCACGGTGTGGGATCCGTATTCCGAGGGCGTCTTCATCGTCACCAGCAACAGCCTGTGCTACATGGACAAGGAAGGAACGATCCGCCAGCTGAGCAATTTCCCGTATTACAACAACTACGATATCTGGATCAAGGATGAGCACACCCTGTTCGTGATGAGCAGCGCCGGCATCTACGTGGTGGACCGGGAGGAGCTGCTCTCCGGCGCGGACAGTATCTCCTACAAGCTGCTGGATTCCCGCCAGGGCCTCAACAGCGCCCTGACGGCCAATTCCTGGAACTGTTTCGACGGGAAGGAAAACCTGTTCCTGCCCTGCGATACGGGCGTGTTCGTCATCAATGCCAACCAGTATATCTCCACCACCAAATCCTGCCGGCTGACGGTGAGCACCGTGCGGATGGACGGCAAAGCCTATCCCATCGAAAAATCCGCCCCCATCGTGGCGGCGCGCAGCACCTCCAAGATCGAACTGTATCCCGAGATCATCAACTACACCATCCAGGACCCCTACGTGGGCTTCTATCTGGAGGGCTTCGAGGACGGCTGGATCGTGCTGCCCCAGAACAGCGTCAGCGCCATCGTGTACACCAATGTGCCCCCGGGAAAATACCTGTTCCACCTGGCGGTATTCGACCATAACCAGCAGGATATCCTGGGGGAGCGCACCTACGAGCTGATCAAGGAAGAAGAAATCTACGACAATCCGTGGTTCATTTTCTATCTCCTGATCGTGCCCATCATTTTCATCGCATGGTTCACCTGGTTCCTGGTGCGGCGGCAGATGCAGCGCGCCCTGGAAAAGCAGGAGAAGGAACTGGCGCTGGTGCGGCAGCAGGTGCAGATGGGCAACGAGACCATCTTCGCCATCGCGAAGGCCGTCGACGCCAAGGACGTGCGCACGGCGGAGCACTCCAGGCGGGTCAGCGAATATTCGGTGATGATCGCCCGGGAGGTGGGCATGAGCGAGGAGGAATGCGAAAGCCTGCGCAAGGCGGCCCGCATGCACGACATCGGCAAGATCGGCGTGCCGGACAGCATCCTCAACAAGCCCGCCCGGCTGACGGACGAGGAATACGCCAAGATGAAGACCCACACCACCAAGGGCGCCGAGATTCTCAAGGATTTCACCCTGATCGACCACGTGGTGGAGGGCGCCCGCTACCATCACGAGCGGTATGACGGCCGGGGCTATCCCGACGGGCTCCAGGGTGAGGAGATCCCCCTGTTCGGGCGCATCATCGGCGTGGCCGACGCCTTCGACGCCATGACGGCCAACCGCGTGTACCGCAAGCAAATGGACTTTGATTACGTGCTCAACGAGATGAAAAAGGGCCGGGGCACCCAGTTCGATCCCCGGTTTGTGGACGCGCTGCTTAAGCTCATCGAGGACGGGAAGATCAACATTCACGAAATCTACGGCGTGCAGAATGAAGAAGCGCCAAAGGACGAGGCAGCGCCGCAGGATGCGGCGGCCCGGAAGGCCGACGGCAATGCGGACGGCGCGCAGGAGGGCAAAGCATGAAGCGGTATATCCTTACGGCGGCGGCGACGGCCCTGGCGGTGCTGCTTGCGTTTTTCACCTTCCATTCCATCCGGGCGGGCAAGCCCGTGGAGGGCGTGATGAAGGTGGGCTTCATCTACGAAAACGATGAAAGCACCCCCTATACCTACAATTTCTCCCTGGCCCAGCGCGCCCTGGAGCACGAGTATCCGGAGCGGGTGGAGGTGCTGGTGAAGAGCAACGTGATCAGCGCCGAGGCGGAAAAGCCCCTGCGGGAAATGGCCCAGATGGGCTGCCGGGTGATCTTCACCAACGTGGATACCAAGCTGGCGGCCCAGGTGGCCGCGGAATACCCCGGCACCCAGTTCTGCCAGGAATCCTATCAGGACCTGCCGGATACCGATTTGCCGGAAAACTACCACACCTTCAACGGGAAGATCTACCAGGGGCGCTACGTCAGCGGCATCGCGGCGGGCATGAAGCTGCGCCAGCTGATCGACGACGGCGCCATCGGGGCGGACCAGGCGCTGGTGGGCTTCGTGGGGGCGACGCCCTCGGCGGAGGAGCGGTCCGGCTATACGGCGTTCCTGCTGGGGGTCCGGTCCGTGGCGCCGGAAGCCAGGATGATCGTAAAATACACCGGCACGGGCAGCAATTACAGCCGGGAAAAGGCCTGCGCCAAATCCCTGATCGAGCAGGGCTGCGTGGTGATCGCTCAGAACACCCACACCATCGGCCCGGCGGTGGCCTGCGAGGATGCGGCGGGCAGCCGCCCGGTGTATCACGTGGGCTACAGCCAGAGCATGCTGGACGTGGCCCCCGCCACCTCCCTGATCAGCACCCGGATCAACTGGACCCCTTACGTGGTGCAGGCGGTGGGCGCGGTGCTGGACGGGAAGCGCATCGAGGAGCGGGTGGACGGCGACGTGCACGGCCGGGACGTATGCGCCGGGTTTGAAAAGGACTGGGTGGAAATGCTGGATCTGAATCAGCTGATCGCGGCGGAGGGCACCCAGGAAAAGATGGACAAGGCCATCGAGCAGTTCAAAAAAGGCAGGCTGGAGGTGTTCCGGGGGGATTACCTGGGGGTGAACCCCGACGACGAAGGGGATACCTACGACCTGAATCAGGGCTATGCCGAGAACAAGGATTTTTCCCTGCCCGGCTTCCATTATGTGCTCAAAGACGTGATCCTGGAGATCGAGTAAAAAAGGAAGAACGCGATGAATGCGGATATTGATATCAGCCGCGTTGTGCTGCGCACCGGGCGGCTGATCCTCAGGCCCTGGCGGCAGGCCGATCTGGAGGACTTCTATGCCTATGCCTCGGTGGACGGCGTGGGCCAGATGGCGGGGTGGAAGCCCCATGCCAGCCGGGAAGAAACCCAGGCGATTCTGGACCGGTTCATCGAAAACAGGAAGACCTTCGCCCTGGAATACTGCGGCAGGGTGATCGGGTCCCTGGGCATCGAAAAATACAGCGAGGAAAAATTCCCGGAATTGAAGGACAAACGGTGCCGGGAGATTGGCTACGTGCTGGCAAAGGCGTACTGGGGCCGGGGCCTGATGCCGGAGGCCGTGAACGCGGCGATCCGGTATCTGTTTGAGGAGGTGGGGCTGGACGTGATCCTGTGCGCTCATTTCCTGTCCAACACCCAGTCCGCGCGGGTGCAGGAAAAGTGTGGGTTCAGGCATTACGCCTACGGCACGTTTGAAACGCGGTTCCACACAGTGGAACAGGACGAAACCAATATCCTGACCCGGGAGGAATGGCTGCGGTCCGGGGCCTGAAGCCGCCTATCATTTTTTCCGTCGAAGAAACGCATGGTTCCACTTTCCCCTTCACATGCTAAAGACGTTTCGTGTGCGTGTGAAGGGGGTGTTTTTTTGATCTGGGTATTGACGCTGGTGCAGCTGGCGGTGACGCTGATCATGGGCGCGTATTTTTTCAGGCAGCTGCGATCCGGCCGCGCCGCGCCGCCGGGCGTCCGACGGGAAAACGCGGAGGAAATGGAAAAGCTGCGGAAGATGCGCGCCGTTCACCTGACCGAGCCGCTGTCGGAGCACGTGCGGCCCCGGACGCTCCGGGACATCGTGGGCCAGGAGGAGGGGGTGCGGGCGCTGCTGGCCATCCTGGGGGGAAGGAATCCCCAGCATGTGCTGATCTACGGCCCGCCGGGCATCGGCAAGACCTGCGCGGCCCGGCTGGCCCTGGAGGCGGCGAAGAAAAGCCCCGGCACGCCCTTCCGCCCGGACGCGCCTTTCATCGAAATGGACGCCACCTGCGTGCGCTTTGACGAGCGGGCCATCGCGGACCCGCTGATCGGCTCCGTCCACGATCCCATTTACCAGGGCGCGGGGCCGCTGGGGGTGCAGGGAGTGCCCCAGCCCATGCCCGGGGCGGTGACGAAGGCCCACGGGGGCGTGCTGTTCCTGGATGAGATCGGGGAAATGCACCCCATCCAGATGAACAAGCTGCTCAAGGTGCTGGAGGACCGGAAGGTGCGCTTTGAATCGGCGTACTATCACCCGGGGGACGGGAATACCCCGCGGTACGTGCACGAGGTATTCAGGCACGGCCTGCCGGCGGATTTCCGCCTGGTGGGGGCCACCACCCGCAGCCCGGAGGAGATCCCGCCGGCCCTGCGCTCCCGGTGCATGGAGGTGTTCTTCCGCGCCCTGGAGCCGGAGGAGATCAGCCGCATCGCCTTTGAAGCGGCCCAGCGGGCGGAATGCCCCATGACGGAGGAGACTGCCGCCCTCACCGGGCAGTACGCCGCCTGCGGCCGGGACGCGGTGAACATGGTGCAGATGGCGGCAGGCGCGGCGGAAATGGCGGGCCGGAAAGCCATTGGCCGGACGGATATGGAATGGGTGATCGCCGCGGGGCATTACGCCCGGCGAGCGTCGGGCGAGGCCGCGGACGCGGACCGGGTGGGCGCGGTGCACGGCCTGGCGGTGTACGGCAGCCACCAGGGGGCGGTGATGGAGATCGAGGCCGCGGCGGAAGAAGGCGGTGGGCACGTGTACGTCACCGGCATCGTGGAGGAAGAGGAAATGACCGGCGGGGGCCGCACGCTGCGGAGGGCGTCCTCCGCCCGGGTGTCGGCGGAAATGGTGGAAGCGGCGCTGCGCCGCCTGGGATACCTGGACGGGCGGACGGACGTGCGCATCCATTTTCCCGGCGGCATGCCGGTGGACGGGCCGTCGGCGGGGGCGGCCATGGCCGCCGCGGCGGTGAGCGCCCTGACGGGACGGCCCGCGGACGGGAAAACCGCCGTGACGGGGGAGATCGGCCTCATGGGAAGCATCCGGCCCGTGGGCGGCGTGCCGGAAAAGATCGAAGCGGCCCGGCGCGCGGGGCTCAAACGGGTGATCGTGCCCCGGGAAAACGGCATGGAGCGCTTCCGGGAGGCGGGGATCCGGGTGATCCTGGCGGATACGGTGCAGGACGTGCTGAAGGAAATGCTGCTGCCCGCCTGCCCGGCCGCCGCCGCGCCCGCTTCTCCCGCGCAGATCACGGATACGCTGGCCGCCGCGCCCCGGGGATGAGCGGTTGCAATTTGGGCGGCTTTCCGGTATAATGAAAATCCGCCGGGCGGTTTGCCCCCGGCAGGATGCCAACGAAATCTGACAGGTGATCGTATGCCCAGAAAGAAAGCGAAAGAGGCCCTGCGCCTGCCCATGATCCCCCTGCGGGGATTGATGGTTTTTCCCCATATGGTGCTGCATTTTGACGTGGGCCGGCAAAAGAGCGTGGCGGCCCTGGAACAGGCCATGATGGAGGATCAGACCGTGTTCCTGGTGGCCCAGAAGGACGGAGAAATCGAGGAGCCGGAAAAAGAAGACCTGTGCCCGGTGGGCACGGTGGCCCTGATCAAGCAGGTGCTGAACCTGCCGGGGGACACCATCCGGGTGCTGGTGGAGGGCCGGGAACGCGCCATCCTGAAAAACGTATCCCAGGAAGAAAACTATCTCGTCGCCCAGGTGGAGATCCCCGCCCAGAGCTGGCGGGACACCCCGGAAACCGAAGCGCTGATGCGCACCACCCAGGACCTGTTCGAGCAGTACGCCCGGGCGAGCCTCCGGGTGTCCGGGGAGACCCAGCGCAGCGTCAGCGAGGTGGACAGGCCCGATCAGCTGGCGGATATCATCGCCGCCAACGTGCTCACCCGCATCGAGGACAGGCAGGCCATCCTGGAAGAAATCGACGTGACGGCCCGGCTGGAGGCGCTCTGCGCCATCCTGATTAGGGAAACCCAGCTGGCGGACATCGAAAAGCAGGTGCAGAGCCGGCTGAAAAAGCAGATCGACAAGAACCAGAAGGATTATTACCTGCGGGAGCAGATCAAGGCCATCCAGGAAGAACTGGGCGACCGGGAAGCCACGGACGTGGAGGACCTGCGGGAGCGCCTGGCGGAAACGCCCCTCAACGACGAAGCCCGGGAAAAGGCGGAGAAGGAATTGGACCGCCTCTCCCGCATGGCCCCGGGCACCCCGGAGATCGGCGTCAGCCGCACGTATGTGGAATGGATCCTGGATCTGCCCTGGGGCAAATATACCCCGGACAACCTGGATCTCCGGCGCGCCCGCCGCATCCTGGACGAGGACCACTACGCCATGGAAAAGGTGAAGGAGCGGGTGATCGAGCATCTGGCGGTGCGCCGGATGAAGGAATTAAACACCCGGGACGGGAACATGAAGGGCCCCATCCTGTGCTTCGTGGGCCCGCCGGGTGTGGGCAAAACCAGCATCGTCAAGGGCATCGCCCGGGCTATGGGCCGCAAGTTCGTGCAGATGAGCCTGGGCGGTGTGCGGGACGAGGCGGAGATCCGGGGCCACCGGCGCACCTACGTGGGTGCCATCCCGGGCCGCATCATCGCGGGGATCAAGCAGGCCGGCACCATGAACCCGGTGTTCCTCTTCGACGAGATCGACAAAATGAGCCACGATTTCCGGGGCGACCCCGCCTCCGCCATGCTGGAGGTACTGGACGGGGAGCAGAACGCCGCCTTCCGGGATCATTACCTGGAACTGCCCTTCGATCTTTCCAAGGTCATGTTCATCACCACCGCCAACGCCATGGACACCATCCCCGGCCCGCTGCTGGACCGGATGGAGATCATCGAGGTGCCCAGCTATACCGAGGAAGAAAAGCTGCAGATCGCCAAGCGGCATCTGCTGCCCAAGCAGACGAAGGAACACGGGCTGCCGCCCCGATCGGTAAAGGTGTCCGACGCGGCCATGCGCCGGATCATCGAGGGCTATACCCGGGAAGCCGGGGTGCGCACCCTCAGCCGCACCATCGCCCGGGTGATCCGCAAGGCCGCGGTGGAAATGCTGGACGAGGAAAAGCAAACCGTGTCGGTGACGCCCCAGACCGTGGAAAAATACCTGGGCGCGCCCCGGTATCTGCGGGAGGCCCCGGAAAAGGAGCCCCGGGTGGGCGTGGTGAACGGCCTGGCCTACACCACCGTAGGGGGCGAAACCTTAGCGGTGGAATGCGCCACCATGCAGGGGACCGGCCAGGTGCTCCTCACCGGCCAGCTGGGAGATGTGATGAAGGAAAGCGCCCGGGCCGCCCTGTCCTGGGTGCGGGCCCACGCGGAGGAGTTCCATCTGGACAGCGAATTCCATAAAAACATCGACATCCACATCCACGTGCCGGAAGGCGCGGTGCCCAAGGACGGGCCCTCCGCCGGCGTCACCATGGCCACGGCGCTGGTGAGCGCCCTGACGGGCCGGAAGGTGCGCCAGGATATCGCCATGACCGGGGAAATCACCCTGCGGGGCCGGGTGCTGCCCATCGGCGGGGTGAAGGAAAAGCTGCTGGCCGCCTACCGTGCCGGGATCAGGACCGTCATCCTGCCCACCGAAAACAAAAAGGACCTGGAGGACGTGCCGCCCCACGTGCTCAGCCAGTTCAGGATCGTTTCCGCCGAAAACATCGGGGACGTGCTGAAGACGGCGCTGCTGTGACGCCCTCCGGGATACGAAAGAGAGCATGCCAATGGAAATCAAATCCGCGGAATTCGTGACCAGCATGAGCGTGTATGCAGACCCCACGCCTGCGCTTCCCCAGATCGCCGTGGCGGGGAAGAGCAACGTGGGGAAATCCTCGCTCATCAACAGCCTGTGCCGCCGTAAGGCCCTGGCGAAAACCAGCGCCACCCCGGGGAAGACCCGGCTGATCAATTTGTTCCTTTTGAACGGCAGCTTTCATCTGGTGGACCTGCCGGGGTACGGCTTCGCCAAGGTGGACAAGCAGGAAAAGCAGCGCTGGGGCGCCATGATGGAAAAATATTTCCGGGAGACCGCGGCGCTCAAACTGACGCTGCATCTGGTGGACATCCGGCACGAGCCCACCCGGGACGACCTGCAGATGAACGAATTCCTGCGGGCCATGGGGCTGCCCTTCCTGGTGGTGGCCACGAAGGCGGACAAAATCTCCCGCGGCGCGCGGATGAAGCAGCTGGCTCCCATCTGCCGACAGATGCAGGTGCAGCCCTGGCAGGTGATCTGCTATTCTTCGGAAACGGGGGACGGACGGGAGCAGCTGCTGGAAAAACTGGAAGCGGCCCTGGGAGAAAACACAGAAAACACAGCGGATGCCCCGTGAGGGGCGTCCCTTTTTTTGACAAAACGCCGCCGGTATGCTATAATCAATAAATCAAAAGACCCTGCCGAGGGAGGGATTGCCGTTGATCCATGTGGAAATTCTGGAGGCCAACAAGCGCTCCATGCGTCCTTTTGTGAAGCTGCCCTTTACGCTGTATAAAGACGACCCACATTGGGTGCCGCCGCTGATCAGCCGGCAGATCAGGAGCCTGTGCCGGAAAAAGACGAACCCCCGCCGCTTCTTCCTGGTGTACGACGGGGATCAGCCCGTGGCCCGGGTGATGGCGGGCATCGACGAAAGGCTCAACGAGCGCCTGGGGATCAAGCAGGGGTACATCGGCCTGTTTGAATGCGCCCCGAAGATGGATTACGCCCGGGCGGCCCTGGACGCGGCCTGCGCTTTCCTGCGGGACGAGGGCATGGAGACCGTGATGGGCCCCTCCTCCGGGGGCATCGAGGTGTTCACCAAGGGCATGCTGGTGGAGGGCTTCGACGAAACGCCCGTGATGCTCAACGCCTATAACCCGGCCTATTACGCCGAGTATTTTGAAAAATACGGCTTCAAAAAGCACCGGGATTTCTTCGCTTACTTCGTGAAGATGGAAGAGGCGGACGGCCGCGGCCTGGAGGAGATCGTGCCCCGGGTGAAGCAGCGCTTCGGCTTCCGGGTGGAGCACGTGACGCTGCGCAAGGACAATCAGGATCAGGTGCTCAAGGACGCGGTGCGGGTGATCCGCGAGGCGTTCCCGCCGGAATGGGAAATGATCGTGCCCACCTTCGAGGACGCGTCCCGGGAGGTCAAAAACCTGAAAACCATCTACCGCCCCGAAACGACCGTGATGGCTTTCGCGGGGAACCGGCCCATCGGCCTGGTGGTGGCTTTCCCGGACTACAACCAGGTGCTGAAAAAAATGCGCGGCCATGTGCTGCCCTTCGGCTGGCTGATTTACCTGCTGGGCAGGAAAAAGATCGACGGTTTGCGGTGCAATATGCAGTTCGTGGTGCCGGAATACCAGCGCAAGGCCGTCAACGCCGCCATGTTCTACGAAGTGCTCTCCGGCGCCCGGGATCTGGGCATCCGGTGGGCCGAAGGCTCCGTGGTGGATGAAACCAGCGTGTCCTCCATCGCCAATACCCAGCTGATGGCCGCCCATCGCTACCGCACTTACCGCCAGTACGAAAAAAGCCTGTTGGAAGAATGAACGGCATTTTGTACGCCCCTGCTGAAAAGCGGGGGCTTTTTTTACGCACGGATTTTGGGAAAAGCGCATAGGATGCAGCAAAAAGGAGGGATCGGGATGGAGAAGGAAGCCAACCGGACCGCGCTGAACATCGAGGAGGCGGCGCTTTTGCCCGCCATGCCTCCCAGGGCCATGACCGGCGGCGCGGCGCTGCGGGGCGTTCGCCAGGAAGAAAGCCGGATGCGGGAAATGACCGTGGGAGAGGAGAGAACATGGAACGGCCGGGAAGCAGCCGTGGCAAGGCGGAAGGAAACCCAGACGAACCGCGCCGCGCTGAAGCACGTGATGAGGAAACGGTAAAAAAAGAAAGGGGGAGTACGCTCTTTCTTCCGAACATAAGAGCGCATTCCCCGAAACTCCTTCCTGGCATTACCCGGTTTTATCGAACGAATAGCTGCGTCACATAAACGAAGCCGTTTCTGTCGATACTGACGCCGACGCCCACCTTCGTCCACTGGCGGCCCAGGATGTTCTGCCGGTGGCCGCTGCTGCTCATGAAGGCGGCGTCGGCCTTTTCCACGGTGGCGTGGTGGGCGATGTTCTCGCCCACGCCCCGGAAGCTGTAATCAAACCGCCTGAGCATATCGGCGGCGCGGCCGTAAGTGGGGGATTCGTGGGCAAAGTAGCCCCCGTCCCGCATGTCGTCGGATTTGAGGCGCGCCAGGCGGCACAGCTCCTCATCCAGAGGCAGGGGAGACAGGCCGTTTTTCTGCCGGTCCTCGTTGAGCAAATTCCATACTTTTTGCTCTTGCGCGGACAGGGATATTGTAGTATAATCACCCCTGCTTACTAAGGGGGCTTCCGTGGGGGAAGCCGCAGCGCCGCCGGACGGGGCTTTCGTGGCCGCCGGACGGGCAGGCTGCGACGCGCAGCCGGGCTGCCGGTAGGGCCAGCCGCGGTAACCGAACTGGGATGTGGGCGCCCGGGACGCCAGGGCCGCCGCGCTCAGGCACAGCAGCGCCAGCACGGCCAGGATACGGATGATTCGTTTCATGTGAGGTCCTCCTTTGTTAAGAAAATATGACATACCGTAATTAAATCGTAAACTCTGAAACCATTCGCGTCAACGAAAATGCCAGTACGCTGCCATGGGAATCCCTGGCAGGCGAGAAACGGAGGAAATGCCATGCGGCTGATCAAGTGCCCCAGGTGCGAATTGAATTATATCGCGCCGGAAGAAGGCTACTGCAAAGTGTGCAAAAGGGAAATGAAAGGCGAAAAGCAGCAGGACGAAATCGAAATGTGCACCATCTGCAACGAAGCGCCCGCCCTGCCGGGGAAGGACGTGTGCCTGTTCTGCCTGAAAGAAATGAACGCCAATGCCGGCCGCGCCGAGGACGACGCGGAGGAAGAGCCGGTGGACGAGGCCAGCCTGGGCATCGATCCCGTCAGCGGCATGGATGAGATCATCCCCGAAATCGACGAGGACATCCCCCAGCGGGAGTACGACGAAATCGAAAACGATCTGTCCCTGGAGGAAATGGGCGAGGACGAAGCCGAAGGGGACGAAGACGAGGAAGAAGAAGAATAAGTGAACGTATACGCGATCGGCGATCTGCACCTGCCCGGCGGCGACGATAAGCCCATGGATGTTTTCGGCCCCCATTGGGAGGGGCACTTTGAAAAGATCCGGGCGGATTGGCGCGCCAGGGTTGGGGCGGAGGACGCGGTGCTCCTTCCCGGGGACATCAGCTGGGCCATGCAGGCCCAGGATGCGATGGAGGATCTGCGCGCCATCGGGGAGCTGCCGGGGAAGAAGGTATTGCTCCGGGGCAACCACGATTACTGGTGGCCGGGGATCACGCGGCTCCGGGAAATGCTGCCGCCGGGGATGTACGCGGTGCAGAACGACGCGCTGCGGCTGGAGGATACCGTGATCTGCGGCACCCGGGGCTGGACGCTGCCGGGGGAGGGCGCCGCGGCGGAGGATGAAAAGATCTATCGCCGGGAGCTGCAGCGGATGGAAATGAGCCTGCAGCGGGCCAAGGCCCTGGGCGGCAGGCGGCTGATCGTGATGTGCCATTATCCGCCCCTGGGGGAAGGCGGCGCGGAAACGTCCCTGTCCAGGATGTTGGAAGCGTATGCCCCGGACGACGTGGTGTACGGGCATCTCCACGGCGCGTCCCTCCACGGCGCGGTGACGGGGGAGATCCGGGGCATCCGGTATCATTGCGTATCCTGCGACGGGCTGGGTTTCCGGGTGTACCGCCTGCCATAGAAAAGGGAGAGGCGTCCCTTCCCGGGGCGCACCGCGGGCGGACGCGCCCACAGCAGCGGCTGTTCAGGCCGCTGTTTTTTTCGTTTTGGCCTGTTACGTGCCCAAAAGTGGGCAAATCGTTCGTCCGGATCAGATTTGCGCCCATTTATAAACATTGTGTTACATTTTCCCAAAAGGAGAACGCAAAAACTTAAAATGAAATTTGTACATAATAAATAAATACAAAACACGAATATAGTACAAATAGACAAAAACAGGGGGGATGCGAAAGTATGTTCCCCCTGTTTTTGTGTGAAAAATCGGCCAAAAAAGCAAAATGTAAAGAAAAAAAGAAGGAATTATGTCGTAATTGTTTCCCAAAGCCGGAAAGGGCATTTTGCGCAAGTCTTGACAAGGACCAAAAAAGTGCCGTAAAATGGGGACGCATTCACAGAAGTGGGGAATTTGTGGCAGATAGGGGATGAAAACGTGGCGGACGAGCAGGAGAACCGTCTGAACGGGCAGACCGGCGCAGACGAAAAGAACGCAGCCGCCGCGGACCGGGACGGCGGGAGCGGAACGCTTCCGTTCCTCGGGTTCCTGGGCAGCTACACCCACGGCATCGACGCCAAAGGCCGCATGATCATCCCGGCGTCCTTCCGGGAGCCGCTGGGCAGCCGGTTCGCCGTGTGCCCCACGCCGGATTTCAAGGCCGTGGCCCTCTATCCCATCGAAGGCTGGATCAAGCGGCGGGATGAATTGCTTTCCCTGCTGGCCATCGACGCGCGGCTGCAGCCGCTGGTGGATCAGTTCAGCAAATACAGCTTCGCAGACTGTGAATCCGACGCCCAGGGGCGGCTGCTGCTGCCCCAGAAGATCAGGGCCTGGCGGCTGGGCGACGCCAGGGAAGTGGATGTGAACGGCGCGGTGTCCCACGTGCGCATCCTGCCCGCCAGCGTCAGCCGCGAACAGGATCGCCACTTCGACGAGACCTTCGACGACGTGCTGGGCATGATCGCGGAAATTCAGAAGAAGCAATCGTTCTAACGAACCGGAAAGGAGGATAAACTGATGCAGAAGGCAAGGCGGATGCAGTATGCCTCTGCCGGCGTGCAGGGCATGCCGGGCATCAGGATGAACGTGCGCAGCAACGTGCGGCTGCCGGATTCGGAAGCGGGCTGCACGGAGCTGTACGATCATCAGCCCTTCTATGCCGGGCGGGTCGCTCCGCTGCCCCGGCGGCACCCCACCGTGCCCGTCCGCTACGCGGCGCTGGTCCTGTGCGCGCTGGCGGTGCTTTTCGGCGCCATGATCATCAGCCGCCTCAGCATCAAGGCCGGATTGAACCGCGACCGCGGCGTCATGGAAGAAGCCATCCAGAAGACCGCAGCGGAAAACAGGGATCTGGAGAAGCAGGTGGACCTGGCCCGGGATCAGGCCCGGATCAGTTACGCGGCGATGAAGAACCTGGGCATGATTTCCTCCTACGGGGTGGAAGCCGTGCCCGTGGTGGTCCAGTTTACCCAAACCAACCAAACCGTATCGGCGGCGGCAAACTCCCCCTTGTCCCCGCCGGAGGGCATCATCACAGGCAGCCGATAGCGCGTCTGCTGCCCGCGGGGGGAGAAATGAATGCGCGGGACGATCCTGATCAGAAAAAGACTGCTTGCGATGCTGGCGGTGCTCACGCTGTTATTCTGTCTGGTTGGCGTGCGCATCGGCAGCTTAACCCTGTTTCAGGGGGAAATGCTGACGGAGCGCGGCGTGAAGCAGTGGACCCGGGAAGGCATCGTATCTCCCCGCCGGGGGCAGATCCAGGACCGGACGGGCAGCGTGCTCGTCCTGTCCGCCGGGGCCTATGCGGTCACGGCGAACCCCCGGCTGATCGCGGACCCGGCGGCCTTCGCCAAGGCCGTGGCCTCGGCGCTGGAAACCGACGCGGAGAGGATCCGCGCCCGGGTGGAAAACAAGGCGTACGCCTCGGTGATCCTCAAAAGGCAAGCGTCCCGGGAAACGGTGGATCTGCTCCGGCAGATGCTCCGGGAGCAGCCGGCGCTGCTGCAGGGGCTGAGCTTTGAGGAGGACAGCCGCCGCTGGTATCCCAAGGGCGCCTTCCTCACCCAGGTGCTGGGCCTGACCAACATCGACGCCCAGGGCCAGAGCGGGCTGGAAAGCCGGTACGATACGCTTTTGCAGGGGAAGGCCGGGTCTCTCCGGCGGGAGGTGGACGCCAGGGCGCGGCTGCTGCCCGACGGGAAAACGGCCTATGTGCCCCCGGAAAACGGCGGCACGGTGCGGCTGACGGTGGACGCGGCCATCCAGGGCATCGTGGAAAAGGCCATGCGGGAATGCCTGGAGGTAAACGGCGCCAAGGCGGTGCAGTGCATCGTCATGGACGTGAACACCGGGGCCATCCTGGCGCTGTGCATGAAGCCGGATTACGACCCCAACGATCCGCCCCGGGACGACGTGGAAAAGCTGCAGGAGCTGATGCGCATCACGGCGGTCACGGACGTGTACGAGCCCGGCTCCACCTTCAAGATGATCACCTGCGCCGCCGCGCTGGACTGCGGCGCCGCGGCGCTGAGCGACACCTTCAACTGCAGCGGATCGATCACCGTGGACGGGGACAGGATCCGCTGCTGGAAGAACAGCCACGGCCACGAGACGCTGACCCAGGGACTGGCAAATTCCTGCAACCCCGTGTTCGTCACCCTGGCCCTGCGGATGGGCGCCGACACCTTCTACCGGTATCTGCGCGCTTTCGGGCTGGGGGTCAGGACGGGGATCGAGCTGCCGGGGGAAAGCGCCGGCATCCTGATCCGGGCCGACAGGGTAAAGAACGTGGACCTGGCGCGGATCGGCTTTGGCCAGAGCGTGGCGGTGACGCCGCTGCAGCTGATCACCGCGGGCTGCGCGGTGGTGAACGGCGGGCGGCTGATGCGGCCCTACATCGTTCAGGAGATCCTGGACGAAAACGGGAACGTGCTGGAGCGGACCCAGCCCCGGGTAGCGGCCACGCCCATTCACGAGGAAACCAGCGCGGTGATGCGCAGGCTATTGGAAAACGTGGTGGAGAACGGCGGCGGGCGCAACGGCGCGGTGGCGGGCTACCGGGTGGCGGGCAAGACGGGCACCGCCCAGGTGTACAAGGACGGCCGGGTGGTGAGCAACGTGCACATCGGCTCCTTCCTGGGATTCGCCCCGGCGGACCAGCCCAGGATCGCGGTGCTGGTGACGGTGAACGAGGCCCAGGTGCCGGTGGATTACGGCAGCGTGACGGCGGCGCCGTTCGCGGCCCAGATCCTGGAAGAGGCGCTTCCGGTGCTGGGCGTGCCCCGGCAGGACCCCAAGGCCACCCAGGCCCCCGGGGTCAGCGTGCCCGACGTGGTGGGCATGACGGTGGCGGAAGCGAAGAAAGCGCTGGCCGAAGAAATGCTGCTGGCGGATACGGACGGGGAAAGCCCCGTCGTCACCGCCCAGTCCCCGGCGGCGGGAGCGCAGATGCGCGCCGGCGGCACCGTGATGCTCTATACCTTCCAGGGCCAGCCCCTGGAGGCGGTGGAGCTGGTGACGGTGCCGGACGTGCGGGGCCTTTCCATGGTGGAGGCCGGGCGGCGCATCCGGCAGCGGGGCCTGGAAATGGAAGTGAGCGGCAGCGGCCTGGCGGCCCGGCAATCGCCGGCGGCGGGCGGCTATGCCAAGCCCGGAGATACGGTAAAGGTCACTTTTGAATTACCGCAGGGAACGGAGTGAGAAAACATGCTGTTATCGGTATTGGCGAAGGAAGCGGCGGCGGAGGTATTGGAGATCCGGGGAGACTGCGAAATCGCCTCCCTGTCCATGGACAGCCGGCAGGAAACCCACCGGGGGCTGTTCTTCTGCGTGCCGGGCGCCCGGTTCGACGCCCACGATTTCGCGGCCCAGGCCGTCAAAAACGGCGCGGACGCCCTGGCGGTGACGCATTTTCTGGAGATCGACGTGCCCCAGGTGCGGGTGAAAAGCGTGCGAGCAGCCATGTCGCTGATGGCGGCGGCGTTCTATGGCCATCCCGATCGGGAAATGAAACTGCTGGGCATCACGGGCACCAAGGGAAAGACCACCACCAGCTACCTGGTGAAGGCCATCATGGAGGAGGCCGGCTACAAGGTGGGGCTCATCGGCACCACGGGCAACATGATCGGCCAGGAATACATGAAAAGCGAATTCACCACCCCCGAGCCCATCGACTTTTTCCGCACCCTCAGGCAGATGCGGGACGCGGGGGTGCAGGTGGTGAGCATGGAGGTCAGCGCCCACGCCATCGAAATGGACAGGCTCCGGGGCGTGCATTTCGAGGCGGGCTGCTATACCAACCTGAGCCAGGATCATCTGGATCTTTTCGGCACCATGGATAAGTATTTCCAGTGCAAGAAATCCTTCTTCCGGCCGGAGTGGATCAGCAACGCCGCCGTCAACGTGGACGACGACGGCGGCCAGGAGATTCTGCGGGACATCACCGTGCCCCATTCCACCTACGGCATCTGCAACAACGCCGACGTATTCGCCCGGGACATCGAAATCACCGAAAACGGCGTCAGCTTCATCATGAAGCTGCTGAACGTGAACGAAATGCCGGTGAAGCTGAAGCTGACGGGCATGTTCAACGTGTACAACGCCCTGGCCGCCGCCGCGATGGGCTTCATCATGGGGGTTTCGCCGGAGACCGTCACCGCGGCGCTGGCGAAGGTCAGGTCCGTGCCGGGGCGGGCGGAGGTGCTGGATACCGGCACGCCCTACAAGGTGATCCTGGACTATTCCCATTCCCCGGACGCGCTGGAAAACATCCTGACGGCGGTGCGGGGCTTCGCCCGGGGCCGGGTGATCTCTCTGTTCGGCTGCGGCGGGGACCGGGATCATCTCAAGCGCCCCATCATGGGGGAGATCAGCGGCCGACTGGCGGACTATTCCATCCTCACCAGCGATAACCCCCGCACCGAAGACCCCATGGAGATCCTCGCCGCCATCGAGGAGGGTATCAAGCCCACCGGCGGCAAGTACACCGTGATCGAGAACCGTCGGGAGGCCATCCGCCACGCCCTGGAAATGGGCCGGGACGGGGACATCATCGTGCTGGCCGGCAAGGGCCACGAAACCTACCAGGAGATCATGGGGGTGAAGCGCCCCTTCGATGAAAAGGTGGTCGTGGCGGAATTGCTGGAGGAGATCCGGGACAGATAAGCGCTCCGCGCCGGGAAAAGGCAATTATACGAAGGGAAAGATACGATCATGTTTCTGCAATGCGCGTTCGCAGCGGTGATGGCCATGGCCGTCGTGTTCCTGGTGATGCCCGGGTTCCTGCCGTACCTGAAAAAGCTCAAGTTCGGCCAGACCATTTACGATCTGGGGCCGAAGGCCCACCTGGCCAAGCAGGGCACCCCCAACATGGGCGGCATCGTGACGGCGCTGGCCACGGTGTTTTCCACCGCGGTGATCACCGTGATCGTGGGGATCAAAAACGGATGGCGCTTCGGGATGGAAAACGCCCTGTGGCCGCTTCTGTTCATCACCGTGGGCTGCATGGCGCTTTTCGGCTTCCCGGACGATTACATCAAGGATGTGAAGAAGGACCACGAAGGCCTCAAGCCCAAGCAGAAGCTGATCGGGCAGATGATCGTGGGCCTGGCCTTTTCCCTGTACTGCTTCCTTTACGTGGGCAGCGACGTGATATTGCCCTTTACGGATAAGACCTGGGACCTGGGCTGGTTTTACGTGCCCATCATGACGGTGCTGGTGATGTTCATTACCAACAGCGCGAACCTCCAGGACGGGGTGGACGGCATATTGTCCTCCGTAACGGTGATCGGCATGGCGGCCTTCGGGGTCATCGCGCTGTTCTTCGCCCAGACCATCGCGGTTCCGGACCGGACGCCGGCGGGCGAAGCGCTGTACAACGCCTTCCCCATGACGGATCCGAAGGCCTGGTTCCGCCCCGTATCGCTGATGTGTTTCGCCCTGGCGGGAGCGTCCATCGGCTTCCTCAGGTACAACCGCCATCCGGCGAAGATCTTCATGGGAGATACGGGCAGCATGTTCATCGGCGGCGCCTTCGTGGGCGTTGCCATGCTGATGAAGTGTCAGTTCCTTTTGATCCCCATCGCGTTCACCTGCATCATGAGCTCCGTATCCGTGATGATGCAGACCGCGTATTTCAAATACACCCGGAAAAAGACCGGCACCGGGAAGCGGATTTTCAAAATGGCGCCGCTGCACCATCATTTCGAGCTTTCCGGCATGAAGGAAAACCAGATCGTGCTCCTGTACGCGGCGGTGACGCTGGTGCTGAGCCTGATCGCGGTATGGAGCCTGTACAAGTTCTATTGATTCCTGCTTCCGGCTGCATAAAGCCGGACCCATCGCAAGGAGGGGAGAAGCCATGCGCACCGATTTGTATTACGGCCCTGCCCGGCGCCGCGCCGCGGAGAGGGCGGAGAGCCCCTTCGCCGGGAAAAAGCTGCTGATCGTGGGCATGGCCCGCAGCGGCGTGGCCCTGGCGAAGCTTTTGTACCGGGAAGGCGCCCAGGTGACGGTGAACGATATGAAGCCCTGGGAAGCCTTCGGGGATAAACTGGAAGAGCTGCGGGAGCTGCCCATCCGCTTCCGGCTGGGGGAGGACGGCATCGACGCCCTGACGGGGCAGGACATGCTGATCATCAGCCCCGGCGTGCCTATCGACGCAGAGATCGTGAACAAGGCCCGGGAAATGGGTATCCCCGTTTCCGGGGAATTGGAGATCGCCTCCCGGATCGCCCGGGGCAGCCTGATCGCCGTGACGGGCACCAACGGGAAAACCACCACGGTATCCCTGCTGGGGGCCATTTTCACCGCGGCGGGAAAGATCGCTCACGTGTGCGGCAACATCGGCTACCCCCTGTCCGCGGCGGCCCTGGACAGCCGCTGGGACGACGTGATCGTGGCGGAGGTCAGCTCCTTCCAATTGGAAACCACCGATACCTTCCATCCCCTCACCGCGGCGGTGCTGAACGTGACGGAGGATCATCTGAACCGCCACGGCACCATGGAGGTGTATACCGGCCTCAAGCGCCACATCTTCGACGCCCAGACGGAGAGGGATTTTGCGGTGCTGAATTACGATGACCCGGCCTGCCGCGCCATGGCGGAGGGGCTGCGGGGGCAGGTGCTGTTCTTTTCCCGGCTGCAGGAGGTGGCGCAGGGCGCCTTCGTCCGGGACGGGCAGGTGACGCTGCGGCTGAACGGCGAGGAAAAAACGGTGTGCGGCGCGGAGGAGATCCGCATCCCCGGGCCCCACAACCTGGAAAACGCCCTGGCCGCCGCGGCCGTCGCCGCGTCCCGGGGCGTGCCCGCGCCGGTGATCCGCCACGCGCTGCGCACCTTCCCGGGGGTGGAGCACCGGATCGAGTTCGTGCGGGAATTGGACGGCGTGCGCTATATCAACGATTCCAAGGGCACCAACGTGGATTCCACCATCAAGGCGGTGCAGAGCATGAAAGCCCCCACGGCGCTGATCCTGGGGGGCTACGACAAGCACGTGTCCTTCGCGCCCCTGGCGGAGGAAATCAAAAAAACGCCGCTGATTCAAAACTGCGTGCTCATCGGCAATACGGCGGAGCAGATCGAAAAAGCGCTGGCGGAGGCGGGATATCCCTTCGTCCATCACGCCGCCACGCTGCAGGAGGCGGTGGAAAAATGCCGCGCCCTCAGCGCTCCGGGAGGGAACGTGCTGCTGTCGCCCGCCTGCGCGTCCTTCGATATGTTCAGTGATTACGAGCAGCGGGGACGGATCTTCAAGGACATCGTGAACAATCTGAAATGAACAACCAAAGAAAAACGGCTCTGAGGCGCATGCAAATGCGCCTTTTCTTTATCGACGGATCAGGAGGCGCGCAATGCTGACCACCCTTCGCAAACCCCGGAAAAAGCCCGTGGACGGGACGCTGCTGACGGTGATGATCCTGCTGATGATGCTGGGGCTGCTGACGCTGTTCAGCGCCACGTACTACAAGGCGCTGGAAACGGGCAATCCCTGGGATCAGGTGGTGAAGCAGCTTTTCGGCGCGGCGGTGGGGGCCGCCGCCATGGCGGTCACCTGCCGCGTGCCCTACGCCTTCTGGCGGCGCAGAAAAGTGGTGCTCTCGGCGGTGGGGATCTCCCTGGTGCTGCTGGTGCTGGTGGCCATCCCGGGGATCGGCACCTCGGTGAACGGCAGCCGCCGGTGGATCACCCTGGGGCCGCTGTCCTTCCAGCCGGGGGAAATGGCCAAATACGCGGCGGTGCTGTTCATGGCCATGACGCTGACGGTGCGGGGGAAGAAGATCCAAAAGCTGTTCACGGGCATCCTGCCGGTGCTGATCGTGCCGGGGATCATGTTCCTTCTGATCCTGGAGCAGCCCAATTTGTCCACCGCCGGCACCATCATCATCGTGTCGGTGATCATGGTGCTCCTGGCGGGGGCCAAATGGCGGCACATGGCGGCGCTGGGGGCCGGGGCCCTGGCGGTGGGGGCGTATTACGCCTGGAGCGCCGAATACCGACGGGAAAGGCTGTTATCCTTCACCGATCCCTTCGCCAAAATGAGCGACGAGGGGTACCAGCTCAGCCAGTCCCTGATCGCTTTCGGCAGCGGCGGGCTGTTCGGCATGGGCCTGGGGCAGGGAAGGCAGAAATACGCCTACCTGCCCTATCCGGAAAGCGATTTTATTTTCGCCATCGTGGGGGAGGATTTCGGGCTGGTGGGCTGCCTGGCGGTGATCCTCCTGTTCGCGGCGTTCCTGTGGGCGGGCATGCGGGTGGCCCTGGACTGCGACGATCCCTTCGGCTGCCTGCTGGCGGCGGGGATCACCTGCATGATCAGCGTGCAGGCGTTCATCAATATGGGCGTGGTGGTGGGGATCCTGCCCACCACCGGGCTGCCCCTGCCTTTCTTTTCCGCGGGGGGCACGTCGCTTTCCATTACCATGGCGGCGGTGGGGATCGTGCTGAACGTGAGCAGGTACGGCAGGCGGAACCTGACGTGACGGAAGAAGGCGCGTGAACACTTCCCGGCACCCCTTTTTCTTTCCGGCATAGCCTGAAAGAAGAAAGAAGGTGATCCGCATGGAAGGATTCCGGGTGCTGGGCGGCGAAAAAATAGAAGGGGAAGTATGCCTGCAGGGGGCGAAAAACGCGGTGCTGCCCATCCTGGCGGCGGCGCTGCTGCCGGAGGGCGGATGCGCGATCCGCTCCTGCCCCGATATCCGGGACGTGCGCGCCATGGCGCAGATCCTGGACACCCTGGGCTGCCGCTGCCGGATGGAAAACGGGGAAATGCAGATCGACAATAGCGGGCTGTGCCGGTGGGAGATGCCCGAGGGGCTGAGCAAGCAGATCCGTTCCTCCGTTTTTCTGCTGGGGCCGATCCTGGCGAAAATGCGCCGGGCCACCGTTCCTTATCCCGGGGGCTGCGAGATCGGATTGCGGCCCATCGACCTGCATTTGAAGGGCCTGCGGGCCCTGGGGGTGAGGATCGAGGAGGGCGGCGGAGTGCTGGAGTGCGACGGGCAGGGCATGCACGCCGGGGACGTGTATTTTGATTATCCCAGCGTGGGGGCCACGGAAAACGTGATGATGGCCGCCGCGCTGCTGCCGGGGGTCACCTGCGTGCACAACGCCGCCCGGGAGCCCGAGATCGAGGACCTGCAGGGCTTCCTCAACGCCCTGGGGGGCCGGGTTTCCGGCGCGGGCACGGCGCTGATCCGGATCGAAGGCGTGAAAACGCTTCGGGGCGCCGCCTATACCCCCATTCCCGACCGCATCGCCGGGGGCACGTATCTGTGCGCCGGGGCGGCGGCGGGAGGAAAAGTTACGCTGCTGAACGCCCGACCGCGGGACCTGATCCCGGTGACGGAAAAGCTCAGGGAAATGGGCTGCCGCATACATACCGGCGAAAGCACGGTGTCGCTGGAAGCGCCGGAGCGTCTCCGGGCGTTTTCCCGGCTCCGGACGGCGCCGCATCCCGGCTTTCCCACGGATATGCAGGCCCAGATGCTGTCCGCCGCCTGCTGCGCGGAGGGCACGTCGGTGATCGTGGAAAACGTGTTTGAAAACCGGCTTGCCCACGTGGCGGACCTGCAGCGCATGGGGGCGGACATCCGGGTATCCGGCCGCACGGCGGTGGTGCAGGGAGTCAGGGAGCTGCACGGTGCCCGCGTCACCGCCCGGGATCTGCGGGGCGGGGCCGCGCTGGTGATCGCTGGGCTGGCCGCCCGGGGAGAAACGCTGGTGGAAAACGCCGGGATCATTGACCGGGGATACGCCCGGATGGAGGATACCCTGCGCCGTCTCGGCGCCAGGATCGATCGAGTGCGGGAAGCCTGAAGGGGCTTCCCGAAGGAGGCCTGTCATGTCCCAGATGCCGCTGCCCCCGGGCTATATGCCCTTCGAGGGGGAATCCGCCCCGCCGCCGCCGGCCCGGAAAAAAACCGGGCTGCGCACCGCCGTGATCAGCCTGGTGCTGCTTACATGCCTGGTGATCCTGCTGAATGAGAGCGTGTTCAAGATCCATCATGTGGCGGTGGTGGGGCTGGAAAGCGTGGCCTGGGAGGATGCGGTGCGCGCCGCGGGGCTGGATCGGCCCACGAATTACTTTGCCGTGAATGAAAACAGGATCCGCAGCGGCATCAACGGCACCAAGGATCTGGTGTTTCTGAAAATGGAAAAGCAGTTCCCGGACCGGGTGGTGCTCTATGTGCGGGAGCGGGTGCCCTGCGCTTATCTGCAGGTGATGGGCAATACCTACAAGATCGACAACGAGGGCATGGTGCTGGAGTGGCTGCCGGGCATGGTGCAGCCCGAGGGGGACCTGATCACCGTTACCGGCTTCAGCCGCGCCAACGCCAAGGTGGGGCAGCTGCTGACGGCGCCGGGCATGGAAAACATGCAGGCGTTCACGATGCTGATGCACGAAATCGAATCCCAGGGCTTCGTCAGCCAGGTGGCCGAATTGAATCTGGCAGATCCGGACAGCCTATATCTGATCACCGTGGACGGGTATACCGCCGCCCTGGGAGATACGACTTTCCTGCGGGCCAAAATCGGCACCGTCCGCGCGGTGGTGGACAAGCTGCGGGAAATGGGCAAAACCGGGGGAATGCTGGACGCATCCCACGTCAACGAGGTGATTTATTCCCCCGCCGGGCCGTAAAAACGGACGGACATGCGGAAAAAAACGAAAAAATTTTAAAAAAATGCGGTCTTTTTTCCGTTTTTGGCTTGCCAAATTATCACAAAACAGTTACAATAAAGTGACCGAATAGGGTAATTCTTATTTCGGCTTTTCTGGCAATGGGTATTTCACACCCATGGGCGCAATGAACAGGGGATGATGGACGGATGAAAAACATGGTAGCCGCCATGGAATTCGGCACGAGCAAGCTGGTGGCCCTGGTGGCCGAAACCAGCGGACGCCAGCGCTGCGATATCATCGGCGCGGGCACGGTGGTGTACGACGGATACATGGACGGCCGGTGGAACGCGCCGGCGGCGCTGAACGAGGCGATGGCCGAAGCGGTGCGCGCGGCGGAGGATCAGGCCCATATCCATATCCGCGAGATCTTCGTGGGCGTGCCCGGCAGCTTTTCCCAGGTGCGCACGGTGGAGGTCAAGGTGGAGCTCCAGGGGGCGGACCCGCGGGTGACCGAGAGGGATATTGCCGCGCTGCTGGATAAGGCCACGGACGAGCTGGGCCCGGTGCGCGGCAGCGTGATCCATCGCAGCCCGGCCTGGTTCATTGTGGACGACGGAAAAAAGACCCTGGAGCCCGTGGGCATGCACGGATATGAATTGCGGGCCATGGTGTCCTTCGTGATCGCGGACCAGTTTTTCCTGGACGATATCACCGAGCGGTTCCGGAGCCTGGGGATCCAGGTGTCCGGCTGCCTGAGCACGCCTGTGGGCCAGGTGATGCTGTTCGTGCCCGACGAGGAAAGGGACCGGACGGCCGTGCTGGTGGACATGGGGTACCTGACCACGGAGGTCATGACCGTGGAAGGCGACGCCATTACCAACCTGAAAACCATCCCCATGGGCGGCGGCCATATCGCCGCGGACCTGGCCTACGGCCTGGAGATCACCCTGCCCTCCGCCGAGCAGATCAAGCGCGGCTACGTGTACGGCCTGTCCGCCGGGCAGAGCACCTTTGAGGGCACCGATAAGGAAGGCAACAGCAAGACCTTCACCCGGGAACAGGTGGAGAAGGTGTTGGAGCCCCGGGCGGCGGAAATCTGCGAGGCCGTGCGGGACGCCATCAAGGATACGGGCGTGAAGCTGGGCAGCTGGTCTCCGGTGTACCTGACAGGCGGCGGGCTGGCCATCAACCGGGGCGGACGGGATTTCCTGGCCGCCAAGCTGGACAAGCCCGTGCGGGAGCTGCCCCGCAAGGCGGTGAAGCTCTCCAGCCCCGCCTATTCCAGCGCCCTGGGGCTGCTGGACCTGCTCATCGACACCGCCAGCGCCCAGGCGCCCGGCGGCATGGGCGGATTTTTCCGGAATCTGTTCGGCGGCTGACGCTGCCTGTGCAAACTGATATAGGGGGAAAAGAAGATGCCTTTTGAAGTACAAGTGGATCAACCGTCTTTCGCTTCCATCAAGGTCGTGGGCTGCGGCGGGGGCGGCACAAATGCCGTGAACCGTATGATCGAGGCCGGTTTGCAGGGCGTGCAGTTCATCGCCGTGAATACCGACCGCCAGGCGCTGGCTCTGAGCCAGGCCGACACCAAGATCCAGATCGGCGAAAAGCTGACCAAGGGCCTGGGCGCGGGCGCCGTGCCCGACGTGGGCCGCAGGGCCGCCGAGGAGAGCCGGGAAGAGATCGCCCAGGCCATCAAGGGCGCAGACCTGGTGTTCGTCACCGCCGGTATGGGCGGCGGCACCGGCACCGGCGCGGCGCCCATCGTGGCCGAGATCGCCCGGGAAAGCAACTGCCTGACCATCGCCGTGGTCACCAAGCCCTTTGCTTTTGAGGGCAAGCAGCGCATGAAGAACGCCGAAATGGGCATCAACGAGCTCAAGCAGAGCGTGGATACCCTGGTGGTGATCCCCAACGACCGGCTGCTGCAGGTGGTGAGCAAGAACACCACCGTGCTGGAAGCCTTCCGCATCGCCGACGACGTGCTGCGCCAGGGCATCCAGGGCATTTCCGATCTGATCGCCATGCCCGCCATGATCAACCTGGACTTTGCGGACGTGAAGACCATCATGGAATCCGGCGGCATGGCCCACATGGGCATCGGCGAAGGCAAGGGCGAAACCCGCCTGGTGGACGCGGCCAACAAGGCCATTTCCAGCCCCCTGCTGGAAACCAAGATCGACGGCGCCCGGGCCGTGCTGATCAACGTCACCGGCGGCAAGGACCTGAGCATTATGGAAATCAACGAAGCGGCCAACCTGGTGATGGAGAGCGCGGACAGCGAAGCCAACATCATCTTCGGCGCCGGCATCGACGAATCCATGCAGGATGAGGTGCGCATCACCGTTATCGCCACCGGCTTTGAAAAGACGCCGTTCCCCGCCCGGGAACGCAAAAAGCCCCGCGGGGCTACCCCCTATGCGGCGGCGGTGCCCTCCTATAACCCTTATGAGAACCGTCCGCGGGTGGAAGGCGAGGATCCCCAGGGCTTCGACGCCCCCGCTCCCGCCGCTTATGAAAGCGATAACGCTTACTTCCCCGGCGGCGCCCGTCCCGCTGCGCCCGTAGTGCCCGCGCCCGCTGCGCAGCCGGCTTATCAGCCCCAGCAGCCGACGTATCAGACGCCGCAGTATCGTCAGCCGACCTACCAGGCGCCCCAGCAGCCGACTTACCAGGCGCCTCAGCAGCCGGCTTACCAGGCGCCCCAACAGCCGACGTATCAGGCGCCCCAGCAGCCGGCTTTCCAGCCCTACCAGGCCCCGGCCCAGCCCGCCAACAACGCCAAGGACGATCTGGGCGTGCCGGCCTTCCTGCGCAGGACAAAGTAAAATCGGCAGAATCAAAAGGCTTTCCGACAAATCGGAAAGCCTTTTTTTGATGAATACACAGTATGGTATATGAATAGAACATGAACCGCTTTTCTCGGAAGGGGGCCCGGGGGGAACCGCTCTTTGGGCTCCAAAGAGCGGTTCCCCCCGTAAAACTATATATTCTCCTCTTTTTCTGCCAGCCCGTAGATCCGCCGGATCTCGGGGCTGTCGCCGCCGTCGGGGGTTTTGACGATCAGGGGCGCTTCTATGGTCAGCCCCGGGCGCACGTCCCGCCGGGCGGCGACAAGGCAGAGCCTGGCCGGGCGCCGGGCGTTGGCATGCACCAGGCGCAGGCGCTTGGGCTCCAGCCGGTGGCGGCGCAGGGTATCGAAGGCCTCGGCGAGCCGGGGAGAGGGGAGCATGAAAACGAACCAGGCTTTCGCCAGGTACGCCGCCGCGGATGCCACGTCCTCAAAGGTGCATGCGCCCTCGGTGCGGGCGGCGCGCAAACCGGCGCGGGGGCTGTGCAGCGCGCTGTTTTCGGCGCTGTAAGGGGGATTGCAGATCACTAAATCATACCCCATGTGGGGGAGAAAGGCCCGGGCGTCCTTGAGATCCCGGCAATGGACGGCGATGCGGTCCTGAACGCCGTTCAAAAGCATGGTGCGCGCTGCCCGGTCCGCCGCGTCGGGCTGGATCTCCACGGCGTCGCAGAAAAGATCGCCGTGGGCCCGGCCCAGCAGCAGCAGGGGCAATATGCCCGTGCCGGTGCCCAGATCGCACACCCGCCACCCGGGCTTGACGGCGGAAAAATCCGCCAGCAGCACGGCGTCCAGCCCGAAGCGGAACGCGTCCGGGGATTGGATGATGCGCAGCCCTTGCAGCTGCAGGTCGTCGATGCGCTCGCCGGGGAGAAGAAACGCCTGTTCATTCATACAGCCTGTACTCCAGATATTTGGTCATGCAGTAGCCTTCCCGTCCGCCGTACTCCACCTGGCACCAGGTATCGCCCACGGCGTAGATGGTAAGGAATTCGTATTTGGGCATTTCCAGGATCACCCGGGAGGCGGTGGAGCAGCCCTCCCGCAGGTTCAGCCGCTTGTCCGTGGGCATGATGCGGCCCACGATGGGCTCCCGCAGGGTGCGCAGCGTGGGGTCCAGGGGAACGCCGCTTGCGGCAGGCGCGGGGGAGCGGGCGGCGGGGGCCGGCGCGGGCGCGGCGCCGGTAAAGGAAAGAAAGCGGGTCATCACCCAGCCGGTGACGCCGTTGTAGGTGACGCGGCACCAAACGCTGCCCGTTTCGTGGACGGACACGGTATCATACTGGGGAATGGTGAGGAGCACCTTGGCGCTGTCCCGGGCGTAAAGGCGCAGGTTCAGGCTGCCCTGAGGCGTATTGACCCAGGCCGTCAGAGCGGACGGCGCCGGGGCTGCCGGCGTCTGGACCGGCGCAGCCGTCGCAGGCGCGGGAGCCGGCGTGGGCGCGGCGCCGGTAAAGGAAAGGAAGCGGGTCATCACCCAGCCGGTGACGCCGTTGTAGGTGACGCGGCACCAGACGCTGCCCGTTTCGTGGACGGATACGGTATCATACTGGGGGATGGTGAGGAGCACCTTGGCGCTGTCCCGGGCGTAAAGGCGCAGGTTCAGGCTGCCCTGAGGCGTATTGACCCAGGCCGTCGCAGCGGACGGCGCGGGGGCCGGCGTGACGGCGGGGGTGGGAGACGCCGAAGCAGGGGCAGGGGAAGCCCCGGCGGGATCGGCCTGGAAGGAAAGGAACGCGGTCATGACGTAGCCTTCCGTGCCGCCGTACGCGGTTTTGCACCAGCTGTCGCCCTTTTCCAGCACGGGAATGATCTCGTACTGGGGGATGGTGCGCAGCACCCGGGCGGAGGAGGAGGGGGAAACGCGCAGGTTCAGCGAGCCCTTCTGCGTGTTCACCCGGGCCAGGGGCGCGCTTTCCGCGGGCGTTGCCGACGGCACGGGCGTTGCCGACGGGGCCTGAGTGGGAGACGCCGCGGCGGGGGTGGGGGAAGCCCCGGCGGGGCCTGCCTGGAAGGAAAGGAACGCGGTCATGACGTAGCCTTCCGTGCCGCCGTACGCGGTTTTGCACCAGCTGTCGCCTTTTTCCAGCACGGGAATAATCTCGTACTGGGGGATGGTGCGCAGCACCCGGGCGGAGGAGGAGGGGGAAACGCGCAGATTCAGCGAGCCCTTCTGCGTGTTCACCCGGGCCAGGATCTCCCCCTGGGCCGGGGCGTCGGTTTCGATGGGGGCGGGGGTTTCGGCGGTGACCTGCTCCCGGCTCTCCTGGCCGGACACCACCGGGCTCAGGATGGACCGGGTGAGGGAATACTGCACCTGGGTGCAGCCCGTGAAATAAAAGCCCAGGATCTGGGCGCAGGAATAGCCCATTTTCGCCATTTGCATGGCGCCGCGCTGGCTCATGCCCAGACCGTGGCCGTAGCGCCGGGCGGTGACGGTGAAGCCGCCTACCGCCGGGGACACGGACCACAGTTCGTTCTTCCCGGAATTGATGCTCATGCCCAGGGGGCCTTCCAGCTCGCTGAAAATATCGAAGGTGAGAACACCGGCGCGGGATTGGCCGTCCTTCTGATAGGTCACGGAAAAATCCAGCTTGGTGTACAGCTTGCTGGGGGCGGCGTATTTGGGGGTATGGGGCGTAACGGCGGTGACGCCGGTGAGAACTGCCTCCGCGCCGAATGCGGACGCCGCCTTCCGGGCGAGCAGGCTTTGCAGCTTGGCGTTCTGCTGGACCCCGGAGGCGCTGACGAAGAACGAGGTTTTCCGGGCGTCGGGGTTCTGCAGGTCGTAGGGGTCGTCCTTGACCCCCAGGTAGGCGTAGCCGGAGGTGCCCCAGATGTTTTTGATGTTCTCGGTCTGCCCGCCGTTGGAGGCGGTATAGTAGGTGGCGGCGAAGGAGCCGCCGGACTGGAGGGCGATGCCCTTCGTAGCATTCACGGCCTGGGTGCAGGCGGTGGAGGCGGAGGGCGTGCCGCTGTACACCTGGTCCTGGGTGGTGTCCACCACGTCGTAGAGGGTGGAGGAGGCGTGCTGCATGGCCCGCATGGTGTAAGTGCGGGCTGCGATGGCCTGGGCCTTCAGCGCCTCCAGCGGGGAGGATGCGCCCATTTCGTAGGGCAGCACGCCGCAGAGGTAATCTTCCATATAAACGTAGGCGATGATATAGTATGTGCCGTTCCGCACGGTGAAGAGGAAATCCCCGGGATACAGGTTGCCCGGCACCCGGCCCTGGGCGATCTTGACGCCGTTCTGCCCGTCGGCGGCGTGGCGGCGCAGCTTGAAAGCGGAGCCCATATTGGCGGTAACGCCGCCGCTGGTGAGGGACAGGGCGCCGCTGGCTTTATCGTATCGCACCGTCACCTTGGAGCCGGAGGCGATCTGCTTTTCGGATTGGCCGTTCACGGTGTAGCTGCCGTATACGGTGAGGTTCAGCACGGCGGGGGAGCCCAAGGAGGAGAGCCGCACCCGCACCATCCCGTTCCGGGCGGACCCGGCGGTGAGCGGCGCGGCGGCGGGGGCGTCCGCGGATGCGGCGGGGGTGAAAAAGCCCAGCGCCAGCGCGAAAACCGCGGCCAGGGCCAGGAGCCTTTTCAGTGCGCTGCGCCGGTGCATGGTAACATCTCCTTCGTAATTTCGTAATACTTTCGTAACTAATGGCAGTGTACCATACTTTCGCGGTTTTGTCCATCCCTTTTTGGCTGGGAATGGCTGGGTTTTCAAACGGGGAGTTCTGTGGTAAAATAAAGGAGAACTGACGGGAAGCGGGGGCGGGATGCGCATGAAAGTCGTGGTGGCCGAAAAGCCCAGCGTGGGGCGGGATATCGCCCGGGTGCTCAAGTGCACGGAGAGGGGCGAGGGGTTCCTCAAGGGGGAAAACTATCTGGTCACCTGGGCGGTGGGCCATCTGGTGACGCTGTGCGAGCCGGACGAGATTGACGAAAAATACAAGAAATGGCGGATGGAGGATCTGCCCATCCTGCCGGAGCATATCCCCACGAAGGTGATCCCCCAGACCAAATCCCAGTTTTCCATCGTGAAGAAGCTCATCAACGACAAGGACACCGATTCCCTGATCTGCGCCACCGACGCCGGGCGGGAAGGGGAGCTGATCTTCCGGCTGATCTACGAGCAGGCGAAATGCAAAAAGCCCGTGGAGCGGCTGTGGATCTCTTCCATGACCGACGAGGCCATCCGGGAGGGCTTTGCCGCCATGAAACCCGCCAGCGAATACGACGGATTGTATAAGAGCGCTCAATGCCGGTCCCAGGCGGACTGGCTGGTGGGCATGAACGCCAGCCGGGCGTTCACGCTGCGCTTCGACGCCCTTTTGTCCATCGGCCGGGTGCAGACGCCTACATTGGCCATCCTGGTGAAGCGGCATCACGAGATCAAAAATTTCAAGCCCGAGGAGTATTATACCGTCACCGCCGATTTCGGGGATTACACGGGCCAGTGGTTCGATGAGAACACGGAGGACGAAAAGAAGGCCGCCCGCATCCCCACCAAGGAAAAGGCGGAGGAGATCGCCAAGGCTGTCCGGGGCAAGGCGGCCAGGGTGAAATCCGTCGCCGCCGAGGAAAAAAAGGAGCTGCCGCCGCAGCTGTACGATCTGACCTCCCTTCAGCGGGAGGCCAACCGGAAGCTGGGCTTCACCGCGGACAAGACGCTGAAGATCGCCCAGGAGCTGTACGAAAAATGGAAGGCGATCACCTATCCCCGCACGGACAGCCGGTATCTGCCCACGGATATGATTTCCCGGGCCAAGCTGACGCTGCAGAAGCTGCCGGAAAGCTACCGGCCCTTCGTGGACGGCATCCCCTGGAAAGAGGGGGGCAGACTGCCCGTATCCAAGCGGGTGTTCGACAACGCGAAGATCTCCGATCACCACGCCATCATCCCCACGCCCCAGACCGCGCCGGTGGATAAGCTCTCCCCGGACGCGGCGAAGCTGTACGATATGATTGCCCGGCGGCTCATCGCGGTGTTCTATCCCGCCCACGAATACGAGCAGATCCGGGTGGTGACGGCGAGCCAGGGCCACGCCTTCAAATCCACCGGCCGGGCGGTAAAGGTGAACGGATGGAAGGACGTGTATCCCGCTGAGGAAAAGGACGCGGACATGCTGCCGGCCCTGAAGGAGGGGGACGGGCGCACGATCTCCAAGGCTGCGGTGAAAAAGGAGGCCACGAAGCCCCCGGCGCCCCACACCGACGCCTCGCTGCTGGCGGCCATGGAAAACGCCGGGCGGGAATTGGAGGACGAAAAGCTGCGGGAGCAGATGAAGGGCTCCGGCCTGGGCACCCCCGCCACCCGGGCCGCCATCATCGAGCGGCTTCTCCAGGTGGGCTACGCCTCCCGCCGGGGCCGGGCTATCCAGGCCACGGAAAAGGGCGTGCAGCTTATCGCCATCGCGCCGGAGGAGATTTCTTCCCCCGAAACCACCGGCAAGTGGGAGCTGGCGCTGGATGAGATCGCCAAAAACCAGCGGGATACGGATCGGTTCATGCAGGGCATCCGGAAGCTGACTACCTTCCTCATCGATTATGCCCGGACCACCCGGACGGAAGCGGCCTTCCCGGAGGAAATGCGCCGGGGGAAAGGCGGCAAACGCAAGGCCGCGGCGGTGAAGCCCGTCGAGGGGGCGGTTTGCCCCCTGTGCGGGAAACCGGTGCAGGAGAACGCGAAGGCCTTCGGCTGCTCCGCCTGGCGGGAGGGGTGCCGCTTTACCCTGTGGAAGGACGGGCTTTCCCGGGGCGGCGGGCCGCAGCTGAACGAAAAGCTGGTAAAGCTGCTGCTGGAACATGGGGAGGTGCGGGGCTCCACCGGGGTGATCCGCCTGACGGACAATCAGATCACCTTCACCCCCAACGGGGCGGAAGCGCCAAGCGTGGCGCAGCCGATCAGATATGAGAAAAGGTAGGACGAGCGGGAAATGGGATCGATCAGCCAAGCAGGCCTGTGTAAACCATATCGTGTAGGGGCGGTTATTAACCGCCCGTGGAGCGGCGGAAAAACAGGCAATTTGAAAGCGCGGCAAGCGGGCGGATAATATCCGCCCCTACGGTGGCCGTGAGGCTTGTTATTACATTTGCCAGGACGTATCTCTGATATTATAACACATGTTTTGACTGAGTACGCTTTCTCGAAGGGGTCTGGGGGAACACTCTTTGGCCTCAAAGAGTGTTCCCCCAGTAAAACCCAAAAATAAAAAGATAATCTTAAAATTCTCATGAATCTCTAATGTTTTTTCCCCTGCGCCTTTCATTTTCGGGCGATATGATATACCCGTCCCAAGGGGGAAAGCAAAAATGAAAGGCGATACGCCAAGGAGGAAATACAAATGGATCACATGGAAATGGTGGAAAAGCTGCGGGCCAAGGCCAACGTAAGCTATGAGGAAGCCCGGCGGGCGCTGGAGGAGAACGATTGGGATATGCTGGACGCGCTGGTGATGCTGGAGGGCGAGGGCAAGGTGAAGGACGCCGAGGAGAAGGCGGAATACACCACCCAGGAAACGGCGGACAAGAGCTTCTTCATTCATCCCGACGCCGCCCAGATGAAGAGCGGCTTCGCCCGGGTGTGGGACTGGATCAAGACCATGGTGCGCAAGGGCAACGCCAATCAGCTGGTGGTGAGCCGCAAGGGCGAGGAAATGATCGCCATGCCCATCACGGTGGCGGTGCTGATCCTGGTGTTCCTGCGGGTGCCCCATGCGCTGCTGCCCATGCTGGTGCTGCTGTTCGTGAGCCTGTGCCTGGGCGTGCGGTATTCCTTCCGGGGCCCGGACATCGGCGCCAAGGTCAACGACGCCATGAACAGGGCCCAGGACAAGGCGGCGGGCGTGGTGCACCTGCATGCGGACGGGCAGAAGGACGCCGGCCGGGAAGAAAACCGGGACGAAAACAAGGCGGAGTGATCCTCCGCAAAGGACAAACGCGCGAAAAGAGGCGGCCGGCACCGGCGCGCCTCTTGCGCGGTTTCAACGGGAGGGCGGTATCATGACGAGGATCCTGCTGGTAGAGGACGAAGAAAAGCTGGCCCGGTTCGTGGAATTGGAGCTGAAGCACGAGGGATACCAGGTGGACAAGGCCTTCGACGGCCGGGACGGGCTGGAGAAGGCGGAGGGCGGGAACTACGAGCTGATCCTGCTGGACATCATGCTGCCCGGGCTCAACGGCCTGGAGGTGCTGCGCCGGCTGCGGAAGGAAGAAAACGCCGTGCCCGTGATCATGCTCACCGCCCGGGACGCGGTGATGGACAAGGTGACGGGGCTGGACATGGGGGCGGACGACTATATCACCAAGCCCTTCTCCATCGAGGAGCTGCTGGCCCGCATCCGCGCCGCGCTGCGCAAGCAGTCCGCCCAGAAGAAGGAAGAAGCCGTGATGAGCTGCGGGGATCTCATCGTGGACGTGTCCCGCCATCGGGTGACCCGGGGCGGAAAGGAAATCGAGCTGACCAGCCGGGAATTTTCCCTGCTGCAGTATTTCATGGAAAACAAGACCCTGGTGCTCAGCCGGGACCAGCTGCTGGAAAAGGTGTGGGGCTACGGCTACATGGGGGAAACCAACGTGGTGGACGTGTACGTGCGCTACCTGCGGGGCAAGATCGACGAGGGGTACGATCATAAGCTGCTCCAGACCGTGCGCGGCGTGGGGTACGTGCTGAGGGACGACGAATGAAAGACGATAACAAACGCATGAATTCCATCGCCAAGCGCATGAACCGGTACTGGATCCGGCGGACGGCGCTGGTGTTTCTGCTGCTGGATGCGGTGATCTGCGTGATGACCAACGCGGACTGGCTGCCCTTTGAGATCCCGGCCTTCGACGCGTGGGTATCCATGGGCGGGAAGGCCTGGGGGGTGCTGGGCGGCGCGGAATTGATCCTGCTGATTTTGCAGGGGCGCGTGGGCAAGGCGAAGGCCCGGCGGCTGATGGAGCCCCTGGAGCGCATGGCCATGACCGCGGAGCAGCTGAGCCGCTTCGATCCGGAAAAGCTGCACCATCTGGAGGACGCGATCGGCACGGTGAGCCCCCTGGCCCCCGACGCCCGCGTTTCCACCGGCGACCGGGAGACCCAGGGCCTGGAGGCGGCCATCAACAATCTTCTGGCCCGCACCCAGGAAAGCTACCGGGAGCAGACGCGGTTCGTATCCGACGCCTCCCACGAGCTGCGCACCCCCATCGCCGTGATCCAGGGCTACGCCGATATGCTGCAGCGCTGGGGCAAGGACGATGAAACCGTGCTGAACGAGGGCATCACCGCCATCCAGACGGAATCGGCCCACATGAAAAAGCTGATCGAGCAGCTTTTGTTCCTGGCCCGGGGAGACAGCGGGCGCAACCAGATGGTGTACGAGGACGTGGACCTGACCCAGATGATGCAGGAGGTGTACGAGGAATCCCGGATGATCCACCCGGAAAGGGAATGGCGCATCGAAACCGGGGGGCCTATGACCGCCTCCTGCGACGCCGCCATGATCAAGCAGACCGCCCGCATCCTGGTGGACAACGCGGTGAAATACACTGGGGACGGGGACAGGATCACCCTGCGCACCCGGGTAAAGGACGGCAGCCCCTGCTTCGAGGTGCAGGACAACGGCATCGGCATCAAGCAGGAGGACCTGGAGCACATTTTCGACCGGTTCTTCCGCTCCGATCCCGCCCGCAGCCGGGTCACCGGCGGCACAGGCCTGGGCCTGTCCATCGCCAAATGGATCGTGGAAAGGCACAGGGGGTATTTCGACGTGACCTCCCGGGAAGAGATCGGCACGAGGATCGCCGTCATATTGCCGCAGCAGAAAAACTAACGCATAAAGCGAATTGCAAAGTGTTCGTTTCAGATCGGAAAATAAATCCCGGCCTGAAAGCAGCCCGGAAATAATGGCCTGAAAATTCCGCCGGATCGGTGGGATTTCCAGGCTGTTTTCATTGGGAATATTAAGATTGACAGGATCTATTCGGGTGTGCGGGAAACGGCGTGGGTTGCGCGCCCCTACGAACCGTAAAATAAAAACCTCGGGCGAAGGATATCCGCCCGAGGCTTCTAAGAATGAAAATGGTTTGTTCTCGCCGCAGGGCGGAACATTTTTAAGACAGTGCCGGCTTTGCTTATTCCGGGATCATTCCTGATCGGCCTGGGCCTGGTCCGCGGCGGCCTGGATTTTGGCGGCTTCGATGAGATCCTGGTTGAGGACGATTTCATGCCCGTCCTTCCAGGCTTCCAACGCCTCCACGATCACCTGGTTTTCTTTCTGGGACTTCAGGTAATCGCTGATTTCCTCATGGATCTCCTCGGACAGGTCCACGATACCGCCGGGGATATCCCGCAGGTAATGCAGGATGTGGATGCCGTAGGTGCCCACCACGGGATCGGCGGTGTCGCCGGGCTGATTCATTTTATCGCTGAAGGCGGCGGCGGTAAAGACGGGATCCCAATAGATGCTGTCCCTGTGGACGGCGTAGCCTTCCTTCAGGGTGTTCTCGTCGGCCATGCCCGGGTCGGTGCCGTACTCGGCGATGAGGCTTTCAAAGGATTCGCCCTTTTCCAGCCGGGCGTAGATATCGTCGATCTCCGCTTTTTTGCTGTCCAGCACGGCCTGGAGCGCGGCGTCCCGGGCGGCCAGCAGCGCGGCGTCGCCCTCCGGGGCGTCGTCGGTGACGGTTTCTTCATAGGCGGCCTGGGCGTCCTTGTAGGTGTTGAGCAGGCTTTCATCCGTATCCAGCAGGATGTGGATGATGCCCCGGTAGCCCTCGGGCACGAACCACACGTCCTGGCCGTACATGTATTTGGTCATTTCATACATCATCGCGCTGTCCCCGACCTGTTCCTGATCCATAGCGGCGACTTCCTCGAACAGGGCGCGGATCTCTTCCTCCGGAACGGTGAGATCCTTGTCCTTCACGGCCACTTCCCACAGCCGGTCCAGGCTGGCGTTGTACCGCAGGGAATCCGCTATGCCCGCCACGCTGTAACCCAGGGCCTGGAAGTAGGCTTCCCCGTCCTTCCATGCCTGGGCCCGGGCTTCCTCTGTATCCTCGGAGAGGAAGTAATCCACGTAGGACTGCACGGCCCAGTCCCATTCCGCCTGGGCTTCGGTGAGGAAGGCTTCTTCCTCCTCGGCGGTGAACTGATCCAGACCCAGCTCCGCGATCTTGGCGTCCGCCACCCGGCTCTGGATCAGGCGCTCCAGGGCTCTGTCGAAATTGGCGGCGACGGAATCGTCATCGCTTTCCATCAGGCCGTAGGCGGTATCGTACACTTCGTGATAATGGATCTCCTCGCCGTCAAAGGTGGCCAGGGTGGTTTCCGCGGTGATTTCCGCCGCGGCGGCCTCCGCGGCCTCGGCCCGGACGGCGGGGCAGGAAAACGCGCCGGACACCAGCATCACGGCCAGGGCCAGGCACAGGAAACGAAGGGCGTTTTTCATGGCTTTTCATCCTCGATTTCTTCCGCACGGGGCGGATGATTGCATTGCTATTATGGCACAAATCCTTTCCTGCCGCAAGGGGCGGAGGGACGGATTCAAAGAAAGTTACATTCCTGTTCACGGATTGTACACATTTTTCTCCCCCCGGCGCGCCGCGTTTTGCCCTTGAAAGATGCGGGGATACGGTGGTATACTGTCAGGGACGGCGGGCCCGGAAAAATTCCCGCAGCGGGCGGGCGCATTCCGTCTCCAGCACGCCGCCTGTGCAGGGGACGCGGCGGTAAAAGGCCGGGTCCTCCGGCAGGGAATACACGCTGCCGCAGCAGCCCTGGCGTTCGTCCCGGGCGCCGTAGATGCATTTGTCCGCTTCCGCCATGAGAAGCGCCCCGGCGCACATGGGGCAGGGCTCCAGGGTGACGTACAGGGTGCAGCCGTGAAGCCGGCGGGTGCCCAGGCGGGCGGCGGCCCGCTCCATGGCCAGCATTTCCGCGTGGGCGAAGGGCCGGCCCTCTTCCCGTTCGTTGTGGGCCCGGGCGATGATTTCCCCGTCCTTCACCACCACCGCGCCCACGGGCACTTCCCCCGCCGCCGCGGCGGCCTCCGCTAGGGCTTCGCGCATATAATCCTCCGCCGTCATGGGCGCTCCGCCTCCGTTTCCGCTGTTTTTTCAATTTATATTATACGACAGAAACGCATCTTTCACAAGCAAGGAGGAATGAAAATGGAAAACGCCACGCTGAAGCTGATCGCCTCCCGCCGGAGCCACCGGGCGTATGAAAAAACCCCGCTGACCGCGGAGCAGATCGACGCCATCCTCAAGGCGGCGGTGGAGAGCCCCTCCGCCGTGAACCGCCAGCCCTGGCACTTTACGGTGGTGCGCAATCAAAAGCTGCTGGACGAAATGAACCAAGCGGTGTGGGAGCAGATGATGCTCCGGAACCCGGAGCAGCGCAGCCCGCGCTTCCGGGACGGCGGCTTCCACGTGTTTTACCACGCCCCGGCGGTGGTTTTCATTTCCGGCATGCCGGACAATCCCTACACCCCCGTGGATGGGGGCATCGCGGTGGAGAACATCGCCCTGGCGGCGGAAAGCCTGGGGCTGGGCAGCGTGATCCTGGGCATGCCCCGGGACGCCTTCAAGGGCGAAAAGGCGGATGAATTCCGCAGGGCGCTGCATTTTCCCGAGGGCTGGGATTTCGTGATCGCCATTGCCCTGGGCGTGCCCGCGGACACCAAGGACGCCCATCCCGTAAAGGAAGACAGGATTTCCTTCGTGGACTGAACAAAAGAAACGGCATGCCCGCGCTGGGGCATGCCGGATGAAGAGGAGCACATGGAACAAACGGAGAAACGGATCGTCCCGCGCACCGCGGGCAACGAAAACACGGGCGTCATCAAGCTGATCGCCATCGCCTTCATGATCGTGGACCACGTGGGCGCAGCGCTGTTTCCCCAGTACAAAATCCTGCGGATCCTGGGGCGCATCCCCATGCCGCTGTTCTGCTGGGGCATCGTGGTGGGGGCGGAATACAGCCGCAATCTCTGGAAATACCTGCTGCGCATCGCGCTGGTGGGCATCCTGGCCCAGCCCTGCTTCATGCTGGCGCTGAAGCACGGCTTCATGGACTGGAACGTGTTTCCCACCCTGGGGCTGGGGCTGCTGGCCATCGCGGGCATCCGCTGGCGGCGGTGGGGGAGCCAGATCTGGCTGCCCATCCTGGCCTTCGTGCCCACGCTGTTTTTCAATATGGACTACGGCTGGACCGGCGTGGCGCTGATCCTGGTGTTGTACGCCTGCCGGAAGAACCGGGGCGCCCTGGCCGCCGGGTTTACGGCGTACTGCCTGTTCTGGGGGCTGTACTACGGCGCGTACCGGGAGATCCTGGGGGTGTCGGCCCAGATGCTGACGGTGCCCTGGATGCAGAACCTGGGCGACGTGACGAGGCTGCTTATGTTCGTGGAGTTCTGGGCCATCCTGTCGCTGCCGCTGATCGTGATCCCCATGAAGGGCCATCTGCGCATCCCCAAGTGGATCGGCTACGGCGCGTATCCCGCGCACCTGCTGGTGATCGGCGTGATCCGCCACTGGGCGGAGATCTCAAAATGGCTGACGGAATTCCCCCAGCACTGGGCGGAATTTACCGCCTGGCTGCAGGGGCTTATGTAGCGTGAAATTCCCCGGCCCGGCGCAGGGCCTGGCGGTGGCGCGCCAGCACCTGGTCCAGCTCCCGGCGCCTGGGCGGCGGGGTGAGGGGCAGGTTCGGGGCGCGCAGGCTCCCGCCGGGCGCTTTGGGCGCGGGCTGGGTATCTTCCGCGGGCCGGTAATCCAGCTGCCGGGAGCGCCATTCCATCCACCGGCGCTGCTGCTCTTCCCAGCTCAGGGCCGCGAAGGGCGATTCGTTTTTTTCCTGGTTCATCCGTTACGCCTCCTTCTGGCAGTTTCCAGTATCACGGTATGCCGCTGGAAGAGAGGCGTGCTTTTTTTGTTTTTTGCGCCGGAGGGGTTGCCCGGGATGCGGGAATCGGGTATCATATACCCGCCGTGCATGCACGCGAAGGAGGAAGAAGGATATGGACTGGATGTACTTATTTTATTTTCTGCTGGCGGCGCTTCTGTTTTTCGGGTGCCGGGCCTGCAGGCGCGGGGAATGGAACGAGGAATACACCTCCCGGGGGCAGACCAAGATTCTGCAGGGGTTCATGGCGCTGTGCGTGGCGCTGCACCACATGGCGCAGAAAACCTGCGCGCCCTGGCACAACAGCCGCTTCATCGTCCACGGCATGGACGTGTTCGTGCCCCTGGGCTTCCTGTTCGTGGCGGTGTTTTTCTTCTGCAGCGGGCTGGGGCTGTACAAGAGCCTGAAAACAAAGCCGGATTACCTCCGCGGCTTTTTCCGGAAGCGCATCCTGCCCATCATCGTGGCGTTTTACCTGTCCGAGTTCATTTATACGGGCATCCGGCTGCTGATGGGGGAAAAGATGGACGCGCTCACCGTGGTGTGGTATCTTTCCGGGCTGCACATGGCGAATTTCAACGTCTGGTACGTCATTGCGATCATTTTCTTCTATCTGGCTTTCTGGGGGGCGTTCAGGCTGTGCAAAAAGCGGGAGGGCCTGGCCATCCTGCTGGTGACCGTATTCGTCCTGGCCTACACGGTGCTGGGGGCGTATCTGGGCCATCCCCAGGGCTGGTGGATGCGGGGCGAATGGTGGTACAACAGCGTGCTGCTCTTCCCGCTGGGGCTTCTGTTCGGCAAATTTGAAAGGCCGGTAACGAAGGCCTGCAAAAAGGCGTACTGGGTGCTGCTGCCCCTGTTTTTCGCCGGGATCTTCCTTTCGGCGAAGCTGTGGCACACGGCGGAAGGCGCGTGGGGCTATTACTGGGTGGGGCCGCCCTTGCAGGAAACCGCCCGCCGGCTGGGCACCGCCGCCAGCCAGTGGCTGGTGTGCATCTGCTTCGTGGGGTTCTGCTTCCTGCTGATGATGAAGGTGCGCTTCGGGAACAGGGCGCTCAAATGGCTGGGCGCGGCGACGCTGGAATTCTATCTGATGCACGGGGTGTTCGTGGAGCTGTTCGGCTATGATTTCCTGGAGTTCACCAAGAGCCTCACTTACATCAGGAAGGTGCCGCTGTATATCCAGGTGGTGCTGGCCTGCTCCGTGGCAGCCACGATCCTGTTCCATTTCCTGTGGAAGGGCGTGATGCGTCTGCCCGGGCTGCGGAGCAAAAAGCCGGCTCAGTCCCCGGACTGCCAGAACAGCGACAGCGCTTCGGCGTCCGCCTGCTGAGGGGATTCGCCGCCGAAGAGCAGCCCCGTCACGTCCCGCCACAGGCTGCTCCCGGCGCCGGGGGCCTTCGCCTGGGCGATCTGCACCGCCTGCCGGCCTTCCAGCAATACGCCGTTTTGCAGCAGCTCCGCGTTGATGGGGATGATCCGGTAAGTATACACCACGCCCACCTTCGCTTTCTTATCCGCATAGTACAGGGTTTCCCCGGCCCCGCCGTACAGTTCGTCCAGGATCACGCATTCGCCCACGGCGTCCCGCTGGATGCGGTAGATCCCGGCGTCCTGGGCGGTGATCACCAGCAGGGGATTGCCCCCTTCGTTGTGGGTCACGTAAAAGGCCGAGGGCGTCCGGGGCGCGGCCCAGACGCTGGAATTTTTTGTGGGCCGGTTGGAGGCAAGGAACACCTCCGAATAGGCGTAATCCTTGGGGGTGGTGGCGGTGGCCAGCATGGGCTCGCCCGCCCACTCGATGGATTTTTTGTCGATCTTCAGCCATACGATGCCGTCCGCCTGCAGAAAGGCGGGCTTTTCTTTTCCGGAATAATAGCTTTTGAAGAATTTGGCGGCCATGGCGGCGGTATGATCCCCGCCGGAGACCCAGGATTGGAATTTGTGGCGGCTGTCCGGCTCGTCGAAGCCCATCCAGAACACGGTGGAGATCTCGCTGTTGTAGGCTGCCATCCAGATATCCCGGTTGCCGCCGCCCTGCATGTTCACCGTGCCCGTCTTGCCCGCCACCGGGGTGCCCGCCTGGCTCAGCTTCGCCCCGGTGCCGGAGGAGGTGACGGACTGGAGCAGGCTGGTCATGAGAAAGGCGGTCTGGGGGGAGAGCACGCGGCGGCTCTGGGCCTCGTGGCGGTAGACCACGCGGCCGGAAGAATCCTCGATGCGCTCGATAAAATATGGGGGATTGAAGGAGCCGCCGTTGGCGAAGGGGGCGTAGGCCGCGGCCAGCTGCACCGGGGATACCCCGTAGGTCATGGCCCCCAGGGCCAGGGACAGGTTCCAGTCCCGGTCGTCCAATTCGATGCCGGTTTTCTGCAGGTAATCCCGGGCGGCGGCCACGCCGATGCGCTCCAGCAGCGATACCGCCGCTACGTTCAGGCTGTTTTTGAGGGCCGTGCGGATGGTGACGTTGCCGTAGTACAGATTGCCGCTGTTCCGGGGGGAATAATTGCCGAATTTCCGGGGCGTGTCGTTCAGGACGCTGGCGGTCATGTAGCCGTAGGATTCGATGGCCGGGGCGTACACCGCCAGGGGCTTTAAGGAGGACCCAGGCTGGCGGCGCATCTGGGTGGCCCGGTTCAGCCCCCGCTGCACCTGATAGGCCCGTCCGCCCACCACCGCCCGCACCGCCCCGGTGCGCACGTCCACCGACGCCATGGCGCTTTGGGCCTGGGTGCCGTCGGCGGCGTCGGCGGGGAAATTGTTTTTCTGGGCGTAGAGGCCGTCCGCGATCTGCTGCTGCTCCGGGTCGAAAGCGGTGTAAATGTGATAGCCGCCGCCCAGGATGGCTTCCGCCGGCAGGGAAAGCAGCTGCTCCGCCTCGTCCAGCACCGCGTCGGTGTACCAGCCGTAGGGGGAGGACTGATCGCCCTGAGGCACCGGGGAAACGATCTCCGCCAGGGCCGCCCGGTAAGCCGCTTCCTCCAGCAGGCCGTTTTCCCGCATGGTGCGCAGAATGTATTCCCTGCGCACGCGGTTTTCCTCCGGATGCAGGTGGGGCGCGTAGGACGTGGGCGCTTTCACCACGGCGGCCAGGCACGCCCCCTGGGCTGCGGTCAGTTCTCCGGCGGACACACCGAAATACGCCCGGGCCGCGGCCTCGATGCCGTAGGCGCCCCGGCCGAAATAGACGTAATTCAGGTACATTTCCAGTATTTCATCCTTGGTGGCGCGCTGCTCCAGCTGCACCGCCAGCCACATTTCCTCCAGCTTCCGGGCCAGGGTTTTGCGGGTGCTCAGGTGGCTGAGCTTGATGAGCTGCTGGGTGATGGTGCTGGCCCCTTCGGCGTAGCTGCGGGAGCGCAGATCCTGGATCAGCGCGCCGAAAATGCGCAGGGGATCGATGCCGAAATGCTGGTAAAACCGCAGGTCCTCCGCGGCGATGAAGGCGCTCTGCACCTCCTTGGGCACCTGGGACAGGGGGATGCTCACCCGGTTCTGCACGCCCCGGATGCTGGAAATGAAATTGCCGCTGCGGTCGTACAGCGCGCCGGTCTGGGGCAGGTTCACGATTTTTTCCATGTCCAGCTTCTGCCAGGAGCCGGCGTCGAACACCAGGAACAGCGCCGCCGTCAGCGCCGCCGTGAGCCCGGCGAACGCGATCAGCAGCCGGCGGCCCCAGCGCCGGGGGCCTCTGTCCAGTTTGCGAAGTTTTTTTGCGTCTTCCTTTTCCATCTGCCGTTCCATCCGGCGGACGGCCCGCCCCGCCTTGCCTGTGCGCACTTTTTCGGCTGCCTCCTTGCGCGTTTTCTTCCCTGCATTTTTCCCGGAAAAAGGCTGCGGCAACGCTGGAATTTTTTCCCTTGCAGCAAGAAATTACCATGGACGCACGGACGCGCAGGCGCTATACTGTGAGCGTATACAAAAGCAAAATAAACGGGAAGTTTCGGAGGCGGAGCGATGAAGAAAGGCCGGCTGTGGAGGCGCGCCGCGGCCTTCGCCGTGATCGGCGCGGCGCTGCTTGTTTGGTATGTCCGGGGGCAGGCGGAAGCCCCCCGGGTTTTGGATTATGCGGAATTCTGGCGCATGGCGGAAGATGGGGAGATCGAAGCCGTATCCCTGGGAGAAGGGGAAAACTGGCGGGTGAAAACCACGGAGGGTGAAACCGCGCTGACCCCCAATCCCCGGGCGGAGGACGGGAAGGAAAGGCTGCTGCGGCTGGGGATCCGGGTGACGGAGGAAAGAAACGCCGCCCCTGGATTGCTTTTGCTTTTGCTGGCGGGGGCCGCCGCCTTCGCGCTGCTGCGGGGAAGTGGGGCGGGCGGCGCGGCGGGGCTGGCGAAATACGCCGCCGTCCAGACGGACCGGACGATCCCGGAGATCACGTTCCGGGATGTGATCGCGTCCCCGGAGACGCTGGAGGGCATGCGGGACCTGGTGGGCTTCCTGCGCTCGCCCGGCGCTTATGCGCGCCTGGGGGCGCGCCCGCCCCGGGGCGTGATGCTCTACGGCCCGCCGGGCACGGGAAAGACCATGCTGGCCCGGGCCCTGGCGGGGGAGGCGAAGGCGCCCTTTTTCGCCGTCAGCGGCGCGGACTTCGTGCAGGTGTACGTGGGCGTGGGGGCTTCCCGGGTGCGGGAGCTGTTCCGCAAAGCCCGGAAGGCGGGCGGCGGCGTGATCTTCATCGACGAGATCGACGCCATCGGGAAAAAGCGCGACAGCGGCAACGACGAGCGGGAGCAGACCCTCAACGCGCTCCTGACGGAAATGAGCGGGTTTTCCGGGCTGGATCGCATCATGGTGGTGGCCGCCACCAACCGCCTGGACACCATCGACGCGGCGCTGCTGCGGGAAGGCCGGTTCGACAGGCATATCGAGGTGGGGCTGCCGGACGCGGCGCAGCGGCTGGAGATCCTCCGGGTGCACACCCGGAACAAGCCCGTCGCCCGCGGCGTCTCCCTGCCGGACCTGGCGGCGCAGACGGCGCTGTTTTCCGGGGCGCAGCTGGAGGCGCTGCTCAACGAAGCGGCCATCCGCGCCGCCCGGCGCGGGGCGGACGAGATCGGCCCCGGGGACATCGAGAAAGCGTTCTGCGCCGCCGCCGCGGGGGACGAGCGGCCCACCCCCATGACCGCGGAGGAAAAAGCCGTCACCGCCTGGCACGAGGCGGGCCACGCGGTGGTGACCCACGCGCTTTTGCCGGAGGACCGCATCGCCTATCTTACGGTGATCCCCTCCTCCCGGGGCGCGGCGGGCTACACCCTGAGCATCCAGCCGGACAGGCTTCTGCACACCCGCAGGGAGCTGATCGCCCGCATCGCACAGGCCCTGGGGGGCCGGGCGGCGGAGGAGATGCTGCTGGGCAGGGACGGCGTCACCACCGGCGCGGCGGGGGACTTGCAGCGCGCCCGGCAGATCGCTTCCGCCATGGCGGAGGAATGGGATATGGGGGAGGGCGACCCCCGGGAGGCCGGACGGGCGATCCTGGAGGAAGGCTTCGCCGCCGCCCGGGCGTGCCTGGCGCAAAGAAAGAACGCCCTCGCGCGCTTGGCGGAAGCGCTGGAAGAAAAAGAAACCCTGCGGGAGGGGGAGATCCTGGAAGCGCTGGAGGGGGAAAACTGAAAAACAGACGGAAAAACGCCCTCCCGTAAGGGGAGCAACAGAATGTTGCTTCCTCTATCAATTTCTGGCCGTAAAATGAGCGGTTCCGGCAAAATATGCCGGAACTGCCATTTTACAAGAAATTGATGTTTCCATCGAAAGACTGCTTTCGCTGGCTTTCGATGGCAGGGTGTCGACTTTGTCGACACCCTGACGCCCTCCCGTAAGGGAAGGCGTTTTGTCAATCGATGTCCACGAGCGGCAGCAGTTCGGCGGGCTCGGTGATGAGGAATTGGGCGCCGGCGGCGTCCAGCTCCTCCCGGGGGCGGAAGCCCCACAGCACCCCCACGGTGCTCATCCCCGCGGCGGCGCCGCAGCGCATGTCCGTGCCGGTGTCGCCCACGTACAGAAAATCCCGGGGCGAAAGGCCCAGGCCGTCCGCAATGGCCAGCGCGCCGGCGGGATCGGGCTTGATGGGCGCGCCCTCCAGACGGCCCCGGACGGCGGAGAAGGGAAAGCCGGGAAAGTAATGTGCCAGCACGGTTTCCACGTCTTCCTGATCCTTATTGGAAAAGACGCACACGGCGATTCCCCGGCCCCGCAGCGCCTCCAGCGTTTCCGGGATCCCCCGGTAAGGCGCGGTGCGCACCCGGCAGTTCCGGGCGTAGTCTGCCCGGTAAGCGGCGAGCACGTTTTCCATTTGATCCGTGCGCGGGCCCACGGCCCGGCGGGCCAGGTTCACCGCGCCATCCCCCACCATGTACTTGTAGGCCTCCTCCGGGTGCTCCGGCAGCCCCCAGGCGCGCAGCGACCGGTTCATGGCGGCGGCAATGTCCGGCAGGCTGTGGATCAGCGTGCCGTCCAGATCAAAAATCACGGCTTTTTTCATAACAGTAAGCCCTCCGTAAAAACACAGCATCTCCCGGATGCGGCGGAATCATCCCAAAGCGCCCGACAGGCAGCCCGCCGGGATCCGCAGCGACCATTATACCACTTGCATGCCCGGGCTGCAACCGGGGCACCCTATCGCCCGGGAGGGATGCACATGGAAAACAGGCGGAGCGGACGGCGGGGGATCGCGCTGGCGGCGGCGCTGCTGCTTGCAGTGCTGGCGCTGAGGGAAACGAACGCGGGGAGCGGGAACGCGCCCGGGCCTGCCCTGGACGCGGCGGGGGACGGCGTCCGGGCGTCGGAAAGCTGCCAGGTGATCCAGACCATGGGCTTTACCCGCTGCGGGCACAGCGTTACCCGCCGGGTGCGGATCCCCCAGGAGCTGGCGGGGGCGGATTTCCGGGAAGTGCAGGCCCATTACAGTGTATGGCGGATCGGGAAATTTGCTGCGGACCAAATCGAAATGGACCGGGAGATCCCCCTGTTCTGCCCGGCCCACCGGGTGCTGTCGGTGAGCGAAGCGGGGGAGATCGTGCTCACCTGGAACGCCTACGGCGACGGCATGGCGGTGGAGAAAACGTATGAGGACAGGTCCGTGGGCGATTTTACCCCGGAGGAGCAGGAAAAGCTGCTTTCCGGCATGGGCTTTGACACCCGGGAAGACGCGGAGGCTTGGCTGCAGGCGCATTGACAGCCGGGGAAAAGCACGGTATAATTTCCCGTGAAAGAATCACGGGAGGATGCTATGCCCAACAGCAACGGAAGAAAAAAACGCGGCGGATCGCCCTACCTGTTCATCGCGGCGGTGCTGGCGCTTCTCATCGGCATCGCGGTATTCGGGATCCAGGCGCTGAACGAAAGGGCCGCCGCCGACAGCGAACGGAAGCAGCTCTTCACCCCGGCCCCCAGCCCCACCGTCAGCGGCGTGAGCGTGACCCCGGCGCCGGGCTTTTCCACCTACACCCCGGCGCCCACCGCCACCCCGGCCCCGACCCCGGCGCCGGAGATCGACGCAACGGTGCTGAAGGTAGGCAGCAAGGGCGACGAGGTGTCGCGCCTGCAGGCCCGCTTGCAGGAACTGGGGTATTATGCCGGCAAGGTGGACGGCGATTACGGCTCCGGCACCCGGCAGGCCGTGATCGTGTTCCAGAAGCAGCACGGGCTGGCCGCGGACGGCGCGGCGGGGCCCAAGACCCTGGCGGTGCTCTATTCCGACCAGGCGCAGATGATCGTGACCACCCCCATGCCCACGGGGCTGGACACCCTGGCCGGGGATATCCCCCTGCTGGTGAATAAATGGAACGTGCTGCCGGAGGATTATTTCCCCGCGGACCTGGTGCGGATCAAGGATCTGGCCGGGGATCTTCTGCTGTACGACGACGAATCGTTCATGGGCGTGCGCACGGCGGTGGAGGCGCTGATCCGCATGATCGGCGACGCCAAACAGGACGGGGTCGACCCCTGGAAGGTGGGCGGGGCCTACCGCACCATCGCCGACCAGAAAAAGATCTTCAACCGCCGGGTGAACAAATACATGAATGACGACGGGCTCAGCCGCAGCAAAGCCGAATCCCGCACCCGGCTCACCGTGGCGGACCCCGGCGCCAGCGAGCACCATACCGGCCTAGCCTTCGATCTGAACGTGCCCGGCGCCACCTTTTCGGACACCGCCCAGTACGTGTGGCTGAAGCAGCACTGCTGGGATTACGGCTTCATCATGCGCTATACCGATGAAAAAGAGGACCTGACCGGCATCATCGGCGAGGAATGGCACGTGCGGTACGTGGGCGTGGAGCACGCAAAAAAGATACAGGAATTGGATCTGTGCCTGGAGGAATACGTGGAATTGCTCAAAAAACAGTAAGCCGCAAGCGTTTACGAGGCAGGGGCCTCCGCGGCCCCTGAACCGTGCGGGGGCTGTTGCACAGCCCCTTCGATCAAATGGATCCTCCATTTGATCGACAAAAAACGCCTTTTCCTCTCGTCCCTGCGGGACTCCCGGGCGGAAAAGGCGCAAGGAAAATGCTCCTCGCAGCGCACAGGTCGCTGCTGCGGATTCCGCTTGGAGGGGCTGCGGCCCCTCCAAACCACCCCGGGATTCTTCGATTTCCCGGTATTCACTGTTGCTCATTCTTCCATGAAAACCAATATTCCTGTAAACAAAGAGGATATTGCAGATTGGCTTCTGCAACATCTCCATTCCATTTGGCGATACAGCGCCGTTGAGAACAACAACAACCTTCGCCTGCCGCACTGGGTTTACGAAAATTTTGAAAGTTTCTGGCCCAAGAAAAGCTGGGGAAAAGCCCAGGGGAAAGCTCGCTCTCCCCTGGGTTTTTCCCCGGCTTTTCCCGGATGCTTTGCATCCGGGCTGGCCGCTTTCAGCGGCCGGGCCAGAAACTATAGCCGCCAAGCGCTCCTGGGATGGAGTCCAGGGGCCGAAGGCCCTTGGTTCAGGGGTTCAGGGGGCTGAAGAAGCCCCCTGCCTCGTCCTTGTAACTGCAAAACCATATTTTTTCCCCGAAAGGGCTTTTTTATTGGAACAAATGCGCATATCTCCGCGTCTATATGGGCGAAAGGGGCTGACAAAGATGAAGAAATTCCTGCTGACGCTGCTTTTATGCCTGCTGCTTCTTCCCGCGGGGCTTGCGGAGGAGGAGGGCCGGCTGTACCCCGCGATGGACGACGCCACGGGCCTGTGGGGGTACATCGACGGGAACGCGCAATGGGTGATCGCGCCGCAGTTTTCCTGGGCGGGGGAATGGCGGGGCGGCTACGCTTCCGCCATACCGGGGGATCAGGACCCCGAAGAATTCGACCATACCGGCATCATTGACCGGCAGGGAAACTGGGTGCTGGAGCCCCGGTATATGATTCAGGGCTTTTTCAATTACGACCCCATCGGCGGGCTGGACGGCGGGCTTTACCTGGTGTGGCAGGAGCGCGAAGACGACGAGCGCGGCAGCAGCCCCGACGGCTTTTTCGACGTGCCCTCCGGCTTCTTCTCCGGGCTGATCTACGACAGCATTCTCAGCGGTCGGGACGATGATTCATCCGTTTACTACGAGCTGGACCGGCTGATCCCGGTGGACAGGGGCGGACGGATCGCCTACGTGGACCGGCACACCGGGGAAGAGGCCTTTACCCTGCCCGAAAACGTGAACGCCGATGAATACGTTTATGAAAACTTCCGCTACGGCTACGCCATGGCCGTGCGGTATGCGGGGGAAGGGGGCGTGGCAGACGCCCTGGTGTTCAACGAGGAAGGGACGGTCCAGGATCTGGGCGGCCTGGAATTTGCGGAAGGTGGCCACGGCCTGCGGGGAAAAGTGACCGCCGGGGGCATCCTGCGGGTGTATGATCCGGAAAAGGAGCTGTACGGCTACTGGGATCTGAACGCGGGGGATTTCCTGATCCCGCCGCAGTTCGCCGGGGCGGAGGATTTTTCCGCAAGCGGCTATGCCTGCGTGATGCTGGAGGACGGCACCTTCGGGCATATCGACCAAACCGGAAACATGCTGGCCCGGGGCTTTTCGGACTGGTATGAATTCTGGGGCGAATACGCCCAGGCCGACGGAAAGCTGATCGACGCGGCGGGGAACACCGTGCTTCAGCTGCCGGCGGGGATCGGCGTCTGGCAGCAGGAAAGCGATTGGGAGGATCAGAAGCGCCTGGTGTCCCCGGAGGGCCTGCTGGGGGTGTACCGCCACGAGGACGATTTCTGGGGCGAGGGCCTGATGAACCTGAGCGGGGAATGGGTGCTGGAGATGCGGGACAGGCAGTGGGTGGAGGCGGACGTGATCTACGCGGGATACGAGCGCTTCTTCCCCGAAGGGCTCCAGTCCGTCACCCGGCTGACCGAAGTGGAAGGCCATGTGTGGGAAGACTCCGTGTGGAAGTACGCCTGGATGAACACGGCGGGCGAATTCATCACCGATTTCGTTTACGACGACGCCGGGGTCTTCCTGGGGGCGCTGGCGCCCTTCGAGCGGGACGGCCTGGCCGGGTATATCGACCAAAACGGCCGGGAGGTGATCCTCTGGCACACGGAGATCCATCACAACCGCTGATAAATGAAATAAAAACTTGAAAAACAAGCGTTTCAGGGCTTGCCAACCGGCAGGCCCTGTGTTATAATTTGCAGGATCACGCATGCGGGCGGATCTGCGCGCCGGTGCCGGAAACGGTGGCGGGCAGGGATGAAACCCGCAGAGGATACAACAAAAACGAGGAGGAAACCCCAATGGCAGTCATTTCCATGAAGCACCTGCTGGAGGCCGGCGTACACTTCGGCCATCAGACCCGGCGCTGGAACCCCAAAATGGCCCCCTACATCTTCACCGAGCGCAACGGCATCTACATCATCGACCTGCAGAAGACCGTGCGCAAGATCGACGAAGCCTACATGTTCATCCGCAACGTGGCCATGGAAGGCAAGACGGTTCTCTTCGTGGGCACCAAGAAGCAGGCCCAGGAGAGCATCGAGAGCGAGGCCAAGCGCTGCAACATGTTCTACGTGAACAACCGCTGGCTGGGCGGCATGCTCACCAACTTCAAAACCATCCGCACCCGCGTGGACCGGCTGAACGCCATCGACAAGATGGAAGCCGACGGCCAGTTCGACGTGCTGCCCAAGAAGGAAGTCATCAAGCTGCAGCATGAGCGCGAAAAGCTGGAAACCAACCTGGGCGGTATCCGTGAAATGAAGAAGCTGCCCGGCGCCCTGTTCGTGGTGGATCCCCGGAAAGAGCACATCGCCATCGCCGAAGCCCGCACCCTGGGCATCCCGATCGTGGCCATCGTGGACACCAACTGCGATCCCGACGAAGTGGACTACGTGATCCCCGGCAACGACGACGCCATCCGCGCCGTGAAGCTCATCGCCGGCAAGCTGGCCGACGCCGTGCTGGAAGGCCGCCAGGGCGAACAGAGCGAAGCCGAAGCGGACGAAAAGCCCGAAGCCGAAGCCGCCGAGTAACAGAGAAGACAGAAAGATCGAGGAGGATATCCCCATGGCTGAAATTACTGCTGCGATGGTAAAAGAACTGCGCGAACGCACCCAGGCCGGCATGATGGACTGCAAAAAGGCGCTGGTGGAAAAGAACGGCGATATGGACGAGGCCGTGGCGTATCTGCGTGAAAAGGGCCTGGCCGCCGCCGCCAAGAAGGCCGGCCGCGTGGCCGCCGAGGGCGCCGTGGAAAGCTATATCCACATGGGCGGCAAGATCGGCGTGCTGGTGGAAGTGAACTGCGAAACCGACTTCGTGGCCAAGACCGACGCTTTCAAGGAGCTGTGCCACGATATCGCGCTGCAGATCGCCGCTTCCAATCCCCTCTACGTCGCCAAGGAAGACGTGCCCCAGGAAGCCCTGGACAAGGAAAAGGAAATCCTGCGCGCCCAGGCCCTCAACGAAGGCAAGCCTGAAAAGATCGTGGACCGGATGGTGGAAGGCCGCATCGAAAAGTATTACAAGGAAAACTGCCTGATGGAGCAGGCGTTCGTCAAGAACCCCGACATCACCATCGCCACCCGCGTCAACGAAGCCACCCTGGCTTCCGGCGAAAAGATCTCCATCCGCCGCTTCACCCGCTACGAGTGCGGCGAGGGCATCGAAAAGAAGGAAAGCAACCTGGCGGCTGAAATCGCCGAAATGACCAAGAAGTAAAAAACAGACGAATGGGCGGCCTGGTGCCGCCCGTTTTTTTGAGCAGAGGAGGACGGAGCCATGGCGTACAAACGGGTGCTTTTGAAGCTCAGCGGCGAAATGCTGGGGGAGAACGGACGCCTGTTCGATCACGGGATCATCGATCACGTGGCCCGGGTGCTGGTTGAGATCGCGGACCGGGGGACCGAGCTGGGCGTGGTCATCGGCGCGGGCAATATCTGGCGCGGCCGCAGCGGCGGGGAAATGGACCGGGTGACCGCCGACCAGATGGGCATGCTGGGCACGGTGATCAACTGCCTGGCCATGCGGGACGCCGTGCAGCGCGCCGGGGGGAAGGCAATGGTCATGAGCGCCATTGAAATGCCCCGGGTGTGCGAGGTGTTCAACGCGGAAAAAGCCCGGGAATCCATGGCCAAGGGCGTGGTGACCCTCTTTGCCGCCGGCAGCGGCAACCCCTTCTTCTCCACCGATACCGCCGTGGTGCTCCGGGCCGTGGAGGTGGGGGCGGACGCCATATTGCTGGCCAAGAACATCGACGGCGTATACACCGACGATCCCAAAAAGAACCCGGACGCTACGCTGATCCGGGAAATCACCTACGAAAAGGCCCAGGAAATGCGCCTCAAGGTCATGGACGCGGCGGCCTTCGCCCTGTGCGCCGAAAACAAGGTGCCCGTGGTGCGGGTGTTCGGCCTGTTCGAGCCGGAAGCCATCCTGAAGGTGCTGGACGGGGACGATATGGGGACGGTGCTGAAGCCGGAAAAGTGATTGTCCGCACGGCTGTACAAAAAACGGGCGGATGATATCCGCCCCTACGGAGTAAACAACGCTTTAAGACCAATTCTCATCTAAAAGCATGAATAAAAAACGGGGGGAGATTCTTCGCTGGCGCTTCGCTGGCTCAGAATGACACAAGTTACTAATGTCATCCTGAGCATCACGCAGCGAAGCGGAGTGATAGCGTTCGCTTGCGCCCGCCGAAGGCGGGTAGGATCTCCCCTTAACTTTTTCAATCAATAATTTTGAAGATATACAGTAAAAGACCAACCCAACCCATAGATGGTTTTCTCGGAGGGGGTACAGGGGGGACCTCTCTTTTGACTCAAAAGAGAGGTCCCCCCTGCTTGATTTATTTTGTTTCTTACCGGCGGCCGATCTCGGTGTCGTCGGCGGTGGTTTTGCTGTTGTCCTTGATATAGTCGATGATCTCGTCCAGGTTGCCGAAGGCCAGGCCCACGTAGCTGTCGGACGCGCCGTAGAACACGGCGATGCGGCCGGTGTCGGGATCGTGGAGGGTGGCGCAGGGGAAGGTGACGTTGGGCACGAACCCGCGCTCCTCGAACCATTCCTCGGGGGTCAGCAGGTAGTTCTGGCAGCGGTATTTCACGATGGAGGGGTTGTCGATATCCAGGATAGCGCCGCCGATGGAATACACGTAGCCGTTGCAGGTCTGGGTGACGCCGTGGTAGAACAGCAGCCATCCTTCGCTGGTTTCGATGGGCGCGGCGCCGCCGCCGATCTTCAATCCCTCCCACCAGTTGTTGCCCCGGCTCATCACGTGGCGGTGGCGGCCCCAGAATTCCATATCCGGGCTTTCGCTGATGAAGATATCGCCGAAGGGGGTGTGGCCGCTGTCGGAGGGGCGGCTCATCATCATGAAATTGCCGTGCACCTTCCGGGGGAAGAGCACCGCGTTGCGGTTGAAGGGCAGGAAGGGGTTTTCGATCCGCACGAAGGTTTTGAAATCCTTCGTTTTCGCCACGCCGATGGCCGCGCCGTAGAAATCCTGGCACCAGATGATGTAGTAGGTGTCCTCCACCTTCACCAGCCGGGGATCGTAGGCGTAGATGGGCATGAAGGGCTTGCCCTCCGCGTCCACGAAGGGAATCTTGTTTTCCTCAAAATCCCAGTGGATGGCGTCCCGGCTCCAGCCCAGGTAAATGTAGGGCACGCCGTTGGTCTGCTCGCCCCGGAACACGCCCACGAACTGATCGCCGTAGGGCATGACGGCGGAATTGAAGATGCGGGCCACGCCCTTGAGGGGATTGCGGCCGATGATGGGGTTGTCCGTGTAGCGCCAGAGGGGAGAGTTGATGTGGCCCGCGGGCTTGTCCTGCCAGGGCACGTTGGGCAGCTTGGGGGCGATCATCTGATATTTGGGCATGGGGGATCATCCTTTCTTTCGTCGTTTCGTTGTTTGTTTCAAGCGGAAAGCCTTCCGCGGTTCAGCGCAGGTATGCTTCCATCCCGGCGGCCAGGGCCTTTTCCTCCAGCGCAGCGGATTCCCGGTCCGGGGCGGAAACGGAGAGGTAGATTTTTATTTTGGGCTCGGTGCCGCTGGGCCGCACCACGGCGGACGCGCCGCCGGACAGGGTGAATTTCAGCACGTCGGCGGGGGGCAGGCCGTCCAGGCCGGGGCCGTAATCGGCGGTTTTTTCCACCTGCCGCCCGGCGATCTTCCCGATGCCGCCGCGGAAGGCGGCCATGATCCGCCCCATTTTCTCAAACCCCGCCGCGCCTTCGAATTCATAGCTGTGCAGCGTGTTCAGGCAGTAGCCGTACTCCCGGTACATTTCCTCCAGCCGGTCCAGAAGCCCCATCCCTTTGCTGCGGTAATAGGCGAACATTTCGCAGATCAGGAACGCGGCGTTCACGGCGTCCTTGTCCCGCACGTAGGTGCCGGACAGGTAGCCGTAGCTTTCTTCGAAGCCGAAAATGTAGCTGTTCCGCCGCCCGGCCTTCTCCAGGCGGGCGATGGTTTCGCCGATGTACTTGAAGCCCGTGAGCACGTTCACCGTTTCCACGCCGTACTTTTCGGCGATCCTTTCGCCCATATCCGTGGTGACGATGGTTTTCACCAGCACGGGCTTTTCGGGCATTTTTCCCAGGGCGATGCGGCGGCTGCACACGTAATCCAGCAGCAGCATGCCCGTTTCGTTGCCGGTGAGCAGCCGGTATCCGCCCGCGCTGTCCCGGACCGCGATGCCGCAGCGGTCGCAGTCCGGATCGGTGGCCAGGAGCAGATCGGCGTTCAGCCTTTGGGCGTATTCCAGGCCCAGCTGCATGGCTTCCCGAATCTCGGGGTTGGGGTAGGGGCAGGTGGGGAAGCGGCCGTCGGGCTGCTCCTGCTCCTTTACCACGGTGACGTTGGTATACCCGCTTTCCCGCAGCGTACGGGTCACAGGCCCAAGCCCCGTGCCGTTCAGGGGGCTGTACACGATGGCCACGTCCCGGTCGATCTGCTCGTCCCCCAGCAGGGACTGGGCCCTGACCTCCGAAATGAAGCCGTCGTACACTTCCTCCGGGATGAAGGCGATCGTGCCGGAGCGGAGCCCGTCCTCAAAGCCCAGGCATTTCACGTCCTCAAACACATCCAGCTTTTCGATTTCGGAGAGGATCTCTTCCGCGGCCCGGGTGGTGATCTGGCAGCCGTCGGGGCCGTAAACCTTGTAGCCGTTGTATTTGGCGGGATTGTGGGAGGCGGTGACCATGATGCCCGCGGCGCAGTGCAGCGCCCGCACGGCATAGGACAGGCAGGGGGTGGGCATGAGCCGGTCGTAGATCAGGGCCCGGATGCCGTTGGCCGCGAACACCCCGGCGGCGGCCTTTGCAAATTCGTCGGAGAGGATGCGGCTGTCGTAGCTCACGGCGATGCGGCGCCCGTCCGCCGGGAAATGCGCGTTCACATAGTCCGCCAGGCCCTGGGACGCCCTGCGCACGGTGTGCACGTTCATGCGGTTGGTGCCCGCGCCGATGACGCCCCGCAGGCCCCCCGTGCCGAAGGCCAGCTCCCGGTAAAAGGCGTCCTCCATCCCGGCTTCGTCCATACCGCGCAGCTCCTTTTGCAGCGTGGGATCGGCCAGGCGCAGCCACCTTTCATAGCTTTCCCGAATGCTTTTCATGCCTCTTCCTCCTCAGGAATGTTCCTTCAGGTATGCCAGGTTCTTCCGGATGAAATCCGTGCGCTGCCGCACGCAGTCCGCGCTGCGCAGGGGATCGGCGGGGGTGGAGAACACGTAATCCGTGAGGCGCTCCAGATCCGTGGTGGCCACGTGGAGACGGGTGTCGCTGGAGGCGTAGTAGATGTACACCCTGCCGTCCGGGGCGGCGATGGCGCCGTTGGTGAACACCACGTTGCTCACGTCTCCCACGCGCTCGCCGCCCAGGGGAGCGATCAGATACCCGCCGGGCTCGGCGATCACCCGGGCGGGATCGTCCAGGGCGGTGGCGAAGCAGTAGATCACGTAGCGCAGCCCCGCGGCGGTATTCCGCACCCCGTGGGCGATGTGGATCCAGCCCCAGTCCGTTTTGATGGGCACGGCCCCGGCGCCGTTCTTCGCCTCCGTGACGGTGTGATACCGGCGTACGGAGGTCATTTTTTCCTCGTCGATGACGGGGTGCAAAATGTCCTTGCACAGCCCGAAGCCGATGCCCCCGCCGGACCCGGTCTCGATGAAATCGTCCATGGGCCGGGTGTAGAAGGCGTACTGCCCGCCCACGAATTCGGGGTGCAGGCAGACGTTGCGCTGCTGGGGGGAGCGCAGGGTGCGCAGGTTGGGGAGCCTTTCCCAGGTTTTCAGGTCCTTGGTGCGCACGATGCCCGCCGCGGCGGTGGCGGCGCCCAGGTCCGGGGAGGAAAGATCCTTGCTTTCGGAGCAGAAAACGCCGTAGATCCAGCCGTCCTCGTGCCGGGTGAGCCGCATGTCGTAGACGTTGGTTTCCTCCGGGCAGGTGTCGGGCAGGATCACCGGCTCGTCCCAGAAGCGGAAGCCGTCCACGCCGCTGTCCGACTGGGCGACGGCGAAGAAGCTCTTGCGGTCCGCGCCCTCCACCCGGGCCACCAGGGTGAATTTGCCGTCCAGCAGCAGCGCCCCGCTGTTGAACACCGCGTTGACTCCCAGCCGCTGCATGAGGAAGGGATTGCTTTCCGGATCGGGATCGTAGATCCAGAACGGCGGGATGTGCTCCCGGGTGAGCACCGGGTGGGCCCAGCGCTCGAATATGCCGTTGTAGCGCGTGCCGTCCACCGCGTTCTTTTGCCCCAGCAGGGCTTCGTAACGGTCGCAGAGCTCCTGGTAGGTCATTTTCCGCATCCTCCTTGCGCCGTGGGTGCGCCGGTTTTTCCGTCAGACTCATTATAAACGAAACGAATCCAATTTGCTATGGGTAAAAAAGAAAAAATCATACCAAAAAAGGGCCCGTACGGGCCCTTGGGGCGTCGGCAAGGCAGTTTCGGCGCACATCCCCGCGGTTTTTACAGCCGGCCGCGGGTGGTGGGGTCGTTGACGATGCCGAAGGCGGTGACCACCGGCAGCAGCACGTCCAGGAAGGCGTTCACGGGCTGGGCGGCGTCGATGCCGAAGAATTCCTTCAGGCAGAATACGATCAGGGCGGCGGTGGAGGTCCACAGCGCCCAGGAACGGAAACGGTTTTGCTTCACGGGGCTTCTCCTTTCTCTCTTCGGCCGGACAGATAGGCGTCCAGGCCGGATTTGACGGTTTTCAGCCGGTCGATGCTGTTGCCGGTGATCTCGTGCATCAGTAGCGCGTTCAGGGCGGTGAGGGCCTGGGTGAGATCCTGGCGCATGAAGGAAAAGCGCATTTCATCCCGGCTCAGGCTCGCTTCGCAGGCTGCCATGCGGTTTTCCAGGGCGCGCAGGCGGCTTTCGGTTTGAGACCGGGCGGCCCGCCGCCTGTCCGCGCCGGTGAGCTTGCGCAGGGCGTCCACCCCCGCCCAAAGCGCCGCCGCCAGCCCAGCTGCCGCGGTGAGGAACAAGAGGGCGCTGACGGCCCCCTGCCAGGTGAGATCAGCCATGCTGGGCTCCGATGATCCGGTCCAGATCGGCAAGACAGGCGGCCAGGGCGGCGCGCAGCGCGGAAAGATCGCCGCCGTCCTGCGCTTCGGAGGCCGAAAGGGCGTCCCAAGTGGCCGCGCCGCACACGCCGTCCGCCGCCAGGCCCCGGACGATCTGGAAATCCTTTACGGCGGCTTCGGTTTTTGCGCCGAACCTGCCGTCGGCGTCCAACGCATATCCATTCGCATTCAGCAGCTGCTGCAATTCGCGGACGGCATCGCCGGAGGAGCCTTTCCGCAAAACGGGTTTGTTCATGTAAATCACTCCATTCTCGTATTCGACGTTGAGCCAATGTGCGGTTTCGTGCCAGCGGGACAGGGGAGACGTTACCACCCCGTCCCGCGTGCCCTTCGCTTCGATCACGGTATCATTGCCCACATAGTACCCGATGTGGTGGCGGTTCGGCTTGCCGCCCTCGTTCCGCCTGAGGAACACCGGATCGCCGGGGAGGATGGGCTTGCCGTCCGTCCTGTGCCCGTTTTTGAGATCGCACCGGCAGGTCACGTACTGATTCCAGATGGTGTTGCTGCCGTGGAACACATGCCCGCCCAGCTGTTGAAACGCCCAGTATGCCAGCCCGGAGCAGTCCGCCACCTGATGCTCGATCCATTGCCGCCCCCAACGGACGGTCTGCACCCGGGTGGCGGCGCGCTGGTTTGCTTCCGTCCACACCTGTCCGTACCGGCCCCAGATGTAGCCCCAGCGGCCGTCGAGCGCCCGCCGCCACAGCCGGATCAGATCGGCCGCTTTGACTGCCGTGCCTCCGGCCATTTATTTCTCGATATACGACAGCGTCACGCTGACCGTTGACGAAGCAACCGCGTTTCCGGCGGTATCGGTAATGTGCAGGGAAAAGGTGTTTGCGTTGGCCCGGAACGGCGTGCAGATCTTATTGGTGTCGGACGGGGTGTAGGCGGACAGGAGGATCACATTCTGCGGGTTCAGGGACGTGGTGGCGTTTCCGCCGGCGGAGGTGGTAACGTTCTCGGTTTTGGTTTTTACGCCCTTCAGCCCGCCGCACGCCGCATCCAGCTTG